>JALNWG010000008.1 GCA_023231005.1 Bacteroidales bacterium | reverse complement strand
GCCTTTGACGATAATTATGCGCAGATGTTGGCCAATGCCGATAAACTCTTTCTGGAAAAGTCGTATGAGATGGCCAAGCAGGAATATAAGAAAGCGCTTGCTTTGAAACCTGCCGATCCAATTTCCACTGCCCGTTTGTCTGAAATTGACAAAGCTCTTGGTTTATTGGCTCAGGTCAAAGCGAAGGAAGAACAATATTCGAAGGCGATTGCAGCTGCTGATAAATTGTTCAATGAAAAATCGTATGAGATGGCAAAGACTGGTTATGAGGCAGCCTCGGGCATAAAACCAGAAGAACAATATCCAAAAGATAAGGTTTCAGAAATCAATACATTGTTGACTGAAATTGCGAGGCAAAAATCCATTCAAGAAAAATACCTGGCTTCGATAACCAAAGCCGATCAATTGCTTGCATCGAAGTCGTACGATCTGGCAAAAACGGAATATACCAATGCTGGGAATCTCAAGCCGGAAGAACAGTATCCGAAAGATAGAATTGACTGGATAAATAGCATTCTTGCTGAAATTAAAGCGAAGGAGGATGCTTATAAAACTGCAATAGCCAATGGAGACCAAATGTTGCTTCAGAAAAAATATGAAGAAGCAAGGACTGAATATCAAAATGCAATAAATTTAAAACCAGAAGTAACCTATCCTAAGGAAAAAATAGAAGAAATTAACAAAGCACTTGAGTTACTTCTTGGAAAAAGAAAATTATATGAAAATTTAATTTCAAGTGGGGACAATGCTCTTAATGTCAAAGAGTATGCAAAATCAAAAGAAGCCTATCAACAAGCGTTGGGTCTGTTTCCTTCAGAATCTTACCCGAAAGAAAAAATTGCATTGATTTCATCACGTGTAGATTCCTTATATCGTGCCAATAAATCTTTATATGACAAAGCAATAGCTGATGCGGATCGGTTTTTTAATTCTTTTGAGTTCGATAAAGCAGTTGATTCATACACGGAAGCCATAAATTTTCTTCCGATGGAGAATTATCCTCGGGAAATGATTGCAAAGATCCGTCGGACCATCGCTGAAAATGCCATTGCTGATGTACTGAAATCACCAGTCATCATCACTACGGGATCAGAAAAGCAATTTCCTTTTCTTCCGGTAAATATGGCCTCTCGTAAGAATAATTTTGTATATCTGAAAATTAAAAATCTATCAAACAAATCATTCAATGTTTTGATGCGCTACGGAAAAGATAAACAACCCAACGGTGGGGTAGTAATCCGTAACCTTAGTTTCGACGGGAAAATAAGTGAACGGCTCGTGAGTGTGAAAGATCAGGATCTTTGGTACCGTGAAGATAACAACTGGATAAGTCTTTATCCGCAAGGGGGAGATATTGAAGTGTCCTTTATTCAGGTTTCAAGAGCAAAGTAACCAGATGCTTTATTGGGCAAGAATTTTTTCTAAAAGTCCAAGAATATCTGCTTTGGTAAATGGTTTTGGAAGATAATCACTACATCCTCCGGCAACCAGTCGTTCCCGGTCTCCAAACATAGTATATCCGGTAAGTGCGATAATGGGAATGTTTTCACAACCTTTTATTTTTCTGATCAGTTGGGCCGCCTGAAGGCCGTCCATTCCGCCAGGTCCTAAATTTATATCCATTAAAATGGCATCATAGGTTTTATAGTGTAGTTTTTCAATAGCGATAGGGCCATCCAGAGCCCAATCAACATTGTACTTGTTTTTTAGATAGGCAGTAGTGAGTTGGCTATTGACTTCATTATCTTCAACTAATAATATATTCCTTTGCTCAATTGCAGATAATTCAAAAGGCTTTTTTTTGGATGAATCTCCTTGTCTTTCAGAAGAGGGAAGGACCACGGTTTCCTTATGTTCGGGGAAGGGAATAAAAATTGTAAAAGATGAACCTTTGCCAATTTTACTTTGCACCTCAATTTCTCCCCCTAAAAGCAGGATCATTTTTTTTGCTACGGTTAATCCAAGTCCTGTCCCCTCGAAACTGCGGTTTTGTCCTTCACTAGCCTGTCTGAATTCTTCGAATATCAGTTTCAAATGAGTTTCGGAAATTCCAATCCCAGTGTCTTCAATATGAAACTCAAGCCACCGGACATTTTGACGCATTATTTCTTGCACTTCAAATGTAACGCCTCCCTCCTTAGTAAATTTGAGGGCATTGTCAAGAATATTTGAGATGGCTTGAGTAAAGAAAAATAGATCGAGGTACCCAATTCCTGCCGAAATATTTCGAACTTCCATAAACAGCCCCTTATGCCGTGCTTGTTGTATGTATGTTTCGAGCAGTGTTTGTAAATGTTTGGCAGCGTCAAATTTTACATAGTGTAGGGCTTTCACACCCGATTCAAGTTGTGACAACTGCATGATTGAATCGAGGGTTCGCATCAACCGTTTTCCGGAATTATTGATGTGGCTTGCCATTTCAATATATTCAGGATCTTTTAATTCATGTTCCATAATTTCCGAAAATCCCAGTATCCCATTTAAAGGAGTTCGTAATTCATGGCTCATATTATTTAAAAGTGTTGATTTCAGTCGTGAGGATTCTTCAGCATGGTCCTTCGCTTCAATCAATTCAAGTTGTAGATTTTTTCGTTCCGTAATATTTCTTGAAATACTAAGGACTTTGTTCTCGTCAACTTTAATTAACCGGGCTTCATAATATAAGATAACATCTTTGATTATGATCTCATACTCAAAGGTCTGAATGGTTTGAGTTTGGAGACACCTGTTGATCATCTCCCTGGTTTTTAAAGAGACTAAAGGATTGAAAAAATCACTGACATTTTTTCCGATAATTTCGTCTGGTTGTGCAAGGAGGTCTTTTAGGTTAGAAACATAACATTCAAGAAAATATCCTTGATCATCAAACAGAAACATAAGGTCAGGTAAAGCTTCGATGATGGCTCGATTTCTTTGATTAAGTGCCTGAAATTCCTGCTCCATCAATTTTTGCTTCGTAATATCTCTACCACTTCCAACTGTACCGATCATATTCCCATCTTCATCAAGAATGGGAGATTTTTGAACGTCAAGATATATGAACTGACCTTTAGCATTAGCAAATTCTTCAAATCGTCCAGGAGCTTTCTCCTGCATTGTGAGGTCATCCGAATCATTAAAAGTTTCCGCAAAACTTTTCCAATCAGGATTATCAGGATGGGCGTTGAGTTCTCTTTCAGCAAAAAAAAGATCTGTTTTTCCGATTGGTTCATCTACATCTTTGGCATTCAGTATTTTCTCACAAATCGCTTTATTCACAAATAAATATCTTTTCCTAAGATCCTTTGCCCATAAAAGATCGGGCATGTTATCTGCCATCATCCGGAACATGTCATACATGTATTTATAACGGGTACGACTTTCCAGCAAATCGTGTTCAGTATGGCGACTTTCTGTAACATCGTAAGCTAAACCAATAATACCGTAAGGTTTTCCCTCCTGGTCTTTAAGGAGTACTTTGGTTGTGCTGAAAATTTTAATCTGGCCATCAATATTGATCTCTTCCTCAAATCCTTCTATGGCAGTCTTCGAATTAATGACTTTCTGGTCGTTTTCGTAATAATTTTTAGCACGTTCGGGTGGATAAAAATCGAAATCCGTTTTCCCGATTATATTTTTTGGATTCGTTTTAAGCTGGTGGCAAAACATCTCGTTGGCAGCAATATAGTCACCATCCAGATTTTTATAAAAGACCATCGCAGGAATATTGTTGATAATGGTGTTTAAAACCATTAACTCTTGTGCGGGTAACATGTGGTCCATCTTTTGTGAATTATTTAGAATTTTTATCGAATATTTCAGTCATCAAACCAAGTAGGTCTTGTTGACTAAATGGTTTTCCAAGATAATGACTACATCCTCCATCCAATAGTTTTTCCCGGTCACCAGTCATGGTATATCCGGTGATAGCAATTATCGGAGTATGTTTGTAATTTGGTAATTGTCGTATTTTTGATGTTGCCTTCATTCCATCCATCCCCGGTCCCAGGTTAATATCCATCAAAATCCCGGAAAACTGTTTTTCTGATGCCATTTGTATTGCTGTATTAGCATCCGTAGCCCTTTCTGTAAAAAACTTTCCTTTTAGATAAAGTTTGATAATTTCTGCATTATCATCATTGTCTTCTACTATCAAAATCCAGCGCAAATCCTGATGCTGGTGAATCTGGAATGTGTATGATGGAACGTCTTCTGACGGTTTTTGTTTGGGGCGCTTTGATTGGTTATTTGTCTTATTAATTGCGGGTAACCAGATTGTAAAAATAGATCCCAAACCTACCTCACTCTCAACCGTAATTTTTCCTTTGATCATTTCCACCATCCTGAGAGCAATGGTCAGGCCCAATCCTGTACCTTCATAACTTCTGTTATATCCTTCGCTGAGCTGACGAAATTCATGAAAAATAAAGTCGAATTGTTCTCTGGGAATTCCAATTCCCGTATCCTTGACCCGGATAACTACCCAGGATTGATTGTCTGCCTCCTGAATATCGGTTTCTATTGTAACTCCTCCTTTCGAGGTGAATTTGATCGAATTATCTACTATGTTATAAAGGATAACCTGTAATAAATTCTCGTCAGCTCTGGCGAACAAGCTGTCTTTAAACTCCGTAATAATATATAGGTTTTTCTCACTGGCTATTTGAGAAAACGGATGGATGGTTTCGGCGATTAAAGTTTGAAGATCAATATCGCTAATCTTGATTTTTGATTGAGTTGATTGTAAATCTGCCAGATCAAGAATCGCTTTGAGTGTTGCCATTAAACGCCGCCCTGAGAGATGTATTTTACGCGCAAAGAAAACAAGGTCGGGATCTTGTGACTCCTTAGCGATCAGATCTGAAAAACCTAAAATGGCATTCATGGGTGTTCGAAACTCATGACTCATATTAGCCATCAGCGATGTTTTAAACCGATCCGACTCTTCTGCTTTAATCTGGGCTGCCTTGATCTCTTCTTCGTATTTTTTCCGTTTTGTAATATCCATTACCATCCCCAGAATTGTATCTTCTTCCATATAGGCATTGATGATAACAGACTTTATATTTCCCTTTTTTGATCTGAGTTGAAGATCATAATTCTTTAAAAGGCGATTCGAGAGAATTTGCTGAAGAAAATTTTCCCTGTCTTCCTGATTATTGTACATGTTTTCAACAGGGAATGCCAGCGCTTCTTCCGGGTTTTCAAATTCGAACAATTCAATCATAGCCTGGTTAAAAAAAAGTAATTTTCCGGAAATGCTTGTCCGGTATATGGCTATGATTGAATTGTCGATGATTTTTCGGTATTTTTCCTCGGAAAGAATCAGTGCTTTTTCAACTTGCCTCCGCTGGTGAACCTGCAAATGGGTGGCTATAATTTCTGCTATGGAAGATCCAAAATCCTGCTCCTGAACAGTCCAATTTCTAATTTTTTGCGTACTTTCAAAGCTGAAAACACCAGTCAGTCTGCCCTCAGATAAAATTGGAATATCAAGAAGAGAATAAATTTGATGTGGAATGAAATATTTTTCATTGAACGTTGATGCCAAAGGATGATTTTGAGCATCAGGAATTGAAAGACATCTGCTTTCTTCGAGAGTTTGAAAATATTGCTGAAATTCGTTAACGGTAAAAATTTCCCCATCGGTATGTGTATTCGTGTTGAGGATATATAGATTTTTACACTGAATAAGTGAATTGTCCTGATTATAAAGCCAGATGCTGACCCGTTCAACATTTAATAACATGCTGGCTTTTTTTGTGATCTCCTGGAAGGCAAGTGTTTGGTCGGTAGGATCAATCCGGGAAATTTCAAGCAGTGTCATGGTCCGTTTCAATGCTATATCATCAAAATGAGTGGCTGCTTCTATTCGATCATTCAGTGCCATATTAGTTTGTGTAGTAAGGTTAATGTCTTTTTAAAGTGATCAAAGTAATTTCTGGAAGAATCCCAATTCTTCCAGCATAACCAATACATCCAAGTCCCTGATTTACATAAAGATATTGAGGTTCATGCCATTTCGTATTCGTGTATAAACCACACCAATGCCGATAAAGATGATTTATCGGACTCCAATGAAAATGAAACCAGTCGATGCCAATTTGTCCTCCATGGGTATGACCGGAAAATGTGATTTTGATTGAAGGATCGTATTGACTGATAATGCTATCCCAATGACTGGGGTCGTGTGATAATAAAAGTTGAACATCGATGCTGCTCAACCCTTTTTGGGCTTTATCAACATCTCCTAAACGCTGAAAACGTTGAGTTGCACCCCAATTTTCGACTCCAAGGATAGCAATGCTGTCGTCTCCTTTTTTTATTATATCATGAGAATTTAGTAATAGTTTCCATCCGAGGTTATGATAGTATTGCTTCGCTGCTTTCAAATTATTTGATTTTGCTTCCGCAGATGACCATGTAGTATAATCACCATAGTCGTGATTTCCTAAAATGGCATAAATACCAAGAGAAGACCTGAGTTCCATGAGAATTTGCTCGAAACCAATTCCATCAGATGTGGAAAAGTTGAACATATCACCGGTAAAAAAGATAACGTCAGGATGAAGAGAATTCATTATCTGAATAGCGCGTCTCAACTCTTTTTTCGATACCCAACTACCAAGATGGACATCGGAGAACTGGACAATCCGAAATCCATCAAAAGAAGGAGGTAAATTAGGGATTTCTATGGTTTGCTTCTGAATAGTGAATCTATATGGACCGGAAAATGTTCCATACAACATAACAAGAAAAAAAATACCGCCGAGTATCCAACCTGAAATAAGTAATGGTCGGTTTCTTTTAACTTGGAGAGTCTGCTTGTCTTGCTTAGAAAAACAGAGTTCAAAGCCATATTTAATACCCCTGATCAATTCAGCACAAAGCAGGGAAAGAATGGGAAACAGTTTTGAAAGAAAGATGATTAAAATAAAACTCGTTGTATATGTTCTGATGGGCTGATACCAATCCAAAAAAGGAATAACAACCCCAATAGCCATAAGTGCGAAAATACACCCAAGAGGGAACCAATACAAAATAATAATAGATACCCGTTTCCATTTCTTTTGTTTTTGTATTCCGGATTGTAAAGACTGCCAGAGGTAGGCATCTAATAACAGGAGAGCAAAAAAAAGCCAAAGAAATCCCGAGTTTTTTGGAAAGACAGAACGTAATATTAAAACTATGCACAAAGAAATTAGAACAAAAAGAAAGGACTTTGCAATTTTCTTCATTTGTTCTTTACGTAATTGACTAATCCTTTAGCTTGGAAGATTTCCATTAATTTTACAGGCAAAGGAGAAAAGGAGAACTTTTTTTCTCCAATCGCAACCACTCCTTTTTCAAAATCAACAGCCACCTGTTCACCTTTTTTAAATGCATCAACTGCTTCCGGTACTAAAATAATAGGGAGTCCCTGGTTCACAGCGGAGCGATAGAAAATGCGATTTACCGATTTGCAGATTACTGCTTTAATGCCAGCATACGAAAGGCCAACGGAGGGATGTTCCCGTGAACTTCCACAACCAAAATTAGAACCAGCTACCAGGATATCGCCAGGTTTAACCCGTTCAGCAAAGCTGTTGTCAAATCCCTTGAAAAGATGGGGCATGATTTTTTCCGGTTCCGAACTTTGGACTTCATAAGTAAGTTTTCCGGAAAACATTTGATCCGTATTCAGGTTATCCACGTCTGCATAATTCCAAACCTGATTTAAATACCGGTCATCACCTTCTTTGATATCGACGGTTGCGCTTTGTGGCGCATGATAAGGAAATTTATCGTCTGTTTTAATTGCTCTTGGGTCTGCAATCATTCCTTTGAGCGCAGAAATCGCGACAGTAGAAGGGGAAGCAAGGTAAACATTGGAAGCGCTGTTTCCCATTCGTCCTTTAAAGTTCCGGTTGGCTGTTGATATTACATTCACACCATCTGCGGGAATTCCCTGACCCGTTCCAAGGCATGGTCCACAGGATGCTGCTAATACATTGGCACCAGCATTCATAAAAATTTCGATCAGGCCTTCTTTCATTGCTTGCATATATATATCTTTAGAGGCAGGAATGATTTGGAGCTGCATATACTTTGGAATTTTATTTCCCTTCAATACGGCAGCTGCTTCTCTTAAGTCCTGAAGTCGTCCGTTGGTACAGGTGCCAATCAAAGCTTGTTGAATTTTCACCCCGGCAACCTCGGCAACAGCCTTCACATTGTCCACATGATGTGGTGCCGCAACCACAGGAAACACTTCATTTAGGTCGATGTTGATCTCTTTTAGATAGATTGCATCATCATCTGCCCATAGCCCATCCAGTTTTTTTCCTAAGTGAGCTTCCAACACTTCATCAGCAGGAAAAACTGCATTTTTTGCACCCATTTCGGAAGCCAGATTGGATAAAACCATCCTATCGGAAATAGTTAATGTTTTTACCCCGTTTCCATGATATTCAATCGACATATAATCTGCTCCGCTTGATCCGATCATTCCGATGATCCAAAGTGCGAGGTCTTTTGCATAAACGCCCTGGGAAAGTTTACCAGTGAGGGTGATTTTAATAGATTCGGGAACCCGGAACCAGGTCTCACCTTGTTTCCAAAGGCCTGCTGTCTCAGTCCGGTCAATTCCTGCGGCAAATGCATTAAATGCACCAGCTGTACTGGTATGACTGTCGCTCCCCACAATAATCATTTTTGGTTTGGCATAATGAGACATCAACTGGTGGCAAATTCCATCACCAACATCATGGAATTTTGAGATTTTGAATTTCTCAACAAAATCACGGATGGTTTGATAATCGTTGGCCAATTTCGAATTGGTAGGAGGGGCATTGTGATCCAACGTGATAAGTAACGCATCGGGATTTGAAAGTGAAACTCCTCCCATTTTTTTAAAGGTGCTGTAAATGCTTGAAGTGTTATCATGCGATAATATTAAATTCGGCTTGGCAAAGACAATACTTCCTCTCTTTGCACCAAAGATTTTCTCTGCAAAAGTTTTTTCGTTCATGTCGGTTAGTTTAATAGGGAATCTATGTTTAAAAACTGTTTCCAAATTTATAAAAAACTCATGTACTTCCCGCAAATTCTGGTAAATGAAAATAATTTTGTTTAACCCGTAAGAATTCATATTTTTGCAGGCCTTTTAGAAAAACCTGTTGATGATTTTTAATATCTAATATGGGTTTTTATAAGTTCTTGGAGAGGTGGGTGAGTGGCTGAAACCAACAGTTTGCTAAACTGTCGTACGGGAAACTGTACCGGGGGTTCGAATCCCCCCTTCTCCGCAATATCAAGGAAGAATAAAGAATAAAAAGTTAGAAATAATTCTTATCTTTGCATCTCTAAATGTTACTATTTTTCGGGGTATAGCGTAGCACGGTTATCGCGCCTGCTTTGGGAGCAGGAGGTCGCAAGTTCGAATCTTGCTACCCCGACATAACAGAAAAAGGTCATCTATTTATGGGTGGCCTTTTTTTATTTACTTTGCAATTCGTTTCTCTCCTTTCAAAAGATAATCATGATGGATTCACCACTTATTTCAATCATTATCCCATGTTGGAACGAAGAAAAATTTATCGGGAAAATTTTAGATGATCTTGACATGCAGGATTACCCGCAGGATAAGATGGAAATTTTCGTGGTTGATGGGAATAGTACCGATGGAACCATTCCAATCGTGAATGGTTTTTTAAAAAAAAATCCCCATGTTAGAATGTTGGTAAATGATAAACAATATGTTCCTTTTGCTCTTAATTTGGGAATAACCCATGCTCATGGAGAATGGATCATCATCATGGGATCACATGCCCGTTATCCGATCAATTATGTCTCTACATTAATTAATGCTTCACTTCAATTAAATGCAGATAATGTAGGCCTACGTTGTCGGGCTGTTCCTCCTGACGCTACTGCCACATCATTGGCTATTGCTACCGCCCTATCTTCCCCTTTCGGCATGGGAAATTCCTGGTTCCGGATTGGCAGTACACAAATAAAAGAGGTAGATACCGTGACTTTTGGGTGTTACCATCGTACAGTATTTGAAAAAATCGGGTTGTTTGATGAAACGCTGTTACGCAATCAGGATGATGAATTCAATGCGCGACTGATTAAAGCAGGAGGGAAAATTTATTTGATTCCTGGCCTTTCAATAGATTATTATCCCAGGAATACTTTAACCGGAATTTTCAGAATGTTCTACCAATATGGACTATTTAAACCACTGGTCAGCAGAAAAATTGGGAAACCTACTACGATCCGGCAACTCGCTCCTTTCTTTTTTGTTCTATTTCTTTTTGGAACGTTTATCTCTCCTTTTTTAGGAGGAAATATTTACATTTTCTTTTTATTCGGATTAGCTACCTATTTTCTGTTTTCTATTTTTTTTTCTATTCAACTAATTTTCTCTTCCCATCGATTATCTCTACTTTTCTTACTTCCAATTACCTATTTTATAATTCATTTTTCTTATGGAATAGGATATTGGCAAGGAGTCGTAAAATTTATTGTTCTGAACAAACAAAAAAATCAGGTACAAAGTAGTCGTTAATTTATTCCTGCTTATTCTCCGGTAGCTAATTTTGTTCTTTTATGTTGATTATAGAACTGGGACGGATCTTACGGGAATCCAATTCGAAGTTGGGATCAAACCAGAAGCGGGGAAAAGTGAATTGGGATGATTTCGAACGGTAATCACACTACTTAGTAAGGCAGTCTTACCTGTTGAAATCAGCGTTGTGGTGTCAAATGGAAAATAAATTGGTGAAAGACCATTTACAGGAGGGAAATGGGATGCAATAAATGCCAATTTGATTCTTTCACGGTGTTGCTCTTCTGTCATTGCAATTGCAAAACAAAGTTCATTTCCGGGATTAAGAAACTTCATCCACGTGTCAGCCAATTCATGAGTTAAGACCTTTTCCCGAATATTTTCTGCACTATCGATGTAGATGAGTTTTAATAGGTCAGCGGTATCATCAATCGAGTTGTAAATTGCCTCATAAATAAAAATAATTCCTCCTGTTTCCGGAAGTTCCTGTTTGTGTTGTTCACGCCAATATCCTTTGATATGTACAATGATAGTCTGTTCTGCCATTTTTAGTATGAATAGTACATTCTTAAATGCAAAAATTGAGCCAAAAACTAAATATGCACATTATCAGGGACATACTAAATTATTGATAATTATTTATGTAAAAAGTGTAACAAAATGTTACAGCGTGTGTAAATAAATTTTACATTTGTTTACACGTTTTACCTCATCAGATATAGATAAATAATTGGCATGCAAAAAAATGGTAAGCTTTTAATTGTAGAGGATAATCCTGAAATTCTTCAGGCTCTTCAATTTTTTCTTGAAAATGAATTTTCCCTGATTACTTCCATCTCAAATCCCAATTTGATTCCATCTACATTACAGGGAGATCAATACGATCTGGTTCTTCTCGATATGAATTTTACAGCAGGTATCAATACCGGAAATGAAGGAATATTCTGGTTAGCTGAAATATTGAAAATCGATCCCACCCTTTGTGTTATTATGATGACGGCATACGGAGACATTGATCTGGCGGTAAAAGCGATAAAAAACGGAGCAACTGATTTTATCTTGAAGCCGTGGGACAATGACAAACTTCTGGCTACTCTGAATAATGGGCTGAAGTTACGTAAGTCGACTATCGAATTTCAAAAAAACCGAGAGAATCAGGATCAATTAAATGCTGATCTTGAGCACCAATTTCATGAATTTATTGGCGAATGTCCTGCCATACGGCGTGTCCTTGATATTGTAGAAAAAGTCTCACAAACCGATGCAAATATTCTGATTACAGGAGAAAATGGTACGGGGAAAGGAATGATTGCTAGAGAGATTCATAGACTTTCAGCAAGAGCCAAAAAACCAATGGTAACTGTTGATATGTCTACAATCCCGGTTTCTCTTTTTGAAAGTGAATTATTTGGTCATAAAAAAGGAGCTTTTACCGATGCAAAAAAAGACCGCATCGGGAGATTTGAAACCGCCAATCAAAGTACCCTTTTCCTGGATGAGATAGGGAACCTTTCTTTGAATATGCAAACAAAGATTCTTAATGTTTTACAGGAACGACAGGTTATCCCGCTTGGCTCCAATAAATCAATTCCCATCGATGTAAGGCTTCTTTGTGCTACCAATAAAAATCTTGAAAAAATGGTCATGGAAGGGTTGTTTCGCCAGGATTTACTATTTAGAATCAATACCATTCAGATTGACCTTCCTCCTTTACGGGAAAGGGGGCATGATATCGAATTAATGGCTGGCTATTTTCTTGACAAATTTTCTGTAAAATATGGGAAGGGGCAGATGCTTTTTGATCGCGATGCCGTCCTCTCACTAAAAAATTATCAATGGCCCGGAAATATCCGTGAACTTGAGCATACAATCGAGAAAGCGGTGATCCTTGCTGACCGGACAACAGTTCATCCCGACGATTTATTCTTAAAAAAAATTCCATTTCCTTCAATGAATATTAAGGATGCCCCTGCTTCTTTCAACGAATATGAAAAGAACATAATCAGGAATGCACTTTTGCGAAATTTGGGAAATTTATCAAATGCTGCTAAGGAACTTGGTATATCAAGACCTACGATGTATCGCAAGATGAAGCAGTATGATTTGTAAAATTTATTACCGTAGAATTATTATCAGGGTAATTCTCCTTGCACTCAATGCGCTCCTGCTATTCTGGATTATCTTTTTCTTTCCAAATGTTTCTCTAATTATTCTTACGGGGCTCCTCTTTCTTTTTCAAGTCGTTTCCTTGATCCGCTATCTCAATAAAATAAATCAGAAACTGGAGCTTTTTTTTCTTGCTTACCTAAGCGGAGATGTTACTTCCTTAAAACATTCTTTAAAATCCGGAAGTGAATTTGATAAATTACAGGAATATTTTACCAGAATCAATGACCGGCTTGAAAAGATCAGAGTTGAGAATGAAATCAGAAATACCTATTTTAAAACCATTGTAGACCAAACCAATGTTGGATTGATTTCTTTTACGCAAAATGGAACTGTGGAATTTATCAATGACGAATTTCGAAAAATCTTTAATTGTTATGTCGTCAGAAACCTAACAAAATTGGATGATTACAAAGATGGATTAAGTGAATTTCTAAAGACTCTTGAACCCGAAAGAAGCGATTTGATTTCTGTTGTGATTCAAGGAGAATTGATTCCTTTATCTGTTAAAAAAAGAGAGTTTAAGGTAGGAGACAAGTTACTGCATCTTGTATCCTTACAAAATATCAAAGCTGAATTGGATCAGAAAGAGATGGATTCCTGGCAAAAGCTGATTCGTGTTCTGACACATGAAATAATGAACTCGATTACTCCGATTATTTCCTTGGTTAATACCATTTCTCGAATTTTTAAAGATCGTGAAACAGGCCAGATAGTCGATCCAAAGGAGTTAACTCCTGCAGTTATTGATAAAACAGTGCGTGGATTGGATATTATTGAAGGACGTGGGAAAGGTCTGGTGGATTTTGTAAGGAATTTCAGGGATGTAAATAAATTGCCCAAGCCACAGTTTCAGGTGGTAAATGTCAGAAAACTATTACTGGAAACGAAAATGTTGTTCGACGAATTTCTTGAGCAAAAGCAGGTAGAAATAGTGATTTCATGCCAACCTTCTTTACTGGTTCAGGCTGATCAGAAATTATTGGAACAGGTACTGATAAACCTGGTCAAAAATGCACTCGAAGCCTGTCAGGAAAAACCGAATTCCAAAGTCACACTTTCTGCCCACACAACCCTGGAGCACACCTATATTCAGGTGGAGGATAATGGAAAAGGAATACCAGATGTGGTCATGGAAAATATTTTTGTTCCATTTTTTACAACGAAAGAAAAAGGGTCGGGAATTGGACTCAGTTTATCGCGTCAGATCATCCGAATGCATGGCGGAACACTGGATTTCATTTCGGTACCTGGCGAGAAAACAATTTTTACGATCAAATTGTAGCCACTATCTTCTTTCACTTACAATTTTACCATCGAACAGATTTACAATTCTGCTGCTATATTCAGCATCGCGTTTGGAATGGGTTACCATTACGATGGTAGTTCCACCATTGTTCAGCGTGGTCAACATTTCCATGATTTCCTCTCCTTTTGCAGAATCGAGGTTCCCGGTAGGTTCGTCAGCTAAGATGAGTTGGGGATTTGTTATTAGAGCCCGGGCGATGGCTACCCGCTGTTGTTGACCTCCGGAAAGCTGAATGGGGAAATGGTTTTTGCGATGGAGAATTCCCATTTTATCCAATTCCTCCTGAACTCTTACTTTTCGTTCCCGAGATTCAATTCCATTATAAACCAACGGAAGTTCAATGTTTTCGAAAATGGTTAATTCATCAATCAGATTGAAATTCTGAAATATAAAGCCTATTTTGTTTTTTCGAATCCTGGCCCTGTGGTTTTCAGAATAGCCAGCCATATTTTCTGACTGGAAATAGTAATTTCCCTGAGTTGGTGTATCCAATAATCCGAGAATATTCAATAAAGTTGATTTTCCACATCCCGAAGGGCCCATAATGGCAACGAATTCGCCTTCATTGACTGTAAAATCTACTTTGTTCAATGCCAGGGTTTCCATATCCTCTGCCATAAAAACTTTTGAAAGTGATTCTGTTTTCAGCATAACATATTATTGTTTCTATCCCAACTCAAGTTGGTCCCTTACCAATTCGTAATAAACTCCTTTCATAACAGTAAGTTCAGCATGCGTTCCTTGTTCTGCAATCCTGCCTTTTTCCAGTACAACGATTTGGTTGGCATGCCGGACTGTGCTTAACCGATGTGCAACAATCACAACAGTCTTTCCTTTGAAAAATTCCTGAAGATTGTCCATGATTTTCCTTTCATTTCCTGCATCTAAAGCATTTGTTGCTTCATCGAAAAAGAGGAACTCGGGATTCCTGTATACTGCCCTTGCAATCAGAATTCGTTGTTTTTGACCTTCACTGAGGCCCGAACCATCTTGTCCGATCATGGTTCGGGTCCCTAATGGAAGTGTTAAAATGAAATCCTTCAGGTTTGCAATTAATAAGGCCCGGTTCATTCTGTCTTCATCTGGAACATCATCCCCGATTGATATGTTATTTGCGATGGTATCGGAAAAAATATACCCATCCTGCATCACAGATCCACATTGACTTCTCCAAAAACTACAGGAAATGTCGTTGAGCATGGTATCCCCAACCAATATTGTGCCTTTCGTTGGTTTATAGAATCCCAAAAGGAGCTTTATAAGGGTGGTTTTTCCGCTTCCGCTTGACCCTACGATTGCTGTAACTTTCTGAGCCGGAATATGAAGCGAAAGGTTCTGGAGAACACATGGCGAATAGGGGCCTTCATATTGATATGAAATAGATTGGATGGACAGGTTTTTTGATTCTGGCAATTTTTTTAAACCAGGAGCATTGGGGTCTTCCTCCTCTTTTTGACTGTTGATCTCTTCCAGCCTTTCCATGCTGATAAAGGCATCCTGGGCCTCCCGTATAAAACCGACCATTTGCTCAACCGGGTTATTAAGTTGTCCAAGAATAAACTGAATGGCCAGCATCATCCCAAGGGTTAATTCTCCTTTGATAACTAATGAAGCCGTTAGGAAGGTGATCAGAATATCTTTGGTGCGGACGAAGAAAAGTGCACCAACACTTTGATATTGACTAAGTTTTAGGCTTTTTATGCTTAATTGATATAGCTTTTCCTGGATATTTTCCCACTTGTTTCTTTTTTGTTTTTCGGCATTGTACAATTTTATTTCCGACATTCCCTGAATAAGCTGGAAAAGCGTATTCTGATTTTCTGCCATTCTCGAAAACCTTAGATAATCCAACTCTTTACGTTTCTTCATGAATAAATATACCCATAACGCATACAGCATGCTGCCTAAAAGGAATACACAAAAAATAAGGATATTGTAGAAAAGCAAAACGATGCCAAATAATAAAAAAGTCACCGAAGAAAAAATGATGTTCAATGAACTTACTGTCATGAACGACTGCACCCTTTGATGATCATTGATCCTTTGCATCAAATCCCCTACCATTTTTGTATCGAAAAACCCCAGGGGGAGTTTCATGATTTTATTTAAAAACCCGGATATCATGGAAATGTTGATCCGGGTACTTACATGAAGTAATATCCATCCACGGACGTATTCTACGACCGTGAGTCCAAGAAACAATGCAAGTTGTCCCAAAAGGACCAATGTGATGAAACCCATGTCTCGATTCCGGATCCCTTTGTCCACAATGGCTTGTGTTAAAAAGGGAAAAATCAGTTGAATCACGCTTCCGACGATCATCATAAAGAAAAGGTAGATCATCGTTTTTTGCCTTGGTTTCAGGTAAGGAAGAATAAAATCCCATTTTGACCCGGTTTGGCCTTCCTCTTTTTGCTGCTGTAATTTTTCTGTTGGTTCAAGGAGAAGACAAACCCCCTGGTTTGTACTTTCGCAACCCTCCATCCAGCCTTTCACAAAGTTCTCTTTTGTGAGTTTTATTTTTCCATGGGCAGGATCGGCAATATAAACAATCTCCTTCCCGTGTTTTTTTTGGATGTCATAAACAACAATAAAATGGCGTTGTTTCCAATGAACGATACATGGGAGAGGGGCATCGTCCCTCAATTGTGAAAAAGTGAGTTTAGCCCCCATTGAGCGGAATCCAATAGATTCGGCAGCATCACTAATGCCCAACATGGAAACACCATCGCGTGTAAGAAAACACAACTCACGCAAACGGGTCAACCGGAATTTTTTTCCATAAAAGCGGGCAATCATTTGCAAACAGGCAGGCCCACAATCGCTGGAATCATGCTGGTTGTAAAAAATAAAACTCATTATTCGTATTTTAATGTATTGGATGGATTTTCATTGAGAACCCGACGTGATTTCCAAAATAAAATCAATGACACGAAAAATCCTACCGTAAGGATGGCCCCAAGAAAAATCCACCAATTCAAAGAAATATGGTAATAAAATCCATTTAACCACAAAGATGAACAGTACCATGAAACAGGGACAGATAATGCTGCAGCAATTAGAAAATCAATCAGAAATTCTTTTTGAAGAATCAAGATAATATGCGACCGGGTGGCTCCGAAAATTTTTCGGACTGATATCTCTTTTCTTCTCCTTTCTGCCATCAGCATGGCTAACCCAAATAATCCCATCCCGGTGACACTAAAAGCAATCCCGGTGAACAATCCTATAGTAAACCCAAACTTTTTTTCCTTACCGTACAATTGATTCAACTCATTATCGAAAAATTTATATTCCAAAGGTAGGTTTGGCGCTAATAAACTCCATTTATTCCTAACCGCTTTCAATAATTGTTGCTCCCGCCCCGCCTTGTAACGAATGATCATGGTTTGACCGGGTTCTTTATCGAAAACCACAATGGTCGGACTTACCTTAAGATGCATTGTCCGGATGCTGAAATTCTTCGTGACTCCGATTATGATATAGGGACCGATTTTTTTATTAAGCGGATCCCTGAATTGAAGAGTTTGTGCAGCCTCTTCATTTATGATAATTGGTGGAACTTGAGCGTTCGTATCAGCCAACTGAAAATTTCTCCCCCTGACAATTTCTATTCCCATTGTTTTACAAAAGGTAGGTGTTGCTTTGAAGATTTCGAAGGGAACCTTCTCTTCCTGTCCCTGTACTTTGATATCATTACTTGTTTTATCAAAAGTTGGAATGGCAATGGAAACCTGTGATGAATTGAGTATTTCCGGGCAATCGCTTAATTGCTTCTCCAATACATTTGATTGGACAAATTCTTCGGGTTGCAGGTTCACTATCATCAGATTCTCTTTTTGAATTCCCATATTCCTGTTATAGAGAAAATTAAGCTGCAATAAGATAACAATCAATCCGATGAAAAGCGAAATGGTAATAAAAAGCTGAAAAACAATCAGAAACTTTCCAAGGGTCATTTTTTTGTATAGGTAATAATTAGATTTTAAAGCCGTGAGCAAGTTGAGGGATGAGAGATAGAGCGCAATGTAAAATCCGGATAAAAACGCAATCAGCAAGATGATTATGGTAAACAAAACAACCGATATCCATAAGGTATTGAAATGAATTTGGATTTCTGCCCCATAAAAGGTACTCAATACCGGATTTATTAGTCCCAGAACAAGAAAGGTGAGGGGCAAAGCAAGCAAGGTTAGTGCAAAAGATTCTGTAATTATCTGCGATCGAAGATTTACTTTGCTGGCACCTAATACTTTGCGGATTCCGATTTCTTTAAAACGCAAGGCAGACCGTGCCGTGTTTAGCATTGAATAATTAATGCCGGCCAACATTAAAATAAATACGGCCAGGGATATGTATATTAAAAGGTCGGTTTTATTTCCCTTGATGATATAATCATTTTGAACGTCTCCGGAATCAAAGTAAGAATTGGTAAATTTCTGAAGACTGACATCAAGACCATTTTTCCGGAATATAGATTTTTTTAATGCGATTGGAAGCCGTTTTGTTAAGGATGCAATTTCTACATTCTTATTAACCAAAAGAAACAAACCTGAAGAATAATCTTTGCCCGATGAAAGTTCCTTTTCGGAGTCCTGAATAAGTACACTAAGCCTTTCCTTGTACAGGGCAATAGTGGCTAGTATTTCTGGTTTAAAGGAGGAATTCCAGGTAAAATCTTTGAATACGCCCTGAACCATCATCTGGTAAACTTGCCCGTCTATTTTACACTCGAGCAATTTTCCGGTTGGATCTTTTTTCCCGAATATCCGTTTACAAAAGTGTTCTGAAATCAAAATTGAATTTGAACTGTCAAGCATCCTGGTATTTCTTTCAGGAGTGACTGCAAGTAAAAAAATATCGATAAAAGCAGGGTCAACACAATAAAAATCTGTAACAGAAACTAAAATAGGGCCTTTTTTTACTTTGATATTACTTGTAAAATAATCACTTCTGATGATCCTTGATGTTTGTTTAATTTCCGGGAATGTCGTCTGAAAAAAATCTTTCAGCAAAAATGGAGTGATACCTGATTTGATTCCATGAGAATCATGTACAATCACACGATACATCTGGTTGGAATTGTGAAAGCTTCGGTTGTAACTCAGCTCATTGATTGCAAATACAACCAGTATGAAGGCTGCAGTCAACCCCATCACCAATCCAGTCAGGTTGATTAAAGTATAAGTTTTTCCTTTGGAAAGAATTCGCCCGGTGATTTTTAAATTGAAAAGTGTTCCAGGAGGTATCATTCGAAAACAGTATGACAGAAATTGAACTTTTTCAAATACAATTCATAATTGCTCACTGGAGGGCAGAGAAATTGATAAATGCAATGGTTGCAGGGAGATTGGTTTATTCTTATTCTTCGCCAGGAAGATCCTTCTTTCCATTCTTTTTTTACAAGATCGGCCAGGTTGGTATCCGTGAGAATTCCTATCCGGGGATCATTTACATTGGCAAATAATTCCCCGTCTGGCAGAACAGTTAATCGACCAAAATCATTTTCATTTAACAGATACCGTGACAGTATTTGTTTTTGACCGGGCCTGGAACTCAGAATATCGGTTGGGTTCATGAAAACCATTGACTCGAAAAAATCCAGGTTTGAACCATTAAAATAGGGCTTGAAAAATGAGTTCTTCAGTTTAAACGTTTTCATTATTTCAGAAACCGCCGCTACTTCTTCCGGTGTTTGAACAACAAAATTGAATTCTATTTCCGATTGATCTACTTGATTTTGTGCAAGCGCTTCTATTTTTCTCAAATCGATCATATTAATTGGAAGGGTAATGAGCAGTGAAACCTGGGTGTGTTTCCCTGAGTAGATCAAATTTTCGTCTTCAAGATGTGAAAGAGGGGAATGTATTTTTAACCTGAATTGTTTGTTCTTGATCATTTCCATTAAAGGGATCCAGAAACTGTAATTGAATACCTCGTTTCCAACCAAATGGATTGTTGCAATAGGCAAAGGAGATAGCTGGACAATGAGAGATTCCAATAATTTAAAATCCATCTCTTTTTTTTTCGTATCGTCAATTTGAGGGAAGGGAAATTGATAATAAGCATTTTTCCAAGGTTTCATTTTTGGATTTGGGCCACTGTCGAGGTGAATGGTCACTTCATGAAGAAAATCCTGAAGTTGAAAAGTGCTTTCTTTGATAATTGGATTGGGGGCAAAGATAAATGGTTTGCCCGATGACCATTCTGATGAATACAAATCACCCATGTATTTTTTACGGAAAGATTCAATAAACTCTTTAATGGTAGTTTTTTGAAGCAGGCTGGAAGATAATTTGATTACACGGCCGTTGTTTGTGTCCAATAGTTTGGAAATAAGCGTAGTAATATCAGGTTGATCGTGGATGATCAGATATTTTTTGTTGAGTGTATTGTATAGGAGTGCCCGGTTGGTTTTTACAACACCATGAACATAAGGTTCTATCGATAGCCAATGGAATTCCTTATTTTTCATGGTATGCTTCTTTTAATATCCTTTGATACAATGGATAATCCTTTTCAAGAATACTGAGATGGTGTGACAAATAGCGCCCAAAACGAGAAGCATCGAGAAAATAATCACATGCAGGTGTTTCGGTTTCGATCCGTGTGTTGAAAATACATTCTTTACAATTATCTGCCAGATAGCATCGGTCGCATAAGGGTCTTATTTTATCAAAGTAATCGTTATAATCGCGGGCAACAGCATCGGGATCAATACGAATTTCGTTATTTTCCAGGGTGCCGATTTCGAATATCCTGCTGATGTGTTCACAAGGCAGGATGCTGCCGTCAGCAGTAAGAAATACCCGCATGGAAAATGGCATACAAGTGGCAGTCGGGATAAATTCCTTAGAACCTACATGACGGGTTGTAGGTGTTAAAACTCTATATGGATTTTTAAATACAAATCCGGAATATTTTTCAATGGTATCTGCCAAATCTGTTACTGTGGGATGATGAAGAAATATCGATTGATAAATATTCCCATTTTCAGTTTGCCGGGAAGGTCTCTCTATAAAGGTTTTGTTGAATTCATCCAGAAAGTTCTCATTAACAGTTGTTGTATTGATTGTAGAGACGGTTGGGGTTTTACCATATTTTTTCTGAAAGAAATCATGAACATCCTGATAAGAATTTTTGTTATGGATTACTGTGATAAATGAGATGTGTTTGTCGAAATATTCTGGATAGCGGGACTTGACGAAATCGGTATTTTTAATGACGATGTCGTAGGAGGGACGGTGGTTTTTTAAAACTCTGAAAGAGTTTCCCGTTCGGTCACCATCCAGGCTGATTGAGATATCGAAAGAATGTTCAACAAGGAAATCTGCGTACTTTGCCAATAACAATCCGTTGGTTGTCATGGTGAATTTAAAAGTAAATTCCGGGCGATAGTTGGTGTTTAAAAAACTGACGATTTCACGGATCAATTGGATGTTTTTCAGCGGTTCTCCTCCATAAAAACTTACAATCAACTCCTTTTGATCAGGTTCCCTTCTCTTCATGAGATACGCGAGGGTTTGTTTGGCCTGATCGGGATTGAATTCTCTTTTTTCCCGTTTTTTATTGATATAAAATTTGCTGTAGATGCAATAGGTACACGATAAATTACAGTCTTCTGTTACCTCAAAAATAACCTGTTTTATAGAGGTCAGGTTATTCGTCACTTTTGAGGCGCGTAACCTGCCGGTTAATTTTGTTTGCGGAGGGGTGTCAAAATAACGGTTGCGCTTTAACAAGCAATATTTTTTCCATTGGTATTGTATCTCTTCAAATTGAAAATCTCCTATTCTATCAATCGATATTGTTTTTGGTGGATCCAGAGCGGAGATGTACGATTTCAAATTTACTCCTGATGATTCAAGGTCAAAATAATATTGAAGAAGCGGATGTAAGAGGAGAAATTGATTTCGGTAGGCGCTATACAGGTAACAATTGCCCATGGAAGTATTGAAGCGTACAGGTTTTTTCATAACACACTTCTATCCGGATGCAATCTGATCCGGAAGTAATGGGCAAAAGTATAAAAATACAAAGTGGAAAAATACTATTATTTTTCTGGCCGGTTTTGAACGGTGGAACTTGTGGCAGAATCACTACATGCACAAAGAGTTGCACCCCCCTGAGTTTTCATAGATACAAATGGATTATTGTGACCACATATACAATGGATATCGGTTCCACCTTTAATCTGTGCCAACATGTTCTTTTTGATTTCAGCTTTGTAGAGGGAGATGAGATTTAAACTTTTCATGGTTTTAGTTTTTATGTTTCTTAAATCAATTAGATATTTGAACATATATTAATATGCAATAATTGTGCCAATTGTATAATAAATTGATATACAGTTGTATGTGAAAATAAAATTATGGGATTTGTGTAACAAAATGTTACATCTTTTGTAATGTTTGTAACATTTTATTACTGAAAATATCGATTATTTCATCCATCTGATCAGGGAAATTTCGATTGCCAGGAAAAGAAGGGCAAACATGATAAAAAATTTCCAAAGGGGTGTTCCCTGTTTTAGTTCATGGATTTGTTGTGTGAGGGAGGATTTTTTGGGAATGATCAGTTGAACATTCTTCGCTGGCATTTTTTTAGTCAACTCTTGTAATTCGTTAACCGAAAAACAATTCATGTCGGATTCATTCCGGTTAAAATTGAATGCTGCAATTTCTATATCAGATTTTCCCGATGCAACCGAGTACCATCCATCTTCTTTGATCTGTCCATGCGTAAAGAGAGAAATTCCGGTTCCGAATTTTCGTTGTTCCGGAATAATTTCAAATTCACTGGTTTTTTTTCTGATTTTAATGAGATTTTTTTCATCGGAATTTACCAATGGAATTTCGATCAATGAATTTTCCCCAACAGGGTAGAACAGGGGGTGAATTTTATTACTTAATAAAGCAATTTTATATAGAGTGGGTACAAAAATCAGGTGTTTTGGGAAATTGCTCCATTTTTCAATCAATGGAACAGTAAATATGTAAATTTTCCCTTCTTTTAGCTTGGTTAAAACGAGAAATGGGTCATTGTTCTGTAGGCGCATCAGTACTTCCATTCCACTCTGAAGGCCGGAGGAGAGGGTATAGTGTCGGAATACTTCAGGTAAATCTATATTTTCAGGAAGTGTAACCTTTCCATTTGACCCCTTTTCAAAAATATCGTTGAAGAGATCGCTGGCTAATTGCAATGAAGAAATGCGTTGTCTGTTCGTGTCAATGGTAGAGAGGTTTGCAGTTTGAAGTTGTGATGACAGATCCAGAAAGGTTCGTGAGGTGGCATTTTCGGGTGGAAATATAGCCAGGGATCCACCTTGGAGAACGAAGTTTTGTAATTGTCTGATGAGACCGGAAGAGAGCTCGGTAGCTCCATTTAAAATAACTATTGAATAATTATTAAAAGATGAATAATCAAGCTGTTGTGACGATGTGCTTGTAAATCGGAATGCAGAATCATGGGCAAAAAGTGAAGATAGGAAACGATTATCTTCTTTTTCATTGATACAAAGAATGTTGATACATGGGGATACCGTGTAGGCAATGTAAAATTTGTCGTCAAAAATGATTGGATAATCATTAATCTCAATTTTTCCAAACTGGAACCCGGCTGGGTTTTCGGTATAGGTAAGCACTACCTCAACCCTTGAATTTGCGCCAACAGAGAAGCTGGAAATTGCTTTTTGAACTGAGTTAATGGTAAGTTTCACAGGTACCTTTTCGAGTGGGTCTGAGGCCTCGTTCCGGATTTTTACCAGTAGTTTTACAGGTTGTCCCGGTTGATGAATAGGTGATAAAAAGTAAACCGTGTCAATATAGAGATTGTCATTTTTCACAGCTGACAATGGAACCAGATACCAACTTGTTGATGAGTCGGGCTTGGCACTATAAAAAGAGGCAGTTGTTTTTTGGAAATCAGAAATCAGATAAGCATCACGGTTTGATTTTCTGGTGGAATAAAGAAGGTCATTCATTCTGCTGATCACATCCGGTAAGGGGCGGGAGGTGGGGGATAGTTTAACATCTTCCACAAGTTTCCGGAATTCTTCACGGGTGACAAAATGTTGATGTTTTCCTTCAAAATCATTGGTGAGGAGTTGAAAAAGGTCAGCGGTGGTGTAAGCTGAAGCTATTTCCTGTGCTTTGGTTTTAGCAATATCTATCAATTTTCCCTGGGTTGCTAATGCTTCCATCGAGAAGGAATTGTCTAAATATATGCTTACATAATGCTGACCTGAGATTTTTTTTTCATGAAGGGAAGAAGGGATATAGGGTTTAGCGAAAGCAAGAACGAGACATGAGATAGCTAAAATCCGGGCACACAAAATCAGGATTTGCTTGAGTTGGGATTGTCGTTTTGTTTCCTGTTGAATTTCGTGTAAAAAATGGACATTTGTAAAATATACTTTTTTGAATTTTCGAAAATTAAAAAGGTGAATAAGAATTGGGATTGCGACAGCAGAAATGGCAAGGAGGAAGAATGGATGTACAAATTGCATGGTCAAAGATAAAAAAAAATCCCGGTGCGAATCCGGGATTTTTTAAAGGAGAATGGTGTTATCAAATTAAATTACACCCTGATCAAGCATTGCATTTGCAACTTTAATAAAACCAGCGATATTAGCACCTTTAACATAGTTAACATATCCGCTGGAATCTTTTCCGTGTTTAATACAGGATTCGTGGATGCTTGTCATGATATGGTGTAAACGATCGTCAACTTCCTTAGCAGGCCAGTTGAGTTTCATAGAGTTTTGAGTCATTTCCAAACCGGAAGTAGCAACACCTCCTGCATTGACGGCTTTACCTGGAGCAAACAGCATTTTGTGTTCGATAAACATTTCAACAGCTTCCGGAGTACAGCCCATATTGGAAATTTCGGCTACAAGTTTAGTCCCATTTTTAATCAGGAGTTTTGCATCGTCGCCATTCAATTCGTTCTGGGTAGCGCAAGGCAGAGCTATATCACATTTAGCTTCCCAAGGACGTTTTCCCTGATGGAATTGAGCATTGGGGAATTCGTATGAATAGGGTTTTACGATGTCCTGATTTGAGGAACGAAGTTCAAGCATGTAATCAATTTTATTGCCCGAAATGCCATCGGGATCATAAATGTAACCATCAGGGCCAGAAATAGTAACTACTTTGGCACCCAATTCAGTAGCTTTCAGTACGGCACCCCAAGCGACATTCCCGAAACCGGAAACAGCCACTGTTTTTCCTTTTAAGTCGTCGCCTTTAGTTTTTAGCATTTCCTGAACAAAATAAATTCCTCCGAAACCAGTAGCTTCTGGACGAACAAGGCTTCCGCCCCAGTTCAATCCTTTTCCAGTTAAAACGCCTACGTGTTCGTGGGTAAGTTTTTTGTACATTCCATAAAGGAATCCAATTTCGCGGCCACCTACTCCGATATCACCTGCTGGAACATCTGTTTCCGGACCAATAACTTTCCATAATTCGAGCATAAACGATTGGCAGAAACGCATTACTTCTGCATTGGATTTACCTTTTGGATTAAAATCTGATCCACCTTTAGCTCCGCCCATAGGAAGGCTGGTAAGGCTGTTCTTGAAAATCTGTTCAAAACCTAAGAATTTCAAGATACTAAGGTTAACACTGGGGTGAAAACGTAAACCACCTTTGTAAGGACCAATGGCCTGGTTGAATTGTACCCTGTAACCAATGTTCACATTTACATTTCCACTGTCATCAACCCAGGGAACTTTAAATGTTAAAATTCTGTCCGGTTCTACCAAACGTTCAATGATTTTTGCTGTTTCAAACTGAGGATTGCTGTTGTAAACTTCCTCAATAGAGTCTAAAACTTCTCGTACCGCTTGTAAATACTCAAGTTCTCCTGGATGTTTTTTTTCCAGGTCGGTCATGATTTTCTCTACGTTCATGTTAATTCAGATTTAAATGATTATTGATCAATTTTATGTACCGTTATAAGACTAACATTGTGAAAAAAATAACAATTGCAAAATTAAGGAGTTTGAGATGATTAAACAAAGGAAAAACCATATTTATTTTTTTCATTATCAATCCATATCATTTTTTGAAATCAATTTTCCTTGTCGGTAGTGATGAATCGATTCAATAGCCCCATCTGGCTTAAAAAAGACCTCTTCTCCCTCTTTCATATCGTTTTTATAATGTGTCAACTGTCTTGTTATTCCATTCTCGTAATAAACCTTTTGTATCCCATTCCCATTATCAAATCGTCCTTCGCCTACGATTTTCCCTGATGTATTATAATAAAACCATGTTCCATCGTGATTGTCATTTTTATAGAATCCTTCAATCCTTAGGGTTTTGTCGGGATAATATTCGGCATACCGCCCATTTAGTTTTCCATTCTTATAGGTCGATTCAGAAAAAACTTTCCCACTCATGTCCCTTTTTACCGATTTTCCTTCCAACAGACCATTGTGATATTGCATTTCTTCTTCCAAATTCCCTGATGCATAATAGCGTTTCATGTTTCCCTCAAGGACATTGTTGGTGTAATTACACTCCATTTGCAATTTCCCATTTTCAAACCAATATCTGGCTTCCCCCTCATGTTTTGATCCTTTGACCTCGATTTCTGTTTTTTTATTCCCATTCGGCCAGTAGGTGGTTTTTACTTTGGAACAGGAAGAAAATAAAAAGGTAACAAGGAAAATGAATAAAAGAAGATGGTATTTCATATTTACTGTTTATATATGTCGATTGTTCCTTCAATCCCGTTGATAACCATCTGAATTGCAATGACAGACAGAATCAAACCCATGATGCGTGATACTACTTTAAGCATACTCGGACTTATTTTTTTCGCGATTACCCTGGAGGAAATAAATAAAAAGTAGGTAATAAGACACATGATACCGAAAATAGTAATAACAAGAATCACATTTGTGATGGATTTTTCAACACCAACGAAGTTCATGGCTGTAGAGATTGTGCCAGGACCGGCCAACAGCGGTATTCCAAGTGGTGAAATAGCCATGTCACGCGCTACTTTCTCCATCTGTTGTTTTTCATCAACCGATTGAGAATGAATAGGACTTTCCTTTGCATTCAACATGTTGAAACCAATGATAAACACAATGATACCTCCTGCAATCTGGAAGGCAGGCAGCGTGATCCCGAACATTTGAAATATGATATGTCCGAAAATACTGAAGATTGCAATGATAATAAATGCTAACATTGTAGCATTACGGGCTACTTTATTTTGTGTTTTTTTATCAAAATCCTGAACCATTCCGAGAAAAACAGGGAGATTCCCGATGGGGTTGAGCATGGCAAAAAAACCCATAAAAACGGTTATTGCATGCAAGTATAGGTCGTACATCTTCATTTTTACTTGTTTTTTTTGGATGAAAAATGGTTGATTGTGGGCTCAGAATAATTATTCCACACACAAAATTAAAATGTTGTGACAAAAATAAAATTAAAAGCGGTGAAATTTACTTGTTAAGGCAAAATATGCATCTGAAAATTTTCCGGTTGAATCAAGAATTGTAAGTTCAGATTCCATAAGGTTTGAAACAACAGATTTTGAAAATTCCATCAGAATTCTTACGGGTGGCTTGCCTGGTTTGGGATAAATCATCATCCGGCGTTTGAGATGAAGTGCGGTTTTTTCACAAAGGAAGCAACATTTTTTTGCTGGTTCGGGGGGCAGAATGAGCGTAAAACGACCATCCTGTGTCAAGAGAATGTCAACAAACGTTACCAATTCTTCAATTGTTAGTCCATCATCATGCCGGGTTTTATTTTTTCTCTCTGAGCGTGATTTGAGTGAATTCGAAAAGTAAGGAGGATTGGTGATGATAAACTCGAATTGATATTCTATCTGTGTTGAAAATTCCTGTAAAGAGGAATGAATTGCGGTAAGTCTTTTGCTCCAGGGGCATTTTGAAAAATTGCTGACTGCTTCACAGACGGAAGGAAGATCCACATCGATGGCTTCAATATAACCTTCGGATTGTTGAGCCATCATTATAGCAAGGATACCGCAACCTGTTCCGATATCTAAAATTTTTAGGGAAGTATCAGGGCAAGCCCATGCTCCAAGCAACATGGCATCTGTGCCTACCCGGAGGGTGCTATGTGTGTCTTCAATGTTGAATTGTTTGAATCGGAATGCCATCAATCCTTAGAGATAGATGTCAATTAATCCTGCGGGAGCTTCAATTTCAATTTTTTTCTGCTGATGATTTACCGATTTAATGATTTCATCAACTATCGGGATCAGAATTTCTTTATCACCATGACGGATCTGTAAAAGCGATTGTTGTGGCAATTCGAGGATATCTTCAACCGATCCGATATTTCCGTGGTGGGAATCTGTAACAGTATATCCAATTACTTCATGGAAATAAAATCCGTTTCCTTCCAGTATCGGAAGTTGGGTAACGGGAAGATACATTTCCAAACCGGAAAAAACTTCTGCGTCCTCCACCGAATTGATGTCGTGAAATTGGAAGATAGCCCGTCGATGATGTTTCAGTTCCAGGGATGTAAGAAAAAAAGGAATCCGTTCACCATGTGTATCGATGTAAACGGATTCCAGATCAAGATAATTTTCAGGGTTATCTACTTCCATCTGAACAAGTAATTGACCCTTATTGCCATACGTCTTTAAGACTTTTCCAAGGTAATAAAAATCATCCTTATTCATAAGGATAGAGAATGTTGTGCTTTATTCCTGAACAGCAGGCGCTGTTTCGGTAGTTTCACCAGTTGCTTCGTTACTTCCTGAAACTTCAGAAGTTGAAGGAGATACAGTAGCTTGAGCGGCTTCAATAGATTTGGCAGCTTCAGCAGCCTTAGCAGCTTCATCAAGATGTAATTTGGCTATTTTTTTTGCAATGGCTTCAGCCTTTGCTTCGTTCACTTTTATCTCTTCATCCAAAGCCTTCTTGTGGGAGTCTTTTACAAGAAGTTCCTGTTCTTTGATTTTACTTGCAATTTTCTGTTGTTTTTCTTCGAGCCAGGTTTGGAATTTAACTTCAGCCTGTTCAACAGTCATCGCTCCTTTTTGAACCCCTTTTAAAAGGTGGTTTTTATAAATAACACCTTTTAAAGCCAAGAGGGCTTTTACGGTATCGGTTGGTTGGGCTCCTTTCTTCAGCCAGTTTAAGGCTTTGTCGAAATTGAGCTCAATTTCTGCGGGTTTAGCGACCGGGTTATACGTACCAATTTGTTCAATGAACTTTCCGTCACGTGGTGCACGACCATCCGCAATAACAATGTGGTAAAAAGCTTGACCTTTTTTACCTCTTCTTTGTAATCTGATTTTCGTTGGCATTGATTAATTGATTAATTATTTTAAGGGGTGCAAAATTCGGGATTATTTTCGAATTAACCAATAAATAAAATCAAAAGGTAAAAATTTCTTCCCCGAAAAAGATCTGCACCATTTTGATTTTGAATACGGATTGAGGAATTTGGCGCACCAGTCGTATTTGTTATAGCAATGGACGTTTTGACGCTTTTTGTGCTTATTTGCATTTTGAATAAGGGTTGTTCAATGGTTGTATAAGGGTTGTTCAATGGTTGTTCAGTCGGTGTTCAGTCGGTGTTCAGTCGGTGTATAATGGTCGTTCAGTCGATGTATAATGATTGTATAATGGTTGGTAAAGTAGATGATAGAGAACTGGCAACCAAAATGTCTTCCAGGTCTGTCATCCTAATTTTCTATAGATATTCTACATTCCGATCATATAATCGAGTACCAGTGTTCCTCCCAGATAACCAGTGATGGAAACAAATACGAAACCTAAAAAAAACAACCCCAGTGAAAGATATTTCAGGTTGGATTCTTCTTTTTTCAGATAATTGATTACAATGCGAAACAGGGTTGCAAGGATGATTGTAATCAAGGTAAATGTGGCAAAAAATTCATGCTGCTCACGCGCTAACCCGGCTTCACCTTCCATGGGATTAGTGAAGAAATAACCGGTTCCAAAAGCTAAAATCGCAGTGATCATCCCAACTATTTCAAGCCAATATCCCATTTTTGTCAGACATTTATCTTTTCTAAAAAAAACACCTGCAAGGTCGGCAAGAAAACCGATAATTATAATGGCAATGGGAAAATGAACCATCATCGGATGAAAATGAGTTGCGCTAAACATATCCTTCTTGTTAAGAAACACAAATGTACAAAACTGGATATCCCAATGCAAATTTATGAACAATTACAGAACGAAACATTTTTTCGGATACTTTTACAACTTTGATTTCTGTAGTTTTTTTTCCTCCCTGAGATGATAGATTTTGTTCATTTACACTTACATACCCAATATTCGATCCTGGATGGTGCCACACGGATCGGTGACATGGTAACGAAGGCAGTGAAACTTGGAATGCCGGGTGCCGCTGTGACCGATCACGGAAATCTTTATGGCATTAAAGAGTTTGCAGAAGCCGCCGATAAACAGCCAAATTTTAAACCAATATTTGGTTGTGAAACTTATGTTGCCAGGCGAAATCGTAAAGATAAAACCGAGTTGATCGACCGGAAGGGTGATCATTTAATCCTATTGGCGAAAAATGGAATTGGCTATCAAAACCTGGTTAAACTTATCTCATTTTCATGGACAGAGGGTCATTACTATAAACCCAGAATTGACAAGGAACTGTTGGAGATTTATCACGAAGGTTTAATTGCATCTTCGGCTTGTTTGGCGGGTGAAATTCCACGCGCTATTCTTGCCGGTAACATTGAAAAAGCCGAACAGGTAATTCTTGAGTATAAGAGTTTGTTCGGTTCTGATTTTTATCTTGAACTGATGCGTCATCCAGCCACGGATCCAACCCTGGACAATGAGGTTTACAAGAGACAACAGGTGGTTTGTGAGGCGCTTGTCAAATTGTCGCGCAAACATCAGGTCAAAGTAATAGCCACCAATGATGTCCATTTTCTAAATGAAGAAGATGCTGCAGCTCATGAAAGATTATTATGCTTAAACACAGGTAAATTTATTGATGATCCTGGAAGGATGCGCTATACCGGTCAAGAATGGTTCAAATCGAAGGAAGAGATGAATACCCTTTTTGCCGATATTCCGGAAGCCTTGGAGAACACGATGGAAGTGTTCGGGAAAATTGGAGATTACAGCTTAGACCGGAAACCGCTCATGCCGGATTTTCCTGTCCCTGAAAATTTTTCTGATGCGGATGAATATTTGCGTCATCTTACATATAAAGGAGCTGCAAAAAGGTATTTAGAGATTACACCCGAAATTCGGGAACGGATAGATTTTGAATTGGCTACCATAAAAAGAATGGGATTTCCTGGCTATTTTCTTATTGTCCAGGATTTTCTAAAGGCTGCACGTGAAATGGATGTTTCCGTAGGACCAGGACGTGGCTCTGCGGCAGGATCGGTAGTAGCTTATTGTATCCGGATCACTGATGTTAATCCTCTTCAATACGATTTGCTGTTTGAACGATTTCTGAATCCTGATCGGATATCGATGCCGGATATTGATATCGATTTTGATGAAGATGGACGGGATAAGGTGTTAAAGTGGGTTGTAAATAAATATGGGCGGGATAAAGTAGCACAAGTAATCACGTTTGGAACGATGGCGGCAAAAGGAGCCATCCGTGACGTGGGCCGTGTACAACGGTTGCCGCTGGATGAGGTGACCCGATTGACTAAGATGATACCAACACGCCCGGGTATTACCTTAAAAACGGCTTATGAGGAGGTCCCTGAATTGAAAACAGCCCGATCTTCTTCTAATAAGCTGATCGCAGAAACACTCAAATATGCTGAAAGTCTGGAAGGGTCGATCCGGCAAACCGGAATTCATGCTTGCGGAATTATTATCAGTAAAGGCCAGTTAACCGATTATATTCCCATTACTATCTCCAAAGAATCAGACCTTTTTATTACCCAATTTGATGGATCCTATATTGAGAAAGTAGGAATGTTGAAGATGGATTTCCTGGGATTGAAAACCCTGGCAATCATCAAAGATTCAATAAAGAATATTAAGATTTCTCAGGGCATTGATTTGGATATAGAGAATATTCCCTTTGATGACGATAAAACTTACGAATTGTTCAGTCAGGGAAGGACAACCGGAATTTTTCAGTTTGAGTCGGATGGAATGAAAAAGTACCTCAAGGATCTCAAACCGAATAAAATAGAGGATTTGATCGCTATGAATGCGCTTTACCGGCCAGGCCCGATGGAATACATTCCAAGTTTTATTAATCGCAAGCATGGCCGGGAAAAAATCACCTATGATATTCCGATAATGGAGAAGTATCTGAAAGATACTTATGGTATTACGGTATATCAGGAACAGGTAATGTTGTTGTCGCAACAATTGGCCGGATTTACCAAAGGCGAAGCCGATTCATTGCGAAAGGCGATGGGAAAGAAGATAGAAGCCATGATGGTTAAACTGAAGCCCAAGTTTTTTGAGGGTTGTAAGAAAAACGGACATGACATCACGATTGTTACAAAAATCTGGAAAGACTGGGAAGCATTTGCCAATTATGCTTTCAACAAATCTCATTCTACCTGTTATGCCTATGTGGCATACAGAATGGCCTATTTAAAAGCATATTTTCCCTCTGAGTTTATGGCTGCGGTATTAAGTAGGAATTTGAATGATTTGAAAGAAATTGCGCTTTTGCTTGATGAATGTAAGCGAATGAAAATTCCTGTATTGGGCCCCGATGTGAATGAAAGCGCAATGGCGTTTGTGGCCAACAAAAAAGGGGAAATCCGGTTTGGTATGGCAGGGATAAAGAATGTGGGAGAGGCGGCTGTTCAAAGTATCGTAGAAGAAAGAGTGAAGAATGGACCTTTCGCGAATATTTTTGACCTTACCCGGCGGGTTAATTCTCACATGGTAAATAAAAGGTGTATGGAATCATTGGCGAAAGCCGGAGCATTTGATTGTTTTGAGAATACTCACCGATCCCAATATTTTTATCAGGAAAATAGTGATGATCTCTTATTTCTGGAGAAGATTCTGCGTCATGCTACAGATTTTCATGCCAGGAAGGACTCCATGCAGCAATCCCTGTTCGGAGAGTCGGAAGAGGTTCAGCTAAAAGAGCTCGCATTACCCGATTGCCGGCCTTGGACCAAATTGGAACAATTGAAGTATGAAAAGGAAGTGACGGGTTTTTATATGAGTGGACATCCCCTGGATGACTTCCGTTTTGAAATTGAACAATTCTGTAATGTTTCCATCGATGAACTGAAGCAGGATTTAAAACCTTTCAAAGGCAAGGAGATCACTTTTGCAGGGATCGTAATTGAGGCTCAACATAAAACAGGGAAAACCGGAAAATCATACGGATCTTTTGCTGTGGAAGATTACTTTAATTTCATTCACCTGATGGTTTTTTCAGAGGAATATCTGAAATGGAAACATTTTTTGGAAGAGGGACAATACGTGTTTATTAAAGCCCGTATTGAATCACGGTTTGATAATCCGGATCAAATGTCAATACGGGTAAATAATATTATTCTTTTATCGGAGGTTATGGATAAGCTGGCAAAAGTTCTGTATCTGACCATTGGACTTGACGAACTTTCGGTTGAAACTGTTAAAACACTCCATCAGTTGACGAAGCAACATAAGGGAAAATGTGCCCTCCGGATTAGGATTCTGGATGTGATTGATAATGTTGCCGTGGATCTTCCTTCGAAAAAATACCGGGTCAATGCCAGGGAGATGATTCATGCATTATCCGAGTTGCCTGATATTCAGGTGAAGGTAATTGGCGACTGAAGAAGAATATATTTTTGTAACTTTGCAAATGTATTATCATATAACATTTAAAACCATTAGATATGTTCGAGACTCTAACTGACGCAAATTTTGAAGAAAAGATTGTTAAAAGTGACAAATTAGCAATAGTGGATCTTTCTGCCGAATGGTGTGGCCCCTGTCGCATGGTTTCCCCGATTATTCATGAACTGGCAGCTGAGTACGGAGACCGGATCGTTGCTGGCGAAATGAATGTTGACGATAATCCTACTGTAACAGCTTTATATAAGGTCAGAAATATTCCCACTGTTTTATTTATCAAAGGAGGGCAGGTTGTTGACAAATTGGTTGGTGCTGTGCCAAAGGCTTCATATAAAGCCATGATCGAAAAATATATATAACAGACATTTGTGTCACCCATTGATCAAAGCAGATTAGAACAATTTTCCTCTCTTGAATTTTTAGCCCGTCAGGTTGTTGAAGGTTTTATTACTGGTTTGCATAAAAGCCCCTTTCATGGTTTTAGTGTAGAATTTGCTGAACACCGATTGTATAACAATGGTGAATCGATCCGAGCGATTGACTGGAAACTTTTTGGAAAGACAGACCGTCTTTATTCGAAAAGATATGAAGAGGAAACCAATCTTCGTTGTCAGATTTTAATCGATAACTCTTCTTCAATGTATTATCCGGTTCTTTCAAAACCGGATATCGACCATCCGAATAAAATTGCATTCTCGGTTTATATCGCTGCTGCGTTAATCTACCTTTTGCGTAAACAAAGAGATGCTGTTGGAATAAGTGTTTTTTCTGATGCCATCGAGCTTCATACACTTGCCAAATCGAGCCTTGTCCATCATCGTTATCTTTATTCAGAGCTGGAAAAGCTATTGGTTCCGCGTGATCCTTCACAAATAAAAACGACCATGGCAGCACAGGCTATTCACGAATTATCGGAACGGATCCATCAACGGTCGCTGGTGATCATCCTCAGCGATATGTTTGAAAATAATTTTCAAACAGAGGAGCTTTTTTCTGCATTGCAACATCTGCGGCATAACAAACATGAAGTCATTCTTTTTCATGTCGTGGACAAAAGCAAGGAGCTGGATTTTAATTTTGAAGACCGACCATACAAATTCATTGATCTTGAAAGTGGAGAACAATTGAAGGTGTTTCCTTCAGGGATAAAAGAAAAGTATGTTGAAACGATCACTAAGTTCAAACAAGAACTTAGGTTGCGTTGCGGACAATATCTCATTGATATGTTAGAGGCCGACATTAACAGTGGATTTGAGCAGATCCTCTTACCATACCTTGTAAAGAGAAGTAAACTCTTTTAATTTTTACTAATTTCGCTATTCTTTTTAATAGAAACGTTATGATGGATATAGCTTCCAAATATGATCCTGCATCAGTTGAGGACAAATGGTATGATTACTGGTTAAAACAAGGATATTTTCATTCTGTCCCTGATCAGCGGGAGCCTTATTGCATTGTCATTCCACCCCCCAATGTAACGGGAGTTTTACACATGGGACACATGCTCAACAATACCATTCAGGATATTTTGGTAAGACGTGCCAGGATGTTGGGAAAAAATGCCTGCTGGGTTCCGGGAACAGATCATGCTTCTATTGCCACAGAAGCTAAAGTCGTTGCAAAACTTAAGGAAACGGGAATTGACAAATCGACGTTGACACGGGAAGAATTTATGACCCATGCCTGGGAATGGAAAACCAAGCATGGCGGGATTATTCTGGAACAGTTAAAAAAACTTGGGGCTTCCTGTGATTGGGAACGAACCTGTTTTACGATGGATGATTCTCTGTATAATTCAGTGATTGATGTTTTTGTTGATTTGTATCATAAGGGTTTGATCTATCGGGGAATCCGTATGGTTAACTGGGATTCGAAGGCATTGACGGCTGTTTCGGATGAAGAGGTTATATACAAAGAGGTACATTCGAAGCTATATTACGTTCGTTACCGGGTTGAAGGTACTGATGATGAATGGATCACTATTGCAACTACCCGGCCTGAAACGATTCTGGGAGATACTGCGATTTGTGTTCATCCGGAGGATGAGCGGTATGCTCATCTTAGAGGCAAACGGATCCTTGTCCCTTTGATTCATCGTTCTATTCCGGTCATCTTTGATGAATATGTTGACAGAGATTTTGGTACCGGAGCACTTAAAGTTACTCCTGCCCACGATATCAACGATTATAATCTGGGACTCAAGTACAAACTGGAGGTTATTGATACTTTTAATCCGGATGGGACGATGAGCCCCCTTGCCCAGCTTTTTATAGGTGAAGATCGCTTTATAGTCCGGAAAAAAATCACCAAAGAACTTGAAAAGCATGGTCACCTTGTAAAAATTGAAGATTATACGAATAAAGTGGGTTATTCTGAACGTACCGATGCGGTGATTGAGCCGCGTATCTCCGTACAATGGTTCATGAAGATGAAAGATTTATCGAAACCTGCTCTTGAATTGGTTGAAAATGATACCATCGAATTCCATCCGTCAAAATATAAGAATATGTACCGCCATTGGATGGAAAATGTGACAGATTGGTGTATCTCCCGTCAGTTGTGGTGGGGACATCGGATTCCGGCATATTATCTTCCGGGAGGTGATTTTGTAGTTGCCCACTCAAAAGAAGAGGCACTGGTTCTTGCAAATGCGAAAATTAAAGATCCTGATTTAAAATTAACGCAGGAAGATCTTAGGCAAGACGAAGATGTACTGGATACTTGGTTTTCAAGCTGGTTATGGCCCATCTCTGTTTTTGACGGAATTCGGCATCCTGACAATCCAGATATTAAATATTATTACCCAACCAATGATCTTGTAACTGCCCCAGAAATTATTTTTTTCTGGGTTGCACGTATGATCATGGCTGGCTGGGAATATCGTAAAGCAATTCCGTTTAAAAATGTTTATTTTACCGGAATAGTTCGGGACAGACAAGGGCGGAAAATGTCGAAATCCCTGGGGAATTCTCCTGAACCACTGGAACTCATCAACCGTTATGGCGCTGATGCTGTACGGGTAGGTATGTTGTTGTGTTCGCCTGCTGGAAATGATTTACTATATGATGATGCGCTGATAGAACAAGGTCGCAACTTTTCCAATAAATTATGGAATGCGTTGCGTTTGGTAAAAGGATGGGATATTGATGCGAATTTAAGTCAACCCGAAATAAACAAGGTCTCGATCCATTGGTTTGAAACAATTTTTAATGCTTCCCTGAAGAATATTAATTCTCTGACAGAAGAATATAGATTATCGGAAGCGCTCATGGCAGTGTATAAACTTGCCTGGGATGATTTTTGTTCATGGTTTTTAGAAATGATTAAACCGGGATACCAACAGCCCATTGATCCGGATACTTTTGAATCGGTAATCACCTTCTTTGAGCATCTTATTCAAATTTTACATCCTTTTATGCCGTTCATTACGGAAGAAATATGGCATCTGTTGCGTGAGAGAAAAACCGGCGAAACGATTCAGCTTACAGCCCAACCTGAACCGAAAGATTTTGATTTGACATTGATCGAAAAATTCGGTTTTGCCGAGTTGGTCATTATGGCGATACGAAGTGTAAGGAAAGAAAAAAACATTCCGCAGAGAGAACCGATGCGTTTATTTATCCGAAAAAATAATAATGAGGTAGTGGATCCGACTTTTGACGGACTGGTTTGCAAACTTTGTAATATTACTGAACTGGAATATGTTACAGAGTCAATAGCTGGATCAATTCCATTTGTGGTGGGTTCTACAGAATTTTTTATTCCACTTACCGGAAAGATCGATGTTACAGAAGAGTTGAGAAAAATGGAGGAGGAACTAAATTATACCCGTGGATTTCTAAAGAAAGTGGATCAGAAGCTGAATAATGCCAGTTTTGTGAATAATGCACCTCAACAGGTTGTTGATATTGAAAGGAAAAAGCAAAGCGATGCGATATCAAGGATCCATGTTCTTGAGGAGCAAATCAGTAAACTGAAATGTTGATGCCAGCCCGGTGACGAATCAGTTTCACTACGTTTGGGCCGATTTATAGTAATGGGGTGCCCGTTGGCGGTTTGAATCCACAATGTTTAGCGCATTGTTATTTCCCGTACCTTTGCAAACTATTTCAAATAGCCGATTTAATAATATAACATGCAGGAAATCAGAAATATTGCAATTATAGCTCACGTTGACCATGGTAAAACAACTTTGGTTGACCGGATTTTGCACCAGGTTCATTTATTTCGTGACAATCAGGAAATGGGGGAACTCATTCTTGACTCAAATGACCTGGAACGCGAACGTGGAATCACAATCTTGTCTAAGAATGTTTCCGTAAGATATAAGGGGGTAAAAATCAATATTATCGATACACCAGGCCATAGTGATTTTGGGGGAGAGGTTGAGCGGGTTCTCAACATGTCAGATGGTGTACTGATTTTAGTTGATGCTTTTGAGGGACCAATGCCACAAACCAGGTTTGTATTGCAAAAAGCCCTGGAATTAGGGAAGAAACCCATCGTTGTTATCAATAAGGTAGATAAACCAAATTGTTCGCCAGGCGAGGTGCAAGAGGCGATGTTTGAGCTGATGTTCAGCCTGGATGCTAGTGAAGACCAATTGAATTTTCCGACCGTTTATGGCTCTTCAAAACAAGGCTGGATGTCGGACGATTGGCGCAATGTGACCACCGACGTTAGTTATCTGCTCGATCAGATTATTGAACATATTCCTGCGCCCCAGCAATTGCCCGGAACCTTGCAACTGCAAATCAGTTCGCTTGATTATTCTTCCTATGTGGGCAGGATTGCCGTTGGGAGGATTACCCGTGGTTCGGTAAAAGCTGGAATGCCCATTTCATTGGTTAAAAATGACCGAACAGTATTAAAATCAGTTGTCAAAGAGTTGTATCTCTTTGAGGGACTTAGTAAGGAAAAAGTAAAATTTGAGGTTGGTGCCGGGGAGATATGCGCAATTCTTGGTCCTGAAAATTTTGATATTGGCGATACCATTGCCGATTTTGACAATCCTGAAGGAATGACTCCGATCATCGTGGATGAACCCACGATGAGTATGCTTTTTACCATCAACAATTCCCCTTTTGCAGGCAAGGAAGGAACTTATGTTACTTCCCGTCATATTCGTGACCGTTTGTTCAAAGAAACTGAAAAAAATCTGGCTTTAAAGGTTCAAGAGATGGATTCCCCTGACCGTTTTCAGGTATTTGGGCGTGGAATTCTTCACCTTGCAATTCTGGTAGAGACCATGCGTCGCGAAGGGTATGAGTTCCAGTTGGGGCAACCACATATTTTAACCAAGGAAATTGACGGTCAGAAATGCGAACCAATTGAATTATTGAAAGTTCAGGTTCCTGAACTTTTTGCTGGTAAGGTAATCGAGCTTGTCAGCCGCAGAAGAGGTGACATGATGAATATGGAACATAAGCGCGATCGGGTCATCCTTGAATTTGAAATTCCTGCCCGTGGACTGATTGGCCTGCGTAATCCTGTTCTTACGGCAACAGAAGGAGAAGCGGTGCTTGCGCATCGTTTTAAATCTTATCAGCCATGGAAAGGTGATATTCAAGGGCGAAATAATGGTTCCCTTATCTCAATGTATACCGGACAAGCCATCACTTATGCAATAGATAAATTACAGGATCGCGGAAAGTTTTTTATTGAGCCGTTTGAAGAGGTATATAATGGACAGATAATTGGAGAGAGTACCCGGAGCGATGATATTGTAATCAATGTGAACAAGACCAAGAAACTATCTAATGTTCGTGCTTCCGGATCTGATGACAAAGCTGTGATTTACCCGGCGACAAAATTTTCACTTGAGGAGTCAATGGAATATATCAAGGGTGATGAATATGTGGAAGTTACACCTAAATCAATTCGTTTGCGTAAGATTTTGCTTGATGAGATTGAGCGGAAGCGGAGTAAGAAGGTTTAGGTATTGACTGATAGACCAATTCGGCAATATCCATTACCGGAATAGAAGCGTGAGTGGCGAATGTTTTTTTGCATAGGGGACAGGCTGTAGCCAGAATTTCCGGTTTATTCTCAAGTAGTATATCCAATGCTTCCTTCGTTATCATGGCTCGCTGTTGCTGAGTTACATTCAATATTCCCAGACTTCCACCGCAACATAACGCATTGTTGGCTTCTTGCTTTACTGGTAGAAGGTCTGTTACCTTTGACAATACTTCTCGTGGTGCTTCATAGGTCTTTGTTCCCCGTCCCAGATCACAGGGATCGTGGTAAACAACCTTTTTAAACTGACCTTGTAATGGAATTTTTCCGGTTTTTATCAAATCAAGGATAAATTGTGAGTGATGTTGGATTCGTATTGGAAGGTTGTATTCTTCGCGGAAAACACGGTAACAAATAGGACAGGAGGTTACCAGTAATGTGGCCCGTGTTTCATGAATTATCTGTTTGTTGATTTCAATTAATTCATTGGCTTGCCGGTCCTTTCCTGCAATCATTAACGGGCGGCCACAGCAAATACTCCGGTCTTTGTCGAGGTGCAGATAGGATATTCCCGCGTTTTCCAGAATTCCGGTCATGGCACGAATGATGGACGGAGTGAGATGGGTCATACAACCTGAAAAATAGACAATCTGGGCTGTTTTTGGCTTGTCGTCGGATTTCAGATAGCTGAAATCGGTCGATTGTCCAGATCCCAACTCTCTTCTTTTAATAAGTCGAAGCGAATCGGTGTTGATTCCAACGGGGCAGATTTCCTGACAACGGCCACAGACAAGGCATTTTTGTGTAATTTCCTCTGGAACATACCGGTCGCGGACTCCTTGAATAAAATAAACAGTTTGTGCATTGTGGATTCCAGCGGTATTCATCTGGCAAATATCAATGCAGACACCACAACGGGAGCAAGATTGTACCTCTGTATCGGAAAAAGAAGAATACCATTTCTTAGGTTGAATCCCGGCATGTCGGAAGAAGATCAATAGCACCTCTGTGGGAATGTGCATATACCGTGAGTAGGGAAGCATAACGAAAAATATTCCAAGGCTTAGCGAATATCCCCACCACATGGCATAAGCAACAAATTCTGAAGGAACCGGAAGTAACTGTACTAAAAAATCTCCGAGGGGTTGGGTCAGAAAACCACCGCCACTTCCGTAATGGCCGGCTGTGAAACTTTCAGCCAATAAACGTAAAGGAAAGATGAGCCAAAGACAGGTCATAGCAACCCGGTCGGTGAACTGGAACCTGGAGGTACGTTTCATGCCAAAAAAATTGGAATATTGACGTTTGAGCAAAGCCAGTACCAAACCACTTAAAATATAAAGCAGCAGGAAATCCATCAGAAAGCGGAAAAAGCCGGGAACAGAAAAAACCTCAAAGAATATCACCAATCGGTCATGAATGAAGAATTTCAAAAAAATGGGATAATAAGGAGCATTAACGTGGACTCCGCTATAGAAACGGCTTTCGATATTCCCGCATACAATGAGCAGAAACCAACCCAATGCAAAACTCATGTGCATATAACCAAGGAGTGGATTCCGTTTCCACATTTTACGATGGACTAATGATTCCAGAAAAACCTCTTTAAGCGCTGAAAGTGCCTGTTTTGGATGACGGATAAGCGTGGAGAGTTTAACTTTGTCAATCGGGGTAAGTGCTTTGATCCAATGGTACCAACTTTTTCCGACGGCGACCAAAACATAAATCAGCCCGAGGAAGAAAGGAAGAACGAAGAGGTTAAAGTTGATCATCCGATTTGTTCAATAGCCCGTTGAATAGTTATAATCAGGTTTCGTAAATTTACACCACGGGGACAAACAAGCTGGCATTTTCCACAAAACATACATTTCTTCATTTCTGTTTTCAGTTGTTTTGACTCTCCCCTCCGAAGGAGGGTATGCACCCGACGGATATTAAAATCTACGAAATGTCCTGCAGTGCAAGTTCCCGTACAACTTCCACAACCGAGACAAAGATTAAAAGACGGTTCCAAAGAGAGAAGGTAATTTACAATCCTGCGGTCATTTTGGTCAATATCGATTGACTGGTCCCGTTGAATTGTATATCCAAAATTCTTCATCTATATTTATTTCTCTATTCCGATATTCCGGTGATTAAAAACCGTTCAATTTGTAATGCGGTTGCCCTTGCATCAGCGATTGTGTTAACAATACAAGCGGGTCCTTTGACTGCTCCAGTAAGGAACACTCCCGGAACGGAGGTGGAATTGTCATTGTAATGTTCATCGCTTGAAAGGAGAAATCCATCCTGACCAGTTTGTAAATCAAGCATCCTGGCAATCCTTTTAGTCTCCGGGCTTGGAACAAATCCAACAAGTAAGATGATCATGTCAACAGTCATTTTTAGAGGATGTCCGGTGAGGGTGTCTTCGGTTTTAATGATCAGGCTGTGGCCTGGATTTTCTGCACATTCAGATAATCGCCCCCGGATGAAATTAATACCCCATTTTTGTTGGGCTTCATAATAGAGTTCCTCGAAGTTTCGATCATACATCCTGAGGTCCATATAGAAAGAAAATATTTCACATTCCGGGAGCATCTCTTTTATTTCAATTGCTTGTTTAACACCTGTAACGCAGCAGACTTTGGAACAGTATAGATTACCTACCTTTTCATCACGTGAACCAACGCAATGAATTATTCCGATCCTTTGAGGCGTTTTTCCTTCTGAGGTTGTTAATTTTTTTCCTTCATGAAAAATTTGTTCCAACTCTTCCGAAGTGATCACGTTGTTATAGATTCCATAACCATATTCCTCTTTTTTTCGGGCATCAAAGAGGTCAAAACCGGTTGCAAGGACAACAGCATCTCCAACAATTGGCTCTTCCCCGTTGAGGTGAAGTGTGAAAAGGTTTTGATCACGATGGATGGTTGTAATGGTGCTGCCCGTTTTTATAACAACATTTTTGGCCATACTTTTTTGGACAAAATCCAGTACTTCTTTTGCGGGACGGCGGCTTGGAAAGAGGCGATCCCATTTAGCCACATGTCCTCCCGGTAAAATTTCTTTTTCGATGAGAATGATGTCGAATTCATTTGACGGAAGCGCTCCGGCGACTGTCATACCGGCAATGCCCCCGCCTATTATAATAATGCGCTTTTTCATCTCAGTAAAATTTAAGAAAAGTGGGGGTTTCTGGTTTCCCAATTGACATTCCATCCAAGGTTAGAAATTTTTGTTCCGGGTTATATGGAATTCCTATTTTATCCAGGAGCGGTTCAACAGGAACTTGGTGTACCTGAAGTCCAAGATCCCATGGATTATAACCCAGCATCATACCGGCAAGTTCTTCATAAGTTAAAACAGGAATACCCTGACCGTTTTCCCCATACGTTATTCCTTCCATTTCACTTAGTGCATATTGCCACCGATCAAGGAACATGGGGCATCCCGGACAATTGGTAAGGATACAATCTGGCTTGTAAGGGGCCATGGAATCGAATTTTTTTTTCGAACAGGAAAGTGAATATCCACGGTTGGCTTGAACCAGGTATTGCCGAAAACCAAATCCGCAACAATGCCTGCGTTCAGGGTAATCGATCACCTCTCCACCCCAATCTTCGATCATCCCAACGAGGACATAGGGATATTCAGCTCCGCCAACTCCTTTACTGGGGAACATTCTGGAATAATGACAACCGATGTGTTCTACTACTTGTATGGGTTTACCTGTATGTTTATTGATTAATTTGAATTTTGCCTTGTTGGCAATTTCCTTTCTGAATTTGAAAATGACATCACTGGCATGGGATAAATTCTTAGGAACAATGAATTCCCTTCCGGTGGCTTTTTTCAGATGTTCTCTCACCCGGAGTTCCACATCAGGAAAATGCTGCCATGTTTCAAGAATTTCTGTATATAGGCCAAAAGAGGTAATACAGGAGGTTGTAAAATTTTCATATCCCGACTCGGTCATTAAGGCAAATTGACGGGCTACCATAGTCATCACGGTTTCAAAAGGAACAATATCACTGTGATATCCTATTCCTGAACAAGTAGTATGAGCAGCGTTTTCAAAAACATCTTTGTTTAGCTCATCCTTCATGATCCGGAGGAATGTTCTTTCAGATCCCGGGAAAAAATTTTGTCGTACACAACTACGTACATAAAAATACCGGTCTTCCGCGATTTCTTTTTGATAATCCTTCCAAATCCGGCGTTTTCCCTCTATTTTCATGATTCTTTTGAATGTCGATTGCTATTATACGAATAGATGTGCCGGATATAATCATTATCCATGCCTTCTGTTAAATTGATACCCATCTCTTCTGCTTTGATCCTGGAGTATTCTTCAATTTCCTGAAATCTTTTCATGCCTCCGGTTTCCTCGAAAATCTTTCGGACCTCTTCGAGATCCTCCTCCGGAATTTTCCGGAGAATTCCAGGCCCGGTTTTTTTATAATTTGCTCCAAGGCGGTGCATCACGTCATCCATGTGTTCAAATTCCCATTCCCATACAGGGCCTTGTTCGGGATGATTTTCCGGAATTATTTCTGATGGATAAAGACAATAACCATATTTCAGAATCCATTCCCCTACAGTACGTTTTAACGCCAATTGTTGCCGGCCTTTCTCCGATTCCACGAAGTAACCCAATTCTTGAGAAGCAGAGCGAAGCACAGTGATCAGTAGGCCAGGTGCATTGCCTCGTGGACAGCGGGTAACGCATGACATACATTCGCCACAGTACCAGATGGTATCACTTTTTAAAAGGCTAACAATCTGCTCGTCATCGCGGGTTTGAAGGATGTCGACAATTTGACGGGGTTGATAATTGTAAAATTCTGCAGCAGGGCAGATAGCGGTACAGGTTCCACAATTCAGACATGCCTTGAGTCCTTCAATAAACCGAACATCTTCAGATAGTTTGTCGCAGAGCTTTCCCATAGTTCCCTATAATTGGTTCAAAGTTAGAAAAAGATAGCTATCAGGCAATCCTTCCCGCGTTATTTAGTTGTAAAAACGTATTGAAGGATATTTGCTCCCATTTGTAAGGCTTTCAGTCGGGTTGTTTCTGAATCGCCATGAACGGCAGGGTCTTCCCATCCATCTCCAAGGTCACATTCATAAGTGTAAAAGACAATGAGTCTGCCTTCATAGATAAGACCAAAGCCCTGAGGCGGTTTTCCATCATGTTCATGAATTTTTGGCAGTCCCCTTGGAAAATCATAATGTTGATGATAGATGGGATGATCGAATGGAAGCTCAATGAGTTCAAGTTCGGGAAAAAGTTTTTTAAGCTGTGGTCGAATATATTTATCCATGCCATAATTATCGTCGATATGCAGAAAACCACCTGCCATGAGGTAATTACGAAGATTTTGAATTTCCTGGTCGGAGAAAACAACATTGCCATGTCCTGTCATGTGTAAAAATGGATAATTCATGATCTCCTGGCTTCCGACATCTACGTTGGCAATATCGTTACTGATATTGGCAGCGAGGTTTTTGTCGATAAAATTGACAAGGTTGGAAAGAGAAGTAGGGTTGGCATACCAATCACCTCCTCCGTTATATTTTAGCAAAGCTATCTGGAAGGAGGGGGGTGTGAAGGAAGTCAACAGAACAATGATTCCGACACAACATAGTAACAAATGAAAAAAACGGCTGGAAGAACCCATTAACAATTTAAGATTTATGATTTTCGGTTGTTCATCTGATTCAAAAGTTCAAGGGTGTGACACGCAACAATTCCGGCAGTTTCGGTACGGAGACGGGATTTTCCAAGATGTACTGCCGTATATCCGTTTTCCTTAGCAAGTGCTATTTCATCTGGTGAAAAATCACCTTCAGGACCGATCATGATAAGAGCAGGGCGGCCTGGTTGATAAACTTCATGTAATTCAATATCGTTTTCTGTGTTGCAATATCCGATAAATTTTTGTCCTTCAAATGAATGAGAAATGAAAGTTCTGAATTTTTCGGGTTCATTCAAAGTGGGAAGTACCGTCCTTAGCGATTGTTTCATCGCAGTGATCAATACTTTTTCAAGCCGTCTCATATTTACGCTTTCCCTTTCGGAATGATCACATTTAATGGGTGTAATTTCATCGATGCCAATTTCAGTAGCCTTTTCAAGAAACCATTCAAACCGATCTGCATTTTTAGGTGGAGCCATCGCGATATGGATCTTCCAGCTTTTGATACAATTCGGGTGCGTTGTATTGAAAATTTCTATAATACAGCCTTTCGATTGTATGTTGACCAACCTTCCTTCATATAAACTCCCTTTTCCATCGGTTAAATGGATAGTATCTCCCACTTTCGACCGTAGTACTTTTATACAATGCCACGATTCTTCTTCGCTGAGGATACAGCTGTTTTCATGAATCAAAGAAGCATAGAACAATTGCATATCAGAATGTCAAAGGATGATGATCTTTTTCTCCACAGTTTTCAAATTGTTACTGACAAGTAAAATACAGATACCCTGGGGAAATTCCGCTCCATTTAATTCACAAGTATAATCGTCATTCAAGATGGTTGAACTTTTCAGTAACTGGCCTGAGAGAGAGAAAAGTTGCCAACTCCCCTTGTTGAAGCCGGTAATATGAAGTGAAAATTTTCCCTGAGTCGGGTTCGGGAATGCCATGACTGAGGGTGTTGTGTTATTTGGCTCGATTCCGGTGCAGGGATCGTAAGTCACGGCAATTGTATCGCTTACTGTACAGTTGGAAGTGTTTGTGACAGCAACCCAATAGTTTTGGGTTCCGTTACCCACTCCGGTTGAGTCAACCCGAATGATCTGTGTCGTTTCGCCTGTTGACCATAAGAAGGATGCTCCCGGATTTCCAGCATTCAAGGTAAGTGAAGATTTTGAACAAATAGTTGTATCATTCCCCAGACAAACATCCGGATTGGCAAACACATTAATGTAATTTGTTATAATTTTAGAAGTTGAGCTGACTCCGTTGGAAATGGTGAGGGTAACATTATAACTTCCGGGTACATCATATTGAATGTTTTCAGGATTTTTACTTGTTGAAGAAGAGGGGATGCCACCCGGGAAGGACCAAATCCATGAGGAAGGATTTCCTAAGGAATGATCTTCAAAATTAATCGTTGTTTTGGCGCATAGTGTGTCAGAACTGGATGAAAATTTAACAATCAGGGGAGGTGTGATCATTTCAATTGCATCGAGGTTAAATCCAACCCGCTGTCCATAAGAGGAACCGGACCCATTGTCTTTGATATACAAATAACGGACTTTTCCAAGCTGAGCCGACATCAGATCAAAACTGGTAGTGCCTGTTCCAGTTCCAATTGTGGTAAACGGACCATCTTTACTATTTCCACCAGAAACTGTAAATGGTTTAAGCGGAATTCCATTTTGGATGACTTTAAAATCATAACCAGGGCCGTCATAAATGGTATCGCCCATATCGATGGTGATCCATCCGTTTTTTCCTAAAGAATAAGGGATAGAGTCGGCTTCTCCCAAGCATCCTGGCGTGAAGCCTTCATCACCAAAATTGTTCCCGGGGATCCGGCAACTCATTACTTTTTCGGCATTATACTTTTGATATGGAACCAATTGAAAATCAGTTATTGCAACGTTCTGGTTTGGAACATTGATACCGGTGATTGTTTTGGTTTGATATCCGTTGGCTGTCACTTTCAATGAATAGGTTCCCGGAACTACAAATTTGTGATAGTCACCAACTTCAGGATCGGTATAAACAGGAAAATAATTATTGACCCAAATAGTTGCCCTTACCGGTTCTCCGGTTAAAGAATCGGTAACGATTCCCGATACTCCCCAACCGCACTCCTTGATTATTTCGAGCATAGCCGGTTTATTATCATTATAAAAGGTCATGATTTGGGAAGAAGGAGGTTGTTTGTCAGTTGAGATCTCAATTGACCACCCAACATTTCCAAGAGATCCATATTGCGTGTCTTTTGTACTCCCATTAATGGCATACATGATATTATAGCCCTGCCCATATTGAAGGTTGGTATACCCTGAAGTAGCTGCATAGGCACTGGCAATTTGATTAATATGGACATAATCTCTTGCTTGGTTTGAGCGATAGCTCCATGGAAATGAGAGAGTCACTGTTCCGCTATGGTAATTTGTATATACAACAAATTGGTTGTCAAATATGCAATTTCGTAACGCTTTTGTTTCCACCTGTGAAAATGCTCCTGTACTATTTCCTTCTCCATTCCACATATAGCCAGCATCCCTGTTACAGTCCACCATGTTGTTATTATAACGGCTCATGCTGACACGTCCGTCGGGGTTGACCATAAGGTATAACCAGATTTCCCGGGAATTGATTAAATCGGTAATGGTTTGATCATTTCCATATCCCGTACAAAGGTCACGGGCAAAAAGGATGATATTTTGAGCTCCTCCAACTTCATCGCCATGAATACCTCCATCAAACATGATTTCTGGTTCCGGTTCATCGGTATTGACATTATCGCTGATTTTTAATGCAGCAAGCTGTCTTCCTCCCATTGAAGTACCCCATATTACTTTTTTGCAAATAGTGGGAAAATTTGTCGCCAGACTGTCGGCAATCTCTATAATTTGTTCATAGGTATAGTATCCGTTTGGAACCATGTGATCTTTCCAGAAATTCAGGTAATGTTTGTTCAGATCAGGGATGATGATTTGATAAGAAAAATGGTGTTCATTAATTTTTTGGAGTTCTGTATCGGTAACATAAGCCCGTAATATGGTTCCATCCAGGCTGACCGGTTCCAGATCAAGATTCAATTCACCTAATTTTTGTCCTTCCGATTCAGAATGCAGGAAGATTTTTATCTCTTTTTCGTTGGGTCGCCATCCTTGTGAAAATCCTGTCAATGTAAAGCAACAAAATAATAAAAATACGAACGTGTTTTTCATAAGTTGATAATAATCTTAGTTATCTTAGAAGTTGTATGAGAAGTCACTTTTAAAAAGTAAACACCTTTGGGATACATGGAGAAATCAAGCTCGTGAGGTGCGTTGTTTGACATTTCAGTAAGGGAGCAAGTAAAAAGTCGTTGACCTTGTAAATTTAAGAGTGAAACCTGGGTTTCTTTTGTTCCATCATTAATAGATATAAACAATTTCCCTGTGGTTGGGTTAGGGAAGATTTTTATTGGTTCCTGTGTTATTTGAGAAGGAATACCCACAGGGCCACTTACCGTAATGTCGTTCAGAAACAGATTGTTCCCGAACCGGTTAAATGATTCAAACATCAGTTTGATGTTGCGCTTCCCTGACCAAGGTGTCAGATCGATTGAATAGCACCCAACACCGTAACTTCCCCCGCACCAATCGTTGGTTGATTCCGGGTAGAAAGCAGTGGTAATAGGTTCATGTGTTACAAATTGGGTTGGGGTTCCATTGGGACCGGCTGCCAGTATTCTTTCCCATGTAGTTCCACAGTCCTGCGATATTTTAACGATGAGTGAATCTTTTCTTGCTCGTTGTGCATAAGCATGTTTAAAGTTCAAGGTGACAATTCCAAACCCGGTTAGATCAAGGGCCGGACTAATAAGTTGGTCACGGCTGTCGACCCTTGTATATTCAAAGAAATTCATCCACGCTGCTTTTGATCCATTGACTGTTCCACCGACAGAGATAGTGTCCCAGGTAATAGAAAAATCAGGATTAACTACCTGCCAATGATGTTGATCAAAGCCGCTTTCGAAAGACTCTTCGAAAGGAAGTGTATATCCACCTTTCACAATGAAGCCTGGTTTTTGAGTGGAAGAAGAGCCTACTGCATTAGTACAAGTTAATTGCACATTGTAGGTGCCATTTGCACTAAATTGAACGATGGGGTTCTGGCTGTTTTTTGTGGTTCCTTCCAGGTACATTACACTATTGGGTTCAAACTGCCATGTCCAAGAGGAAGGGCAGTTCAGTGTCTGATCGGTGAAATGAACTATTTCGTTGCTGCAAAGGACAAATTTATCTGCCGTAAAATTAACTTCAGGTGTTAGGGTGGAACTGATAGTTATATACCCGGTTTTAATAGTTGAATCAGACCCGGTTTCATTCCATGCTTTCAATTTGACTGGATATGATCCGGCTACACTATAAACGATATTTGAAGGATTTTTAAGCGTAGAAGATGCAGGTGATCCACCTGTAAAAGTCCATTCAAAATAAGTAGGGACTCCAGAAGATTGATCCAGAAAATTGATTGGACAACCAATAGGAGCTAAAGTTTTATCAGCTATAAAATCAGCTTGTGGCGAAGATTGATACAAGTTGGAGCTCCATAAACCGCGACCATAGGTGCTTGCCCGGATTACATCGCGGGAGATAGAATCATTATCATAATAAATTTCCAGTTCGGTGACACGGCCATTTGCGGGTAGTCCGGCGCTGAAGAGAATCCAATCTCCGGTACTTTCATCTTTATAATAAACACCGGCATCGGTTCCAATGTATAAACCCTCCTGGGCATTCTTATAATATGTAATTGTGCTGATATGGATGGCTGGAAGATTTCCGGTAATGTTAATCCACGCCAGTCCTTTATTGACAGATTTGTAAACCTTGGTGCCCAATGTCATGTAAACGATGTTTTGATCAGTGGGGTGTGCTTCAACATCTGTTGGCGTACCCGAGGTTGGTAAATAGCTGGTGAGATCAACCCAGGTTGGAACATTGTCCAGACAGTTATCGCTTCTAAACAACCGGTTGTCGGAACGGGCTGCATATAGAATATTGGGATTGGCTGGAGAATTTTCGATGACCGACATATCTGAAGTATTTGTTCCTGCAAGATTATCAGAGATTTTTGTCCAAGTAAATGAGTTGAGTGTAACATCTTCAGTCCTCCAGATGTTTTTATATCCAATAAACATCCGTTTTGAATTGCCTTCTCCCAGGCAAAAAGGAGTGACCCATGCGCCGCTTTCGGTAATCCCTTTTATCCCGTTTCCGGCAATATGTACCTCATTGTTAAGATTGTATTTGCGATAAATATCTCCATAGTAAATGGTATGATACGTATAAGCGGCATTAGAATAGTCTACGGCACACTCCATCCCGTCGCCTCCACCGGTGGCTACCCATCCAGTTGGGGTTAAGGTATAAGTCCCATTATCCTGAAAGCCATTAATTATTTCATCTCGCACTGTTTGTGATTGTCCTATTTTGTATATCTGGCCAATAGTCATACCAACGGTAAGATCATTCCAGGTTATACCGGAATTAGGAGAAACCCAAAGTCCCCCATCATTACAAGCGTATAATTTGGCATTGACAGGGGAGAAGGTGAGGAAATGACAATCGGCATGTACTTCTGCTGCTCCGCAACTGCCAACCCAATGGGAAGAAACTGTCCATGTAACTCCACCATTTATGGACTTTTGAACATTAATTCCACCGACAAAAATAATTTCCGCATTATTCGGATCTGCAGCTAATGCCAGATCATACCAGGCCTGTCCTCCTGTAGCATTGCTGCTGCAATCGTAGTTTAAGATATTTGGCGTGGTGGATTGAGTGGAAAAGGTAAGTCCGGAATTGGTTGACCGGAATAACCCCTGAAAGCCAGATCCATTATTAGATTGCAGAAAATAAACATAAGCCGGATTGGCAGGGGTGACGGCAATAACGGCACGTTGACCAGAAGTCAATCCAGACGTGATTTTGACAAAACTAAGCCCATTATCTGTAGAACGGTAGAAATCAGCTCCAGCAACGGCATAAATGAAATTCGGATCATTCGGTTTAAACAAGATATCTTTAAATCCACCCGTTTTTGTTTGTACCCAGTTGGTTCCACCATCAGTTGAGCGATAGATGCCACTAGTGGTGGCTGCAATATAAATTTGTGAATTTGTAGGATGTTGAATAATCCGGCAAACGGTAACATTTCCCATTCCTGTTTGAGAAGGAGTCCATGTAATACCGCCATCCAGAGATTTAAAAATACCCAATCCTGGTGCATCTCCGGCATCCCGGTCTCCGGTTCCGATAAGAATTTTATTGGGATTCGTATAGTCAACGACAATCGCAGATACCCCAAGTGTTGCCAAAGTGTCGGTATATGTAACCCAGGTATTTCCACCATCGGTAGTTTGCCATAATCCACCGGAAGGAGATCCTGCATAAAATTTATTGGGATCTGAAGGATGGAAAGCAACTACATTCAGGCGACCAAGGCCTTCATATCCGGATGGCCCTGGTGCAGGGATCTGACTGGGGCCTAGATTGATCCAATTACCACTGATAGATTGAGGTGTTTTTCGGTATTGTTCATACATGTTAAATGTTGCAGTAGGATCTGGGAATGAGCCATCTGGTAAAATTCTGCTTTGCATCATATATTCCCAACGTTTAAAAACCTTCCACCCACATCCTCTCGTAATTTTCCGATCTTTCCAAAATAAATTAAAGGCCCGTTGAGTCTTAAAAAAATTACCACTCGGATTCTGCATCATTTGAATCCAGTAAGGAAAGGAAGCAGTGTCGTTAGTTGGAGTGGCAATTAAGGATTGGGATTTACTAACTATGACAAAACATAACATTCCTGCTAACAGGAGCAGTGTTTTTTTCATAAAGGTATGGAGTTAGTATAGTAAGCGGCAAAAGTACAAAAAACAGAACTAATATGTGTGTCCTTCAGTTCTCATTTCTTCTTCATCGATCCTTTTATTATTGATGGATTTCCATGCGAACCAGATATAAGCAATAACAAAGGGTATTAAAAGAGATACATAACTCATCACTACCAAGGTGTAATGACTGGAAGAACTGTTATGTATTGTCAGCGAACTATTTGGATCAGACCGAGAAGGATAGTATGTAGAGTCGTTAAACCCAGCGATCAGAAAAAGTGCAAAAACAGTTAATATCGTCCCGGCTCCGGAATACCAAATACCGTTGGCGGCATTTTTTTCAAAAGTCAGCAATGAAAGACTAATCCCTAAAAGAACAAATGAAATACCAGCTCCAAAAATAAGAAACACAAGTGGCATTTGAACCAGGCTGTGGAAATATTTGCGAGTTTCCATAAATACCATCCCATCTTTAGGGTTAACGGTAAATCCGGGTTTAATGATTAAAGCAATTACCCAGGTGAGAAAGAAAACCAAAAAAGGGATTGAATTTATAAAAAGCTGTTTTTTAGATCGTTGCAATATAATAGGATCGTTTATAGTATTCATAAAATATTGAAGGCCAAGAATCCTTGCAAGAAAAAAAACGGCCAATCCAAGTGATACATTGCGCCAGTTTAATACAGCTTCCAGCCCATGAGCAGATCCCTGCCAACGAGAGATGGCTGGATCAATTACATTGGTCAGGCTGGATTTATTGATGATAAATTCTGAACCTGTAAAAAAAGTAGATACCACCGTTCCAATTAAAACGGTTCCCAACAGGCCGTTGATGATAAGAAACCATTCATAGGTTTTATGTCCTAATAAATTATTTGGCTTACTGTGGAATTCATAAGCGATTGCTTGAATAATGAATGGAAATAGAATTGCCATCCAAGCCCAATAGGCTCCTCCAAAGCTGGTTGAATAGAAAAGTGGAAAAGCAGCAAAAAATGCTCCTCCAAATGTGACCAGCGTAGTAAAAGTAAATTCCCATTTTCGTCCTAATGAATTGACCAGCATTTTCCTTTCCATTTCAGTTTTTCCAATTGTATAGATCAACGTTTGCCCTCCCTGAACAAACATCAGGAAAACCAAAAGGCTACCCAGGATTGAAATAATTATCCACCAATACTCTTGTAAAGATGCTATTGTCCAAGTTTCAAACATCAGTTAGTCCCTCCATCTTTTGATCCGATTTTTATTTGTTTAACCATGATCATAATTTCCGCAATCAACAAGACAGTGAAAAGAATAGCAAATAGCCAGAAAGTTGTAATTACAGAAGAAGTGTTGATTTTTGATACCGCGGCCATTGTGGGCATTAAATCTTGAATGACCCAGGGTTGCCGGCCCACTTCAGCAACAACCCAACCGGCTTGTCCGGCTAAGTATACAAGAGGGATGGTCCAGAGAGCTATCCATAAGACCCATCGTTTCTTTTCAACCTTGTGCGTATAAAGGAGATATAAAATGACGATGAAAAGGAGAATGAAATAAATTCCCAAAAACACCATAAGATGAAAGCTGTAAAAGGTTAATGGAATATTGGGAATGGCTTTTTGTGGAGAATTCAGATATGCATAACCGAAATAGGGGAAATTAGTGTGTAATAGTTTGAGGGCGCTATCTGTGGTAGCAGGGTCTTCCTTCATTTTTGCTTCACGGTAAAGCGATAACGCTGCGACTGCATTTTTTCCATGCAAAATCTTTTCTGCCACAGAGAGTGTCTGTGCTTTTTCGAGAGGGTTGACAGGGTCGAATTCGGGTTTAAACCCTCCCTTGATAATGTCATCAATTCCAGGGACAAATGCAGCTGGATTGCGATAACCAAGGATGGAAAGAAGGTTGGGAATTTCAACCTTCATTAAAAACGGATTGGCTGAATCGCCTTGTTTTTTTGATGGATTTAAAATTCCGAAAGCGACAAGACCTGCCCCTTTTTGCCCTTTGTAAAGCCCTTCCATGGCTGCAAATTTCATGGGTTGTTTCTGGCTCACATGAAAAGCAGAACCGTCACCTGTGAAAGCTAAAAACAGGGATGTGATCAAACCAAAAATCGCTGCGATGAGCATACTGCTTTTAGCCATTTCTACATTTCGTTTCTTTAATAAGAACCAGGCGCTTATTCCGATAACAAAAATAGCAGCAGTAACATATCCTGAGGATACTGTATGAAGGAATTTGTTAATGGCTATGGGAGAAAATAGGATATCCCAAAAATTCGTCATTTCATTCCGCACAGTATCTGGATTAAATTTCATGCCAATAGGATATTGCATCCAGGCATTGGCAACAAGAATCCAGAGGGCGGATAGGTTGGCACCGATGCCAGTTAACCAGGTAGAAGCAAGATGAAATCCCTTTCCTACTTTATTCCATCCAAAAAACATTACAGCAATGAATGTAGATTCCATGAAAAACGCCATGATTCCTTCAATAGCCAAAGGGGCACCGAAAATATCGCCGACAAACCAGGAATAGTTTGACCAGTTGGTACCAAACTGAAATTCCAAAATGATTCCCGTTGCAATGCCGATTGCAAAATTGATTCCGAAAAGGGTCATCCAAAATTTCGTAATTCTTTTCCATTCCGGATTCCCTGTTTTTACATATATTGTCTCCATAATGGCGACAATGAAGGAGAGGCCTAATGTCAGAGGAACAAATAACCAGTGATAAATTGCTGTTAATGCAAATTGGGCCCTCGACCAATCTACGACACTCAAGTCAATGGTTTCAAACATAGAGTTTCCTTTTTCTTTATAAATGCCAAAAGTAAGAAAAGAATTCTATTCATAGAATAGAGGCGGCAGAGATCATTTTCTAAGGATGAGTTGTTCCTTAACATAATCACTTCGTTCCTTATCATTCGAAAATTTCGACTGTAAGAAATTCGGAAAGAAAAAAAGACGGAGAATAAAAAAAAGGATAAAAATTTTAATGAGAATGATAATCCAAAGATTTTTTCCGGTAGTCATATTCCGGAAACCATCATAATATAAAAACCAGATTTTTTTCAGGATATTCACAAATCTTCTTATTACCAGCTACCACCGGCTCCACCACCTCCGAAACTTCCCCCTCCAAATCCTCCGAACCCACCTCCGCCACCTCCAAATCCTCCGGAACCTGACGAAAAATCATTCCAGCTGCCACTATGACCATGACCCATGGAACCGAGTAACCAGAAAGCAGTCCAGAAAGGAAGATTCTTACCAACTGAATAATTTCGGGCACGGCTGCTACGAATCATGAGAAATACTACGGCCAGGATGATTAAGGGAATAAGCATTGCGTAAGGACTTGATTTTTTCTTGGTGTGTGCCGCATATTGATCGGCAGTAAACTCTCCTTTGGTCAGAGAGATCATGGTAGAAACAGCAGCATTAATCCCTTTGTAATAATTGTCATTCAAAAAATTGGGGATCATTTCGTTTTCAACGATTCGTTTGGCAATGGCATCAGGGATAACACCTTCTAACCCATAAGCGATTTGTATGCTGGCCTCTCCGGGATCATTTCTGTATTTAGGTTTAACCAGAATAACGGCACCATTGTTCTTGCCTTTTTGCCCAACTCCCCACGATTGGCCTATCCTGTATGCAAAATCATTTTTATCATATCCATTCAACGATTTAACGAGTACCACTACGATTTGGGTAGAGGTGGAATCATTAAAGGCAACCAACTTCCTCTCAAGTTGCTCTGTTTCGCCGGGAGATAGTACTCCTGCAAAATCGTTCACCAATTTTGGTGGATCCGGACGGGCAGGAATATCCTGTGCACACAAGGTGGCCAGCGAAAAAAACAAAAAGAAAAATAAACCAACAACCTTGATAATATGTGCTTTCATGACAATTGTATTAGTCTTTCCCAAATGAGATCTCGTCCGATAGTTCGTTAACGTCATCGGAGGCTCGGGGAAAATGTTTTTTTAGTTGCTCTCCGGTACTGGTCACTGCAGCTATCAATCCTTCTGTAAATTGGTCCTCTCGGAAATGGTTCAGCATTTCTGTTTTAATATCCGTCCAAAAGGTTTCAGGAACCCTGGCATGAATACCCTTATCGCCAATGATAGCGAAACGCCTGTTTTTTACCGCAAGGTATATCAAAACACCATTCCGCAACTCGGTTTTATTCATTCTGAGTTTCTTGAAAATAAACGCAGCCCGGTCCATGACATCTCCGGAACAGGAGTTCTCAATGTGGATTCTGATCTCTCCGGAAGTATCGAGTTCAGCATTCATAATTGCTGCTTTAATCTCTTCTTTCTCTTGTGGAGAGAAGAAATCCTTGATGTTCGTTCCCATCTTATAACGATTTAGCTAAATCAGAACTGAACCTGTGGCGCTTTTTCAGCTCCTTTGTCGGAGGCGAAATAGGCTTTTTTCGTAAAACCAAACATACCGGCAAAAATGTTGGAGGGAAAGCGGCGCAAATATGTATTATATGCTTGAGCCGATTCGTTGAAATTTCTTCGTTCAACCGTTATTCTGTTTTCTGTTCCTTCAAGCTGTGCTTGTAATTCTGAAAAATTTTGTGTTGCTTTCAATTGAGGATATTGCTCTACAACAACCATCAATCGGCCAAGTGCGCTACTGACATTATTCTGAGCTTCCTGGAATTTTTGAAGAGATCCCTCATCGAGGTTTTTCGGATTGATTTGTACATTCGTCGCTTTTGCACGGGCTTCAATCACTGCGGTCAATGTACTTTTTTCAAAGTTAGCAACTCCTTTCACAGTATTTACGAGGTTAGGGATGAGATCAAGTCTGCGCTGGTAAACATTTTCTACATTTGCCCAAGCCTGGTTAACTCCTTCTTCCTTACTAACCAGTTTATTATAAGTCCCGGTACCCCATGAAATGAGGAGAAACAATACGACAACAACACTAATTAAAATAATCCAACCTTTACTAATTTTCATAATTTATCTGGTTTTGGTTTATATCGGCTAATATAATAAAACTATTAATAAACTCTCTTTAGACGTTGATTGCCGTATAGGTTACAGAAATCAGCAAAAAGGCCCGTATTATATTTTCTCGGTGCTTCGCTTAATAAAGTCGGCGAGTTCTTTCCCTTTTAGTAAATTCTGTGCCAGTAATGACAGATCAAATATTTGTTTGATGGTTTCTGCTTGTTTTCCTCCATCGGGTTCAAGTAATAAACGACCCACAATGGGATGGTTGGAATTAACGACCAGGTTGTAATTTTCCGGCATTTCTCCCATGAAGCTATATCCTCCTCCGCCACCGAGGGCTGCCATATCTTTCATCCTCCTCATGAATTCATTCTGGGTAATCAGCAATGGGGCTTCTTTTTCACTTAAACTTTCGAAGGATACGGTATATTTTTTAGGATCCACCTGTTTCTCAATCATCTCTTTGATCGATTTCTGTTGATCTTCATTTAATTTGGATGGTAAAGCATCTTCTTTTTTAATGAGTTTGTCAACGGTATCTGAATCGACCCGGGTAAAGCGGGTTTTCTCCAGTTTTTGTTCTAACGTATTGATAAAATGAGCTTCAATAATGCCATCCATCAATAAAACATCATAACCACGGTCTTTTACTGATTGGATAAAGCTATACTGTTCTTCTCGATTGGTTGCATAAAGGTAGATTAATTGTCCATCCTTATCCTTTTGGGAAGATTTAACAATATTTTCATACTCTTCAAAAGTGAAATATTTGCCATCAACATTCTTCAGTAGACAGAATTTTTTAGCACGATCATAAAACTCAGGTTGAGAGATGATCCCATATTCAATAAATACTTTGATATCATCCCATTTGGCTTCAAAATCCGGTCGGGTGTCTTTAAACAAAGTTTCTAGTTTGTCAGCAACCTTTTTAGTGATATGATTGGATATTTTTTTAACATTCGGATCACCCTGTAGATAGCTGCGGGAGACATTTAACGGAATATCCGGAGAATCAATTAATCCATGCAGCAAGGTCAGAAAATCTGGAACAATCCCTTCCACGGAATCGGTGACAAATACTTGGTTACAGTAAAGTTGAATTTTGTCTTTTTGTACCTCCAGATTCTTTTTTACTTTCGGAAAATAGAGAATTCCCGTGAGATTAAAAGGATAATCAACATTGAGGTGAATCCAAAACAGCGGATCATCAAAGCTAAAGGGATATAGTTCGTGGTAAAACTTTTTATAATCTTCATCAGTCAGGCCGACGGGCTTTTTCTTCCAGAGCGGGTCAATGTTGTTGATGATCCTTGGCTTTTCAACTTCGACTTGCTTATCATTGCCATCTTTATCTTTTTCACCTTCTACTTTCTCCCATGTCTTCTCGTTGCCAAAGCGGATAGGTACCGGAAGGAATTTGCAATATTTCTTGAGAATTTCAAGGAGTTTGTGTTCTTCAAGATAATCCTTCGAATCATCCGAAACATGAAGGATCACTTCTGTGCCCCGCTCTTTTTTATCGGATTCATCCATGGTATAATTGGGGCTGCCGTCACATTCCCATCGCACAGCTCCAGTATTTCCTCTGGTTTGGTATGTTTTTGTGATGATCTCAACCTTTTTTGAGACCATGAAGGAGGAATAAAATCCCAATCCGAAATGGCCGATAATGGCATTCATTTCGGACTCAGACTTAGCTTTGAATTTTTTAATAAATTCTTCAGCGCTGGAAAAGGCAATCTGGTTAATATATTTATCAACCTCTTCTGAGGTCATTCCAATCCCTTTATCTTTGACAGAAATCGTTTTTTTCTTTTTATCAAGCGTAATTTCGATTGTTAAATCGCTCATATCTCCGTTATACTTTCCCAACGATGCCAGCGTTTTCAATTTTTGGGTGGCATCTACGGCATTGGAAACTAGCTCCCGTAAGAAAATCTCGTGCTCTGAATAGAGGAATTTCTTAATAATTGGGAAGATGTTTTCAGTTTGAACGTTAATTTTACCTTCTTGCATAGCTGATATATTTTAATTTTCCGGTATTTCATCAAATGAAGTGCCATAGTTGTGTTTGTGCCAAAATGGCAAATGTTTTTTTTTGGGAATTCGGATTCAAATGAAGAAAATTTCTAATTTTACGAAGCTATTTATTCTGATATACATCTAAAAATTTACTTATATGAATACGATAGATTGGAAAAACTTACCCTTTGGGTATTTTAAGACGGATTACAATGTCCGTTGTTATTACAAAAACGGTCAATGGGGACCGCTTGAGGTGTCTGAATCTGAAATGATAACCATGCACATGGCAGCCACCTGTCTTCATTATGGTCAGGAAGCATTTGAGGGGATGAAGGCCTTTACGGGTGCTGATGGGAAGGTGCGTATTTTCCGGATGGTTGAAAATGCAAAGCGTATGCAAAGATCAGCCCATGGAGTTATGATGGCTGAAGTACCCATTCCTTTATTTGAGGAAGCTGTACTCAAAGCAGTTAAACTTAACCTGAAATATGTACCTCCTTACGGAGAAGGCGCTTCTCTTTATATTCGTCCGCTTTTAATTGGGACAGGTGGAGAAGTAGGCGTGAAACCTGCAAAAGAGTATATGTTTATGGTGTTTGTCGGACCCGTAGGACCCTATTTTAAAGAAGGGTTTAATCCGGTGAAAATGCAGATCGTTCGTGATTATGACCGCGCTGCTCCGTTAGGTACCGGAACAATCAAAGTAGGAGGGAATTATGCTGCCAGTTTACTCGCCGGTGAGCGTGCACATCATGATGGGTTCTCTTCCTGCCTCTTTCTTGATGCCAGAGAAAAAAAATATATCGATGAAGCAGGCCCTGCTAATTTCTTTGGAATTAAAGGAGAAACTTATATTACTCCTGATTCAACTTCAATTCTGCCTTCGATCACCAACAAATCATTATGTGAACTCGCTGTTGAAATGGGGATGAAAGTTGAACGCCGTCATATTCCTGTTGAAGAATTATCTGAATTTGATGAGGCTGGCGCATGTGGAACTGCTGCTGTAATTTCACCCATTTGTCAAATCCATGACAGGGATACCAATAAAATTTATCAATATTGTAAAGATGGAAAAGCGGGTCCCGTTTGTACCAAGCTTTATGAACGATTAAAAGGAATTCAACAAGGATTACTTCCCGATACTCATGGTTGGAATACCATGGTAGAATAAAAGATCATCTGGCTGGAATTTCAAATTCCGGCTGATTTTAGAATTGTATTCATTTCCGACTGGAGGTTTAATACTTCCAGTCGTGCTTTTTTAGCAAAGTCCTTTTCCTGGCTGGCAAAAATGATATTTCTGGAAGAGTTGACCAATAAACCACATTCCGGAGTCATCCCATATTTTGCTACTGCTTGTAAGCTTCCACCTTGGGCACCAATTCCAGGGATAAGCAGAAAATGATCGGGAACGATTTTTCTTACATCTGCTAACCGCTCTGCCTGGGTTGCCCCAATTACAAACATCATGTTTTCAGGAGTTCCCCAATCCTTGGATGTATGAAGAACCTGCTCAAACAACCTGACTCCGTTGTTTGTAATAAATTGAAAATCAACTGCTCCTTTGTTGGAGGTCAGAGCAAGAAGAACCACCCATTTATTTTGAAAGGAGAGGAAGGGTTTCACTGAATCCTCCCCCATATATGGAGCTACAGTGACTGCATCAAAATCCATTCCTGACGAAACCGGGTCAAACATGGTCCGGGCATATTGTTGAGAAGTGTTGCCAATATCGCCACGTTTAGCATCGGCTATTGTGAAAACCTGATCCGAATATTTTTGGTTGATATACTGAATGGTTTTCACCAAACTGTGCCAACCTTTCACTCCATGACATTCATAAAAAGCAAAATTCGGTTTGTAAGCTATTGCAATATCATGCGTGGCATCGATGATCTCTTGGTTAAATGCAAAAATTGGATCTTCTGCTTTTAATAAATGTTGTGGAATTTTCGAAAGATCCGGGTCAAGACCAATACAGAGAAATGATCGTTTTATTTTAATGAGGTTGATTAACTCTTCCCGGTTCATACAACGGCCTCCTTCAACCTTTCTGCATTTTCAGCTAATTGTAAAGCATCAATAAGAGGTTGAACATCCCCATCAAGCACTACGGGCAAATTATATAAAGTCATGTTTATCCGGTGGTCGGTTACCCGACTTTGTGGATAGTTGTAAGTCCTGATTTTAGCTGAACGGTCACCGGTTGAGACCATGGTCTTGCGTTTTTTCGATATTTCATCCAGGTATTTCTGATGTTCCAGTTCGTAAAGCCGGGATCGAAGTACCTTCATGGCTTTTTCAAAATTCTTAATCTGTGATTTTTCATCCTGGCAGGAAACCACAATATTAGAGGGAATATGGGTCAACCGAATGGCAGAATAAGTTGTATTTACCGACTGCCCGCCCGGACCTGAAGAACAAAAAGTATCTTTTCTGATATCGGAAGGTTTGATTTCTACATCAAATTCATCGGCTTCAGGTAATACTGCTACTGTGGCAGCCGAAGTATGTACCCGGCCCTGAGTTTCAGTTTGAGGAACCCGCTGTACCCGATGAACGCCTGATTCATATTTCATCAATCCGTAAACATTTTCGCCGGAAAGATTGAAAATAATTTCTTTGAATCCGCCCATGGTTCCTTCAGTAAAATCAACCAATTCGACTTTCCATTTCTTGGTTTCAGCGAATTTATTATACATTCTGAACAAGTCTCCGGCAAAAATGCTGGCTTCATCGCCTCCGGTTCCGGCCCGGATCTCTATCACGGCGTTTTTCTCATCCTCCGGATCTTTAGGAACCAATAGCATCCGGATATCCTCTTCCATCTTATCTTTTTCGAGGGTCAGACTGTTCAGCTCTTCTTTGGCCATGCTCCGGAACTCTTCATCTTTCTCATGGTGGATAATATCCTTGGCATTATCAATATTTGATAAAATATTTTTATACAGAACAAAGGCATCCATGATCGGCAACAATTCCTTGTAGTCTTTGTTGAGCTTGATGTAGCGTTTCATATCGTTCATCACGGTAGGATCACTCATTTGTGTCTGGAGATCTTCGAATTTTTGCTTTATTGCTTCTAATTTATCTAACATATTACTCCTTAGAATGAATGTACAAAGGTATGAAAAATCCGGGATACTGAAAGTGAGATAATTAGTACAGAAATTCGCCGTAGGGTGATTTAAGCGTGAGGTGTGTCCCTGCTCCTGTTTCACAATAGCCGATTATCCTAGCTTCAATATTGAAACTGGCAGCGATATCAATAATGGATGTCGCTATCGATTCCGGAACATAGAATTCAAGCCGATGACCCATATTAAATACTTTATACATCTCTTTCCAGGGGGTTTCGGATTCCTGTTGAATCAGCTGGAATAAGGGAGGACATGGAAAGAGATTGTTTTTAACAATATGTAAATTGTCAATAAAATGCAAAATTTTTGTCTGAGCGCCACCACTGCAATGAACCATTCCATGAATGTTTCGTTTGTGAAAAGTAAAAATTTTATTTACAACTGGCGCATAAGTGCGTGTAGGGGAGAGTATCAGTTTCCCGATATCAGTTCCGGAAACTAAAGAAGGTTCCGTTATTTCTCTACTTCCGGAATAAATCAATGATTCAGGCAATCCAGGGTCAATACTTTCGGGGTATTTAGAGGAATACAACTTTTTCAGGACATCGTGGCGGGCAGATGTCAGTCCGTTGCTTCCCATTCCCCCATTATACTCTTTTTCGTAGCTGGCTTTTCCGTAGGAAGCCAACCCAACAATCACATCTCCTTCCCGGATTTTGCCATTATCGATTACATTTTCACGTTTCATACGGCATGTAACAGTAGAATCGACAACAACAGTCCGAACCAGATCGCCGATATCAGCTGTTTCTCCACCAGTTGACCAAATTCCGATTCCCAACTCTCTCATCTCCGCCAGAAAGGCTTCTGTTCCCTGAATAATGGCAGAAACAACTTCTCCAGGGATGAGGTTCTTATTTCGGCCAATGGTGGAGGAGAGGAGAATATTATTGGTTGCACCAACACAAAGCAAATCATCGAGATTCATGACAATAGCATCCTGGGCGATTCCTTTCCAAACACTCAAATCGCCAGTCTCTTTCCAATAGAGATAGGCTAGTGATGATTTTGTTCCGGCTCCATCCGCATGCATGATGTTACACCATGCTGGATCTCCACCGAGGTGGTCGGGGATAATCTTACAAAAAGCTTTTGGGTAAAGCCCTTTATCAATATTACGGATGGCTTGGTGTACTTCCTCCTTAGAGGAAGAAACACCCCGTTTTTCGTATCTCGAAAGGTCTGACATGCAATTAATCAAAAATAATCAATCCACTGGCTTCATCAATATTGAATTTGCCAAATTTCTTCAAGGTAATCTCCCCGAACTGAAGTGACAGGATTTTTTTATTTACGGTTACTTTTATATCTTTAATGGTGTTTTTGCCGATTCTAATCTCCTGAAGTGTTAGCACTGCTTTGTCTGAGATCGAACCTTCCCCGATGATTTTTGAGGCATCTCCTTCGAAACTTGATTTATCGATGACACCATCTTTCAATAATTTTAGCGCAAGGTTGGGAGAGATAAACACCTCTTTTTCTCTGGCATCATATACAAATGTTGTCGTAATGCCATTGATAAAACCAGTTCCCTGAAAGTAGCCATCCTTGTTTTTGGTAACGGAAACATTATTTTCTTCTGGTTTTACAACAATTTCAACTTTTGAAACAGGAACAGTTTTTCCGATTTTATTTTTGGGGATATAATCGTTGCGAAGGATGCTGAATTCCGTACGGCGATTGAGTTGATGCGCAGTTTCCTTGACGTTGTTTCCTGGAAGAAGATTGATGACGGAATCATTCAGTATAGTACCTGCTTTGAAAGTGTATCCATCTCTTGTAATATCTTTGGTAAGAATTCTGGGTGTACGTTCTCCATATCCCTTAGCCACGAGCCGGTCGGGATCAATACCTCGGGAAATGAGATAATCAACAACACTCTGGGCTCGTTTCTGCGATAGGATGTCGTTTCGTTCTTCACTGTCCCTGGAATCGGTATGTGAAGCAAGTTCAACCACGAGATTTTCATTGGCATCAAGAGTTTCTATAAGCCCTTGCAAAGAATCACGGTATTGTGGCTTCAGATCCCATTTAGCCAGATCATACAAAATATCGGGGAGTACTACTGGTTTCTTAGGGATAGGACGTAAAACGAAATCTCTTACAATATCTTTGCTTCGTTCAAGTCCCACTGTAGTTTCACGTCCTTTTTCGTTAAAATAATCTTTTTTGGTCACTAAAATATCATAAGTTGTATTTATGGAAATCTGCATTTTATTGAACCCGTAATGTCCTTTTTCATCGGTATTGTCTTCAATGGCTCGGCCATTTGTTCCTACTATTCTCACTTTCGCATTTGCAACAGGTTGCAGGGTACGGTCATCCGTAATGTTTCCTTCCAGAGTAAAGTAAACAGGAGGGATGACAAAAGAATAGATATCATCACGTCCTTTTCCACCCAGTCTGTTGGATGTGAATAAACCCTGTTCTGCTTCTTCCGCATTGAAGATCATCGCGAAGTCATCGGCTGCAGAATTAATGGGATATTTCAGGTTTTCAGGGCGACTCCATTTTCCATTGGATCGAGTGGTTTTAAAGATATCCAATCCACCCATGCCGGGAAGGCCATTGGAGGAGTAATATAAGATACTATCATTACGGATAAAAGGAAAAAGTTCATCTCCTGCGGTATTAACTTCTGGGCCGAGATTTTCTTTCATATATTTACCCCCTTTTTTATCGCGACGAGCAACCCAAATGTCTTTCCCTCCATGTCCGCCGGGAAGATCGGCTGAAAAGTATATTGATTCATCAGTACTTAGGCTGGGATGGCCCATAACGGTGGAGGAATCTCCACCTAATTCCACTTTTTCCGGTTCACTCCAGTTGGTACCTCCGGTCCGTGTGGAACGGAAAATAGCGCAACCGTTTTTTCGTTTTGGGTCGTTCCAGCAACGGGTAAAATAGAAAGCAGAAAATCTTGGATTAAATTGACCTACTCCATCGTTGGCTTTGGAATTTATCATATTCGATTCATCTGCCAAAACTGGCTTACTCCAATCGCCTTTCCTATCAATCCGGGAAAAGAAAAAATCGGAAAACCCTAATCCGGTCCAGTTGTCAACATCCCTTCCTTTAGCGCCATTGCGGTCGGAGGTGAAAATGATGCCATTATATTTTTTATCTGCAAATGCCGGAGCGAAATCATCTTCTTTGGAATTGAGCGCTTTCTCAATTTTTACCTGATATTTTGATGGGTTTGCTATCCATTCTTTAGCCATAGTGCAACTTTCTACCCCGATATCTGCCTTTGAATCACCGGGAACCTTCTCTTTATAGGCTTGGTATTGTTTTATTGCTTCTTCATAGTTGCCATTGGCTTTGAGCATGTCTGCATAAAGTAATAAAATTTTAGGATCTTCCTTTACATATTTTGAATTGACGACCAGGCGTTTATAGGCAATTTCAGCTTTTTTTGTATTGTTCATCATCCGGTAACATTCACCCATGCGAAAGGAGATTCGATCCCGCTCCACTTTGTTGTTTTTAACTTTTGAATAAGCTTTTTGATATTTCTGCAATGCCAACAGAAACATCTGATCAGAATAAGCTTCGTCAGCTGCCTTGGAAAATTTATTCTGGCTCAATAATGTTGCAGAAGGGTAAAGAAAAAGGAGAAATAAGAAAGGAAGAAATGAAACTCGCATAATAATGCAATTTAGATTGCTGGTTTAACGCACAAACTTACATAAAATTGCAAAAACAACAAACCCTGTCGTGGGAATTAGACCGAACCGACAGGGTTTGTTTTATTCGAAGAAATCCGGAAAGGATTATTTTCCTTTGGTTTTTAACGCCAATTCTTTTCTGTCTTTTTTTCTTTTCTGATACATTAAAATATCATAGGCAATTGGAGTGGCATTAAATACCGATGAATAGGTACCTGAAATAACCCCAATGATAAGGGCGAAACAGAATCCACGAAGTACCTCACCACCAAAGATAAAGATTACGATCAACGTAACGAGCGTGATACCCGAGGTGTTAATGGTACGACCTAAGGTGCTGTTGATGGCAGCGTTGATATTATTCGCCAGATCTCGTTTCGGATATAATGCACGATATTCACGAATCCTGTCAAAAATGATTACCGTATCCATGATGGAATAGCCGATAACGGTTAGAATTGCCGCAATAAATGTCTGGTCTATTTCCATTCCGAAAGGTAGAATTCCATGGAATAAGGTAAACATCGTAAGAATAATCAAAGTATCATGGAAAAGTGAAGTAACACCTCCGACACCAAATTGCCAGTTCCTAAAACGGATAGCAATGTATATAAAGATAATGACTAATGAAAATAGTACGGCCATAAAGGCTCTCCAAATCAAGGTATAAGAAATCGTCGGGTCAACACGTTGAGAACTTAACTCCCCAATGATTTTTTTTGAATCGGTAGCCTTAAAATCGGTAAATGTTATTGGAGTTTTATAAAAACCTTTTACTCCTTCGAACAATTTGGCATTGACAATCGAATCCGACTTTTGGTCCCGGTTATTGATCATAAATTTAGTAGTAATCTTTACCTGGGTATTCGGACCGAATGTTTTTACTTCTGGTGATTCACCGAAAGTTTTAAACAGAGATTGACGAATGTCATTGGTGGAAACATTCTGATCAAATCGTACGATAAAACTCCGGCCACCGGTAAAATCAAGACCGGGATCCAAACCACGGATAAAGATGCTGATAATTCCGGGAATGATAATGCAAATAGAAAGGATGTACATCTTTTTTCGTAAACCAATGAAATTGATGTTGATATTATGGAAAACTTCCATGGTATATTTATTCCCCGTAGTGATATTTATATTTCGGTCGAGCATCCATTCAAAGCATAGTCGGGCAATGAAAATGGATGAAAACAGGGAGAGTAACAAACCGATAACGAGGGTTGTTGCAAAGCCCTGGATAGGACCTGATCCGAAAATATAGAGAACAATACCCGTAAGGATAGTCGTAACGTGACCGTCGATAATTGCAGAATAAGCGTGATGGAAACCATCCTTCACAACGAGCCGCATGCCTTTTCCCGCTCGAATTTCTTCTCGCATACGTTCGTAAATAATAACGTTGGAGTCCACTGCCATAGCGAGGGTAAGAACGATACCAGCAATACCGGGGAGGGTTAAAACTGCACCAATTGAGGCCAATACTCCAAACAGGAAAAATACGTTGGCGAAGAGGGCGATATCGGCTACATGACCGGCACCGTTGTAATAAAGGGACATATAAAGGAGTACCCCGATAAATGCAATAATGAAAGAGAGAAGACCGGCATTGATGGATTCCTGACCGAGGGATGGTCCGACAATTTCTTCGGCCACGATTCGTGCAGGGGCCGGAAGTTTACCAGCTTTCAGGATATTAGCGAGATCTTGTGCCTCTTCTACAGTCATATTTCCGCCCGTAATAGAGGACATTCCATTAGGAATTTCTCCATTGACATTGGGATAACTATACACATACCCGTCGAGTACAATAGCGACTTGTTTTCCGATATTGTCACCGGTTAACCGTTTCCATATCCGAGCACCTTCAGAATTCATCGACATAGAGACTTCAACGCGCCCATTTTGATCATAGTCCTGACGGGCGTTTGTGATGACATCTCCACTTAAAGCAGGCGAGCCATCGCGCGAGGTCACTTTCAGGGCAACCAATTCGAGAATGTCTTTTTCTTCGTCACGGGGTTTTACGGTCCAAGCTAACTTCATATCTCTGGGGAACATGTTTTTCGTAAGCCTGAGCAGATGATTTACCTTGGCTGTATCCTTGATAAAAGCACGTCCAACCATGGCGGTTTGACCAGCAACATATTGTCCCTCTTTATTTTGATAAATAGCAGGATTTAAATAGGCAAAGAGGGGATTCTTTTTTGCATAATCTTCGAAGGATTCATTCTTTTTATTGGCTGATGCGGTTTTAGAAGAATCTTTTCCAAGTTGTTTCAATAAAGCATTCCCCTTTGATGTTTCTGGTTTTGTAGTCTCTTTTTTAGCTTCTGTTTTTTGAGTAGATTCTTTTTTTTCAGACAGGGTTTGTTTTTCAGCAACAGCTTTAAAAGCAGCAGCACTGTCGGCTTTTAGGGTACTATCGGCTTGAATACTATCTTTGGTGGCAGAAAGGATTGAAACCAGCTTCTTATTGGCTTCTCCAAAGAAAGGTTGAAGATCAGGGAACTGGTATGTTTCCCAGAATTCAAGTTGGGCAGTTCCTTGTAAAAGTTTACGAACCCGTTCGGGTTCTTTGATACCTGGAAGTTCGATAAGGATACGTCCAGCAGTTTGTAATTTTTGAATATTGGGTTGAACTACACCAAAACGGTCGATACGAGTAGTAAGGATGTTAAAAGTACGGTCAATGGCAGCGTTACTTTCTTCCCTGATCACTTTAATCACGTCGGCGTTGCTGGTACTATAGTTGATTTTGTCTTTTAATTCTACGGTATTGAAAATCGCGGCCAGTTTTGCATTGGGATCAATTTCATTAAAAGATTCTGCAAAAAGATCTACGAAATCACGAGTGCTTGATTTCTCTTTTTCAATGGCTTTCTGTAACGCCTTATTAAAGGTCGGATCCTGATTGTATCCTGAAAGTGCCCGAACTACATCGGGAACTGAAACGGCCATGGTAACATTCATCCCTCCTTTAAGGTCAAGTCCGAGATTTATTTCACGTTCCTTAACATCCCTAAGGGTGTATTTCTTTAGAAGAATATTGTAAACTGTGATATTTGCCATCGAATCGTTGAAATATTCCAGCCGTGCTTTTGATATTGAGTCATAAAAATACTCTTCCTCTAAGGTGTTTCCTTTGGCCATTTGTTTGGCCAATGCCTTCACGGATGCAGAATTGGCATAATCTTTAGCTTTACCGGTATAATGGTAACCGATAAATGTGAATGACAACTGGAATAAACAAACTAATATGAACGTGATCACAAAAAACTTTATAACGCCTTTGTTCTGCATGAGATTGAAAATTTAGATGTATTAAAAATATACTTCCTGATTTTTTTAGAGGGTGCAAAAATAGAAAAACTCGGTGAAATATCCAATAGAATTATCACAACTATATTCCTGCTTTGATGAAATACCAGTAAAAGGAGCTGTTTTTTAAGGGCAATTATCTCGCTTATTGTTCTTGGTTTTATCCATATTAGACGGAATTTACATCATTCAAAGAGCATATTTGTGTTCCCTTTATTTTCTTAAGAATTTTTATTCCATGGCTCCTGAATCCGGAAGTTTCCTCATGCAATCGCCATTCAATGGAGTCGGCTAATTCCTGGCGGATGGCAGGTTCAAATTCTGAAATTCTGTAAAGCATATCCATGCAATAAACCTTAGCTGCAACTGCTTCTTGTGGCGAGATCAGCCAATCGAAGCAAATTTTTAATAGGATACCGATATCTCTTTCATCTGGTAGCTGGGAATGATATAGAATATGAAGCGCATGTCTTTTTAATCCATCATGTTGAAACTTTGGTAAAGATTCAACTATGGAGTGAAGAAAAGGTTCCATTTGTTCGGGAAACCGTTTGGATACGACATCAATAACCCAGGCCGCTCTTCTGCTTACAGGATTTTCGTTACGAAGAAAAATTTCCATCAGGGGATTTAGTAATTCCTGCTTCTGCGACACCAGATTTGCCACCAAATCAGTATTCCTGCGTGACATTTCCATGCCCAACAAATTCTCGAGCGTTTCGGTTTCTTTCATATTTGAGCCGACAAAAATATAAAGTAGATTGAATTATTGAATGAAAAATTAATATAAATTAAATCCGAATGATTTACATTTGCAAAAAATATTCAATCCAAGTAACTTACATTAATCAATTATTCGATGAAAAACAAATATATTGATCTTATTGAACAAACATTTGATTTTCCTCAGGAAGAATTTGAAGTGATTGAAAATGAGCTTTATTTTCACAAAGTACCCTTAATGGACATTATTAAACAGTATGGTACTCCGCTTAAAATAAGTTATTTACCTAAAATCAGTTCACAGATTCAGCGTGCGAAAAGGTTGTTTAATGTAGCTATGGCGAAGGTGGATTATCAGGGCGATTATCACTATTGCTATTGCACCAAAAGTTCTCATTTCAGTTTTATCCTGGAGGAGGCTCTTAAAAATGAAATTCATCTGGAAACCTCTTCGGCCTTTGATATTTCCATTATCGAAGATTTGAATGAAAGAGGTTTGTTTTCTAAGGATAAATATATTATTTGTAATGGATTCAAGCGACCTCAGTACATTGAAAATATTGTGCATCTGGTAAACTCAGGTTATACGAATGTAATCCCAGTCCTTGATAACCTGTTTGAGTTGGATAAATTTGAATCGGGACTGCAGACAAAAGTAAAGATCGGAATCCGGATTGCTTCAGAAGAGGAACCTAAGTTTGATTTTTATACTTCCAGACTTGGAATTCGTTATAATGATATTGTTCCCTATTTTTTGGAAAAAATTCAAAATAATCCCAAGGTTGAACTTAAAATGTTACACTTTTTCATCAATACCGGAATTAAGGATAAGGCTTACTATTGGAATGAATTGACCAAGAGTGTTAATGTATATTGTGACCTTAAAAAAATATGCCCGGAATTGACTTCACTGAACATCGGAGGTGGGTTGCCTATTAAAAATTCTTTGGATTTTGTTTATGATTATGAATATATGGCGGAAGAGATCATTGCTCAGATAAAAAGTATTTGTGAGCGAAATGAAGTTCCTGATCCGGATATATTTACTGAGTTTGGATCGTTCACTGTTGGAGAAAGTGGCGCGGTTCTTTTTTCAATTATTGACCAGAAAAGACAAAATGACCGTGAAATATGGAACATGATTGATAGCTCATTTATGAATACCTTACCTGATACATGGGCAATAAACCAAAAATTTATTCTTTTAGCAGTGAATAACTGGGATGTTGAGTACGAACGGGTTTTTTTAGGAGGCCTTACGTGCGACAGTGAAGACTTTTATAATGCCGAAGAACATAGTAATGCTGTGTTTTTACCTAAATTCAGTCTTACAGGAACCCAATATATCGGAATGTTTCATACCGGTGCCTATCAGGAAGCAATTGGAGGTTATGGGGGAATACAGCATTGTTTGATTCCTGCTCCCAAACATGTATTGATCGATGTTGATGAAGAAACAGAGGAAGTTACTACTAAACTTTTTTCAAAAGAACAAAGTTTCAAATCGATGTTAAAAATTTTAGGATATTAATACTTATTTTTGCCATTGATGCAAACCGTGAACATTATGAAGAAAAAGGAAATTTTAAATGAAGTTGTCAAACACATTGACATAACTGCAATCAATTCGACTTCCATCATTGATGCTATGCGCGATATGTCTTTTACCTCGCGTGATACTGCAGCAGCAGCTGATATCTTAAACATGATGATCCGTGACAAAGGGTGTACTGTTTTTCTCACTTTGGCCGGTAGTACAAGCGCTGCGGGGTGTATGCAGATATATGTAGATATGGTAAAGAACAATATGGTGGATGCAATTGTTGCAACCGGGGCTTCCATTGTTGATATGGATTTTTTCGAAGCACTGGGATTTAAACATTATAAAGGATCTTATAACGCAGATGATCGGCTGTTGCGGAATAATTACGTTGACCGGATCTATGATACCTTTATTGATGAGGAAGAGCTTCAGGTTTGTGATATGACCATCAATAAAATTGCCAATACCCTTGATCCGAGACCATACTCCTCCCGTGAGTTTATCCGTGAAATGGGGAAATGGCTGGTGAAAAATTCTAAGAAAAAAGATTCTCTGGTTCAGGCTTGTTACGAACACAATGTCCCTGTTTTTTGTCCTGCATTTAGCGACTGTAGTGCAGGGTTTGGATTGGTTAAACACCAACTTGATCATCCCGAAAAGCATGTTTCCATCGATTCTGTAAAAGATTTTATGGAATTGACGAGAATCAAAATGGCAGCAAAGACTTCCGGATTGTTTATGATTGGAGGTGGAACACCGAAAAACTTTGTTCAAGATACCGTGATTTGTGCTGAAGTCCTTGGGAAAGAGGTCCCCATGCACAAATATGCTGTTCAGATTACAGTTGCCGATCCCCGTGATGGAGCCTGCTCCAGTTCCACTTTGAAAGAAGCTTCTTCCTGGGGGAAGGTTGATACTGTTTATGAAAAAATGGTATATGCCGAAGCCACAAGCGTTTTACCCTTGATAATCAGCTATGTTTATCATAAAATGGATTGGAAAAAACGGAAGAAATATGAATGGACAAAAATGCTTGATAAACTGTAGCAAGCAGCTTAATTTTTATATTTGATCCACTTCCAGAGTTCCTTATAATTTACTTTTTTTCCATACATCAGGATTCCTGTACGGTATATTTTTGCCGCCAACCAGGTTGTCCCCAGGAATCCAAGAATCAAAAGAACCATAGAAAGTACAATCTCAAGATATGGAACTCCAAAAGGAATCCGGATCATCATTACGACTGGAGAGGTAAGGGGTATGATTGAAAACCAGAAAGAGACAGCTCCCCCTGGATCCTGAATAATAAATTGCGACATGATAATCGCCAATATGAGCGGAATGGTAATGGGGAACATAAACTGCTGGGTATCTGCTTCACTGTCGACAGCTCCACCAATTGCAGCAAACAAAGCAGCATACATCAAATATCCAAAAATGAAGAAAAACAGAAATGCCCCGATCATGACTGGAAAATTCACAGAATTCAAAGCTTCCAAAACGCCATTAACTCCTTGATTTGAGGTGTCATCTTGTTTTGATAGATCCTCAGAGAGAACAGGTTGAATGGCCTTTTGATTTCCTATCATCTGTTCTGTTGTGGATTTTTGTGTGGACTTGGAAGTTATGGTAGAGGTAACCACCGTAACAATGCCGAAGGTGAGAACAACCCAAAGTAAAAACTGTGTCAACCCAACCAACCCAACTCCGATGATCTTTCCCATCATCAGTTGAAATGGTTTTATCGAAGATATGATTACCTCCACAATCCGGCTGGTTTTTTCTTCGATTACACCTCGCATTACCTGTGATCCAAACATGAAAATAAAAAAGTAAATCAGAATTCCGGCAAACATCCCCAGTACCATGCTAATCTCCGTATAGCTTTTTGACTCTATGCCATTTTTTCCGATTTTCAACGTGCTGATATCCACAGTTGTTTTTATCGATCTGAGAATATCTTCCACTACAATGGGCTCTTTTTTATCGGTCTGCAAATCGCGAAGTCTGGCCTCCAGTTTTAGTTCTTCGATTTGTCGACCCATGACATTTTTAATGTAGTTTTTTACGTTAATGTTGACATTGTTTTCTGCATATAACAGTGCATTGGTCGGCAAGGTTACTTCCGTTTTTGGAATGTATAATAATGCGTGATCACCACTTTTAATAAAATTTGATTTGGCAGTGTTAATATCACTTATCAGGTAATGAAATTTAATATCATCAGAATCCTTGAATTTTTGGTTAAAAATTCCGGTTTCGTCAAGAACGGCAACTGTTTTAACTTCATTTGTCCGGGAGGCCAGATAAATTGGGATAACAATAGTAGCAGCCATCAGAAGGGGGCCAAGGATGGTCATGACAATGAAAGAGCGTTGCTTAACACGGGTCAGATATTCACGTTGGATGATCAGCAGGATCTTTCTCATGTTAATTTCGAGTTACTGAAAGGGGTTGGGTCACCGCCTGGATAAAGATGTCATTCATGCTCGGAATTACCTCATTTATTGCATAGATCAGATATTTTGGAAGCATATAACCAAGCAGGTCGTTGGGAGTTGATTCGGGAGGAAGTTTGATCTGTGCATGCCGGTGATCGGAATCTTGATTTTCTTCAAGGATTTCGAATGAATCAGGAAGGAGGGTGCATAGTGGATCCTTATTTCCGTTGAAGCTGACGGTAAAGGTATTGGTTTTAAATGTTTTTTTAATGTCATGGACTTTCCCGCTCAAGACTACTTTGGAATGGTTGATCAGGGCAATATGGTCACACAATTCTTCCACCGATGCCATATTGTGGGTTGAAAAGATAATGGTGGCCCCGTTTTTTTGTTGGGATAGGATTTCTTCTTTCAGTAAATTGGCATTGATGGGGTCAAATCCGCTGAATGGTTCATCAAAAATGAGGAGTTTAGGTTCATGAATGATGGTAATCATAAATTGAACTTTTTGCTGCATTCCTTTTGAGAGTTCTTCTACTTTACGATTCCACCAGGATTTTATTTCGAATTTATCGAACCAGAAATTTAGCCGTTTAAGGGCTTCGTGATGGGTTAGTCCCTTGAGCTGGGCAAGGTACAGGGCTTGTTCCCCAACAGTCATTTTTTTATACAAACCACGTTCTTCCGGCAAGTATCCAATATGCGAAACGTCATTGGGAACGAGCGGATGTCCTTCAAAAGATAAAATCCCGGAATCGGGAGCGATAATTTGATTGATAATTCGGAGCAGTGTAGTTTTTCCTGCACCATTAGGCCCCAGCAATCCGAAAATGCTTCCTTCTTCGACCTGAATACTGACGTTATCGAGAGCGAAGTGGTTGGAGTAATGCTTAGAAACGCCCTGTGCGGAGAAAATATCCATATTGGAATTACAGATTATTGTTCAAAATAGTCTTTCATTCTAGAAAAAAAACTCTTTTCACGGTTTCCGGGAGCAGGTTGAAAATTATGGGATTCCCCAAGTTTTTCAAGGATTATTTTCTCTTCTTTTGTCAAGGATTTTGGTGTCCATATCAGGATGGTAACCATGAGATCCCCTTTCCCTTCATAGCCATTTACGCTGGGCAATCCTTTTCCACGCAAACGAAGAATTTTTCCGCTTTGAGTACCGGGTTCTATTTTGATTTTCACTTTTCCATCAATGGTAGGCACTTCTGTGTTGACTCCAAGGGCGGCATCAGTGAAAGTGATATAATGTTCGTACATAAGGTGATTCCCATCGCGTTCGAACAATTCGTGCTTCAATTCTTCGATTTGGATCAGGAGGTCTCCGGCGATTCCACCACGTGCTGCAGCATTTCCTTTTCCACCCATCGATAATTGCATCCCTTCGGCAACGCCAGCAGGAATACGAATGGCAATCACTTCTTCTCCCTTAATGATTCCGTTGCCTGCACATTTGGTACATTTGTCGGTAATGATTTTCCCTTCTCCTCCGCAATTGGGACAAGTGGAAGTGGTTTGCATCTGACCTAAAAAAGTGGAGGTAACACGGGAAATATGACCGGTTCCTTTGCAAGTGGAACACGTTGAATAAGAACTTCCATCCTTAGCGCCAGATCCATGACAAGAGGAACAAGCAATATATTTATTTACTTTAATCTTTTTTTCAACTCCCTGGGCAATTTCCTCAAGACTCAGTTTTACTTTCACCCTTAGATTCGAACCCCGATTTACGGTTCGGCCCCTACGCCCACCGCCTCCACCAAAAAATGAGCTGAAAGGATCACTTCCTCCACCACCGAATATATCTCCGAAGTGAGAAAAGATATCTTCCATACTCATGCCGCCGCCGCCAAATCCAGAAAAGCCGCCTCCATTTCCCATCCCGGCATGACCAAATTGATCATACTGGCGACGTTTTTTTGGATCGCTAAGTATTTCATAAGCCTCTGCAGCTTCTTTGAACTTTTCTTCAGCTTCTTTATTTCCGGGGTTTTTATCCGGATGAAATCGGATCGCTTGTTTGCGATATGCCTTCTTTAATTCCTCAGGAGTGGCATCTTTCCCAACTTCCAATATTTCGTAAAAATCTCGTTTTCCCATTAAATTAAATTCCTATTCGGATCCCAGATTAATAATTTATATTCCGACTACCACTTTGGCATAACGGATTACTTTCCCATGAAGTAAATAGCCTTTTAATATTTCGTCAACGATCTTGCCTTTCTGGTCCGGATTTGGCGCAGGGATCTGGGTGATTGCTTCGTGAAAATCGGTATCAAAAGATTCACCGAGCGTTCGCATCTGCTCTAAACCTTGTTGATAGAGAATTGCAAAAAATTTATTATAAATCAACAATATCCCATCTTTCAATGCTTTTCCGGTATCATCTGAAGAATCAAATGCTTTGATAGCTCGGTCGAAATCATCAAGAATAGGGAGCAGTTTAGTAATGATATCTAAAGATGCATACTTACTCGTTTCAATCTTCTCCTTGAGGGTTCGTTTTCTGTAATTATCGAATTCTGAGTAAAGCCTCAGATATTTGTCGTTCAATTCAGCAATTTGAGATAGATAATCAGTAGATTGCGGTGCTTCCGTGTTCTCTCCATTTGTTTCTGGAGTTTCCTGAACTTCCTGCTGATCTTTCGATTCTTCTATTTCATCCTCTTTATGTTTTTTGGTCATAATTCAAGTTAATTCAAGTTTAATTTGTGAAAAGATATCAAAAAACTTGCCAGTAGATCAGATAAGACAATTTGTCAGCCGGGTATTCTCCTGATGGAGGCCCCCAATTGTTGCAATCGCAAATCAATTTGCTGATATCCCCGATCTATTTGTTCAATATTGTCAATAATACTAATTCCTTCAGCAGATAATGCTGCAATCAGCAGGGCTACTCCCGCACGGATATCAGGTGATGACATTCGGATCCCACGTAAAGGATATTGGTGGTTGAGTCCTATAACTGTAGCACGGTGCGGGTCACAAAGGATGATTTTGGCACCCATGTCGATTAATTTATCGACAAAGAAAAGTCGGCTTTCAAACATTTTCTGATGGATGAGGACACTTCCATTAGCCTGGGTAGCAATGACCAGCATGATACTGATGAGATCAGGGGTAAATCCTGGCCATGGAGCATCTGCGATGGTCATGATAGAGCCATCCATGTATGATTCTACTGTATAATTGTCCTGAGAGGGAATATAGATATCATCTTCTTTTTGTTCAATTATTATTCCAAGTCGACGAAAAACATCAGGAATCAAACCCAATTGAGGATAATTCACATTTTTTATCGTTATCTCAGAGCGTGTCATTGCAGCAAGACCGATGAAGCTACCGATTTCAATCATATCGGCCAATAACGTATGAGCGCTACCATGAAGTGAAGTCACTCCATGGATTGTGAGAAGGTTGGATCCAATCCCTTGGATTTGAGCACCCATCGAAACAAGGAGGAGACATAGTTGATAAATATAGGGTTCACAGGCAGCATTAAAAATGGTTGTTACGCCTTCAGCCTTAACAGCAGCCATAATGATATTGGCAGTTCCCGTAACAGATGCTTCATCCAACAACATATAGGCCCCTTTCAATTTGGGCGCAGTTACGCTAAAAAATTGATTAAGCGGGGAATATTCAAATTTTGCACCGAGTTTCTGTAACCCTTGAAAATGGGTATCCAAACGCCGTCGACCGATTTTATCTCCACCGGGAACATAGACGAAACCTTTTCCAAATCTTGCCAGTAAAGGTCCCAGGATCATAATGGAGCCACGTAAGCTGGCTGCCTGTTGCCGAAATTCGGTACTTCTCAGATAATCAAATTGGATATGATGGGCCTGGAAAATATAGGTACTTCCTGATTTTTTTTTAACTTCTACACCAAGTGAAATGAGGAGCTCAATTAACTTGTTTACGTCCCGGATATCGGGAACATTGTGAATGGTGACCTGATCTTCAGTTAAAAGGGTAGCACAAATTACTTGAAGGGCCTCGTTTTTTGCGCCTTGGGGAACGATTTCCCCCGTTAATTTTTTTCCTCCGATGATCTCGAAAGAACTCATTGAGATTTATTTCGGCCCCGGGAGTTATTGAAATTTTGCTTAGGGAAACCAGTTTTGTTAAAATTTCTTTCCGGAACTTGCCGAAAGGGTTTTCTTTTCTGGTTTTGCGCCAGAATATCATTCGTGTGGGTAAATTTGAAATCCTCGTTGAGTTTTAACAGATCTTTTGACAAGATGGCAAGATGTTTTTCAATCAATTCATCGCTCACCGATTCGCGGTTCCAGTTTAGGTACGATTTTTTCATGTGGTTAGCAATGGCATGAACCAATGCTTCTTTCTCGGGTCCATCCTCATACGAAGTCGCTTTTTCAATCATCACGGCAATATTTTTCCCGTAATGTTTGAATTCAATCTCTTTTTCGTGATATGATAAATGTTCGGGTTTTGTACTTAATGATAATGGGGGAGGAGGAGAATACGGAGCATCCACATCAAGTTTAAAATCGGAAATAATGAATAAATGGTCCCATAATTTATGTTTGTAATCAGCTGATTCCTTGACATTGGGATGCATTTGGGCCATCACATTGACAATAAATTTTGCAGCCAATGTCCGCTTTTCACGATCTTCAATTGTACATATATATTTTATCATCCGCTGAATATTCCGACCATATTCGGGAATAAACATAATGTCGCGGGTGGTATTGTATTCCATTTCTTTGTTCACTTGATGTTTTTTGCAAAGATACAATTTTTATATGATCCTTAGTTTTGCAAACCGCAAAAGCAATTGTTTCTGCCCGATTGTTGGGAAAAAGACGGTAGCTTTTTTATTAGGGCCAACCCCTTCGATGCCCACTACCTTTCCCTTTCCAAATCGTTCGTGTTGCACTTCCATTCCGGGAAGGATATCGGCGGTATCGGCTGGTTCGAAAGTTGGTTCCGAAATATTTGTTTTTGAATCTGGTTTGAGATTGGATATTTTTTGAAATTTTTTTGGAGGGAGGTTAATTTTAAGAGGCAGTTCTAAACCAGGTAATTGGGCTGACCAATTTTGTGAGTGGTTAGAACTTTTATGTACAGGGGCTATTTTTGGAAAATCCAGGAAAACATCAGGAATCTCACTGATAAACCTGCTTGGCTCACACATGGTAGGAGTACCCCAACGGTAACGGTTTTCGGCATAAGACAGGGTCAGTTTTTGCTGTGCTCGGGTTACCGCAACATAGAATAACCGTCGTTCTTCCTCAAGATCCGAACGGGAATTCAAGGATTGGATGGAAGGGAAAAGGTTTTCCTCCATTCCGACTACATATACATAAGGGAATTCAAGCCCCTTGGCCGAATGAACCGTCATTAGCGTAACACGGTCATCTCCATCTGCTTCTTTCTTATCTGCATCTGTGATCAACGCTATGTCTTGCATAAATTCGTCAAGAGTCCGTACCACATTGTTTTCGATCTCCCCGGTTTCCATATTGGCCCTTGGAGATTCGGAAAACTCTTTGATGGCATTTAATAACTCCTCAAGATTTTCAAAACGGCTTACTCCTTCCGGCGTTTTATCATCATACAATTCTTTCATCAGGCCGCAGGAGCCGGCAATGTGTTTGGCCAGTTCAAATGCGTTTTTCGATTTCAACAATGCTGAAAAACTCTTTATCATTGTTATAAATCCATTCAATTTATTCCCAGTGTTTTCCGGAAACCTGAAATCAGCGGGAGGATTTTCAATCAAGTCAAAAAGAGTAAGTTGATGTTCATTGGCCAAAATCACCAATTTTTCAAGGGTGGTTTTTCCGATGCCACGTGCTGGATAATTAATAACCCGGAATAAAGCATCCTCATCCCGATTATTAATTGTTAGTCGGAAATAGGCCAAAAGATCTTTTATTTCCTTTCGTTGATAAAAGGAGAGTCCACCGTATATCCGGCAGGGAATATTCAATCTTCGCAGCGCTTCCTCATGGGCACGTGATTGGGCATTGGTCCGGTATAAAATCACAAAGGCAGCATGCTTCAATTGATGGTTCATTTTATTTTCAAAGATGGACTGAGCAACAAGATTAGCTTCCTCAATATCGGTCGATGCCCGGATCAGTTGTATTAAAGGACCTTCCTCATTTTTAGTCCATATTTCTTTGGTGATCTGATGTTTATTGTTCTCAATAACGTGATTGGCAGCTGAAACAATGGTCTTGGTTGACCGGTAATTTTGTTCCAGTTTAAATACCTTATGATCCGGGTAATCGGTTTTAAAATTCAAGATATTCTGGATATTGGCACCCCTGAAGCCATAAATGCTCTGTGCATCATCACCGACCACACAGATGTTTTCATTATTGGCAGCCAGTTTCTTAACAATCAAATATTGTGCGTAATTGGTATCCTGGTACTCATCTACCAGGATGTAATGGAATTTTTGCTGGTATTTGTATAATGTTTCCGGAAAATCACGCAAAAGGATATTCATGTTGAACAAAAGATCGTCAAAATCCATGGCAGAAGCACGTTTTAGTCTGGCTTCATACTGGGTATAAATTTTACTTGTCAATGGTTTCCCGGAAGTATTGTCATATTCAATTAACTCGTGGCTACCAAGATAATCTTTTGCTGAAAGCAGACTTGTCTTTGCAGAAGAAATCCGATGCAAGAGCTGGTTTGGTTGATACATTTTATCATCCAGGTTGTTTTCTTTAACTAAGTTTTTAAGCAATCGTTTGGTGTCGTCGGTGTCGTAGATTGTAAAATTGGATGGATATCCCAGGAGATGCCCCTCTATTCTTAATACTCTGGCAAAGACTGAATGGAAAGTTCCCATCCAGACATTCTTGGCTTCGGTTCCAACGAGTTCCGTGATCCGGTCTTTCATCTCACGGGCTGCCTTGTTGGTGAAGGTGAGTGCCAAGATATGGAAAGGGTCAATCCCCTTTTCAATGAGGTAAGCCACCCGGTAAGTCAGCGCCCTGGTTTTTCCGGATCCAGCGCCTGCAATGACCATAACAGGCCCCTCGGTGGCAATGACCGCGGCACGTTGAGCATCATTTAACTGATCGAGAATGGGTTTTGACATAATTGAATTACGGCTGCAAAAGTAGCGTTTTTAGCATTGAAATTTATCGTTGGGAATCACTTTTTATTTAATTTTACAAAACAATCTGAATAGTATGCACCTGCCTGTTTTTCAACTGATCAATTATATCCTGATTCTCATTGTTTTAATTTTTTTTATTAGATTAATGTGGGATGTTTTTTTCGACAACACTTACCAACCTGCTGAATGGAAATATGCATTAAAACAAGGGAAAATTCCTAAGATTCTAAAAAAAATGGAACAACATTTTCCAGACAAAGTCAGGTTTTTCAACTGGTGGTTCCAGGTGGATCGTTTGCGAAGAGAGAAGATACCCGGCGATTTTGCTGAGGTGGGAGTGTATCAGGGAGAGAGTGCGAAAATTCTACATCATTTGGATTCCGATCGCATATTCCATCTTTTTGATACTTTTTCTGGTTTCCCGTCAAAGGACCTGGTTGGGGAAACCGGAGCGGCGGCCACCTATACTTCAAAAAATTTTGCTGACACGAGTGTACATAAGGTATTAGATTATATAAGAGGAAACGACAATATTAAAGTGTATCCAGGATATTTTCCAGATACATCGAACCCAATAGTGGATAGTCGGTTCGCATTGGTTAACCTGGATGTTGATCTTTATCTTCCGACAAAGGCTGCCTTAGACTTTTTCTATCCCCGTTTATCACCAGGAGGAGTTATCTTAATTCACGATTATAATCATCAATGGCAGGGTGTTATAAATGCAGTAAATGCTTTGATGGAAAAAATTCCTGAAAGTTTGGTGCTGATTCCCGACCAAGATGGTACTGTGATGATTATCAGAGATAAATAAAATTTCTGTAATTATAAAAAAAATATTTGGTCGATTCAAAATAAGTTTTACCTTTGCACCCTCGAAAATCTATTTTGATTTTTGAAGGAATAAAGTCGGAAACGGCAAGGAAACCTGATAAAGTGAGACAACTATAGGTTTCAATCACAGTCTGATTTACAGAAGTGATAGAAAGTCTCGCGAAAAATCTCTCCTTCCTTTATTTTCCAGCCCAATTATTCCAAAAAAGATTGTAATCAACAGATTCATTTATAGTTTTTGTTTGATTTTGTTGGTAGAGTAAAATAAAATAGTAATTTTGCACTCCCTTTTTAAGGGCAAAAAACAGAGAAATTAAAACAAAATCATTGATATGCCTACGATTTCGCAACTGGTTCGTAAAGGAAGAAAAAAGTTAGTAGACAAAAGTAAGTCTCCTGCTTTGGATTCCTGTCCGCAACGCCGCGGTGTTTGTGTTCGTGTTTATACTACCACACCTAAAAAACCCAATTCCGCGATGCGCAAGGTAGCCAGGGTTCGGCTTACGAATGGTAAGGAAGTAAATGCTTACATTCCTGGTGAAGGTCATAACCTTCAGGAACACTCCATTGTCATGATCCGGGGTGGTCGTGTAAAAGACCTTCCGGGTGTTCGTTATCATATCATCCGGGGTGCACTCGACACATCGGGCGTTGAAGGCCGCAAACAACGGCGTAGTAAATATGGTGCAAAACGCCCTAAAGAAAAGAAATCATAATTTGTTAGGATAATTGACAGCATAATGAGAAAAGCAAAACCAAAAAAACGGCCCCTTCTCCCGGATCCAAAATTCAGCGATACCTTAGTTACAAAGTTTGTAAATAATGTGATGTTAGCCGGAAAAAAGAACATCGCTTATGATGTTTTTTATGAAGCAATTGCCATTGTGGAGGAAAAGACAAAAGAAAATGGTCTTGAAGTTTTTAAAAAAGCACTCGCCAATGTTACTCCTGCTGTTGAAGTAAGAAGTCGGAGGATCGGTGGTGCCACTTTTCAGATTCCTTCTGAAATTCGTCCTGGACGTAAAAGTTCCATTGGGATGAAATCCCTTGTGAATTATGCCCGTAAGCGTCATGAAAAAAGTTTTGGCCAAAAACTGGCTGCTGAAATTATGGCTGCCTATAAAGAAGAAGGCGCTGCATTTAAACGAAAAGAAGATACACACCGTATGGCTGAAGCCAACAAAGCGTTTAGTCATTTCAGATTCTAAAACAAACAAGTAAGGTTAATATGACCGGTAAGTTAGAAAATACAAGAAACATTGGCATAATGGCGCACATCGACGCGGGAAAAACCACGACGACGGAGCGTATCTTGTATTATACCGGCATCAATTATAAATTAGGTGAGGTTCACGATGGCACTGCCACGATGGATTGGATGGTTCAGGAGCAAGAACGCGGGATTACCATTACATCAGCAGCTACTACAGTTTATTGGGACCTCAATGATCAGAATTACAGGATTAATCTTATTGATACTCCCGGTCACGTTGATTTTACGGTTGAAGTTGAACGCTCTTTACGGGTTTTAGATGGTGCAATTGCTATCTTTTGCGCCGTTGGAGGAGTGGAGCCTCAATCGGAAACAGTTTGGCGTCAGGCTGATAAATACAAGGTTCCCCGGATTAGTTACATTAATAAAATGGATCGTACGGGTGCTGACTTCTATCATGTAATTGATCAAATCCGTGAAAAATTAAACGCTGTCCCTGTTCCTATCCAGCTTCCAATCGGAGCCGATGAATCTTTTGTTGGGATTATTGATCTTATCTCGAATAAGGCATATAGTTGGGATGAACAATCGTTGGGAAGAACTTATTCCGAGATACCGATTCCCGGTGATATGCTTGAAAAAGTAGCGGAATACAGGCTAAAATTAATTGAAGGAGCGGCTGAAGAAAATGAAGTTTTGCTTCATAAATTTATTACAGATCCCAATACTATTACTGAAAAAGAAATTATAGCAGAATTACGTAAAGCTACCCTCCAGGGCAGGATAAGTCCTGTGGTTTGTGGAGCTTCCTTTAAAAATAAAGGAGTTCAGTTGTTGATTGACGCAGTCATCAATTTTCTGCCTTCTCCTTATGATATGCCTCCAATTTGTGGTATTAATCCGTATACAGAAAAAGAAGAAGTTCGCCATCCTGATCCAGAGGAACCTTTTACTGCCCTGGCTTTTAAAATCGCCACTGATCCTTTTGTTGGAAGAATTGCATTTTTCCGCGTTTATTCCGGAAAGTTAGAGGCTGGTGGCGTTGTGTTAAATGCGCGGACTGATAAAAAAGAACGTTTACTTAGAATTATGTTGATGCATGCCAATAAGCAAAATCCGTTGAAGCAGATTGAAGCTGGTGAAATTGGTGTTGCTGTTGGTTTTAAAGATATTCATACCGGAGATACGCTGTGCGATTTGAAACATCCCATTGTACTCGGATCTATTGGTTTTCCAGAACCTGTGATCAACATGGCCATTGAACCTAGGACACAGGATGATGTGGAAAAACTTTCCATTGCTTTAAATAAGCTGGCTGAAGAGGATCCCACATTCCATGTTAGATTGGACAGCGAAACCGGACAAACGGTGATCAATGGGATGGGCGAATTGCATCTTGATATTATTACAGACCGGTTGCGGCGTGAATTCAATATAGAAGTGAATCGTGGTAATCCTCAAGTGGCTTATAAAGAAGCGATTGTAAATACGGTAACCCATCATGAAGTATATAAGAAGCAAACTGGTGGAAAAGGACGTTTCGCTGACTTGGTGATTGAAGTAGGTCCTGCTGATGCGGAAATTAAGGGATTGCAATTTATCAATGATATACGGGGTGGAAATATCCCTAAAGAATTTATCCCTGCTATTGAAAAAGGATTGAAAGCTGCTATGACTAATGGGCCGATTGTAGGATTTCCGATGGATAGCGTAAAAGTTCGTCTTATCGATGGTTCTTATCATAGTGTCGATTCAGATGCCCTCTCATTTCAGGTAGCAGCGGGGATTGCTTTTAAAGAAGCCAGTCGGAAGGCTAAAGCAGTGATTCTTGAACCGATTATGAAATTTGAAATTGTCACTCCCAGTGAATACATGGGCGAACTCACAGGTGATATCAGCCGGCGCAGGGGACAGGTAGAGGAGGTGGAATCAAGAATTGGTAACCAAGTGATCCGGGGCAAGGTACCCCTGGCTGAAATGTTTGGTTATGTGACAACCTTACGAAGCCTTACTTCCGGAAGAGCTACTGAAATGCTTGAGTTTGCAAGATATGAAGCTACTCCCAAGGAGATTCAGGACGAAGTATTATATAAAATCAGGGGATATGTTCCCGCTTATTAATTTTTTATATGAGCCAGAGAATTAGAATTAAACTGAAGTCTTACGATTATAACCTGGTTGATAAATCAGCCGAAAAGATCGTAAAAACCGTCAAGGCTACAGGCGCTGTTGTAAGCGGCCCCATCCCTTTGCCTACGGATAAAAAGATCTTCACCGTGCTGCGGTCCACTTTTGTGAACAAAAAATCACGGGAACAATTTCAGTTGTGTACCTACAAACGGTTACTCGACATTTATAGCACAACGTCGAAAACTATTGATGCACTAATGAAACTGGAACTTCCTAGTGGGGTGGAAGTGGAGATCAAGGTTTGATCGATTATAGACAAAAGAGTTAAAAACACAAGAACGTAAGAAATGTCTGGATTAATTGGAAAAAAAATCGGGATGACCAGTATCTTCGATGCAAATGGAAAGAATGTTCCATGCACCGTGATTGAAGCTGGCCCTTGTGTAGTGACACAAGTCCGGTCTAAAGAAAAAGAGGGATATGATGCTATCCAGTTGGCTTATGAAGACAAAAAGGAAAAGCATACAACCAAGGCGTTGAAGGGCCACTTTGATAAAGCGGGCATTACACCCAAAAAAGTGGTTGCTGAGTTTACCCGTTTTGAACCAGGCCATCAGAAATCTTTTGGTGATATTTTACAAGTAGATATCTTCACTGAGGGGGAGTATATTGATGTGGTTGGAATTTCAAAAGGGAAAGGTTTCCAAGGTGTTGTTAAGCGGCATCATTTTGCTGGAGTAGGAGAAGCAACGCATGGACAACACAATCGTCTTAGAGCTCCTGGTTCTGTTGGTGCTTCCTCCTGGCCTTCCAGGGTCATGAAGGGTCTTCGAATGGCCGGGCGTATGGGCGGAGACCGTGTGAAGGTCATCAACCTTCAGGTATTAAAAATTATTCTGGAAAAGAACCTTATCCTCGTGAAAGGGGCAATTCCAGGTCACAATGGTTCATATGTAATGATTGAGAGATGGAAGTAGCAATTTATAATATTCAAGGAACTGCGACACCGCGAAAGGTCACGCTCGATGATTCGATTTTTGGGATTGATCCCAATGATCATGCAATCTATTTGGATGTGAAACAATTTCTGGCAAACCAGCGTCAAGGAACCCATTGTTCCAAAGAAAAGTCGGCTCTTTCGGGAAGTACCCGGAAATTGCATAAACAAAAAGGCACTGGAGGATCCCGTAAAGGAAGTATAAAAAGTCCTTTATTCCGTGGAGGGGCACGAGTATTTGGACCACTTCCTCGTGATTACAGCTTTAAATTGAACAAGAAATTGAAAAAGTTGGCTCGTAAATCTGCTCTTAGTTATAAAGTAAAAGATAATCATCTTACAATTTTAGAAGATTTTTCTTTTGATTCTCCTAAGACAAAAAATTTTAGTGATTTACTGAAGCGATTTGAACTAACTGGCAAAAAGACATTGCTCGTTATTACCAAGGCTGAAGAAAATGTGATTTTTTCTTCCCGTAATCTAAGAAGGATTAAAGTAGTTCAGCCTGCTGACTTGAATACTTATGAAATCCTTGATGCTACTCAACTTCTTATTACCGAAGGTTCCATTACCGAGATTGAAAAGAACCATCAGAATTAAAACGATTAATTCGATAAAACCATGACTGTTATCATAAAACCGATCATCACCGAAAAAATGACCCACTTGGGCGAGAAGCTCAACCGTTATGGGTTTATGGTTGACCGGAAGGCAAACAAACTTCAAATCGTTCAGGCAATTAAAGACCTCTATGGAGTAGATGTTACTTCTGTCAATACCATGGTGTTCTCCGGTAAAAACAAATCCCGCTTTACAAAAAGCGGTGTCATTTCAGGCAGAACAAGTACATATAAAAAGGCCATTGTCACATTGGCCAAAGGTGAAACTATAGATTTTTACAGCAATATTTAAATAAATGGCGCTTAAGAAATACAAACCGACAACACCCGGTCAACGGTTCAAAGTCATCAGCACATATGATGAAATTACTGTAGACATTCCTGAAAAGAGCCTGCTGACTCCTGTAAGGAAATCCGGTGGAAGAAATAATGAGGGTAAAATGACCATGCGCTACCTTGGCGGTGGACATAAACAAATGTACCGAATCATCGATTTCAAAAGGGATAAAGAGGAAATCCCTGCTGTAGTCAAAACCATTGAATACGATCCAAACCGTACTTCACGTATTGCGTTGGTAGTATACAATGATGGTGAGAAACGATATATTGTTGCTCCTCATGGGTTAAAAGTAGGACAAACTATTTTATCCGGGAAAGGTGTTCCCCCTGAAATTGGAAACGCTTTATATTTGAGCGAGATTCCTTTCGGAACAGTGATTCATAATGTGGAATTGCGTCCTGGTCAAGGAGCAAAATTAGTGCGTAGTGCTGGTTCCCATGCACAGTTGATGTCGCGTGATGGTAAATTTGCGATTTTGAAGATGCCATCCGGGGAGACCCGTATGATATTGCAAACTTGCAAAGCAACTATTGGAATTGTTTCCAATATTGATCATAGTTTGGAATCTTATGGTAAGGCTGGCCGTAATCGTTGGTTGGGTCGTCGTCCACGTAACCGGGGAGTTGTTATGAATCCGGTTGATCACCCGATGGGTGGTGGTGAAGGACGTGCATCTGGTGGCCATCCGAGATCACGCAAGGGGATTGCAGCAAAGGGATACAAGACTCGCGCAAGGAAAAACCAATCGAATAAGTACATTGTTGAACGTCGTAAGAAGTAATCGATAATAAGTCAAACTATGAGCCGATCACTTAAAAAAGGTCCGTATATCCAGTATAAACTGGAAAAGAAAGTAATGGAAATGGTGGGAACAAAGAAAAAGACTGTAGTTAAAACATGGTCAAGAGGTTCCATGATCTCTCCAGATTTCGTTGGTCAGACCATTGCCGTTCATAATGGTAATAAATTCATTCCTGTTTATGTCACAGAAAATATGGTAGGTCATAAATTGGGCGAATTCGCTCCAACCAGGATCTTCCGGGGGCATGCAGGGAATAGAGATAAAGGAAAGAAATAACGACCTAAATAAGGTAAACCATGGGAGTTAGAACTCGTACACGGGCTGAAAACCGTAAAGAAGCCCAGAAAAAAATAGCCTTTGCAAAGCTGAATAATTGTCCTACGTCACCACGTAAGATGAGATTGATTGCAGATTTGATACGTGGTCAGAAGGTGGAATTGGCACTCCATATTTTGAAGAACAATGCCAAACAACCTTCGGAACGCTTACGTAAACTTTTATTGTCGGCTATTGCAAATTGGCAAGCAAAGAATGAAGGAGCCCGAATTGAAGAGAGCGATCTTTTTGTTCGGGAGGTTTTTGTAGACGGTGGTCGTCAATTGAAACGGCTTCAAACTGCACCGCAGGGCCGAGCACATCGGATTCGAAAACGTTCTAATCACGTAACAATTCTTGTAGACAGCCGGAATAAACCGGAGTCAGAGATTGAAGTTGAAGAAACAAAAGAATAACTAAGTAATAAGAAAAATTAAAAGTAAGGTTTAATGGGACAAAAGACCAATCCGATTGCTAACAGGTTAGGCATTATCCGCGGCTGGGATTTAAACTGGTTCGGCGGGAAAAATTTTGAGCCCAAGCTGGTCGAAGATGATCAGATTCGCAAATATCTGAATGCCCGTCTTTCCAAGGCAGGAATTGCGAAAATTGTCATCGAACGGACACTAAAGCTTGTAACTGTTACCATTCACACTGCCCGTCCGGGAATTATCATAGGTAAAGGCGGCCAGGAAGTAGATAAATTAAAGGAAGAGTTGAAAAAGATCACCAAGAAGGAGATCCAGATCAATATTTCTGAAATTAAACGTCCGGAACTTGATGCTGTTATTGTTGCCAATACGGTAGCCAGTCAGATTGAAGGTCGTATTTCTTACCGAAGAGCCATCAAAACTTCTATCGCTTCTGCTATCCGAATTGGAGCTGAGGGGATAAAAGTGATGATTTCTGGACGTTTAGGAGGTGCTGAAATGGCTCGTCGGGAACAATACAAAGAGGGACGTATTCCTTTGCATACTTTTCGTGCCGACATTGATTATGCTACTGCTGAAGCACACACAACATACGGACGTATTGGGATCAAGGTATGGATTTGCAAGGGTGATGTTTATGGGCGTCCGGATTTAGTCCCGGAGACAACCAACATGAAAATGAAACCTACCCAGCATAGAGGTGGTAACCCTAAGGGAGACCGTGATCGCGATCGTGGTGATCGTGGTGATCGTGGTGATCGTGGTGATCGTGGTCCAAGAAATGATAATAATCGACCCCGCGGGCCTAGAAAATAGGTGTGATTTATTGCACAGAAGTGCTGTTAAAAAAGAAAGATTGTAACCACTAATATAATTTGAGTAATGTTACAGCCAAAGAAAACAAAGTACAGGAAACAACAGAAAGGCAAGATGAAGGGAAATGCCAAACGTGGGCATCAGCTTGCATTTGGTTCATTTGGTCTTAAAACCCTGGATGAAGCATGGATTACCGGTCGTCAGATTGAAGCAGCCCGTCAAGCCATTACTCGTCACATGAAACGTGAAGGACAAATATGGATTCGTATTTTCCCGGATAAACCGGTTTCAAAAAAGCCGGCTGAAGTACGTATGGGAAAAGGAAAAGGGGCTCCCGAATATTTTGTTGCCCGGATCACTCCAGGACGAATTATGTTTGAGATTGAAGGTGTTCCATTAGCAGTCGCTAAAGAAGCACTTAGGTTGGGTGCCCAAAAGATGCCCGTACATACCAAAACCGTTGTTCGTAAGGATTACTCTGAAGAGGTAGTATAAAATCAGTAGGGAAAAGAATTGTTTTCCCCACCAAGAAAAAAGAATATGGAACAGAAAGTAATAAAAGAATTAACAACAGGTGAAATCCAGGAAAGACTTGATGAAGAAAACCGTCAGCTAACCAAACTGAAGTTGAACCATGCTGTTTCTCCTCTGGAAAATCCCAATAAAATAAAAGCTTACCGTAAAACCATTGCCCGCCTGCAAACCGAATTACGTCGTCGGGTACTTAGTGGTGAAAAAGTCACAAAAGCTGTGAAAAATTAGTCAAGACAATGGAAACGAGAAATTTAAGAAAAGAAAAAACCGGGATCGTGGTTAGCAATAAGATGGAGAAATCTGTTGTTGTTGCCGTAGAGCGCAAGGTAAAACATCCTAAGTATGGGAAGTTTGTTAAAAAATCCTCACGTTTTATGGCCCATGATGATAAAAATGAATGTAGTGAAGGCGATAAAGTGCGTATCGCTGAAACCAGACCACTCAGTAAAAATAAGTGTTGGAGACTTGTCGAAATCATTGAAAAGGTTAAATAGCCATGATACAGCAGGAGTCAAGATTAACAGTTGCAGATAATAGCGGTGCCAAAGAGGTGTTGTGTATTAAAGTACTCGGCGGAACGCGCAAACGGTATGCCCGGGTTGGCGACCGCATCATTGTCACAGTGAAGAATGCAATTCCTTCAGGAAATATTAAAAAAGGAACAGTATCTACCGCAGTAGTTGTTAGAACTAAAAAGGAGATCCGTCGTGCTGATGGTTCTTATATCCGTTTTGATGACAATGCTGTGGTGTTGCTTAACGGTGCGGGGGAATTAATCGGTACCCGTATTTTTGGGCCTGTTGCCAGGGAATTACGTGAAAAACAATTTATGAAAATCGTTTCTTTAGCACCTGAGGTGCTTTAAGCATACACAAAATTATTATGCAGAAGTTACATATTAAAAAAGGCGACACGGTAATGATTATTGCCGGGGATTCGAGAGGCCAGCAGGGAAAAGTGCTGAGGGTCGATATCGACAAATTCAGAGCCATCGTGGAAGGGGTTAACATGGTATCAAAACATACCAAACCCAATGCAAAGAGTCCACAAGGTGGGATCGTAAAAAAAGAGGCTCCGGTTCATCTTTCAAATTTGATGTTGATCGATGATACTGGTAAACCGACACGCTCAGGCCGTAAAGTAGATCCAAAGTCGGAAAAATTGGTTCGTTATTCTAAAAAGTCAGGGGAGGTTATAAAGTAATGGCTTATACACCAAGATTAAAAGAAAAATACCTGAAGGAAGTTGTTCCTGCACTCATGCAGCAGTTCAACTATAAAAGTCCTATGCAGGTTCCTCGGATCAATAAAATATGTCTTAATCAGGGATTGGGCATTGCCAATACCGATCGAAAGTTTATCGATAACGGAATTTCTGAAATGACGATGATCTCTGGACAGAAAGCAGTATCTACTAAGTCAAAGAAGGATATTTCCAACTTTAAATTGAGGAAAGGAAATCCCATTGGTGTCCGTGTTACCCTGCGTGATGAACGGATGTACGATTTTCTTGACCGATTGATTTCAGTAGCACTTCCACGGGTCAGAGACTTTCGTGGTGTGAATGATAAAGGGTTTGATGGCCGTGGAAATTATACACTTGGTATTACTGAACAGATCATTTTCCCGGAAATTGATATCGATAAGGTTCCACGGATAAATGGTGTGGATATCACTTTTGTGACTTCTGCCCGTAGTGACCGTGAGGCTCATGCCCTGTTAAAAGAATTTGGAATTCCTTTTAAAACAAAGTAAAATATGGCAAAAGAATCCATCAAAGCCAAAGAACGCAAACGTGAAAAAATGGTTGAAAAGTTTGCAGAAAAGCGGAAAGCATTAAAAGAAGCTGGTGATTATTTAGCACTTCAGAAACTTCCAAAAAATGCTTCACCGGTTCGGTTACATAACCGCTGTAAACTCACAGGTCGTCCCAAAGGATATATGCGGCTTTTTGGTGTTTCCCGTATCAATTTCAGGGAAATGGCAAATAAAGGGTTGATCCCTGGTGTTAAAAAAGCCAGCTGGTAAACAAAAAACAAACAAATAAAAAATTAGATAAATGGTTACGGATCCCATTGCAGATTATTTGACGAGAATCAGGAATGCCGTTTTGGCGAACCATCGGGTGGTAGAAATTCCAAAGTCGAAAATCAAGGAAGAAATTACCCGTATCCTCTTTGAAAAAGGATACATTTTAAATTATAAAGTGGAAAGCGAAACAAAACCTGGTATTATTAAGATCGCTTTGAAATACCATCCGGTTTCCCGGCTTTCTGCAATTAACACCCTTGTCAGGATATCAAAACCCGGCTTGAGAAAATATGTCGACAACGATCACCTTCCCAGAGTTTTAAATGGATTGGGTATCGCTATTCTTTCAACCTCACAGGGGTTGATGACCGACAAGGAAGCCAGGGTTAAGGAAATTGGGGGTGAAGTATTATGTTACATCAGTTAATTAGGAGGTTTCAATCATGTCAAGAATAGGAAAACTACCGATTACTTTACCTGAGGGCGTGAAGATACATGTTTCTGAAAGCAATTTGGTTACAGTTAAAGGTAAACTGGGAACACTTGAACAACAGGTTGATCCCAAGATCACCTTGAAAGTTGAAGGGAACATTTTGACTGTAGAACGTCATTCTGAAGAAAGGGATGACCGGTCAAAACATGGACTATATCGTGCACTTCTTGCCAATATGGTGAAAGGAGTCAACGAAGGATTTACCCTTGTGCAGGAATTGGTCGGTGTAGGTTATAAAGCATCTGGAAATGGGCAGCTTCTTGAACTTTCATTAGGATATTCTCATAATATTTTAATGGAACTTCCCGATATTGTGAAAGTTCAGACTACCGCGGATAAAGGAAAAAATAACACCATCATCTTGAAATCGGTGGATAAACAACTACTTGGACAGGTTGCTGCCAAGATTCGCTCCTTTCGTCGTCCAGAGCCATATAAAGGCAAAGGTATTCGATTTGCAGGTGAAGAAATTAAGAAGAAAGCTGGTAAATCAGCCGCAGGTCAATAAGATAAAGATGCACAAATGTGCGGCTTAATAAAAAGAGAAAACAATGGCAATTAAAAGCAGAAAAGAATTTCGCAGGTTCAGGATCAAAAAACGGATACGTAAAATCGTACAAGGGACACCTGACAGGCCTCGCATGACAGTATTCCGCAGCTGTAAAGCTATTTATGTTCAATTGATTGATGATCAATCGGGCAAAACGCTGGTTGCTTCTTCTTCCATGGAAAAGGAAATTAAAGCCCAGCAAGGTACTAAAACCGACAAAGCGAAGGTAGTTGGTAAGCAGATTGCTGAAAAAGCACTTCAGGCTGGAATTGAGAAAGTGGTTTTTGATCGTAATGGTTATTTATATCATGGCAGGGTAAAATCTTTGGCAGATGCAGCCAGGGAAGGTGGCCTAAAATTCTAAGGAAGATATGACAAATGTTAATGTAAAAAGAGTTAAGTCGAGCGAAATCGAATTCAAAGACCGGTTGGTCAGTATTCAGCGCGTGACAAAGGTGACCAAAGGAGGACGTACGTTTAGTTTTTCTGCCATTGTCGTGGTTGGTAATGAAAACGGCGTTGTGGGTTATGGATTAGGAAAAGCCAAGGAAGTAACTGCAGCCATCGCCAAAGGCATCGACGACGCAAAGAAAAATCTTATTAAGGTCCCTATCTTAAAGGGTACAATTCCTCACGATCAACTTGGAAAATATAGTGGTGCTCTTGTCTATTTAAAGCCCGCTGCTCCTGGTACCGGTGTCATTGCAGGTGGTGCTATGCGTGCTGTTCTGGAAAGCGTTGGTGTGAGAGATGTTTTGGCTAAATCCAAAGGATCTTCTAACCCCCACAGTGTTGTAAAAGCAACGATCAATGCATTGATGAAGATGAGGGATCCTTATACAATTGCCCAGCTCAGGGGAATCGAACTGAATCAAGTATTTAATGGCTAAGGTATTATATAAAGGATGACAGAAGCAATGAAAAAGATAAAGGTAACACAGGTTCGCAGCGGCATCGGAAGACCATTGCGTCAAAAACGGACCCTTGAGGCTTTGGGTCTTAAGAAAATCCGTCAAACCGTGGAACATGAAGCAACTCCTCAGATTCTTGGGATGGTGCATAAAGTGATCCATTTGGTAACAGTTGAAGAAGTATAACGAAAGATAAATCATAATTGAAATGGATTTAAGCAATCTTAAACCGGCAAAAGGTTCAACAAAGAAGGTAAAACGCATTGGCAGAGGACAAGGTTCTGGTCACGGAGGAACATCCACTCGTGGTAACAAAGGAGCACAGTCCCGTTCTGGTTATTCAAAAAAACTTGGATATGAGGGCGGTCAGATGTCATTGGTCCGTAGAGTCCCGAAATTTGGTTTCAAGAATTTTACCCGTGTTGAATATAAAGGGATCAATCTTGATGTCCTGCAACAAATAGCAGAAAAGAAAAATTTGACGGCTATTACCCCGACAATCCTGATCGAAAGTGGATATGTGTCAAAAAGTGACCGGATAAAAATTTTAGCCCGCGGTGAACTGAAAACGAAATTGGAAATTACTGCTCATGGATTCTCGGCTGCTGCAAAAAAAGCTATTGAAGAATTAGGTGGAATCGCTAACACAATTTAAACTTGTTTGAATGAAAAAATTGATTCAAACCATTCGAAATATCTGGAAAATTGAAGATCTTCGCAAGAGGATACTTTTTACACTTGGTATTATCCTGATCTATCGTCTTGGTTCTTATGTTGTACTTCCTGGGGTAAACCCGAGTATGTTGGCCAGCCTGCAAAATCAAACCAAATCTGGTCTTCTTGGATTGCTTAATATGTTTTCTGGCGGAGCTTTTTCCAATGCTTCTATTTTTGCTCTTGGAATTATGCCTTATATTTCTGCTTCTATTGTGATGCAATTATTGGGAATGGCTATCCCATATTTCCAAAAATTGCAAAAAGAAGGAGAAAGCGGAAGAAAAAAAATCAACCAAATGACCCGGTATCTAACTGTGATTATTTTGGTTCTTCAGTCACCCGCCTACATTGCAAATCTGGCCTCTCAATTACCGGCAGAAGCAATCTCGCCCTTTGACCCGAATGTTACACACCACTCTATCTTTTCATTTTTCGGTATTTCTTCTATTGTGATCCTAACGGCTGGATCCATGTTCGTGATGTGGTTAGGTGAACGAATAACGGATAAAGGAATCGGAAATGGTATTTCATTGATTATCATGATTGGTATTATAGCCCGTTTACCTTTCGCTTTATTTGGTGAACTGGTATCAAGAATGGAACAAAAAGGTGGCGGACTTGTCTTTTTTGTTGTTGAGATTGCGGTTCTTGTCCTTGTTATTCTGATGACTATTTTGTTGGTTCAGGGAACCAGAAAAATTCCTGTTCAATATGCAAAAAGGATCGTCGGGAATAAACAATATGGTGGCGTTCGCCAATATATTCCATTGAAAGTTAATGCTGCTGGGGTTATGCCAATTATTTTTGCACAGGCAATAATGTTTTTACCCCTTACCATTGCCGGCTTTGCTAGCAATGAAACGTTGACTGGTTTTGCTCGTGTATTTACCGATATTAATGGTTTCTGGTATAATTTTGTATTTTTTATTTTAATTATTTTCTTTACTTATTTTTATACTGCTATCACGGTTAATCCAAATCAGATGGCAGAAGATATGAAGAAAAACGGCGGATTTATTCCTGGTGTAAAACCTGGCAAGAAAACTGCAGAATTTATCGATGATGTCATGTCCAGAATTACTTTACCTGGATCTATCTTTCTCGGTTTTGTAGCTATTATGCCGGCATTTATCAGAATGGTTGGGATCACTTCTCAATTCGCTCAGTTTTATGGAGGTACCTCTTTGCTGATTTTAGTGGGCGTTGTACTTGATACATTACAACAAATAGAAAGTCACCTATTGATGCGGCATTATGACGGATTAACGAAGTCGGGACGAATCAAAGGTCGTTCTTCATATTCAGTGTCTGGATAATTATTAATGTTTAATAAAAAAATGGTTGTTAGATCATCGGAAGAGATCGAGATATTAAGGGAAAATGCGATCATTGTGAGCAAAACGCTCGCAGAAGTAGCAAAATATATTAAACCTGGTGTCCAAACGAGGACACTTGATAAAATAGCTGAAGAATTTATCCTTGACCACGGAGCTGTTCCGGGGTTTAAAGGATACCGAGGGTTCCCGGCAACCCTGTGCATTTCCACGAATGAAGAGGTTGTGCATGGAATTCCGGGCGAAAGAGTTCTTAAAAATGGTGATATTGTTTCGATAGACTGTGGATGTCAAAAAAATGGTTACAATGGAGATTCAGCCTATACATTTCCGGTAGGAGAAGTAGCGCCTGAGACGTTATCCCTTCTGCAGCATACAAAAGAATCCCTGTTCTTAGGTTTGGAAATAGCCATTGCAGGGAAAAGGATAGGGGATATTGGCTCTGTAATTCAGGAATACGTTGAATCATTTGGGTATTCGGTTGTAAGAGAGCTTGTTGGACATGGAATTGGTACACACTTACATGAGAAACCAGATGTGCCAAATTACGGAAGACATGGTTCGGGGATGAAACTACCTGTAGGATTGACGATCTGTATCGAACCCATGATCAATCTGGGATCAAAGAATATAGTTCAAGATTCGGATGGTTGGACAATTCGGACAGCAGATCGAATGCCTTCTGCACATTATGAATTGACAGTGGCTGTAAGAAAAGAAAAATCAGACATCCTCTCAACCTTTCAGTATATTGAGGAAGTACTTGGAACAAGCAGTATATAAATATGGCAAAACAATCGTCAATTCAACAAGATGGCACGGTCATTGAATCTCTCGGAAATGCAATGTTCCGAGTAGAATTGGAGAATGGGCATGTGATTACTGCTCATATTTCGGGAAAAATGAGAATGCACTATATTAAAATTCTTCCCGGAGATAAAGTCCGGATCGAAATGTCACCTTATGATTTAACAAAAGGAAGAATTACGTTCAGATATCAATAGACCTAAAGTAAGCGTAAAATGAAAGTTAGAGCATCAATAAAAAAAAGATCAGCAGATTGCAAAATCGTTCGCAGAAACGGCAAACTGTATGTCATTAACAAAAAGAACCCTAAGTTCAAACAGAGACAAGGTTAAGAATTCATAAACATTAAATAGGATTAATATGGCCAGAATTGCAGGTATTGACCTACCTAAAAATAAACGGGGTGAAGTTGGACTGACTTATATTTTCGGAATCGGAAGAAGTACAGCACAGAAAATCCTTACATTGGCAGGGGTGGACTGGAATAAAAAGGTCCAGGACTGGAACGATGAAGAGCAAAACAAAATTCGTACAGTCATCAATGAAAATTATAAAATTGAAGGAGCTTTACGATCTGAAGTTCAGATGAATATTAAGCGTCTGATGGATATTGGTTGTTATCGTGGGATTCGCCATCGGTTAGGGTTACCAACCCGTGGGCAGAGTACTAAAAACAATGCCCGGACCCGTAAAGGCAGGAAAAAAACTGTTGCTAATAAGAAAAAAGCAACCAAGGGTTAATCGTTCATGAACGTAGTAAATTAGTATATGGCAAAGACTGAAAAAAGTTCAAAGAAGAGAGTTGTTAAAGTTGATGCAATAGGGAAAGCCTATGTTAACGCCTCCTTCAACAATTTAATTATTACCTTGACCAATAACAGTGGTCAGGTAATTAGCTGGTCATCGGCTGGTAAGATGGGATTCAAAGGTTCCAAAAAAAATACACCTTATGCCGCTCAGATGGCTGCACAGGATGCTTCAAAGGTAGCCTATGATCTCGGACTCCGTAAAGTAAAGGTATTTATCAAAGGTCCGGGTGCCGGACGAGAATCTGCAATACGTACTTTACACACAGCAGGAATCGAAGTTGCAGAAATAGTGGATATTACTCCACTGCCTCACAACGGTTGCCGCCCACCTAAAAGAAGAAGAGTTTAACGTTTAATTATTTTTTATACCATGGCAAGATACATTGGCCCAAAGTCCAGAATTGCAAGACGGTTTAGAGATCCTATTTATGGTCCCGATAAAAGTTATGAGAAAAAAAATTATCCTCCGGGAATGCATGGTCAAACGAAAAGACGTGCAAAAACATCAGAATACGGTACTCAGCTGACAGAAAAACAAAAAGCTAAATATACCTATGGAATTCTGGAACGTCAGTTTAAAAATACCTTTTTAAAAGCAGCTCGTAAAGGGGGCATTACAGGGGTAGTATTATTACAGCTCATTGAATCACGGTTGGATAATGTGGTTTATCGCATGGGTATTTCTCCTAGTCGCGATGGAGCTCGTCAACTGATCGGACATCGTCACATTACCGTAAATGGTAAAGTAGTCAATATTCCATCTTTTGAACTTCATCCAGGTGACATAGTTGCCGTACGTGAACGCTCGAAATCGTTGGAAGTTATTACTAACTCCCTGGCTGGCCGGGGTAACCAATTTCCCTGGTTGGAATGGGATAGTAATATGATGACCGGGAAATTCATGAGTTATCCGGAACGAGATCAGATTCCTGAAAATATTAAAGAACAACTCATCGTCGAATTATATTCGAAGTAAGAAGTGACAGACAGCAATACATTCTTTGTATTGCTGCCCGTTTATTATAAACAACAAAAAAAAAATATATGGCAATATTACCGTTCCAGAAACCTGACAAGGTAATCATGGTGGAAGCCGATGATTGCCGTGGTGTCTTCGAATTTCGCCCACTTGAACCAGGGTTTGGTGTTACCATCGGAAATGCCCTTAGAAGAATTTTGCTTTCATCACTCGAAGGCTTTGCAATAACTTCTGTAAAAATAGAAGGTGTGGAGCAGGAATTTTCTACCATTAAAGGTGTTATCGAAGATGTTACTGAAATCGTTCTGAATCTTAAACAAATACGTTTTAAAAGGTTAATTGATTCGGAAAGCTCGGAAAAAGTTTCAGTTGTTATAGCCCAACAAAAAGAGTTTAAAGCTGGTGATATCAATAAATTTCTCTCCATCTTTCAGGTATTGAACCCTGAAGTGGTAATCTGTCACATGGACCCTACTGTTAAACTCACGGTTGAGCTTTCTGTTGATAAAGGACGTGGATATATTCCGGCAGAAGAAAATAAAACGCTTAATTCTTCTCTTGGAAGAATAGCCATTGATTCGATTCATACCCCGGTAAAAAATGTTACTTTCAATATTGAAAATTATCGGGTTGAACAAAAAACCGATTATGAAAAGTTGGTTATAGAAGTAGTTACTGATGGTTCAATTCAGCCGAAAAATGCTCTGAAAGAAGCTGCTAAAGTTCTCATTCATCACTTTATGCTTTTTTCGGATGAAAAGATTACTCTTGATTCCGCTGAAAAAACCGTCTCGGAAGAATTTGATGAAACTTCACTACATATCCGTCAGTTACTTAAAACCAAACTGGTTGATATGGACCTCTCTGTGAGGGCACTAAATTGCCTGAAAGCAGCTGATGTGGAAACACTCGGCGATCTTGTGGCTTTTAATAAAAATGACTTGTTGAAATTTCGCAACTTCGGGAAAAAATCACTGACCGAACTGGAAGAGCTTGTTAAATCAAAAGGTCTGGAATTTGGGATGAATACCACAAAATATAAATTAGATAAGGATTAATTGCAATGAGACACCAGAAAAAAATTAATCATTTAGGAAGAAAAAGTGCTCACAGGAAGGCGATGTTGTCTAATATGGCTGCTTCTCTGATTATCCATAAGCGGATTCATACAACAGTTGCGAAAGCTAAAGCACTACGAATTTTCGTTGAACCCTTGATCACAAAATCAAAAGATGATACTACTCACTCACGACGTTTGGTGTTCAGCTACATTCAAAGCAAGGAAGCGGTGACAGAATTGTTTCGCGAAGTATCGAAAAAGATCATGGACCGCCCCGGAGGCTATACTCGGATTTTAAAAACCGGTAACCGTTTTGGCGACAACGCTGAAATGTGTTTGATCGAACTGGTCGACTATAACGAAGCTATGATGGCTGTGAAGGAAGAGGGGAAAACCAAAACATCACGTAGAAGAAGGAGCAGTACTAATAAAAAATCTGATGAAAGTACTACTAAAGAAAAACCTGAAGTCGCAGCCAAACCACAAAAAACAAAAACAGCTGAAACTCCAAAACCCGAACCTGAAACAAAATCTGAAAAACCGATAGAATCATCGGCTAAACCAGATGTTCCAGAAGATAAACCTGAAGTATAATAATTTAGGAATGAACATATAGATACTTCCTTAGAAAAGGATGACATGGATTATCATGTTATCCTTTTTTGTTTCAAGTATTATAAAAACCTTTAAAATTTAATATTATGAGTACAATCATATCAATTCATGCCAGACAAATTCTGGATTCCAGAGGGAATCCTACCGTTGAAGTGGATGTTATCACGGATAGCGGAATAATCGGACGTGCTGCCATCCCATCCGGAGCCTCCACCGGTATTCATGAAGCTGTGGAATTACGCGATGGCGATAAAAAATGTTATCTTGGAAAAGGCGTTCTGCAGGCTGTACAAAATGTGAATGGTGTCATTGCCGAAGATATTATGGGAATGTATGTCACTGACCAACTATCCATAGATCAACGATTAATAGAACTCGATGGCACACCGAATAAATCAAAACTTGGAGCAAATGCCATTCTTGGTGTATCGCTTGCTGTTGCTCATGCTGCTGCTCAGGTAACTGGTCAGGAACTATATCGTTATATTGGCGGTGTATCTGCACAAACCCTGCCAATTCCGATGATGAATATTCTCAATGGCGGATCACATGCCGATAACTCAATCGATTTTCAAGAGTTTATGATTATGCCCGTTGGAGCTGATACTTTTACCGACGCAATTAGAATGGGAGCTGAAGTATTTCATCATTTGAAAACTGTCTTGAAGAAAGGAAAATATTCCACAAACGTGGGTGATGAGGGCGGATTTGCCCCCAACCTGAAATCCAATGAAGAAGCTTTGAAAGTTATCTTGAAAGCCATTGAATCGGCCGGCTATGAACCTGGGAAGGATGTTTGTATCGCATTGGATCCGGCATCTTCCGAATATTTTATTCCGGAAGAAAATGTCTATCATTTAAAAAAATCAACGGGTGAGAAATTGACTCCGGCTGAAATGGTGTCTTTTTGGAAGGATTGGGTGAAACGCTATCCCATCGTTTCAATTGAAGACGGAATGGCAGAAGATGACTGGAATGGATGGAAATTGATGACCAAAGAATTAGGAAATAAAATTCAGTTGGTTGGAGATGATATTTTTGTAACAAATGTTGAGCGGTTGACTGAAGGAATTAAAAAAGGTGTTGCCAATTCTATCTTAATAAAAGTAAACCAGATAGGTACTCTTAGCGAAACGATTGATGCAGTGAATCTGGCATATCGAAACAGCTATACGGCAGTGATAAGTCATCGTTCCGGAGAAACGGAAGATGTTACCATTGCCGACCTGGCTGTGGCTCTGAATACGGGTTTAATAAAAACTGGTTCTGCTTGTAGAACCGACCGGATTGCAAAATACAATCAACTTATTCGAATTGAAGAGCAATTGGGTGATAACGCAAAATATCTGGGAAAAAATTTCAAATATATTCGATAACACCGAATTACCAGAAAAAATCTGAAAGGCCTCTGCTTGAAATCATCAAACAGAGGCCTTTCTGTTGATAAAGATGTTAAAAGAAATTTTTATTTAATCAGGCTTTTTTAAATTGCAAATTCTATCTTTGATAGATTTTAACAAATTTGCTATTCTATTTTGAAAAATTATCTTTTTTTAACTTTTCTCTTTTCTCTTTTCTCTTTTCCACTGGTCATCACAGCGCAGCAAACTACACAATCTAAAGAACCTCGTTATGCTGGATCCTGGCAGGTTGGTTTGACAGTAGGACCGGATTTTTATTATGGCGATTTGAATAAATATAAGATCGGAATTTCAAAGAATGTAAGTTTTTCTGGTGGCTTTTTTGCTGGATATCAACTGTCCAATGTTTTTGGTTTAAGAGGACAGATATTGGGTGGCGGATTATCTGGAACCAAACAAATTGACATTGACAGTATGGTTGTAAATCAAAAATTTAAAGGAGGTTTTGTCGAAATTAATTTCAATGGGACCATCAATTTTTCCAATTTAATTTCCACCTATAAACCATCACGCCGTTTTTTTATATATGGTACTTTGGGAATCGGTTTTACAAACTGGCGGACTACGCGGTCAGATCAAATTAATGGACAATCCATTACTACTCAGGATCCTGTTTTATGGCATTCTGCTGTTGTTGTTCCTTTTGGACTGGGGACCTCTTTTAAAATTGCGGATAAAGTGAATCTTGGCCTTGAATGGACCTTTAGGATGGTGGGATCTGACTTGGTTGACCAAACCAAGGGTGGTTTTAAATTTGATTTCTATGATTACCTGGCTGTTGGAGTTTCATTTAATATAGGTCAGCGGTCAAAAACCACGAAGGAAAATGTTCTTGATTATTATTATACTTCCGCTGCCGCACCAAAACAACCTGTAATAACTCCCCGTTTACCAGAACCACAAATAGCAATGATTTCCAGCCCATCTGAAGATTATATTTATGTTGTTCAGATATTCGCTTTTGATAAACATAATTACAATCCAAATTGGATTCGAAAAAAATTTCATATTGATCAACCGGTTACCCGTGAGCGTGATGGAAATCTTTCTCGGTATATCATAGGAAATTTTAAAGATCTATCTTCTGCTGAAGCTCTCCGCGATAAAATGTTAAAAAAGGGGATACGTGATGCGTTCGTTGTAGCGTATAAGAATGGGGTTCGACACCATACAGTGGCGAATGGGCAATAATTTTTATTTACAAACCTGCTTCATGAAATTCAATGACTGAGGATCATTCATCCCTGTATTGAGGGATTTTTGGAAGTCACTACATGCAATCGAGATATTTCCAAGGAAAAAGTTGGCTAATCCCCGGTTGTAATATATAGTTTTAAGGGTGCTATTGTCTGTAGGCTGAGTAGCCGAAAATCCGAGGGCATAATCAAAATCTTGAATGGCTCCCTGGAAGTCATTCAGTTTTAATTTACAATTACCTCGATAAGAGTATATTCCGGTAACATTGGTTTGCGGTTTTAATTCGAGAGCACGGTTAAAAAAACGCAATGCTTCATTATAACTACCGTTTTCATATTTCCATACTCCACCCCAATAGACTTTATAATAATCTGTTTGAGCATCGGGAGTGGAAGTACCAGGAAGGGTAGAGGAAACGGTACCATAATTTAAAGTAGACCCAGTAAAACGATAGTTTTTGCAGTACTCCTTGATCGCGTTATCCGTCTCAATATCTTTAAACCCTAATTGAATTACCGTATTCCAGTCCTGACAGGCACCATTATTGTCTTTCAGATTGTGCCTGGCTATCCCACGATTATAAATTGTTGTTAACCATGCTGAATAATAGCCCGGGTCAGCTGGTTTTAACATGATTGCGTGGTCAAAATCCTGCATAGCACCAGTAAAGTCGCCCATTTTCTGACGTGCATTTCCCCGGTAAGAGTATGTTAAAAAGAAATCGGTGTAAGGGGCATATTTTGCTGCTTCTGTGAAATCAGATATAGCTTGGTTATAGTTTCCCATCCCATAATTAGAAACCCCTCGTTTGTAATAATCGTCGGAAGTTTGAGGGTTCCCAGTAAATGAAGTTGCTGCGACATTTCCGCCATACCGGATAAAACTTTGAAAGATGCCATAATCTACTTCGTAATAAGAACTTCTGAAAAGTTTGTCACGGTTTTTTAATTCAAGATAAGGAACGTAGAATTTTTTCTTGTTCATGACCTGGATCAGCCGGAATCTGGCGAGGGATTGCCCTCCGGTTTGAACCGGCCAAAAAGCAATTAGAAGGTTTAGAGGAGCAAGCGTTTTATCTGTAAGGGTTTTTTGAATGTTATAAGCAATGATGGAATTTAATGTTTTCTTGTTGAAATCCAGGACAGAACCACTGCAAACAACCTCCATATTGGTAATATAGGTTTTATTGAATTCCATCTTTTCAGGAATTACCTCTCTCAATTTTTCAGCTTTAAACACAAAGAAGGAAACCGCTTCCTGGTTATGCCAGTTCTCCATCAGAATTGGGAATTCATAATATCCGGTTTTGAATTTAATGGTCAAAACAGAATACATCTCGTTATCATAATTTACATCACGGAGTTCAATAAGCTCAAAATTTTCTTTACCCAGTTTATAGTATGTTTTTCCCGATTTGTTGTATTCTGTCTTACTATAAGGTATGCGGTTTTTTTCAAAAATCCATTTTCCGTCATCCTGCATAGTCCATCCTATTGCTTCTTCAATGAAGGATTTTGTTTCACTGACGATGGGCAAGTTGTTCATTGACCGTTCAACCTTATTGTTCGGGTTGTTTTGAGGATACACAACGGAGTTGGCTGGGTATTGTGCCATGATTGTCGCGGATAAACTCAAACAGACCAGAAAAGAAACCAATATCCTCATCCGTATTGTATATACAATTAAAATTTTTCTAAAACATTGACTATTAATTCGGTTACATGCTTAACATTGTTGGTGAAAACTTCCCAGATGCAATCCCATGTAACGGGTTCTTCATCTTGTTTCCAGGAATCGTAATCCGTGGAAAGAGCGATACAAGCATAAGGGATACCTGCCTCATTGGCAAGAGCTGCTTCAGGAGCGATGCTCATATTGATCACATCTGCCCCCAGGAGCCGGAACATTTTGGATTCTGCCCGGGTAGAAAATCGTGGACCTTCGATGGTCACGATTGTCCCGGCAGGATGAAAATTCAATCCCATTTCTTTACATCCATTGATGAGAAGTAAGCGCAGTTCTTGAGAAAAAGGATCGGCCATGGGAGTATGCTTCACCTCTCCAGGGTTAAAATGATCATAGAAGGTGTTAACTCTAAGACGAGTAAAATCAATAAACTGGTCAGGAATGACAATATCTCCTCGCTGTATTTCGTCACGTAAACTGCCACAGGCTGTGGTTGCCAGAATGTACTGACATCCCAATTGCCGGAAGGCATCCACATTGGCTCTGTTGTTTACCTGAGAGGGTGTGATGGTATGCTGTCGTCCATGTCTGGATAAAATGTAAATCTCACAATTTCCGGTTGTTCCGTGAAAAAACGTAGAACTTGGCATTCCACATGGAGTTTCAACTTGAATTTCTTCAATTTTCTGAAAAATATTCAACTTCTCCAATCCCGACCCTCCAATTAGACCTATTTTTACCATTTCATAAAATTTAAGCGAATATAATAGAATTTGAGGCTAAATTTTGATGCTAAAAAATTTATTAATAACAAAATCTCCGGAGTTATCAACAAACAAAGCATTTCGCTATCATATTGATATAAATATCTTGTCAAAGGGTAATTAGATGAAATAGTTAAATTTGCATGAACTAATATCACATACATGTCCATTCAATATGTCGGAGAGCATTTATTCCCAGGGGAAGTAGGAAAATTCTTTATATGGTTTGGATTTGTTTCTGCAATCCTTTCTACAACATTTTATTTATTGGCCTTTTATCGTAAGAAAAACACATCGATATGGCTTCGCAGTGCAAGGATATCCTATGTCTCTCATGCTTTTTCATTGATCACTGTTGTATTTGCATTGTATTATTTGATCTTCAAACATTATTTTGAATACGTATATGTGTGGGAATATTCTTCAATCGACTTACCTATAAAATATATTATTTCCTGCTTTTGGGCTGGGCAGGAGGGGAGCTTTTTAATATGGGGATTGTGGCAAGCTCTCATCGGGTTGATCTTACTAAGAATTGCAAGACAATGGGAATCGCCGGTCATGATTGTTTTTTCTTTCTCTCAGGTATTTGTTACTTCCATGTTGCTGGGAGTTGATTTTTTAGGGTTCAAAATCGGAACCAGTCCATTTGCCCTTTTACGGGATACCGTGGATACGGTTCAAGGTACAATCTTTGCGTTACCTGGTTATGTGAAAATGATTACCGATGGAAATGGCCTTAATCCCTTATTAGAGAATTTCTGGATGACTATTCATCCTCCCATTCTATTTCTTGGGTATGCTCTTTCCTTAGTTCCTTTTTCTTATGCCATTGCTTCTTTCATGAAGAAGGATTATTATACCTGGGTAGGACGTGCCATCCCATGGACTTTATTCGCATTGTTAATGCTTGGGGTAGGGATTTTATTGGGTGGTGCCTGGGCTTATGTTTCGCTCACTTTCGGAGGATTCTGGTCATGGGACCCGGTGGAAAATTCCTCACTTGTCCCCTGGATTACTCTGGTAGCAGGGCTGCATTTCCTGTTGATTTCACGCAGGCAAAATTTTGCAATGATTGCTGCCTACATCATGATCACGCTTTCATACATATTGGTGCTTTATGCCAGCTTTTTGACCCGAAGCGGGGTGTTGGCGAATACCTCAGCACATTCATTCGGGGATAATGGAATGACTGCACAATTGCTAATCTATCTTATGGCATTTTTGATTTTAACTGGGATAATGATTGGGGTTAACTTCAAAAAAGTAAACCGTTTTAAAAAAGAAATTCTTTTTTCCCGTGAATTCTGGATATTTATCGGAGCCCTGGTTTTAGTATTGGCTGCTTTTCAAATTATAATAACTACTTCGATCCCGGTAGTCAATCGCTTATTCCATTCAAATATTGCACCCCCTACTGATCGGGTTGGTATTTATAATCGTTGGCAGATACCGTATGTTATGTTAATCGCCGGTTTTATTGCCTCCTGTCAGTTTTTAAAATATGATAAAAATGAACCGCGGCTATTTTTTAGAAAACTTTTGATTCCACTGGCCATTTCCATCGCAATCATCATTTTTCTTATAGTAGGAAAAGTGATTGTACAATTGAATTTTATCTTTTTTGCCTTTTTTCTCATTTTTGCCCTGGTTTCTATTCTTGAAAATTTGTTTTTTCAAACTTCACGACCGAGAAATATACCTGCAATTATTTCCCATCTTGGTTTTATCGTTTTTATTTTAGGGGTATTTTTAACATTTTCCAATTCTGTTGTAATCTCTGCAAATACTTCCAAATATGATTTTGGAGATTTAAAGACCAATGCTGAAAACCTGATGTTGGTGAAGGGCGACACCTTGATCATGGACGGGTTTCATATTTCTTATATTGATAGTCGTAAAACTGGAAATGTTACGCATTATCAAATTGATTTTTTAAAAAAATCGGGAAGAAAATACATTCATGAATTCACACTTAATCCCTCTGTAAATATTCATCCGAGAATGGGTGCGGTTTATAATCCGGATACACGACATTTTATAGACCGCGATTTCTATGCTTATGTCTCTTCCGCAGCTAATAGCTCTGAATATGTTGTCTTAAAGGTAATTATGAATCCTTATATCAATGTATTATGGGCTGGAGCATTGGTACTCATGATCGGATTCTCCTGGGCATTATTAAGAAGAGCACGTCACCGTTGGCTTAGTAACAATTAGTGTCAGATTCCCTTTGAACGGTTTTCTAACATCGGAACAAAACGGAAAGCTCCATGTTCCTGTCGTTCAAAAGATCCATCAGACAATTTTCGGAGTGTTGTCATGGTTTGAACGTCATGAGCCCCTAATGGAATCACCAGAATACCTTCCGGTTTGAGCTGATCCAGTAATGGGTCAGGAATAAAAGGAGCGGCTGCAGTAACAATCATTTTATCGTAAGGTGCAAAAGCAGGAAGCCCTTTATAACCATCTCCATAAAATGTTTTCACGGAACTAAATCCAAGAGATGGTAAAAATTTATTGGTTTTATCAAATAATGATTTTTGCCTTTCAATCGTAAATACCTTTGCGCCCAGAACAGCCAGAATACAAGCTTGGTAGCCTGACCCTGTACCAATTTCCAATATTTTTTCTCCTTTTTTAATTTGAAGAAGTTGAGTTTGAAAAGCAACCGTGTAAGGTTGTGAAATAGTTTGTCCGGCACCGATTGGGAACGGATTATCCTCGTATGCATATTCAAGGAATGAGGAATCGAAAAAGAAATGACGCGGTACTTTTTCCATGGCAGCCAATACCTGCTCCTCCAAAATTCCTTTTTTTCGAAGGTTTTGTATTAATAATTTACGTAAGCCCTTATGACGATAGGAGTCAAGAGGTATAGCCGGATTCATAGTAAAAGTGTGTTAATTTTTTCACGAAAATAGTAAATCCAGTCAGTCTAAAAACTACCTTTGCAAAAAAAAATGAATTATGCTGAAGATCGGAGTGCTAGGTGCAGGGCATTTGGGAAAAATTCACATTAAATGTATCCAGGAAATTGAGGAATTTGAGTTGGTGGGGTTTTATGATCCGGATGTGCATAGCGCTGAAAAAGTTGAACAGGAATTCGGCATTCGAAGATGGGAATCGATTGATGAGCTTATCGATGCCATTGATGTTGTAGATATTGTTACGCCAACGATTTCTCATTTTGATTGTGCCTCTCGCGCACTTAAAAAATGTAAACATGTTTTTATTGAAAAACCCATTGTAACCACTTTAGAAGAAGCGAGGGAGTTAATTAAAATAGCAGGGGAGGCCAATGTGAAAGTGCAAGTGGGCCATGTGGAACGTTTTAATCCTGCTTTTCTGGCTGCTGAACCTGCATTTGATCATCCGATGTTCATTGAATGTCACCGATTGGCTCAATTTAATCCCCGGGGTACTGATGTCCCGGTCATTCTTGATTTGATGATTCATGATATCGACATTATCATGAGTGTGGTGAAAAGTAATATTAAAAAGATCAGCGCCAGCGGGGTGGCTGTTGTAAGCGATACTCCCGATATTGCAAATGCCCGGATCGAATTTAACAATGGTTGTGTGGCTAACCTAACAGCCAGCAGAATATCGATGAAAAATATGAGAAAATCCCGGTTTTTTCAACGGGATGCCTATATTTCAGTTGATTTTCTGAAAAAAGAACTTGAGATTGTCCGGATTCGTAATGTTGACAAGACAACTCCACCCGAAGGATTTATCCTGGATTTGGGAATGGGTCGTGGCACTAAACAAATCCAGTTTGATAAACCTGAAGTTCAACCATTGAACGCCATTAAGACGGAATTGGCCAGTTTTCAAAATGCCATCCAGACCAACACCATACCTACAGTGACCATTAACGATGGATATCTTGCACTGGAAGTAGCTCACCAGATCATTGAGAAAATCAATCAATCAGCCAATATTATTGCATGAACCATGGCTCAAATTTTTTTTGTTCATTACTTTTATTCAAAAAAAACAATATTGATTCGTTCTCTCCGTTAAAAAATAAGGTTTTTTGTTAACCCATTTACTGTTTATGAACCATCGGAATCTTTTACACTGCCTGATTTTCCTTCCGATATTATTTGTACTTACGACCTCTTGTGAGAAGTTTTCCGGTGATCAATCGATTCCTGCTTACCTAAGTATTGATTCCCTTTATATCACGACCGATTATTCTACTCAGGGTACTGCTTCTCAATCCGTTACCGATGCCTGGGTTTATATCGATGATGAACTTATCGGCGCTTTCGAACTTCCGGCGCGTTTTCCGGTTCTGAAGTCCGGATCCCATGTTGTAAAAATATATCCCGGAGTCAAAAAAAACGGGATTGCTGCAACACGAACTGAGTATGCTTATTTCCTTCCCATTCTGAAAACAATTAAACTGAAAGAAGATAGTACCACAAAGCTTGGTACGATGAAATCGACATATCAATCAACCGCTTTATTCGATTGGATGGAAGATTTTGAAAGTATTTCGATGACTCTTGACACTACTTCTCGTAGTTCGGCTTATATCCAATCAACTCCGGCAGGATCGCCCCTGACATTTGAAGGTAACCATTCGGGAAAAGTCGTTATGGATTCCATCCATGATTATTTTGAATGTGTGACACATAATGAATATGACATTCCCAATGCACCTGTGTTCCTTGAAATGAATTTCAATACGTCGAATTCCTTAACCGTAGGGGTTTATTCATATTCGGGTACAACCATTTATCAAACTCCTATCCTCACGCTTAATCCGACCAATGGGGCTTGGAAAAAAATCTATATTGACTTGACAACAACACTGAATGCATACACTGGAATGCAATCTTTCAGAGTCTATTTTTCAACGTTTAAAGAGGCATCTTTAAAGGAATCGATGATCCTCTTCGACAATTTTAAAATTGTAACCAGAAAATCATCCTGACAATATTATAAATCATGAATAAACGCCTGCAGGTTCTTAAATATATTGTTGCTGATCTATTGGCGGCTTTTGTAGCCTGGGCTTTGTTTTTTATTTATCGAAAATATACTGTTGATCCTAACATTTTTTCGAATTTTCAGGAAATATTTTTTGATAAAAACCTTTATATCGGATTGGCCGTAATACCCGTTTATTGGTTACTTCTTTATACGCTGATTGGCACCTATCGTAAAATATTCAGAAAAGCCAGGCTCCGTGAGTTTGCCCAGACTATAATCATCACTTTTATTGGGGTCACAATCTTGTTTTTTACCTTGATCATTGATGATGTTATTGTTACACAGCATACCTATGCCGAATTCTTCTTTACGCTCTTTTTTCTTCATTTGTTTTTTACAGCGGGAAGTCGTTTTTTACTTACTTCCTCTGCTGCAGCTAAGATCCATAATAAAGTAATCGGATTTAACACGGTCATTATCGGTTCCAACGGGAATGCCGTTTCCATTTATAAAGAGATTGAAAATCAGGAAAAATCTTCCGGGAATAAATTTGTTGGATTCATCAATGTAGAGGGTTACAAATATTATAAGTTGGCGGATTATATTCCACACCTTGGCGAACTTAAAGATCTTAACTCTCTGGTTAAAGAGAAATGTATTGAAGAAGTGATCATTGCTATTGAACACTCCGAAAATCATACCATTGAAAATATCATTACCCAATTAGAAGATACGGATGTAGTCATTAAAATAATACCAGCGATGCAGGATATCCTTATGGGATCGGTCAAGACTACCTCTATCTTTCATGCCCCACTCATTCAGATCTATCCGGATCTGATGCCTGACTGGCAATTATCTCTGAAACGTATTATGGATATTGTTATTTCCATTATTTGCCTGATCATTTTAGCGCCGGCAATGCTTATAACAGCCATCATCATCAAAATAACCTCACCAGGGCCCATTTTCTATTCCCAAGAACGAATCGGGCTCAAAGGAAGACCTTTTGTGATGCACAAGTTCAGAACGATGTATCAGAATGCTGAAGAAAACGGACCTCAGCTTTCTTCAAAAAATGATGCCCGGATCACTAAGTTCGGAAAATTCTTACGTCAATTCAGGGTTGATGAAATCCCCCAGTTCTATACAGTGTTAAAAGGTGATATGAGTCTTGTTGGACCTCGCCCCGAACGTCAGTATTTTATTGATCTTATTGTTAAGCAGGCACCCCATTACCGGTTATTACATAAAGTCAAACCTGGAATTACTTCCTGGGGCCAGGTAAAATATGGATATGCGGAGAACCTGGAACAAATGGTAGAGCGTTTGCGATTTGATATTCTTTATATCGAGAATATGTCGCTCGCCATGGATTTTAAAATTTTAATTTATACCATCCTAATTATTATTCAGGGACGGGGAAAATAATTTTTCTTCAATCTTCCCCATCATTTCTGAAGCCTTCCCCTGTAAAAAGATATCTGTAATATTCGGAGTATAATTTGAAGGCTGTGTGTTGATTTCGATAATGGTTGCTCCATTTTGTTTTGCCAAAGGAGGAATTTGATTAGCGGGCATCACTTCTCCGGTTGTTCCAATGATCAGAAATACATCAGAACAACCGGCAGCTTCATAAGCTGAAGAAAGCGGAAGCTGGGGGATGGCTTCACCGAAAAAAACAAAATCAGGTTTAAGTAATCCACCACATTCGCGGCAGGTAGGAGGGAGATGATCCATGTTGATCTCGGATACCGGAAAGTTGCGATGACAGGTCAGGCAGATCAGCTTGTTTGAATTCCCATGAAACTCAAAAATATGATGTGATCCTGCTTCCTGATGCAGATTGTCAATGTTTTGGGTGATTATTCTGGACAACATCCCAGCCATCTCCATCCGGGTTAATACAAGATGGGCTTTGTTTGGCTTTGAAACCTGAAAATAATTATAGAATAATTTTTTTATCACTTCCCATGATTCTTTGGGATGATCAAGAAAATAGCCAATTTCCAGTGATGCCGGATCATACTTGCTCCATATTCCTCCGACACCCCTGAACGGCGGAATACCGCTTTCAACCGAAATACCTGCTCCGGTATATGCCGTGGTAAACCTTGACTTTTTTAATAAACTAGCAACTTGCTCAAATTGATCATTCCCCATATAAAAAGAATTATTCGTCTATCTTACGCTACCTCTATTTTCCGGTTACTTTAACCACCGATCCAGCCAATTGAAAAAAGTACGTTGCCATAAAATTCCGTTCTGGGGTTTAAGTACCCAATGATTTTCATCAGGAAAATATAGTAATTCAGCAGGAATACCACGTAAAATAGCAGCGTCGAATGCTTGCATCCCCTGGGTCGCAACAATTCTGTAATCAAGTCCCCCGTGTATGCAAAGAATGGGAGTGTCCCAGTTCTGAACAAACCGGTGCGGTGAATTAGCAAAGGAACGCTGTGCGATTTTATTGTTTTTATCCCAGTAAGGGCCACCTAAATCCCAGTTAACAAACCACATTTCCTCCGTTTCAAGATATTGTGACTCCAAATTGAACATTCCGTCATGGGCAATGAATGCTTTAAACCTTTTGTTGTGGTTACCGGCTAACCAATACACGGAGAACCCTCCATAACTGGCCCCTACACAACCCATTTTGTCTTTATTAACATAAGGTTCTTTTGAAACCGCATCAATGGCACTCAGATAATCCTTCATGTTCTGTCCTCCGTAATCCCCGCTGATCTCTTCATTCCAGGCAGAACCAAAGCCAGGTAACCCCCTGCGATTTGGTGCTACAACAATGTATCCATTAGCTGCCATCATCTGGAAATTCCAACGGTATGACCAGAATTGACTGACTGTACTTTGAGGTCCTCCTTCACAGTATAGCAAAGTCGGATATTTCTTGGTTGAATCGAAGTGGGGTGGGTAAATGATCCAGGTTTTCATTTCCTTGTTATCGGTTGTTTTAATCCAACGCTGGGTTACCTTGCCAAAGGTCAGTTTATCCAAAATATCCTTATTTGTGGTTGTGATCTGAGTTTCTTTGCCTGTTTTGGCATTAAGGGTATAAATTTCTGCCGGCATCGACATCGAGACCTTTGTTGCAACAAGAAATTCACCTGCTGGAAGCACGGTGGTATAATTATGGATTCCTTCAGTCATTTTAGCAATGTTCCCATTTTCAATATCCAACCGGTAAATTTCATCGGTTGCCTGCCAGTCGCTGATAAAATAAATGGATTTGCTATCGTCACTCCATGCCAGGCTTTCGGCATTCTGATCAAAATTTTTAGTGTAGTCGGTCTTTGCTTTGGTGCTCAGATCCATCACAAATAATCGGTTTTTATCAGATTCGTATCCATCCCGTTCCATGCTTTGCCAAGCAATCTTTTTTCCATTCGGAGAAAATACAGGAGCAATGTCGTAACCCATCATCCCTTCGGAAATATTAAGGGTATTCCCTTTTTCAAGATCATATAAATAAATATCAGAATTTGTTGATTTTGCATATTCAGCACCTTTCTTTTTCCGGCAGGTATAAGCAATGGTTTTGCTGTCTGGACTCCAATTGATTTGTTCCATTCCGCCAAAGGGCATCAAAGGGGATTCAAATGGTTCATTGACCATGATATCTTTTCCTTTTGTAATGATGCCAGTAAATGGCGCTACGAAAATGTGACTGTACGATTGAACCCAGGTATCCCAATGGCGGTACATCAAATCATTATATATTTGACCACTTGCCTTGGGCAGCCCTGCATACAGATCCTTGAACTGATTTTCAGGAAAGACCTCTGCTGCATACAATAACTGTTTCATATCCGGGGATAGTTTATAACCATTGATGCCATTTTCAACATTCGTGATCTGTTTCCGGTTATTCCCATCGGGATCCATTCCCCATAATTGCATGGATCCTGACTCTGATGACAGGAAGGTGATCTTTTTTCCGTCTGGGCTCCACATCGCTTGCTGTTCGCTGAACCTGGTTTTTGTTACCTGTTTCATGCCCTGTCCGTTTATCCCAACTGTATATAATTCGCGGTTCCCTTTATTTTGTGAAAGATCATAGTAGGTAACGCCATATAAAATGGTTTTTTTGTCAGGTGAAATTTCAGGCTCACCTATCCTTCCGAAACTCCATAAAACTTCCGGAGTCATGATATCGCTCTTCAATTCGATAGTTTGTTTTTCAATGAGGGGAGCTTCATCCGATTTTTTTTCTTTTGGTTTACAGGAAAATATCCCGGCTACCATAGCAATCATAAGGAATAAACTGATTTTTTTCATATACGCTGCTTTATTTGTTCAGGATTATTTATTTGAATATATGCTCAATGATTTTTGGTATAAATAAAATTCCACCAATAATGATCGCGATGAATGCTGAAATAAGCACTGCTCCTGCAGAAATATCCTTTATTTTTCCAGCAAGTTCGTTATAATCCGGCGATACCAGATCGACGAAATATTCCAGGGCAGTATTGATTGCTTCCAACGACAGAACAGAACCAATTGTGAGGATCAATACCGACCACTCGGCAAGGTTGAATTTAAAAATAAATCCCATTATGATCACGAAAACGGCAACTGCCAAATGGATACGAAAATTATACTGATTTTTCAAAATCTCATGCAAACCACGGAATGCAAAAGAAAAACTCTTTATTCGTGAGGAAAAACTAAATTTATTATCTCCCTTTTGATTCATTGAAATTAAATCTCCAGATATTTTGCAAGTAAATTAAGCAATGACTTGGAATCAATAGGTTTCGCAATATAGTTATCACATCCTGCAGTCAGGCTTTTTTCTGCTTCTCCTTTAAGGGCATAAGCAGTTTGGGCAATGATGGGAAGACTAGGGTGATCCTTTTTAATCAAATCGGTGGCCTCGTATCCATCCATAATGGGCATACGAATATCCATTAATACAAGGTCTATCGGTTGCTTATTACAAGTATCAATTGCATCCATGCCATTTTTTGCCCAAACCATGGTTGCCTTGGTACGTTTAAGAATCCGGTCCAGCAGGAAAAAATTAGAATCTTCATCCTCAACCACTAAGATGGTTTTTTTGCTCCAGTCATGGAACTCAGAATCAATTGGCGCTTTTTTTGTTTGTTCGAAAGATTTTCCGGTGATCATTTTGATGGGAAGTAATACTTTAAAGGTCGTTCCTTTTCCACTTTCCGATTCAAGGTGAATTTGTCCGCCCAATAACCGGATCAGATTTTTTGAAATGGTAAGCCCTAACCCTGTTCCTCCATATACGCGGGTATTGGTATCATCTACCTGGCGAAAACGTTCAAAGATCACATCATGCATTTTTTGGGGTATACCAATTCCAGTATCCCGGACAAAAAACTCGATGAAAGAATCATCCTCTATTGTTTTTAGAATATACCCGAATTCAACGCTACCTTGATGTGTGAATTTAAGAGCATTTTCGATTAGGTTGGTAAGGATCTGGCGTAATCTGTTTCCATCTGTAAGAATGGTAAAATCCATATCCCGGTTTTCAGGTAAGCAGTTTAAAGCAATATGTGTTTTTCCGGTTTTACGTTTTACTTCATTGAGGGTGACCAACAGATTGTTCATTAATACATTGACCTGAAATTCTTTGATCTCCACTTTGATTTGACCCGATTCAATTTTAGCAACGTCGATAATATCATCTATGATTCGCATCAAATCGTTACCACGATCTTTAATGATGTGGATAAATTCTTTTTTTTCTTCTTCAGAAACCCCAGGATCCGACAGCAAGGTGGAAAATCCTAAAATTGCATTCATCGGGGTCCGGATTTCGTGCGACATATTAGAAAGAAACGCCGATTTTAATTTGTCCGATTCTTCTGCTTTTTCTTTGGCAGAAATCAGATTGTTTTCAATGCGCTTCCTGTCGGTAATGTTACGATAAATGCCATAAGCTCCAACAATTTCTCCTTCAATTGTAATTGGCGTTACCAAAAGGGAAACATCAATCAATGCTCCGTTTTTATGCCTTCTTAGGGTCTCAATCGAGGTTACTTGTCCCGAAGAAACGCCCAGGGTTATCTCATTGGCTTCAGCGATTTTTTCGGGAGCAACGATCTTTTTATCGATGCTCTGTCCAGTGATTTCTTCACGGGTATACCCAAATAAAGAGGTAAATTCACTGTTGATTTTACAAACCTTTCCTTGCAGATCAATAAGAACAATAGCTTCAGAACTGCTTTCAAACAATTGGTCAAGGTATGCTTTTTCTTTCTGAAATGATTCTTCAGCATGTTTCCTGGAAATCACGATGGCGATTTGGTCGGCTACGAATTTAAGTATTTCAAATTCGCGGTAGGTATATTGATCAGGATTGGTATAGCTTTGTACGACGATGGCACCGATAACCTCTTCCTCCACAATCAAAGGCACCCCCAACCAAACTTTGGCCGGAGTCCCAATGATATCAATATGACCTTTTTTTGCCAATTCCTCAATGATCTTTTCACTGGCTAATAAAGGAGTTCTTGTTTTAATAACATAACCAGTTACGGTCTTTCCTGCCGGAAAAACTGCGAAATTGTCTTTGGCATCTACCTGATAGGGTAACGAAATAGTATCACTTTTTTTATCATAAATGGCGATATAAAAATTTTCAACATCGATAATCTGTTTCAGCGTACTATGGATAGATTTAAAGACATCATCAATGGAAACAGCCGTATAGGATATTTTTGAAATGTCAAGAAGGACTTTTTGAATCAATTCTGCATATTTTTGCTCTGTGATATCCGAAATAAATCCCTCAATGTGAATTACTTCGCCATCTTCAGCGAAAAGACCCTTGCCTTTTTCCCAAACCCACTTTATTTTATTGTCTTTCGTCTTGATCCTGTATTCCTGGGTAAAGGGTCGCATTTTACTAACTTGCTCTTGAACTTCATCCCAAACACGCTGTCGATCTTCAGGAACAATCATGTCGTTGTAACTGAGGTTTTTATTTTTAATCAGCTCGTCGGGTTTATAGCCTGTAAGGTCAATACTACCATCGCTTACAAATTCCATAGTCCAACTACGGTCATTAAGAGAACGGTAAACCATCCCTGGTAAATTGTCCATCAGGAATGTAAATTGTCGTCTGCTTTCAAATAGATCCTGTGTTGCATTCTTCCGTTCCGTAATGTCTACAAAGGTTTGCAGAACCATGGGTTCATTACAATAAAAAATCGGAACATCATTTTTAATAATTGGAATTTCTTTCCCGGATTTGTGGATTAAAATACCTTCCACATGATCCATTTTTTCTGTTTCATTGGTTAAAGAATCATTCTGTTCCTCTGTTTTTTGAAATTGTTCATGAACAGCGTGCATATACAACTCCTCCGGGGTGTCAAATCCCATGATTGAAACCCCAACTTTGTTGATCATCCGGATCCTTTTTTGCTCATCGATGATCATGATGCCTAAAGGAATTGCTTCAAAAATCAGCTCCAGTTTTTTTTGCTCCTCTTTTCCCTGGATCTCAATCTTTTTTTTCTTAGTTACATCAATAAGTATACAATTGGTTTGCTGATAATGTCCGGCTTCATCGTAACTAATTTTTGCATCAAATGTAACAAATACACTCGATCCATCCTTTCGGACCATTTCGAGCTCCAGGTTATGGGCCTCACCGGCTTCTTTAATATGTGAGGCAATTGTCTTATACTGATCAATGTATCCGGGAATAAGAAAATCACCAAACCATTTTCCAATCACTTCTTCACGGGAATACCCAAGCGTATTAATCCAAATTTGATTGACATTAATAAAATTTCCATTTTTATCCAGCGATTGAAACCCAAGCGGAATATCATTATAAAGTTGCTGATATTTTTTTTCACTTATTTGCAATAACTCTTTATTATTTTCAAGGGATTCCGGATCTGCATTTATTTCCGTGGGTAGATTTGTCATTTTGTAATAAAATAAGGATCGTTATAGATATCGTTTGACTTTATTTTTATACTGTTCCCAATCCTTTCCAAACCGTGAGGAAAGAAATTGTTCTTCCTGTACAATAATCCGGTGATGGGTGTAAATTCCGAAAAGAGTAAAAGTAATGTTGATCAGATCGGGGCAATACAGACAGGATGCAATACCGATGATGAAAGCACCGGTATACATGGGGTTTCGACTGTAGTGGTAAACCCCTGTAGTTTTAAGCTCCGTTTCCGAATCCGGTAATCCTATTTTCAAACTGTGCCCCAGGGTATGGATAGCTTGCAGGATGATGAAAACGCCAAACCATAATAATCCAACAGCTATCCAATCCAGAAATTCCGGGACAGTAACATAGCCTGTTTGAGGTGAAATGGCTTTCATGATAAATAATCCGAAAGAGATAACCAAGGCAACCTTAGCAGTAAAAAAAATATATTTTCCAATTGTTGGCTTGCCTAAAAAGTGTACTCCTTCTTGTCTTAATTGAAGGACTTGAAGAAAAGCTGCAATAATCAGGATGATAAATGCCATCAAAACAAAATAGCGATGCACCGGCTGTTTTTTTTCGTAAATTTAAATAAAAATCTGCAAACACAATCTCTATCTTTGCACCCATCTGTTAAATCCACTATGTCTTCCATTCTTCAGGTAGAAAATTTGGCCCGTTCCTATGGCGAAAAGGAGTTGTTTGAGAACATCTCTTTTGTGATCAGTAAAGGCCAGAAAGTAGCCTTGATTGCCCGCAATGGAGCTGGTAAGACGAGCTTGCTGAACATCATTGCCGGATTGGAACCCTGTGATGCCGGATCGGTAACCAATTTTTGCAAAGACTCATTTGAATACCTGATGCAAGAGCCGGAATTGATTCCCGACCTTACTGTATTTGAAGCGGTATATTCTCATGCAAACGACATTCAGCGAACCATTCTTCATTACGAACATGTTATCTGTACCGAGGATAAGGAGGCGATCCAAAAAGCCATCGAAGCTATGGATGCAATTCAGGGATGGGAATACGAAACCCGGGTGAAACAGATTTTAACTCAATTGAAACTACCGAACCTTGATCAGCGAATCAGGGAACTTTCCGGTGGCCAGAAAAAACGGGTAGCCCTTGCCAAAACCCTGATTACCGAACCGCAATTCCTTATCCTTGATGAGCCGACCAACCACCTTGATGTAGAGATGATTGAATGGTTGGAGGAGTACCTTTCCAAAACATCCATTACCCTTTTTATGGTTACTCACGACCGTTATTTTCTTGACCGGGTATGTGATGAAATTCTCGAAATGGAAAATGCGGCAATTTACAGATACAAAGGAAATTATTCCTATTTTTTAGAAAAGCAAGCTGAGCGGATCGACAATCAGAATAAAGAGGTTGAAAGAGCCCAAAATCTTCTAAGAACCGAACAGGAATGGATGCGTCGTATGCCTAAAGCTCGTACCACTAAGGCTAAAGCCCGCATCGATAGTTTTTATGATCTGAAGACAAAAGCTGAAAGTAAAATTTATGAAGAACGTCTCAACCTGAATATTGAAGGTGCCAGAATGGGCAAAAAAATTCTGGAAATTAACGACATTACCTTTAGCTGGGGAAATAACACACCCATCCTGAAAGGTTTTACTTATATATTCAAACGGTTTGAAAAAATTGGAATTGTCGGGAAAAATGGTTCTGGGAAATCGACTTTCCTGGATATCATTACCAGCAAAATCAGGCCGCAGAAGGGGCATATTCAAACCGGTGAAACCATTCAATTTGGCTATTACAAGCAACAAGGACTGGTTTTTGACCAGGAAACGAAAGTGATCGATGTAGTGAAAGAAATTGCCGAGGTTGTAAAACTGGGGAATGGCGATACCATCTCAGCATCGGCTTTTCTAAACTACTTTATGTTCCCATATCCCTCGCATTATCAACCCGTATATAAACTCAGCGGAGGGGAAAAGCGAAGGTTGTACCTGATCACAGTTTTAATGCGAAGCCCGAATTTCCTGATCTTAGATGAGCCAACCAACGACTTGGATATCCTTACGCTCAATGTTTTGGAAGAATATCTGGCTACCTTTAACGGTTGTGTAGTGGTTGTTACCCATGACCGGTATTTTCTGGATAAAATTGTGGATCATTTGTTCGTTTTTGAAGGGGATGCCGTGATCAAGGATTTTCCTGGTAATTATACACAATATAAAATCTGGAGTAACGAACGAAAAAAAAAGGAACAGCTTCAAAAACGAACAAATGTCAAAAAAACCGAGACTGAAAAGAAAATTGTTCCAGTAACCAATAAATTGTCCTTTAAGGAAAAGCGCGAGCTGGAAACGCTTGAACTGGAAATTGAAAAACTTGAAGCAGAAAAATCGGGAATTGAGGCCGGTCTTCAATCCGGGAATCTGAAACCGGAAGAATTGACGCAACATTCACAACGGTTTGCAGCGCTTCTTATCGAAATAAGCGATTTAACCGATCGGTGGCTGGAACTTAGCGAGCGGGAATCATCATTGATTTGAATGGATCCCTGATCATAAAATCAAAAAAAAGATTACTTTTGTTGCCGGAATATCTCAAGTAGGGATGACCAAAATCGAATTGCGGTAGTAGCTCAGATGGTAGAGCATCAGCTTCCCAAGCTGAGGGTCGTGGGTTCGATCCCCATTTACCGCTCACAGCAGATTGCACCCGATTTCTTCGCAAAAGCCCTGTAAACCTCATGAAAACAAGGTTGACGGGGCTGTTTTTGTGCATAGCTATCCCACGATAGTGGGATTTAGTTCAACCTTCCCTGCTTTCCTTTGCATTCGTCATTCGTCATTCGGAAACCTAAAACACCTCACTTTTAAATATTTGTAGTTCTTTGCCAGCATTTATTGTAAGTTTGATAATTCTAAACCTATGACATTTATGAGCATAACTGTCTATAAGT
>JALNWG010000007.1 GCA_023231005.1 Bacteroidales bacterium | reverse complement strand
ATATTGATATTACTGGTTGGCATAGCGGAATGTATGTTGCCCGGATAGTCTTCATGAAAGAGGTAGTGGCAAGTGCAAAGTTCCTGGTGCTTGGCTGATCCATGTTAACCTGGATTATTCACAGAGGACCAAGGGAGCCGCTGGGAGGGGCATTGGAGCCGCAGGGTCTTTAATGGGAGGATCATGGGAGAATGTCGGTTTGTGATTCAACTTTTCATAATCTATTCCCATCTTGGCATTTTAAACCATTTTATCAGACTTTTATATCTCGTACATAAAGATAGAATTAAAATAAAGACTCCGGCAATTGCCGCATAACCAAAAATTTCTTTGATTGAAACCATGAGGGCCTGACGATGAACTTCCTCCATAATCCTGTTGAACGGCATCGTGTTAACAATTGGATTTTGCAGGTCAATTTCTGATCCCAGCGACATCATGTCTTTTTTGGTACATATCGACAAAGCCCTTCCTATAATGGCTGTCCCCAAAGGAATTCCAACACATGTACGGACAAAACCCAATACTGTTAATACCTGGAAAAATGGCATAAAAGGAATTGTTCGCGCGGCATAAACAGTAAGGACTACATATATAACCACATTTCCGGCTCCCCGGAAAAATAGCGGCAAATAGAGTTGCTCTTTTCGGGTAGCCGGAGATATCAGGAAATACATGGCAATAACATAAAAAACGATAAAAGCAAAACCCATGCCTGTAACGAATTTGTAGCTACAGCCCCATTTTACCATGGCTAAATATGAAAAAACCGCACCGGCAATAATTCCTGCTAACACCGGCCAGTTTAATGACAATGTTGTTAACATGTCGTAATTCAAAATAACACCCGTGTAAGCGTTTTGCAATACATTGGGGGTTGCCATCAATAAGCACATGGCGGTGAATAAATAAATAATAGTGTTTACATGCCGATGTTTGAAAACATGCAAGTCGATATAGGGGCGTTGTATGTATTTTGACCTCCAGTATATCATGCCGAAAATAAGGATGGCCCCGGCAATTGCCGTTCGGATATATGCTGAATCGAGCCAATCATAATGTTCGCCATATTCTAAAACAAAAATGATAAGCATTATTAACAAACTCCATAAAAAAGCGCCCAGCCAGTCAATTCCTGTAAAAGGTTGTGGAGTAGCTGCCCGGAAATGGCGAAGTAATAAAGCACAGCTGATGGCAACAACCGACAACATGCCAATGGCAAGAATATTCATATATTCCCAGCGATAAAAGTAGGACATATATCCGGCCGTGATTCCCGATAGCTGAATGCATCCTAATACGACTAAATACACAACAGGAAAAAATTTCGCAAAATCGCGGGTTGGTGTAATTTTTAACTGAATGGTTGACATACACTCAAAAAACCCCATCACTCTTAAGATTCCTGCAAAAAAGCAAACTACGACAAGAACCGGCAGAGAAGAAGAGTTCATCGTAATAATGTTGCAGATAATTAGTCCAATAGAAGCTGTAAGTAAAAGTGTTTTGTTGGTAAATCGGAATTTCAAACGAAATAATACCGGGAAAATGATGGTCATACCCACAAAAGCCGAGAACCCTGCAAATATTACATCTTCCTGTAAAAGCGCAAGTGAACCGACCATCTGGCTTGCCAGAGCTATATAGATACCTCCGGAAAGGTGAAATATAACACCCCAGATAATGTAAATCCAGAAACGCATCGTCTCCGGAACAAATTCCTTAAAAGCCATCAGCCGGTATGGCTTATTATCGACTGCCTGCGTCATAATCAGTATTTTACTTTACATTCCACATTCATGCCAGCACGCAGTCGTTTCAGCTTTTCAACAGGATTGTCGCTGGTGAAACAAATTTTGACCGGGATCAGTTGTTCAACTTTAACAAAATTCCCCGCTGAATTATCCTGAGGAACAATGGAGTACTGAGCTCCGGTGGCATCTGATATTGAGCCGATAACACCCTTGAACTTCACATCAGGAACGGCATCGGCCTCAATTTCTACAGGCATTCCTTCTGCAATATGGGCGGTTTGGGTCTCTTTATAATTTGCGATGATCCATTTTTCGTTACCATCAACAATGGATAATAAAGTCTGGCCTATTTGCATCAACTGCCCTTCCAGTATCGTTTTACGACCAACAACGCCATTACATGGGGCCGTAATGACAGTATAAGACAAATTTAATCGCGCTAACTCAACTGCTGCTTTGGCAACAGCAATATTTGCTTCCTGTTGGCTTAACCGTTGGATTTGCTCTGATTTGATCAGCGAGGTTGATCCCTTTTGCTTGATCAGCATTTCATATTTTGCTTTTAATGTTTCATACGAAGCCTTCATGGTTTCATATTGTTGCTTGGTTACAGCATCTTTAGCCAAGAGGTTGTGATACCGTTCATAATCATTTTTAGCATTCGCCATCAAAACCCGGACTTCTTCAATTCCCGCATCCGATACGGAAAGATTATTTTGAGTAGTAGAAATTGTTGTTCCCATCGCGGATTTCCCGATTAAAGCATGTTGATAATCTGCTTCAGCCTGTGCCAACCGTAACCGGAACTCGGCACCTTCAATCAATGCAAGGGTATCGCCTTTATGTACAACCTGATATTCATCAAAATTAACTTTGCTGATAAATCCCTGTACCCTGCAATTGACGGGAACTATATGCTGCCTGATTTGAGCATTGTCGGTAAACTCCACACTGCCTAAATGGATGAATCGGGAACAAACCCAAATTAACCCAATTAGTATAATCACAACAATAATGCCCTCTGATGCTATTTTTTTTATTTTCTGATTCATAATGTGTTCTGTTTATAATGTTCCTGATAAGTATTTTAAATTGTAATAGTTGAAAATGATATTGATTTTAGCATATACCACTTGTAATTCCGCATCTAATTTTGAATTGCTTGCATCAAGCATTTCTGTTATGAGGACCATATTGTTTATGTACCGGTTATTGATGACCTGGTAATTTTCTTTTGCCAGCACCTCGCTCTTTTCGAATGTATGCAGTTTATCAAATGCCTCCCGATACTTGATATAAGCGCTTTGAACGGCCAACATTGATTTTTCCTCAATTACGCTTTTTGCATCATTTGCTGAATTTTGACGGGCTTTAGCAAGGTTTACCCCGTGTTTGGCAGTATAGAGCGAGGATAAATTGTATTTCAATCCAATACCGGCGTACCAGTAATTATAATTATTATTTATTGGCGGTATTTCGATTGTTATTGGGCCATTAAGATAGTCAGCAGCAACCAAAATCAAGGAGGGCAAATATTCGGCTTTTGCAATTCTGATAGTTGTTTCAGCAATCCGTATGTTCATATCAGCTGTTTTTATTTCCGGTAAGTTTTGTTCGGCGAGATGCATTAAATCAGCTTGCGTAATATTGATTAAATCAAGGGTAAGGATTGATGTGTCGGGTATTATCATAACAGAATCGGGTAACCCCAATGTTGTTACCAATTGATTGTTGAGTATTTTACAATTATTGTCAATCTTCATTATGGCAAGCTCTATATTCTGAAGCATTAATTCATGTCGGGTAATATCATTGCCCAATGCCATCCCTTCCTGTTGCTTTGCCTTTATTTGATCGATTAATAAATTGGTTTGCTCTTTATTTTTGATATATACTTTCCGCTGGTTCCTTAATTTATATAAGTCCAGATAGTAGCCCACCAAAAGGAACCGGACATTCATCTGTCCTTGATCATAGTTTAATCGGGCAATTTGTTCTCCCAGCCTGGATTTTGCAATGTTATTTGAGATAGCGCCTCCTGCAAAAATTGTTTGAGAAGCCTCCATGGCAAAATTATTTCCAAAATGAGGCATTGAAGCAGCGGTTGCATTGGTAAAATCACGGTCTGTTATGATACCGTTTCCCAGATAGGAAGCGGATAAAGAGATTCCCAGGGTGGGTAAAAGCGAATTTTGAGCTACTTCGGTTGTTTTTTCAGAGGTTTTAATATCTGAATTTAAAAGTTTTAATTGTTTGCTGTTCTTTGAAGCCAACTTAAACATCTCGTCGATGGTTAGCGTCATACTATTATTGTTTTGGGCTGACAGATTTTGCAGGTTCAGAAGAATAAATAATATCGCTGTCAGTAAATGTAATTTTCTCATAGATGTATTTGTAATTTAATTATTGAGTTTGTCCCGAAAAACAGTTTTCGGAGGGATATCAATCTCCTTGCCCCTTTCAGTGGGAAAAGCAATTTAAAAAGTGAGTATGTGGTTGATTTTTGCCAGAACCGGATGAAATCACTTCAAAATATCGGTTATTGACGCGGGAAATCCATCAAGAATTTCCATAAAGAGAATGAGAGATCTGATTTTACTTTTTGCACAAATTGAAATTTTATGCAAAATTAGGTTTTAGCCCATCGCGAAAAATTGTCAAAAGGCAATAAAAACTATTTGATGTTTTTTCTCAGGCGGCTTAATGAAGTTTGTGTTATACCTAAGTAAGACGACAAATATTTTAATGGGACCCTGTGGATGAATTCCGTATTTAAAACCGCTTTTTTATATCGTTCTGTTGCATTTTGGGTCTGTAATAATAAAACATTATCCACTGCTTTTAGAAATGCTTTTTCCCAAATCTGACGACCAAATTCCTGCCACTTTGGAATCTGAATATAGAGTTGGTCCATTTTACCAGGTTCAATTGTGAATAAGGTAGAATCTTCGATGGCCTGAAAACTAAAATGCGATGGGGTTTGAAATTTTATACTTGGGAGCTCAGCAATAAATTCGTTTTCGAACGCGATCCAAAGCGTTTTATCGTTCGGTTCCTCATCCGAAAAGATTCTTAACGCGCCTGAAGCAATGAAATAGTAAGATGATGCAACCTGCCCTATTTTTAAAATATAAGAACCTTTTATTAACTCTTTTATACTAAAATTTGATAATATTATATTCAAATCATGATCGTTAATATCAATTAACGATCTAATGTAATCAGCAAGTTTTATCATTCTGAATTTTTTATTGTTTTAAAAAGCAAAAGTCCAAAAAGAAAAACTTTGGTAATTGATTGAATTACTGAGGATATAATTGAACTATTGTAGCCCCGGCAGGAATCGAACCTGCATCTAAAGTTTAGGAAACTTCCGTTCTATCCATTGAACTACGGGGCCATGGCTGCAAAATTAATACTTTTTGGAAGGATAATCTAATTTACTACTTTTGATTGAAAATCCCGTCACTTCCCATTATGATTTTCCACACTCCAATTATCCATCGAAAATTCGTTTTTCCTGTTATTCTGATCTTCCTGATGTTATTGAATTTCGAATTACCTGCACAAAGCAGCGGAACAATCGGGTTGCGGAAAAGGCCAACAGTCGGGCTGGTACTCAGTGGTGGTGGAGCGAAAGGATTTGCTTACATCGGGTTGTTAAAAGTAATTCAGGAGGCGGGACTACCTATCGATTATATCGGAGGGTCAAGCATCGGCAGCATTATTGGCGGATTATATGCTGTTGGATATCATCCCGATTCCATCGAAAAAATGATCCGGACCCAGAAATGGGGAGATTTACTAAAAGATGTGACTGCGAGAAAATATATAGATTATGAAGAAAAAGAGTATCGCGAGAAAACCATTGTCACCTTGCCAATCAAAGGAAAGAAAATAACCCTAAATCCATCAATGTACGAGGGACAGGAAATCGACTTACTGCTTAATTACTACTTTTCACCAGCATTTAAAATCAAGGATTTCCATAGACTTCAAACTCCTTTCCTTTGCATTGGGACAAATCTTTATACCGGAGCGGCGGTAATCCTGGATTCTGGATACCTCCCAATGGCCATCCGTTCCAGTATGTCTATCCCCGGGTATTTTTCTCCCACCGACTATTTGGGAAATTACTTAGTCGACGGGGGTGTGGTAAATAATTACCCGGTCAAGGAAGTGAAAGAAATGGGAGCCCAGATTATCATTGGAGGAGATGTCCAGCACGGGCTTTATTCTACGCGGGAACAGCTCAATTCGATTACCTCAATTCTTGAACAAATTATCGCTTTTTACAGAACAAGGGCAAATGAAATTGGCGATAGTTTGACCGACCTGAAGATACTTTTTAAAATGGATTATGGTATAATGGATTTTGAGCGTTACGATTCGATCATTGCCTTTGGCGAACGCGTTGCCAGAGCACATTTCACGGAAATTAAAGCCCTGGCCGATTCGTTGAATGCAATCGAATATCAGCCTTTAAAGAAATTTGAAGCCCATCCGATCGACACAATTTTGGTGGATAATATTATCATCAAGGGGAATAAAAAAATCTCTGATCATTATTTTTCCAGTTTTTTTCAGGAAGCGAAAAACAATAAAATTTCTTTAAATAATCTACAGAATGATATTCGATTAATTTATGGATCCGGTTTTTTTGAGAGTGTTTCGTACGAATTTGAAAATGAAAATAACAAAACGAATCTCATCATCAATGTCAAAGAAGGTGGGCTTGGTTATCTCTCGGCCGGGATTCATTTTGACAATGACTATAGTGGGAGTCTTATCCTTGGTGGAATATTCAGAAACATATTAGGAAGAAATACAAAACTTTTTGCCGATTTGAATCTTGGCCTTAGTCCCCGCCTAAAGGTAACTTACCTGCTGGGGTTAAACGGAAAAACAGATTTAGGGGCAAGTGCTGAATTTTTTTCTTTCAAATTTGATGTCTACGATAAAGATGTAAAAATCAATAAAATAGTTTTTACGAATAACAAAGCATCGTTGTTTTTTAATTACAGTTTCCGAAACCGATTGAATTTTAAAACGGGTTTTGACTATGAATATTTCCGATATCGGCAAGACATTAAGACCGATACTATTTTAGATGACTTTCAGGAATTTTCTAGTTATGGGACCATTTTTATAGAATTAAATGCAGATACCCGCGATCGTATCAATTTCCCGACCACCGGATGCCTGGCTGCTTTAAGAGGGGAATATGTTATGCCTCTTTCTAACAATTGGGCCAGTAAACTTTTCTCGAATTCCTTTGTTTTGTACTTGTCGTATGATCAAAATATCTCTTTATCCAGAAGATTTGTATTGCAACCCGGGCTATTTGGCGGAGCTTTAATCCGAAGCGACGACAGCCCTCCCCCGCAGCATTTTTTTGCCCTTGGAGGATCATGTCCTTCCAATTATGTTGACCCTTATCGTTCCTTTACCGGATTACATTTTTTTCAGGAGTTTGGATATTATACGGCTGTTGGAAGGCTTAAACTTCAATACAATCTTTATCGTAAACTGTTTTTGTCATTAAAAACAGATATAGGCGCAATTACAGCGGATGCTGAAGACCTTTTTAATTCAGAAAATTTTCTGTGCGGGTATGGACTTACTGCTGGCTACGATAGCCTGATAGGGCCGATAGAACTTTCAATAATGGGATCCAATATTAATTCTGATCCTTTGTTTTTCGTGAATATCGGGTTCTGGTTTTAATCTTACAATTAAAGGTATGGATGAATGAAGGGATGAGCATACTTGATGAAGAAACAGCTACCATCGATTATTTGATATCTGCTCCATTCATAGCATCATCGGGTGGGGCAACAAAGAAAAGCGTTCCATCCGGGTTTTCGGCCATGAGGATCATTCCTTGCGAGTCGATCCCCTTTAGTTTTCGCGGGGAGAGGTTTGCCAGTACGCAGACTCGTTTTCCAATGATCTCTTCGGGTTTGAAATATTTTGCAATACCACTGATTACGATTCGTTGATCAATCCCGGTATCAATTTTTAATTTCAGGAGTTTATCGGTTTTTGCTACCTTTTCTGCTTCCAAAATGGTTCCCACCCGAATGTCCATCTTGACAAAATCATCATATTGAATGGATTCTTTCATTGGTTTTACCGGGGGTTTAGCTTGAGCTTCCAGGTTGGCTTTTTTGGTATCCAGCAGCTTCTGGATCTGGGTTTGAATCTGTGAATCTTCGATTTTTTCAAACAATAATTCAGGTTGATTCAGTTGTTGAGCTTCCTTTAACCAGTTCAATGCAACTGCATCTTCCCATTTGAATTTTGGGAGGTTCAGGGTATGTCTGATTTTTGCTGCTGAGAAGGGTAGAAATGGCTCGGCGACAATAGCAAGTTGGGCACAAATCTGTAAAGAAAGGTTGAGGATGGTTCCAACCCGGATGGGATCACTGGAGAATTTTTTCCAGGGTTCGTTATCGGTCAGATATTTGTTTCCTAATCTTGCCAGGTTCATCACTTCCGTGAGCGCTTCACGAAACCTATAGCCATAAAGGCTTGTAGCGATGCGACCAGGAAACTGACGCATCTCTTCCAGAGCTGCTTTGTCTGCATCGGTATAAGAGATGGCAGCAGGGACCTTTCCTTCAAAATATTTGTGAGTTAACACCACCGTCCGGTTAATGAAATTCCCCAAAATAGCAACCAATTCACTGTTGTTCCGGGTTTGAAAATCTTTCCAGGTGAAATCATTGTCCTTTGTTTCCGGGGCATTGGAAGTAAGTACATAGCGTAAAACATCCTGCTTTCCGGGAAATTCCTGAAGATATTCATGAAGCCATACTGCCCAGTTTCTGGAGGTGGAAATCTTTTCTCCTTCGAGGTTGAGAAATTCATTAGCGGGAACATTATCAGGAAGAATGTAAGATCCTTCGGCTTTCAACATGGCCGGAAAAATGATGCAATGAAAAACAATGTTATCTTTCCCGATAAAATGAATCAGTTTGGTTTCGGGATCTTTCCAATATTTCTCCCACTCCGGAGTCAATTCACGGGTAGCAGAAATATAACCGATGGGAGCATCAAACCAAACATAGAGTACCTTCCCGTCTGCGCCATCAATCGGGACCTTCACTCCCCAATCAAGGTCTCGGGTTACGGCTCTGGGTTGTAATCCTTGTTCTATCCATGATTTACACTGACCGTAAACATTGGCTTTCCAATCTCCCTTATGACCTTCAAGGATCCATTCCCGCAACCAGGGTTCATATTGATCAAGCGGTAAAAACCAGTGTTTTGTATCTCTCAGTACCGGTTTGTTGCCACTTAAAACGGAAGACGGTTCAATAAGATCGGTTGCATTCAGCGAGGTGCCACATTTTTCACACTGGTCGCCATAAGCGCGGTCATAACCACAATGCGGGCAAGTTCCGGTGATATAGCGATCGGCTAAAAAATGACCTGTAGCCTCATCATAATATTGTTGTGACACTTTTTCGATGAATTTCCCATCTTCGTAAAGTTTTTTGAAAAACGCAGAAGCTGTTTCGTGATGGATCTTATTAGAGGTGCGTGAATAGATATCAAAGGAGATCCCGAATTCTTCGAACGATTTTTTAATCATTCCATGATACCGGTCTACAATTTCCTGTGGAGTAACTCCCTGCCTCAAGGCTTTTATCGTAATAGGAACCCCATGTTCATCGGAACCTCCAATAAAAATCACATCTTCCCCGTTCATTCGTAAAAACCGTACAAAGATATCGGCTGGGACATAAACCCCTGCCAAATGTCCAATATGAACAGGTCCATTGGCGTAGGGGAGGGCAGAAGTAACAGTATAACGTTTGAAATTAGATAATCGGTCCATGATGTAAGAAGTCAGGGTATTTGTGAAAATTTGTGGAGCAAAGATATGAAATAACAGGAAATGCTTAATTTTGGAGATATGATCCAACCACCCTATCTGAAAAAAGGAGATAAAATCGGGATTGTTTCTCCTTCGCGAAGCATTACATTTGAAGAGATCCATCCGGCGATCCGTTACTTTCAGCGACAGGGACTTGAAATAATCCTTGGCTCTTATGTATTTAGTAAATACAATCAGTTTGCCGGTACCGATGATCAACGACGGCGGGATTTTCAGCAAATGTTAGATAACCCTGCGATACGAGCGATCATTTGTTCCCGGGGTGGCTATGGCGCGGTAAGAATCCTTGACCAACTCGATTTTACCTGTTTTTGTAAACAACCCAAATGGATTGTGGGTTACAGCGATGTGACAGTATTTCATGCTCATATTAATCGGCAATTCGGAATAGAAACATTACATGCTACCATGCCCATCAACATTACCTCAGATTTTTCCAGTGAGGCACAGGAAACTATGATGAATGCTTTGTTCGGTAACGGTATTTCCTATGAATATAAAAAATCATCACTTTCCAGAGAAGGAGAAGCAGAAGGCATTTTGGTTGGAGGAAACTTATCTTTATTATACAGCCTTTCAGGAACAAAATCCGAGATAGAGACAGCAGGCAGAATCCTTTTTCTGGAAGATTTGGATGAATATCTTTACCACATCGACCGGATGATGCAAAACCTAAAGCGGACCGGTAAGCTGAGTAAGTTAAAAGGATTGATTGTAGGGGGAATGACCAAAATGAATGATAATGCAATTCCTTTTGGATGGTCGGCTAATGAAATTATTTTCGATGCAGTAAAGGAATTTAAATATCCGGTATGCTTTGATTTTCCAGCCGGGCACCTTGATCACAACCTGGCTTTATTGCTTGGGAGGAAAGCAAAACTGTCCGTTGGTCAAGCAGTAAAACTAAAATTTTTCTGACTTTTCGTATTACCTTTTCTCCTCTTTTCCGATTAAACAAAAATCTAAACTATATTTCTTTATCCCCTTACGAATGGGTCTGCATATCGGTATCCTGGAGATGATGGGGATGAGATGATTCATGAAATGAAAGATCATATTGAACTTGGAAAAACAGGAGAGGACCTGGCAGTGAAACACCTTGAATCCAATGATTATCAGATTTTAGAGAGGAACTGGCACTGGGGGAAGCAGGAAATAGATATCATCGCCAGGCAGGGCAATTTTATTGTGATCGTAGAGGTTAAGACACGTCAATCCAACTTTTTTGCAGAACCGGAAACATCTGTAACCAAAAGCAAACAAAGAATTCTTATCGGAGCTGCCAATGCCTATGTCCGATATAAAAGATTACAAGGTGAAGTTCGCTTCGATATTATTGCTTTACTGATCCAACCAAATGGAGTTCATCTCAATCACATCGTGGATGCTTTTTATGCAACGTTATGAATTATTTTCTTCCGAAATCCGCGGGAATCTCCCCCCAGTATGCAGTTTCCCATTTCAGGATTTTATTTGGCCAGTTGTTTTCGCGGATCCATTTTACTGCACGGTCGACCAGGTCAAAGAGCTTTTGGTTTTTCACGGTACATGTCAGATTGGTATTGATGGCTTTTTTCCGGACCCAGGCAATAGCTGTACGTGAATCGGAATAAACAGGCCAATCAATATCTCTTTGTTTCAAATAGGCTAAGGCATGAACGATTCCTAAGAATTCGCCAAGATTAACAGTCCCTTCCGGGAAAGGGCCCATCCGAAAAAGTTCTGCCCCCGACCTGGTATCAACCCCGCGGTATTCAAGCACACCGGGGTTTCCTGAACAAGCTGCGTCTACGCAAATACTGTTAGCGTTTGGCTCGCCGATCAAAGGATTCAGACAAACAACTCTTTTCGGTGCGTTCAACCCCTTTTCCATATATTTCCTTGGATCATCGTTCAGCGCACTTCGAGCCAGCTCCGGAGTGGGAAATCCTTTGTAAAGAGCGCCAGTAAACCCCAGCACCTGCTTTTTACAATCCTCCCATCCTTCGTAAATACCGGGATGCTTCCCTTTCCATACTACGAAAAATTTCGATTTAGCCATCGTTCAGAATATTTTGCAAAAATAATTTTTTATCTCAACGTCATCACTATTATGTTGCTCCTACAAAGCGAAATTGCATGGTGGAATTATGGTTTTTCTCTATGCCAGTTCAAACGAAACAAATATCTTTGTTACGATGAACCCAATTAAAACCCTCGCTGGTCAAACTGCCATTTACGGACTTCCCAGTATTATCGGACGTATCCTCGGGTATTTATTGGTACCCCTATACACCCGGGTTTTTCCTCCCGGAGAATATGGCACTGTCAACGTTTTTTATTCCTATGCCGCTTTTCTTATGATCATTCTGACTTACGGAATGGAAACTGCTTTTTTCAGGTTTAATGAAAATGAAACAGAAAAGGATAAGGTTTTCAGTACCGGGATGATCTCCTTGTTGGTTACCTCCTTTTTCTTTCTCATTGCTGCTTCGGTTTTTGTCCGACCCATTGCCAACTGGATCGATTATGCAGAACATCCGGAATACATCCTTTGGTTTGTATGGATATTGGCTTTGGATTCCATTACTGCCATCCCTTTTGCGCGTCTGCGTGCCCAAAAAAAAGCAATCCTGTTTGCCGGGATCAAAATGACGAACATCCTCATCAATATTGCATTGAACCTTTTTTTCATTGTATTTTGTCCTTACAGCCTTAAACATGAGTCCTGGAATGTCATCAATGCATTCATTCATTTGACATATCGACCCGATTGGGGAATCGAATATATTTTCATTTCCAACCTGGTAGCCAGTGCAGTCACCCTTGCATTATTACTTCCTCAATTTATCAGGATGCGCTGGATAGTAGATAAAAAACTCCTAAAAAAAATGCTGACGTATGCTTTTCCATTGCTTTTTGCAGGAATGGCGGGCATTGTCAACGAAACATTTGATCGACTCTTACTCCGGTACCTGCTTCCTGAAAACATTTCCTCCTATCAGGTAGGGATTTATAGTGCCTGTTACAAAATTTCGATTTTGATGACAATCTTTATTCAGGCATATCGCTATGCAGCGGAACCTTTCTTTTTTGCCCAGGCGAAAGAGAAAAATTCAAAAGAGGTATATGCCAGGATTATGGATTATTTCATTATTGCTGTTTCGTTTATCTTCCTCACTACCATGGTCTATCTGGATGATTTTATCATGCCGGTCCTGATTGGGAAAGGATATTGGGGCGGGAAGGGAGTCATCCCCATTCTGATGATGGCCAACCTTTTTCTGGGTGTTTATTATAATCTTTCAATTTGGTATAAACTATCCAATAAAACCATTTGGGGCGCGTGGCTTTCTGTGATTGGTGCCATCATTACCTTGGTGCTTAATTTCTGGTGGATTCCCCTGAGTCCCAATCACCTGATTTATGGTTATTTGGGATCTGCCTGGGCTACCTTTATTTGTTACGGATCCATGATGGTTTTATCTTATTTTATCGGACAGTACTACTTTCCTGTGAAATATAACCTGATTCGGTTTTTCGGATATCTTGGATTGTCGATAGTCCTTTATTTGATTAATGTTTTTGTTGTTCCGACCGGTCATTTTTTACCTATTTTATTCCATACTTTTTTACTAGTGGTATTTCTTTGCGTGGTGTACCTTGTTGAAAAGCCACGGTTTTCCAACTCCCGGTAAATCAACTTTTTTATTACCTTTGCATCCTTGCCTGTTTTTTTATGAAAGTAAGGATAGTTAACCAATCTAAACATCTTTTACCCGGATATGAAACATTGTTTTCAGCGGGTATGGATTTACGCGCAAATCTCGATACCGATATCGTTTTACAACCGATGGAAAGAGTTCTGATTCCAACCGGTTTTTTTATGGAAATTCCCCAGGGATATGAAGCACAAATCCGGCCACGTAGTGGATTGGCAATAAAATACGGGATTACCGTACTGAACACCCCGGGAACCATTGACGCAGATTATCGTGGTGAAATCAAGATTATTCTGATCAATTTATCTAAGGAGGCGTTCCTCATAAAAGATGGCGAAAGAATTGCCCAAATGGTTATTGCATCCCATGCACGTGCCGACTGGGTTGAAGTTGAAGTGTTAGAAGAAACAGAACGGGGTGCCGGAGGTTTTGGTCATACCGGAAATAAATGATTTACGATTTTAGATTTACGAATGAGAAAAAAAGTACTTATATCTAAAATATTAACAACCATTGTTTTGGGTGTTTTTTTGAGTATTTATTCCTTTTCGATGGAAGCGGTACAACCCGACAAACAAAAGCACCATAAAGATCCGGGTCAACCTGTAGTTGCGATCCCGGGAAATACTGGGATGCTGATTGATGCTAAGAAGGAAGCCATTGTTGGAAATACCAAAGGCGCTCTGGAGATGTTCAGTCGTTATATTGATCGTTTTCCACAGGATCCAGTGGGGTATTTTGAAGCAGGAAAACTGGAAGCTCAGCAAAAAAATTTCCAGGAAGCCATCGGGTTCACGAAACAAGCTTGTACCCTTGATCCGGAAAACATCTGGTATTCCTTGTTTTTAGCTGAAATTTACCAAATAATCGGGAATATTCCCGATGCCATTTCAATTTATGAAACAATTGTAAATAAAAATCCCACCAATCTCGATTATTTTTACCAATTAGCTGCACTTTATTTACAAGTGGAAAAATTTACTGACGCGGTCCGGATATATGACCAGATACAACAAAAAGTTGGAATTTCAGAAGACATCAGTCTCCAGAAAGAAAAAATTTACCTTCACCAGAATGATCTGAACAATGCAGAAAATGAGCTTCAGCAGTTGATCCTTGCTTTCCCTGGAGAACCCCGATATTTGTCGATTTTAGCTGAATTTTACATGGCCAACAATATGCCTGAAAAGGCGTTGGAAATTTATAAACAGGTTGCTGTCCTGGATCCCGAGAATGCCTATATTCACATGTCGCTTGCTGACTATTACCGGAAAACCGGCAATAAAGAAAAAGCGTATGAAGAATTAAAACTGGGATTTGCGAACCCCAACTTAGATGTGGATACCAAAGTGAATATTTTACTTTCTTTTTATACGGTAAATCAAATTTTTAATGACCTTAAAGAACAAGCCTTTACCCTTTCGAAAATTTTGATCGATACCCATCCTAATGATCCCAAAGTATACTCAATTTACGGGGATTTGCTTACCCAAGATAAAAAATATTCGGAAGCAAGGGATGCCTTTTTAAAAACTGCTGCTCTTGATAGTAGTAAATATGCGATCTTCGAGCAAATTTTAAGACTTGATCTTCAATTGGGGCTATATAACGAACTGCTTTCTCATAGCCAACGTACAACAGAACTTTTCCCAGACCAACCCCTTCCATTTATGTTTTCCGGGATTGCCGCTCTTCAGTTGAAACAATATACATCTGCACTGAAATCCTTACATTCAGGCGAGCAATTGGTTGTATCAAACGATGAACTGTTGTCTCAGTTTTATATGTATGATGGGGATGTGTGCCACGCCCTGAAAGATGAGTTAAAAGCCTTTGAAGCATACGAAAAATCACTTCAATTGAAATATGATAATGCCTATGTCCTGAATAACTATGCTTATTACCTTTCATTGCAGGGAAAAAATTTAGACAAAGCAGAAAAAATGTCTAAAAAAGCAGTAGATCTTGATCCGGAAAACACCTCGTTTCAAGACACCTACGGATGGGTGCTTTTTAAGCAAGGAAAATATAATGAAGCCCGGGAATGGATTTTGAAAGCGCTGCAAAAAAAAGAAGAAGTCAGTGCTGAAGTATTGGAACATTATGGAGATGTTCTTTATAAGCTGGGCGATACAGAACAGGCTGTTGAATATTGGAAAGAGGCAAAAAAGAAGGACCCTGATACAGAAGGACTGGATAAAAAGATCGCAACAAAAAAAATAGAACCCTAACACATGATCCGATTGATTGAAAGATGTTTTCGTTCTTTTCTCATTATTCTTATCACTTCCTTAATATTCATCGCATGCAGTACTTCAAGAAAGGTGATGAAAGCGCCGATCAAAGAAGAAGGCGCTGACTATTTGATGAGAAAATTGAAAGAAAATGAATTAAAATTCGATTGGTTTTCTGCAAAATTTTCGGCCAATTATGAAAATGCAGGGAAGAAAAATTCATTTAATGGACAGTTACGGATTCGCAACGACAGTCTGATCTGGATTTCTCTTACACCCATGTTGGGGATTGAGGCCATTCGGATCATGATATCTCAGGATTCGGTAAAATTGATAAACCGATTAAATAACACCTATTTTTTAGGTGACTATGAATATGTTAACCGATTTCTAAATACCAATATAGATTTTGATTTGCTTCAGTCAATTTTATTGGGAACAGATCTCCAGTCTTATGAAAATGAAAAGTTTCGGGCTTCTATCGATAAAGGGAATTATAAACTTTCAACATCCGAACGACTGAAGTTGAAAAAATTTGCCAGAAACAATCAGGAAAAACTGAAAGTGTTTATTCAGAATATCTGGTTGGACCCGATTAATTTTAAAATCATCCATACGGATGTTAAAGAAATCCGTCGGGAAAATATAAAATTGGAGTCGAACTACACTACTTTTGAAGAAATTGACGGACAACTTTTTCCAAAAGAAATGGATTACACTATTTGGGCTGATAATACCATTCGGTTACAAACAACATTTTCTCGTATTGTGATTGGGAATCCACTTCAATTTCCATTTAAAATACCGGCCAGTTTTCAACCGGTTACACAGTAATTATTCAGTTCATGAAATCAGAAAATCATTTCATCTGCCTATTTTATAAACCCGGCTGGCTGCTTTTTCTGGTTTTTTTATTTGTCTGGCAATCTGGATATTCACAGTCCCTGAAGGATAAGGAAAAATTGCAAAAGACAAAACATCAGCTTGAGGAGGAAATAAAATACACCACCAATCTTCTTGAGAAGACTCAAAAAAACAAACAAAGTTCGTTGGAAAAATTGCAGATCCTGACAAAGCAGATTCGAAGCAGAGAGGCCCTGATTAATGAGATTAACAAGGAATTGAATGAGGTTGAGGTGAAGATTCTGGTGGAAAATCTGCAGATCGACAAGATGTCACAACAATTGCAGGGAATGAAATCGGAATATGCACGGTTGATATACCATGCTTACCGAACCATGAATGGATATAATAAGTTGATGTTCATTTTTTCGGCCAAGGATTTTAACCAGGCATATCTGCGGATCAAATACTATCAACAATATGCCTCTTTTCGCCGGCGACAGGCGGAACATATAGAATCAACCCAGTTGGCGATAAACAGCCAAAGAAAAGAATTGGAAAATATTAAAAATCAAAAGCTAACATTAATACAGTCGCAACAAGAAGAAAAACAAAAACTAGATCGGGAAAAGCAGCAAAAAACGAAATCCGTTAAGGAGTATTCTTCCAAGGAAAAACAGCTATTGGCTACCCTTAAAAATAAACAGCAGGCGGCACAACGATTAGAATATGAAATTGAAAAATTGATTGCAGAAGAGATTAAAGCATCTGAAACCCGTTCTCATAAAGCCACACGGACCGGAGCAGTGGGAGCCCGGACAACATTTGAATTAACCCCTAGAGAAAAAGAGCTTTCCTCTTCCTTTGCCGCCAATCGTGGACGACTACCCTGGCCTTGTGACCGGGGATTTATATCCGGAAGTTTTGGCGAACATGCTCACCCGGTATTGGAGCATGTGAAAGTTAAAAACAATGGGATCGATATCATGACAGAAAGGGGATCCATGGTAAAAGCAGTTTTTGGAGGTCGGGTCAGCCGGGTGATGTCTTTTCCTAACCTGAATAAAGTAGTGATTATCCGTCATGGAGATTATCTCACTGTTTATTCAAATTTGGAAGAAGTGAGTGTAAGGGATGGACAAGTAGTTTCGGCGAAACAAAACATTGGGCGAGTACATACCAATGCCGACGATCAAAAAACCGAATTGCATTTTGAATTATGGAGGGGCAAGGTCATTCAGAATCCTGAAGATTGGCTGGCAGGCAGATAATAGGAGGAATTTCCGTGATGGTTAATCATATCGGTGAATTTGCCGCTTTACTTACTGCGATTTTCTGGACGGTAACCGCACTCGCTTTTGAAGCCGCCAGCAAAAAACTTGGTTCCCTTGTAGTTAACCTGCTTCGGCTTTTTGTTGGATTTACCTTTCTTTCGATATTCGTTTTTTTTTACCGTGGAATTCTTTTTCCCATTGATGCAACACCTCGTGCATGGTTTATTTTATCCCTTTCCGGATTGGTTGGTTTTGTTTTAGGCGATCTGTGTCTTTTTCAGGCATTTGTTGTAATAGGAGCTCGTGTTGCCATGCTCATGATGGCACTTTCCCCTCCACTTACAGCATTAATTGGATGGATTGTATTAGGGGAGACCTTGCAGCCTTTGAGTTGGTTGGGAATGGCATTGACGGTCAGCGGAATCGCCTTGGTGGTGTTGAAAAAGCATGATCCTGACACTCCCAACAAAAAAATCATGAAAATGAAATTCAACTATCCGATCGTGGGACTTTTATTGGGTTTTGGTGGTGCCCTGGGGCAGGCCGGAGGCCTGGTTCTTAGCAAAATCGGTATGAAAGGATACGATACTTTTGCGGCTACTCAGATTCGGGTAATCGCAGGAATTGCAGGTTTTTCCATATTGTTTTTCATCTTGCACTTATGGAAAGAACTTTTCCATGGTCTCACCCAAAAGAAGCCCATGCTTCAACTCTCTCTGGGCGCTTTTTTTGGCCCTTTCCTTGGCGTATCTTTTTCATTAATCGCTATTAAATATGCCGATACCGGGGTTGCCGCTACAATTATGGCTTTGGTTCCCATATTCATCATCCCGCCTTCCATGTTGATCTATAAAGAAAAAATCACCTTTAAAGAAATCGCAGGAGCCATTTTGGCAGTTTCCGGTGTTGCCCTGTTCTTCCTTTAATTTTAACTCCATTTTTATGAAAGATGTTCAGAAAAATTTAGTTAACCCACCGGAAAACCCTGGTTTCCGCTTTTATCTCGGGTTGGCTCTTTTCGTTACCTCTTTTTTTATGCTCCCTACCGGCCTGGTATTAAAAGGACTTGTAGAATCCCATTTTTGGAAAGGATTTATCCTTGCCATATTTTGGTTGAGTGCTCCCCTAATGAAACTTTCTGCCATTGCCATCCTTGGCAAATCATCTTACAATTGGATTAGATATAAGCTACATTTTTATCGTAAGGTAGCTATTCCTGATCATGTTAGCCCCACACGTTATACTATTGGCTTGTTTCTGTTTGTTTTTCCATTCATCCCCAATTATATTCTCTCTTATGCTCCTAAACTTTTTCCCGATGCCTATCTTATCCGTACTGCTGTCCACTTTTTTTTCGATATGGTATTTATTTCGAGTCTCTTTGTTTTAGGCGGAAATTTTTGGGATAAATTACGTGCACTCTTTGTATATAGCGCCAAAGCGAAATTTGAAAATGAATCTGAAATAGTTTAATTCACCTCAACCCCGCTGCTCTGCGGCGGAAATTGAGTGAAAGGCTTTAGAAAAACAGCTTCAGGTTAACGAAAAATTCTCTTCCTGGTGCAGGCTGGTAACTGTTATAATCAGGTCCATTATTCGGTTCGGTGAAACCAAAATACTGCTCATCAAAAAGATTTTTTGCATAAAGACTGATATCTCCTCTCAGCCAACCCAATTTCCACTGATAGTCGAGGTTTAAATTAAAAATGGCATATCCATCTACCCAGGAACTTCTGATACTCCCCGGCTGATAGTAGGTTTGCCCAATGGTATATTGGTTGTATATAGAGTCATCAACCTGGATGCACCATTTTGACTGCCATTGGGCTCCAAAGGCAACGGTAAAATTTTTCAAGAAGTTGTACGATATCTGGGCAGTTAACATGTGTTCAGGGCTATTCGGTAACCAATGGCCTTTAATATTATAAATCCCGTTGACGGTATCGGTATAATCGGGGGCTGTATACCGGAAATGTGAATAGGTATAAGCCGCATCAATGATCACATTCTTTACCGGAGAAAAAGATAAAGAAGTCTCAATTCCCCACTTGTTGCTTTTCCCGATGTTTTTATAAAAAGCAGTATTATTTCCTCTTCCTGGCACACTGAAGCGAGAAAATTCATTATCAGAAAAAATATCAAATCCGGTAACATCATAATGGAATATTTTTCCAATATCACCTCTTACCCCCATTTCTATTCCTTGTGAAGTTGAGGGTTTGATCAATTCATTGAAGCCACCCCAGGCAATAGGATTGTTATATAGTTCATCGTTGGAAGGAGTTAAAAATCCTGTTCCATAATTAATGTAGAGGTTGATCGGGGTGGCAATGTTATAAGCTAATCCGATACGGAAAGTAGGTTTGTCGAAAGTTCTGCTGCCTGAAGGGGATACCGAATCAGGAACCGGAATGTTATTGGTCAAACTGCTGTATACATAATCATAACGGACATTCAAAATTGCATAGAACTTTTTTGCAATATCAAGTTTGTCGATCAGATAAACTCCGGCGCTCCGTTGTTTGATGATCTGATTTACCAGAATGGTGGACAGATCATAACAATCACGGCTCCAGTGGCTGTCGACCCGGTTCGAATCACGCATGTTTTCCGGAGGAACTGCAAACAGGTGTTCTGTAATAGACTGACTTTGATAATCAACGCCAACGCTTAAATGATTCATCAGCTTTTCTCCGCCAAAGTGAAGATTATACTGTGCTGAACCACCCAGATTAAGGTAGGGTTTATAATCGTCTCCATTATTGGATGTTTCCCGGTAATTGTTCATTCTAACATAAGCTTTTACTTGAATGTCCTGATTTTGAGCGACAACAAATTTTCCCAACAAGGCACCTGTTAATCTCTTTGTTTCCTGAAATTCATTATATGGTATTGCATCGGTGTTGGCAGCCCGGGGTCCATAAGTATCATAACGGTAAAGATTGATGCCTTCAGAATTCTGGTTAAAATAGTTCGTATAGGTTAATATTTGTGTGATTTTAACTTTTTCTGAAGGAGTCCAATTTATTTTTTCACTAAAATTATCTGACATAAATGATTGATGATCGCGATAACCATGTCCCTGAGCATGTGAGTAAGAGACCCTGTAATTGATTTTATCCTGGGTTCCATCAACCTGGCCCAGAATTTTCCAAAATCCATAAGATCCGGCAGTGGCTGACAGGAAACTGTTAACGGGTTTTTCCCCACCATCATTTGTAATGATGTTGACTACCCCCCCTGTTGCATTTCCGCCATATAAAGAGGCTGCAAGTCCTCTTACTACTTCCACACGTTTCACAGTTCCCCAATCAACATCATATAAATCAGGGCAATATCCACCTGGATCATTAACCGGGATTCCATCAATCAATACCTGGATGCCCCGAAAACCACTTTCTGATAAAATACCTTGACCGCGAATATAAAAATGTACCCGGGAACCATCGGTTCCGTTATCGATTTTTGTTCCGGGAACAAACCTTAGCGCTTCATCGGCGGCAATGGTTTTTTGCATTGAGTTTAAAGAAGAACTCTTGATAATAGAGATGGCTGCAGGAATTTCCTTCATTGGGATGTCAGTCCTGAATGCGGTGACCAACACTTCATTTAAACTGATCGTATCTTTTAACGGGTTCTCATTTTTTACCGGCCTGGTCACTCGCTGACCTATTGCCTGCGCCGACAATCCTAGAATAAGTATAATAAATAGTATATTCCTTGTTTTCATAATGAAAGATTAATTAGTTGAATATTAGTTATCTGCCAAATAGCATTAATGATCATAAGCCCCAACCCCTTACCTACTGGCTGGTAGGCTTTTCTTCAAAGAAAAAGGATGGAATGTTAAGAAAAATAACCTTATCATGAAAAATTCCATTTCGGATCTCACGGATCAATTCCTGTTGAAGAAAAAAATGATTGCATCTAAAAATGAAGAAATAGCCCATGATATAGAACAGGAAGATCAATAATACACCAATAGCGCTGATTTTTTCCAAGTTTTATTTTTGAATAATCAATTTACATGTTCTGGTTTCTCCAGCAGAAGCAAGCGACAGCAAATATATACCATCTGGAAGAAAACTCAAATTAAAGAATTTCTTATTCCTAAGCCAGTCTCTGGACTCTTTTTCGTAGAATACCAGACTGCCCGATGAATTGATAATTTTCAAATCGATAGGGGAATGGGTATTCCTATCTAACACGATCTGAAACTTTCCATTATTTGGATTTGGAATGATTATCACGGTAGAAATCGGATCGCTTTTCTCCAAACCTGTACAATTTTTAAATGTTATGGTAACCGAATCTTTTTGAACACAGTTGAATGGGCTGGTAACCCGGAGAAAGATCTGGTGGGAGCCAATACCCCCGGTTTTTGCTGTATCAAAAATTACTTCAGGAGAGCTGAAATTTCCCGGAGTCCACAAATAACTCACATCTTCCAAGGAAGTTGCGGTGAGTGTAATCGTATTTCCGGAACAAACTGTATCCTGAGGATAAACAGCAATATCGATAAATGGTCGAGGATTGATTTGAATATGTTTGTTTTTACTTGAACTTCCGAAATTATTGCAGGCGGTTAACCGTAGGATCACCGAACCGGAAATCAGATCCTGGGTTCCCGGATAATAGGTGGTAAACAGGGAGGTATCGCTGAAAAACAGACCATCTCCCATAGTAGCCCATTTTATTGAATCCTTTGGCTGAGCAATTCCGGAAAGCGCAACTACTTCACCTGCACAAATCGTATCATCAGGCCCAGGATCTACGAAAGGTAACAAGGGCGGAGGAAGCGCTATAAAATCGATCCAAACCCGATCCAGTCCATAACTAAAAGCAAGGTCCTTAAAATAAATCCATTTGAACAAGTGAGGGCCCGCAGAGACCGGAAATGCTGCTCTTGTCCATGGAGTATCTCCCGACCATTGTCCCTGGTATACATTATCGATGGAAAATATCATATAATCATAATCCTGCTCGCTGGATGTTTTAAGATAAAAAGAAATGCTATCGTTCGCAGCAGCAGTATAATTCAAAAAAAGTTGTGAATTCTGGTAATCTTCAATCATCCCCGATTGGGCAGCATACATTCCCTCATAAGGATCCTGGGAAGTCAGGGTCCAGGGTAAGGTACCTCCCGATTGCCAATTAAAATGGGTAAATGTATTCGTTTCCCAGTCTTCAACTGCTTGTCCGATGATCTCCCGAAAAACCTTATTATTTCGATAGTTGCCTGAAGTAAGGAGATAGCTTAGATCTGCTGCACTGCCTGTCGGGGCTTCTTCGCTCACGATTCCCGAAAAGACAACCTTTTTTATATCCCCGGGGAAAAACGATCCCAGGAGGATACTATCGGGCTCCAGGGTTAGGTAAGGGGAGGTGGTGGAGAGTTTTCCACAGGTTGAATCAGAGGGAAAATCACCGGTATTTGAATTGTAGACGATAATCTGAACCGTTTCACCGGGATCCAACCGGCCATTGTGATTCGCATTCACCGTATCGATAATGATGAGTTTGGTGATCTTTAGCGCCGGGGCGTGAGCTTCCAATGAAAAATGGCTGTACCATACAGAGTCGGAACTGGTCACCCGCACATTGAAACGGACCAGTTGATTATCCGGGATAGTATCCGATACTTTAATGGTAAAACCATTGGGAACAACTTTAACCTCTCCCGGATCCATTGTTCCATAAGACTCAACGGTATCAGTAAGGAGAACGTATGGGCTGGAACAGGAAATAAAGGCTGTTATATCGATTCCTGGTTGATCTCCAACGTTTTTCAGTCCCAGCGACAAGTGAAGAGAGTCTCCGAAATTAAGGTTTTGTATAATGCCTCCTGGAATTGAAGTCAACTGACAAGAATTATAGATGATCCAGGGCTGATTGGGATTTGGCCCAAGATCGAAGGGGGAAACATAGGTCATGGCTCTCCCGCCATCGTGATTGCTGGTCCATACCGGGTAGACCTTCATGTTGTATGACTGGATGCCTAAATAATCGCCAAAATAGCTATAGGCCAAACCGGGGATGGGGGCCGGGGTCCAGGTATAATCACTTACCTGGGAATCGGTCCAGGTCATGCCTCCGTCATAGGAATAGGATACAAAAGCGGCTACTTCGGTGGAAGAGAGGTTGCGATCGTCATAATAGATCACGCACAATCCGCCGGTAACCGGGTCGCAGGTGATCCATGGGAAAAAATGTTGTTTTCCCAACCCCGAAGGATCCTGGTTGATTCGGATGGGGGTAGACCAAGTGTTTCCTTGATCTGTAGACTTGATCAGGTAAATATCAATGTCGGTTCCGGTATTGATCCCAGGCACTCCGATGTTGGTCCAGGTCAGATAGATGGTTCCCCTGTTTGGGCCGGTACTATTGTCCACGGCCATGGAAGGGAAAGAATTAACACGCATATATTTTCCCGTCCCGGAGGTTCTGATCCCTTTGATATTGCTTAGAATCCGGGTTGCCGGAGCAAAAATTCCCCCGCCATCAAACGACCGGGTAAAACCGATCGCGGTTTCATCCGATGGCCACTCATCATAAATAATCCAGGCCACATATACCTCGCCATCCGGCCCTGTTTGTATGTTAACGCCATGGTTGAATTTCAAAGCAGAAACCCCGGTACTGATTGTGTGAGGTGACGACCAGGTTAATCCAAAGTCGGTAGAACGGACAATCTCTATTTGATTGGTATCGGCCTGATCGGGAATAAAATTGGTCCAGGCATCGTACAAATAACCCTTAAAAGGACTGGAAGAAGAATTGTCGATCCATAAATGATTTTTATCCAATAGGCCGATCCCTACAGTCGGGCCATCGGCCACATTAACACGAGTCCATGTTTTCCCTTTGTTTTTACTGTAAGAAACAGATTGACCAAAATCCGCATTGATCTTCCCTACATACCACCACCCATTTGTGCCGATAGCAACAGAAGGATCCCCTGAATTGCTTCCATTCACCCCATCGGTTGAGCCGGCCCAGCCAGTACCACCGTCAGATGAATGTAATGCATCTGCTCCATAAGGATCCTGGGCATAATGATTGATCCAATTGGTTGAATTGTTGGAATTGAGTACTGTAGATTCATCTTTGGGGTCGATGAAAATCGAATTTTCGCTTTGGGTTATATCTACTTTGTTGGTAACGGGAATGTCGGGAGAATTTAGAGAATTGATTACTGGAAATGGAAAATTGGAAGTGGAATCAGTAACATGGTGAGGATTATATTCTTTCATCAAACTTCCTGTGAACTGACCCTTTGGAACATTTGTTTTCGGGTTGGGTTTAACATATCCCAGTTTTACCATTTGTTTCCAATATTTGATGTTATCTATCCGGGTGTTGATCTTTCCTTTGCCGGCCTCCGTCACCTCCAGCTTTCTCACGGGAACCTGCGAAAAAATTGCCGGGGAAAAGAATAGAAACGCGAAACAGCTAACAACAATTCGTTTGATCATAGTTTGTAATTTAAAACCAATTAATTGCCCTCTTTCACCTTCCCCACGCAGAAAAGGTATTTCATACAAAAATATAGAATTTTTATACAGGCCTTCCCGCGATTTTAAGAATTAAAAATGCGGTCGTTATTAAAACTTTTTATATCTTTCCATCATCTTTAAACTCACCCTATATGAAAAAAAGAACATTATTTCTTATCGGTTCACTAATCATTATGGTGAACGTGGCAATGGCTCAATGGGTTTCCGATCCATCTGCAAACACGCTTTTAGCAGGGGTTGACTCTGCTTATGCCTATGGCGAAATGGTTGGGAATAGCAACGATTCTGCCTCTTACCTGCTATACTACAAATCCACATTGCCAAAAGCGCCCTTCTTTAATCTTTATCTTCAAAAAATCGATTATCATGGATACCGGAAATTCGGGAATGATGGCATACTGATTGATCCGGGACCAAATCGGACTTGGGTTTCCGGCGTGGCGGTAGTCCCCAACCAGGATTCATGCGTTTATGTGGCTTATTCAAAAGTTCAATTTTATCCGGGGCCGGAGGATACTGTGAATGCTATTTTTCTAAATAAATTGACAAAAAACGGGGTCAAGATGTGGGGCGATGAAGGGGTACAAATCAGTAAGGGATCAACCGCCTGTTCCAGCTTTTCTCCATATCTACTGGTAACTGAGGACAATCAGGTCTGCATTGGCTATATAACCATTGATTCAGTTGGTACACCCATAGGCAATTTCCAAAATGTGATTCTAAAAAAATTATCAGCCACCGGAACATTGATATGGGAGTATACGTTTCCCAGAGAGTTTGCCGAATTTAACTGGGGTGTTTCCATGTATTCCACAGCCAATGGGAATATCATGGCCATCTGCCGGCATGATAGCACAGACTTTAGCGATACCTCATTCCTTCAATCATTATGGGCACAAAAAATTGATGCGAATGGACTTCCTCTGTTTGCTCACCCGAAAAACATATTAAGTTACCCTAAATACACAGGCGATTATCCGATGACCATGGTTCATGTAGAACGAAATTCAGAGGATGGTTTTTATGTCGGTGTTGCTTATGATCAGGGGGCTGTATCCATTCAAACCTTTATTCAGCATATCGATGCCGATGCAAATACCCTTTTTCCGGAACCGGTTCCGGTAGTGATAGATGCTGCTACCGATCTTGAACGCGCCGATTTCGGAATCCGTTACCTCCCTGAAACTCAGGAATTGCTGGTGGTATGGGCAGAGAAAAATTTCAGCACTCATACGGCTTCCATTCTTGGACAAAAAATATCTTCTACGGGAACAAGAATATGGGGAGATTCTGCTAAAGAGCTCTATCCCAAGGTTTCTATGCTGGATTCCACGTATGCATTTCTGACACTAAGAAAATCGGGAATAAATGAGAGTATTTTGTTTTTCATGAAAAGAATAACATCCTCCGCAGCAATTTTTTCTTATGCCAATAAATTGGATCCGGATGGCAACAGCGTTTGGGGAAAAACTACATTGCTTTCAAACAAATCAGGGAACAATGTGGCACTCCTGGCGCTTGAAGAAGTCGGCAATCAATGGGTGGCCTATTATACCGATCAAATGGATACCACCTATTCTCATCTATGCAAAGGGCAGTTATTTGGCCAGAATATTTTCAATAATGGAAGCATCGGCGTAGGGGTTAAAGAAATTGTTCCAGTTTTATCTTCCCTTACTGTTTACCCTAATCCGGCTTCAGGTAATATTTCTGTTGACTTTGAACTGGAGACTTCATCAAACATCCAGGCTGCTCTCTGGAGCCAGGATGGCAGAATGATCAGGAATTGGGAATTTTCAAATGTTTCTGTTGGGAAATCCCATTTGTCCTTTGATGTTAAAGGAATTCCTGATGGATTGTATATTCTCAGACTGTTCAATGGAACCAAATCTTCAACCATAAAGGTAATGATTCAAGAATGATGATCATTGACGCTGGTCAATCGATTTTTACACGCGCCCACCGACATCTTTTTTGTTCTACCTTTGTCGGAGAATAATACCATTCAACCCATGACCACTGCCATCATCATCTTATTGATATTATTTCTTGTCAATGGGATTTTTGTGATGTCAGAAATTGCCTTGGTTTCTGCTCGCAAATCAAAACTGGATCTGGATGCCCAGATGGGTGACAAACTGGCAAAATTAGCGCTGGAGAATGCCAATGATCCTTCGCGGGTATTATCTACCATTCAGATTGTAATCACACTGATCGGGATCCTCACCGGTGTTTTCTCGAGCGATGCCCTTGCTCATTCTGTATCCGGGTTGTTACAACAGATGGGGATGGATCCGGGATATAGTCATTCTCTGGCTCTTCTCGGAGTGGTTATCTTAGTCACCTTTATTTCCATGCTGATCGGAGAGTTGGTCCCCAAACGGATTGGATTGATAAATCCGGAAAAGATATCAAAAACCATGATCCGTCCGTTGTTGACCCTCGCCTATATAACCTATCCTTTTACCTTTCTACTGACCCGTTGTGGAGATTTGATTGTACGTCTATTACGGATAAGGCCATCTGAAGAATCAAAAGTTACGGAGGATGAGATCAAAGCAATGGTACAAGAAGGGACTGAAGACGGAGAAGTGCAAGAAATAGAACAGGATATTGTAACGCGGGTTTTCCATTTGGGTGACCGGAAAATATCCTCGCTGATGACGCACCATTCGGATCTGGTATGGTTGGATATTCATGAAACTGGCAGGGAGATTCGGCTCAAAATGGAAGAGGAGCTTCATTCTGTTTATCCGGTATGTGATGATGACCTCGACAAGGTATTGGGCGTTATCTTTATCAAGGATCTCTTTCTGAAAAACATCTGCGATGAAGAATTCAACCTTAGTGAGCAGATCAAACCTGCCCAGTTTATTCTGGAAACACTTTCGGCTTATGAAACCCTGGAAATCTTCAAACAAAACAAGATTCATTACGGGCTGGTGATTGATGAATATGGTTCTACAGTAGGCATGGTCACCCTCAATGATATTCTTGAAGCCCTGGTGGGAGATTTCAATGAACCCAGCGACGATGAACCCCAGATCCATCAACGCGACGATGGTTCCTGGCTGGTGGATGGACAAATGTCGTTTTATGAATTTGCATACGAGTTCAACATCAAGGGGTTTGATAAAAACAAAGTCAAGTTTGACACCTTAGCCGGTCTGGCGATGAGCATTTTGAAACATATTCCTTTACCCGGAGAAAAATTTTCCTGGAAAAACTTTGAATTTGAAGTCGTTGATCTTGATGGGAACCGGATCGACAAGCTCATTGTAAAAAAATTGTGAAGTAATATCTTTTCCTGTACCATGATACATCAGCAAAAAGTTGTCGTCGTTCTACCGGCATATAATGCAGAGAAGACCTTAAAACAAACAATTTCGGAGATACCAATGGATTTGGTTGATGCCTTGGTTCTTGTAGATGATGCCAGCACAGATAAAACTTTCCAATTGGCTCATTCAATGTCTATAACTAAAATAATCCGCCATGATTTCAACAAAGGATATGGAGGCAATCAGAAAACATGTTATGATACTGCGTTGGCTTTGGGCGCTGACATAGTGATCATGTTACATCCCGATTATCAATATACCCCAAAACTTATTCCTGCCATGTCAGAAATTATCGCCAGTGGATTGTATCATGTCGTGATTGGATCAAGGATCCTTGGAAGGGGAGCGATAAAAGGAGGGATGCCACGATATAAATATTTATTTAACAGGTTATTGACGCTTATTCAGAACCTGTTGATGAACCAAAAACTTTCAGAATACCATTCAGGTTATCGGGCATTTTCGAGAACTGTGTTGGAAACGATTAATTATTCTGCTAACTCTGATGATTTTGTGTTTGATAACCAAATGTTGTCACAAGTTTTCTATGCGGGTTTTGAAATTGCAGAAATTACATGTCCAACAAAGTATTTTAAAGAAGCTTCATCCATCAATTTTTCCCGAAGTTTTAAATATGGGCTTGGGGTATTGCAAACTTCTTTGTTTTATTTTTTACAAAAACTGGGGATTTTACACTGTAAAATATACAGTAAGCGTTGATTAAACATTTCATGATCGCGTTATAAAAAGAGGTTTCACTCAGTAAAAAAAAACCGCCCTTTATGAGGGCGGTTTTTTTCAAGAATAGGATCAATTATTTTTCAATAATGATACGTTTTACTACCGAAGTATCTTCCCCTTCAATTTTCAGGTGATAGATCCCATTCGGGAGTGCTGAGATATCGATGGTCTTTAACAGTTTACTGGAAAGACGAACATCATTTTCACTATATACAACAGATCCAAGTACATTGTAGATGAAGATGTTGATTTTGGAAAGGGAGTTGGATGTGATATCGAGTTTGAATTTACCACTGTTAGGATTCGGGAATATCTCGATGCCTAAACCTTTATTTTCGCGGATGCCAACAGTTGAATAGACGGTAATTTTTTTCGGATCGGAAGCAATGCTTTCGCCGCAAATGTTAATCGCCTTCGTAGTAATGTTAGCTACGCCTTTGTATTCGGTAGCCCAAATTGCTGTGCCGGTGGTACCGATTCCGGAAATGGTACCGGCTTCGATAGGAATGAGGGTCCAGGAATAAGAATCTGCACCTGGGACTTCTGTAATGGTAAATTCGGATTGGGCAATTTTGTTAACGTCAACACTGTCAACACCAACCGGTTTGGAAGGAGCGGCAGTGAGTTCGATTACATTTACATCGAATCCTTCGGAAAAGGCACCTTCGCCACATTCGTTAATGCCTTTTACCATGACTTTGAAAGCTCCGGTAAAACCTGTTGTGAGGTTAAGAGATGCAGTGGCTGCACTTCCAACAAAAGTACCAGCGTTTTCAGGATCGGTCATCCAGGTATAACTTGCAGCATCAGTTGCGCCAGTTGTTGTATATTCGATTCCTGTAGCATCTTTGCAGAGGACTGTGGTTCCGGTAGGCTGAGCAGCAATACCAGGAGCACCAATGATATTAATGACCTGTGAAATTGCATTTCCACAATTACCGGAATTGTAAGCATTCAAAGTTACTGTATAGGGGCCGGTAGAAGCAAAAATGTGGGTGGGGTTTTGCAGGGTGGAAGAATCGTCAGATGAAGTAGGATCTCCAAAATTCCATTCCCAGCGATCAACTACTCCGCCGTTTGGATTTGTATTGTCGGTAAACTGAATTGCACTTCCAACACAGGTTCCGGTAGTTGTAAATGCAGCTATGGGGTAGTTGGTGACAAGAATATAGGCGTTTTTTGTTAACGTACTTGAGGGTACGCCAGCCTTGGTAACAGTTAACGTTACATCATAATTGCCCGAAGCACTGTATTGAATACCGGTAGGATTTTGAACATTTGAAGTGGATGGAGTTCCTCCGGGGAATTCCCATGCCCAGGTCTCCGGTGTAATGTTGGTAAGGTCGGTAAAGTTTGTTGTTCCATCCTTGCATAGTGCAGTTGAAGAAGCAGAAAAATCAGCAACAAGGCTAACGGAAGTAACTGTAACTGTGCTATGGTAGCGCAGATAATTTTGTTTCGTTACAGTAACCAGCATGTTTGTTCCAACTGGGAGTATGGGAATTGAAATGATAACCGGTGTTGTTCCGTCACCATAAGCAGTGGCAAGAATCTGGTTGTCAACGGTAAGTGCGATGAAAGCACTGTCAGTGGCAGTAACCGTGAAAGTAGTAGTGCCATAATCGATTTGGGATGCATGAGAAACAGTAAGATTTTGCGGAACGGTATCGAACAGTTTCAAAAAGGTATCTCCGTGCATGTGGAAGAGATAATAGGTGATCAATTTGTCACCGGTATTATAAGGCCAGCCTGAACGTTTCAGGAAATATTTTCCGGCAACCATTCCAAAGGCAGGGCAAACGCCACGGGAATCGGGTTGGGTTCCTTCAGCGGGCATAAAACTGGGCCACATGTTGTCGTACATTCCCCAAACGAAGGTATCATTAACAAAAGAGTAGGAAACTTCCGAAGGACAAACAAGTCCGAGTGCGCCTGCATTCACGCCGTTTTTTGAATGGCGGATGAATTTTTCAGCAAAACATTCATTACTCCAGTTATATTTACCAGTGAGACAGTTGATGGAAAATACAAATGGTAATCTGGTGTTTGACAGCGGAGTAATGTTGGAGTTGGAATAATCGGGTTCTCCCCATCCGGTTTCACTGCCATGATCACGGTGCTGTAAAATAAAGGCACCACTTTCAATGGCCTCATTGATTTTTGTGGCAGTTCCACCGGTCCAGCAACAAGGCATTTCGGCTGGAGTGGCGGGGATATACGACAAGCCATTGGGGCCAAAATAATTTACGATTGTACTGGTATTGGTTGCGCTTGACCAGACTGTACTAGGGCTTCCCTGGTAAATTTCGTTAATACGAACAGGATTACGACCGCGGAAATGTTTAAAATATCCACCAACTACTTCTGAACAGAGTTGGAACCAGCGTTCAGTTTGCCAGCCGAGGGCAGTGATCGGGTGCTGATAAAAGGAGGTGTCCATTGGCGGATTCCGTTCGTAGTTCAGTTGTTTGGAACAAATTACAGAAAGCTGATCATTATTGTTTGCTACAATTCGTCCGAAAACCAACTCGGCCATGTCGTCGTTGTTTACATCTGCAAATACGTGATCCGACGGGAAGGTTTCACCCGACAGGGTTTTCAGTACCGATATCACACTTTTAGTACCATCCGTTCCGTAGTCACCAAGCATGAGTACAGCTACGGGTTTGATAGTCCAGGTGTTATAAGCGTTATTGATAAAAGTTTCAATGGCTGTGGTGGTATTCCCGCCAATTTCATCTAAAGAATAAACATGGGTAAGAATACCCTGTTGATTACGCCAATTTGCGAGGGAATCAGCCCAACGAAGGAAATCGGGACCGGTAGGGGAAAGGATGATATATTCACATTCCGTAGTATTTCTGCCACTCTTAACCCATTCCTGCATGCGTTGATCATAATCGATATTTGGAAGAACGGATGGATTTAAAAGCTGGTCTTTCACAATCGGATCAAACCAACGGCTACGGTAAGCATTGTTTCCAAATTCTCCGTTACCACCTTCAAAGTCAATATCAATTTTAATATCTTTATAAACAATCAGATCTTTAGTTACAGGATTATATTGGAAAGGAGTAACGCCCAACAATACGACATCAACGCCACGGATCTGTTCAACGTTTGACATTTTAACTGGTTCAGCAGGATAAAGTGCATTTTGAGAATACACTGCCATGTTTTTATTATACTTGATGGGACTATCATCATTTTCGGCAGGAATAACTGGCGCTGGCATAATGTTAACATTATGAATCGTTTCGGAGCGCATGGAAACGATTTTCAATTTTGGTGTAGAACCCTGAGGGATGGCAATATAAGTGCCTTTTCCGGGAAGATTTGGCATGCCGGCATCATTAAAAAGAAAACTGCCAGGGAGCATGATATTCTTCATTGTTTCTCCGTTGACAGCGAAATCTTCAATCGAAAAATTCGGAACGGAAAAAATCACCTGGACATTGGTTGTTCTGGTATCGACCAGGTTAAACCCGGCCTTTCCCCAAGAATCCGGATAGGAAAACTGCTGTGCATTTACGCCAAATGCTACTAGCAGAAACATTATAATCACAAGCGTATTTTTTTTCATACTTTTAAGGTTTTGGGTGGTTTTTGTGAAATATGTAAGGCTGTATTTTGCAAAGATATGAGAATTAATATTATGTTGAAGAAGAGGATGTCATTTTTTATCAATTAAGCTACCTTATCACGATTATCTTTTTTGTGGCGGAATCTGTTTTTGAATCCAAACGAAAATAATAAAGACCTGCAGGGATAGATGTAAAATCATAATTAACATTGTTTTTCTGATTACCCTGGGAGTGTATCAACCGGGTTGAAATTGTTTGTCCCTGAAGATTGAACAAGGATAATTTAATATCTGTTTCCTGTGAAGTCCAAAAGGTAATTGTTGTTTTATCGATACATGGATTTGGGGAAATTGAACAGGAAATGGGAAGGGAGTTTTTAGAAATCCCGACCGGAGAATTTTTTGTCCAGATTGTCAGGGCTGGATCTCCCAGAACATTGCAGTCGAAATGGCACCAGCGTTGGGCTCCGGGTTCAAATTCCCCAGGCAATCCGATCCAGGGAGCAGTTTTGATTTTCGACATGGTATGAGCAGCACCCAATTCTGTAATGGCAGAATCGGCATTGGGATTGTAAAGTGCGCTGATAAATTCCCGGTGAAGATGTCCCGAAGGCCCTTCAGTCGTTCCCTGATCAAACCAACCATAACGGGAATTGAAAACCCCGGCAACTAACCAATTTGAAATTGTTGTTGAAAGTTCTGCAATACAATCACTGTTGTCGAAAGCGCCACAAATACAACCATGGGTGTACATTAGCTGGTAATTGTGCGTTATCCCATCAACTTGTGAAAAGGTTTCATTGGTAATATTTACATTGCTCAACCGCATCATGTAATCCCAGTTTGAGTGTCCACAATGATGAATGAAAGATTTTCCTGCATTAATTTCTTCCAGCAAATTTCCTAAGCTCCAGGAATAAATATTTCCCGGAGATATCAGGGTATCATAAAGCCGGGTGATATCATTTTCGGCCGATGGAATTCCATGAGTGAAATAACCGTTGTCGTTATGATCATTGATCAAAAGCTCAAGATAATCCTGACCCCATGTCATTGGATCACTATACAAATATTCTCCTACAAAAAACGGACGGTCCAACTCGCCGGCAACAGGATTGCCCTGATAGGAAACTGATTTATGTACCATGTGCCCCAATTCCTCTGCTGTGCTGAAAGACATTCGGCCTACGGAAATTTCCGGAAGGAGGTCAGCTTCATCAACCGGATTGGTTGGAGTGATTGCTTCTCCCCATTTATTATTTTGATTGGGGTTCCAGTTCCCATCCAAACCGGAATAATAAATATCCCCGGGAATGGTATTGTCCTCGTATCCGGTACCCGATTCCACATAACAGTACAATCCGCGGCAGGGCACTCCTTCAACATCTCCTCCCAGAATTACATGTTCGATGTTGTTGGCCTGGTATTCCTGGATGATATAATTACGGATTTTCTCCTGAAGATCTTGTCCGGCCATGGTTGCATCAATGGTTTCGGTAGTGGCTACCTGCGTGATCATCCCTTTATTTGTGTAAAACCCAATAAGGTCCTGGAAACCGCTTTGAAACTGAGAAGGCGTGATAATCAACAGCTGATAATCGGTTTTACGGGAACTCTTGGCAGAATACTCCTGGATCATTTCGGGATTTTGAGCAAAGAGCCGGACCCGTTTCATGGCATTTTCGGAAGAGGTCAGGTTTTTAAGCGCTAATTGAGCATCGCTGCCCGGAATGGTATGAATGTGGACCGTGATTTTTTGGTAATAAGAAACCTTTTTTTGGGCCGGATTATAAATTACCGGAGTAAAGGTTGATAAGGCAAAAGAATAGCCGTTTAAAAATGAGGTCATCAGATGCCCGGTTTGGGTAGATGGATAATTTTTATTTTGTAGATAGATTGTTTCTTTTTTTTGAAAAGTACCATCGATTCCTTGAGAAACAGGACGCATATTTTGTTGGGGAAAAAGGATAAAATCGCCTGGAATAGTAACCAGGTTTTCACCTGTTACTTCGATGGATTGGGCTATTTCTCCCGGAGGCAACATCAAAGCGATCTGATGATAAGGGAGCATAGGTTCTCCAATTAGTCCAGAGAGCAAAGTATTATCAAAGGTGACGGATTGATAACTGCTTTTTGGTTCGATTGTATATTTTGAAAAAGTAAAAACTTTTTCAATGTTTCCAGCAAACGTGCTAACAGCTAATGCAAAACAGAAAATCAGAAGTACATTTTTTTTCATCGGAAAGTGTTTGGAATACAAAGATACAAAAAAAAAGCCGCCCCATATAGGACGGCTTTAAATGTTATGTTAGTATGGTTCTTATCTGATCATAACTTTTTGAACCACTTTCATTTCGCTATTTTTCAAGGTTAAAAAGTAAACTCCAGAACTTAAATTAGTTAAATTTAAATTCTTTTGTGTTTTACCGGAAATAGAAAAATCTTTTTCCAGGTAAACAGTTGCACCCAAACTATTGGTAATAACGAGGTCGGCAACGATCGATTTAGAAGAATTCATATCGACAATAAAATTTCCGGAACTAGGGTTTGGATAAACAGAGAACGTTACCATTTTAGCATTTTCACCGATGCCCGTACAAGCATCAAGATAAGCGGAAACATTTTTCACTTGTTCGCATCCTTCAGCATTAACGGTCACCGTGAAATTATGCAATCCGATGCCATATTCTGCATACGTAACGTCGATAGAAGGAGTTGTAGCACCACCAGGTTGCCAGAGGTAGGAGGTGGCACCAGCGGTTGTTGCATCAAGGTTAATGGCTTGATACCAGCAAGCAGTATCGCTGGGGGTTGCTACAATATTTACAGCAGGGCCAACCTGAATATAGGCTTGCTGAGTAGCTGTATCAATTTGTCCTCCACGGTTTACGATCATCTGAACATTAAAAGTTCCGCAATTATTATACGTAACAACAGGATTTTTCATGGTAGAGGTATCGGGTGTTGCGCCTTCGAAATACCATTGATATTTTTCAGGAGAGAACATATATCCTCCGGTAGTTGTATTCGTAAAGGTAACAGTTTCGTTTGGATTAATCTGAGTATTATTTGCAGTAAAACCAGGAGCTAGATCAACGGTTGCCCTTTTAATTCCTTGAAGAATCTCTTTTGAAGTATTATCCTGAAGAAAAGAAATAAACTCACAGTCTTCTAAAGGCCATGCAGCATCCATGGTAAAGTGTAAGGTTGCAACCTGAGTTTCGCCACTTGCAAAATTTATGGAAGTTCCTTCTTGATCTGGAATCATTAACCGGTTAACGAAATGAAGTTTTGTTTGGCCTTCCCAGTTATAGGCTATATTTGATTGAGTAACAACAAATTGTAACCTTAAGTCAGTAGCCGTTACGGTACCGATTCTTGTCATCGTAACAACAGCAGTATAATCAAGACCATTGTTGGTAATGGCCATTGACATTAAAATGGTTGAAGGGACGGCGTGACGAGTGTTGTATTTTGGCAGATAAGACGAGTACATACTCTGTGTATGGTTACCTCCAACAACCCTGAGAATTCCATCAAAGATTGCAGTTGGGTTCCCGGTAACATTGTAATATGTCATACGTGCAGCAGAAGCAGTTGTGGTAAATGGATCGTTGCCTTGCGCGTTGTTATGATGTTCGATAACAGCAACTTCACATCCATGTGTAAGTAGATCTTCAGCCCCTAAAGCAGCTCCTGGGCAATAAGTACATCTTGTACTGGTGGTGATTTCTTGGATAACCATAGTCCTCGGTACTGTTTGAGCAATCAGTATGACTGTGGCAAAGAGAAAAACGAAAGAAAGTACACTTTTTTTCATAGATTTTGTTTTTTTGATAAAAATCAGATATTAAAGAGCAAAATTAATAAAAAAAACAACTCCTGGAAAAAATGTTAGGGTAAAAAAAAGCCGTCCTATATAGGACGGCTTTAGGTGAAGATGGTTTTTACCGTAATTACATAATGACGATTTTCTTTTGAATGATGGAATGATCTGTTTTTTCTATCTTCATAAGATAAATCCCTTTAGGAAGCGCAGATAAATTTAAAGAGTTACCGGTGAAATGTTCCATGCCGGCAACAACACTCCCAACACTGTTATAAATGGAAACCGAAGCATTGGAAGCACCATAAATGTAAATTGTTCCCGAAGTGGGATTGGGATACATTTTAATGTTGTCGTTTTGTGCTTCAGCATGTCCTTCTGCCCACTGGAAATTCAGAGAATAGAGATTATGGTCAACCAAATTTTCTGCAAAGACATCAATGGTGGTTGTTCCCAACAGTTCAAGCGATGGAACTACAATAACGGTCTCGTTGTTATCAATAGGAGTACCCGTGACTTCAGGTACCTGGGTTGCTCCGCCGGGAAGATTAACGACATAGTTAAAAGTATCAGGATCGAAACCAACAAGGGGTTGACCTGCAACAAAAATGTTATTCAGGCGTGCTTCGTCATTGAATTGTGCATTCTCCTCAGAATAGACTGATTGCAAGACCGCTCTTGAAACAGGATCCTGAACAAAGATGCCCACAATGAGATCGGTAAATTCTTCGATATGTGTTCCTGCAAGATCGACTGTTTCGTTGATCGTGAAAGGCACTCTGTCGGCAAGGTTCGTCGTTGTCCCCTCTGCGTCTGGAACCATTTTCATCATTACATGTTCGAAGCTGGTTTCTCCGTTTGTTTTATGATTATTGTGGGTAATTTTCTCCATCACAACAATATAAACCCGAACATTGGTGAAATCAGAAAATGGAAGAACAGTAGCATTGATGGTCATAACAGTTCCATTAAGACTATGGCTTCCTGCTATTTCCATCATCCCGATCTGTTGTTTTGCCTGGTTGAACGACTGAACCACAGCGGTCATATCAGTTGCACAATTGCCGCCATTGACATATAGGTCTGGTACGAAACCAACGCCATAGAAGTCCCTTCTTACGCCTCCTTCTTCAGTATAATATGGATCTCCCGGAGAAGGCCAGTTCATCTGGTATTTTATCAGGGTGATACTGTCTTCGTTGGTATTGCACCAGGGAACGAAATCGGTGTTAAAACTGGCGCAAGGGCTACAGGTCGAGCTTGTGAACTCTTCAAAAAGCGGCTTTCTTGGAACTATGTAGCATATTTTATATACCGTCTTACGGAGTGTATCATTGTTATGATTATCATCCGGAGTGCCATTGATTTTATTGATCCATACAGTCAATTCATGATCCCCTATAGCTCCAGTCAACAACTGATCACACGTGAAATCATAGATACTTTGTGTTGGCAGGGATAAACCGGTAAAGTCAGTGGAAAAAACAGGGCCATTATCTAGTTGATAGTTAATTTCTGCATCAGTTATCGTGGTTAGCCCAACATTCATGATACTCCCTTGAACCTGGAACGGTTCGGAAAAATAAGAAGCAGTAGCCCCAATGGAAATCATGCTGGCATCGAGGTTTAAGGGATTGAAAAGAAGAACATTGTCGAGGTACCAGTAATCGAGGGCGTACATATCTCCTGTGAGGTAGAAACAAAACTGAAATTCTGATTGACCGATATCCGAATTGGAAATAACAAGATCAATTTGCTCGGGACCGACATTTCCAGTGGGACTTTTTTCCCAAACAGAAGTCCAGGCACCATTGTGTGAACGCGTGGCAACACCAACTTTAGGGGCAGGATTGTCGTACCAGTCATACATGTGTTTAAACGATAATTTAATTGTGGTAAGACCTGTAAGATTACACATCGGAGAGATGAACCGGGTTGTGGTGTTTTGCTGAACGTAAGAAAATTTAGCTTCAGGGGCAGTTCCCCCGGCATTGTTAGAATTAGCAACCGACCATTGTGCCGAAAGGCCATCAATTGACCACCCTGTTGGCGGCATTTGGTTGCCATCGAAAGATTCCCAGATAAATGTTTGACCAAAGGATAACGTACCAAGGCCTAACAATAATACAAAAAGTAAAATACTTTTCTTCATAGATTTGTTTTTAATAAATAATGTTAGAAAATCCGTGTTCTATCATAGAAAAAGTAAAAGTAATGATAATATTGATTTATTTCTCCTCTGAGTATCAGGAAAATTTACTTAAAGCATACGCATAGGCTCCGATAGAAACTGCCTTGGAAGTCCCCAGACGGGAAATCCCTATTCCGACTTTTTTACCTGCATCGAAAATCACTTTACGATTTGAAAAAGGGACTGCAATATCGACAGAGGTCGGATGTAAAAATTCAGTTAATTGTTTGGAATCTTCGAGGCTAAAGGCAACTACTTCCATCCTGTCCAACGGTTTCCCGGTCATGGTATCAAAAGGATGGTTCATTTCCTCCACCAGTTTATGTAAAAAGAGCGGATAAGCTCTGGATAGTCCTCCTCCAATCACCACAAGTCCGTCGATCAGGGAGATAGAATTTGCAATGGCATCGGCAGCATCGCGGGCAAAGGCTTCGAAAGCCAGGATGGCAGCTTGCTGATTGCCTTTGATTTTTCCCATTCCAATTTCAAATAGTTCTTTTGGTTCGGGGCATGAACCGGGGTTTATGCCAATGTTATTAGCATATTCACGTTTCAGACCGCGGATGCTGACACTTTCCTCGGTATCCCAGTTTTTAAAAGTACGGTTGCGCAAGCGGTTAATCTCCCCGGCAGAACTGTTGTCGCCAAAATGGAGGCCATGACGGGTGACGATTCCACCTCCAAACCCGGTTCCAAAAGTAACACCAAAAAGATTTTTGTATTTCTTTGGATTTCCTGATTCGGCAAGCATCTGGTTGATATCGGGTAGAAGTCCGGAAATGGCTTCCCCGTAAGTAAACAGATCCCCATCGTTATTGATGAAAACCGGAATCCCGAATTGATCTTCCAGCATAGGCCCCAGGGCAACACCCCCTTTGAAGAAAGGTAAATTCTGCAAATCCCCGATGATCCCATTCTCGTAATCTGCTGGTCCCGGGAATGCAAAACTGATGGCAACGGGGGGGGAAGTCAACTTGGCCCTTACTTGCCGGAAACCATCGATAATTGTTTTCAGAACAGCTTCCAGGTTTTCTCCTTTTGCAGAAAGCGTAACCGGATCAAGAATTTCCTGTTCGGCTTGAACGGCATTAAAAACCAGATTGGTTCCGCCGGCATCCAGCGTCATCACAATCCGGGAATCATTTTTGTATGTCATATAAAAAAATTAAATGTTGCATGATACAAATAGTGCGACCCTATGGGGTGCCGGAAAAACCTTATTTCTTTTCAATCCATATAATCCATTCAATTTTTCGGCCTAATGTGCTTCCAGCCAGTTACTCCCGGTATTGATATCAACCAAAATGGGAACGTCAAGCGGAATGGCTTGTTGCATAATATGATTCACCATGGGTTTGATCACTTCAATTTCGCTTTTCGGAACATCGAAAACCAACTCATCGTGTACTTGTAAGATCATTTTTGATTTCAACTGCCGATTCTGAATATCGTTGTAGATATGGATCATGGCAATTTTAATCATATCGGCAGCCGTCCCCTGAATGGGGGCATTGATGGCATTCCGCTCGGCAAAACTTCGTACGTTGGCATTGTGTGAAGTTATGTCACGGAGATAACGTCGCCGGTTCATCATTGTTTCCACATATCCGTTTGCTTTGGCAAAAGCGATGGTGTTTTCCATGTAAGACTTGATCCTTGGATATTTCACAAAATATTGATTGATGATTTCGGCAGCTTCCTTCCTGGGAATATTCAGGCGTTCAGCCAATCCAAAAGCGGAAATTCCGTAAATGATACCAAAATTGACCATCTTGGCATTGCGTCGCATCTCTTTTGTTACTTCTTCCAACGGGATGTTGTAGACTTTTGCCGCTGTTGCCGCATGAATATCAAGACCCTGATTGAAATCACTAATCATTCCTTCATCATGGCTCAGATGGGCAATGATGCGGAGTTCGATCTGAGAATAGTCGGCTGAAAGCAATACATGGTTCTCATTTCTGGGGATAAAAGCTTTCCGGATTTCACGTCCTTTTTCTGTCCGAATCGGAATATTCTGAAGGTTCGGATTGTTGGAACTCAATCGGCCAGTTGTTGTAACAGCTTGATTAAAAGATGTATGCACCCGTCCATCTCTTGGATTGATCAACGCTGGCAACACATCAACGTAGGTTGATTTCAATTTTGTAAGAGACCGGTATTCAAGGATTTTGTTGATGATGGGGTGCTTATATTCCAATTTTACCAGGACATCTTCACCAGTGCTGTATTGTTTGGTCTTGGTATGTTTTGGATTGTCGATGATTCGCAGCCGGTCAAAAAGAATTTCTCCCAACTGTTTGGGTGAAGAGATGTTAAAGGTGATCCCCGCATCCTGATAAATTGAAGATTCCAGGATTGCGATCTCTTTTTGCAGTTCTGTTGAGTATTGAGTTAGCGTAATCGGATCGATTCGAACTCCTTCTAATTCCATGGATGCCAGCACCTTGATGAGCGGAATCTCAATTTCGTCGAACAGCTTTCGGGTGTTGGTGTCAGTAAGCATGGGTTCAAACACCTGCTGCAACTGCAATGTGATATCGGCATCTTCGGCTGCATATTCTTTGATTGTTTCGATATCCACCGTTCTCATACTAAGTTGATGTTGACCCTTTTTTCCGATCAGCTTTTCGATGGGAACCGGCTGGTAATTCAGGTAAGTTTCCGCCAAAAGATCCATGCCATGCCGCATATCCGGTTGGATAAGGTAATGAGCAAGCATCGTATCAAACAAGGGTCCTTTTACATTGATATCGTACCATTTCAACATGGAAATATCAAATTTCAGATTTTGACCAGTTTTTCCGATTTTTTCATTTTCCAATAGCTGTTTGAATTCCAGAACAATGGTTTGTGTTTCATGATAATTGTCAGGGAGAGGGATATAAAATGCCTCGTGTGGCTGAAATGCAAACGACATTCCTACCAACTCGGCGTTATTCGAATCCACGCCGGTGGTCTCGGTATCGAAGCAAAAAGAGGGTTGTTGACTCAGTAAAGAGATCAGGTGCGCTCGTTTTTCAATTGTATCGGTGAGATGATATTGATGAGGAACAGTGGAGATGGTAGAATGATGAGATGGTGAAATGGTGGAATCATCGGATGGTGAGATGGAAAATAAATCTGTTTGTGATCCTGGAACTTCCGAAGGTTGTGTGGAAAGATAAGTGGCGACCCGTTGACTAAAAGTCCGGAATTCAAGTTCATCAAATAGTTTTTTCAGACGTGATTCATCCGGGGGTTCCATGATCAATTTTTTTTCATCAAATTCGATCGGAACATCCAAAATAATGGTAGCTAATTGTTTCGAAAGTAGTGCCTGATCCTGAAAATCGATGACTTTTTGACGAAGTTTTTCATTGCTTATTTTATGGGCATTGGCAATCAGATTTTCTACGGAATCAAATTCTCCTAATAATTTTTTTGCTGTCACTTCACCTACGCCCGGAATTCCTGGAATATTATCAGAAGCATCACCCCACAATCCTAAGATGTCGATGACCTGTTCGGGTCGTTTGATGCTGAATTTTTCGCAAACTTCCTTAACCCCTAAAATTTCAATGTCACTTCCGAATTTACCGGGTTTATAAACAAAAATATGGTCACTCACCAACTGACCAAAATCCTTATCGGAAGTCATCATATACGTGACAAACCCATGCTTTTCTGCTTGTTTTGCCAAGGTTCCGATGACATCATCGGCTTCATATCCATCAACAAACAGGGTAGGGATATTAAAAGCTTCAATTAGTTCATGGATGTATGGCAATGACTTAATAATATCTTCCGGAGTTTCCTGGCGATGGGCTTTATAGGCTTCAAAACCTACTTTACGAATAGTAGGGGCCATGGTGTCAAAGGCAACACCCAGGTGGGTGGGTTTTTCCTTCTTCAAGAGATCAAGCAAAACATTGGCAAATCCAAAAATGGCCGAAGTATTCACTCCCTTGGAACTCATTCTGGGATTTTTATTAAAGGCAAAATATGCCCTGTAGATCAGGGCCATGGCATCAAGAAGAAAAAGTTTTTTTTCTGTCATAGAATGGCAAAGGTAAGAGATAAAATTACTTAACAATCCATTGTTAAAATCTTCCTTGAACCAGAGGATAATTCGCCTTTTTTTGGTTACATTTGATCCCGTTCAAATTCTTGAATATGCAGAAAAAGAAATCCAGGGAAAAGAAAATTTTCGTGCTCGACACCTCGGTTATTTTATATAACCATAATGCAATCCACAGTTTTGACGATAATGATGTGGCCATCCCTATCACGGTTCTTGAAGAGCTTGATAATTTCAAGAAGGGGAATGATAACATCAATTTTGAGGCTCGGGAATTCATCCGGATCATTGATAAACTTTCCAACAAAGCCACCCTAACCAAATGGATTTCATTGGGTAGCTCCAAAGGAGGTAAGTTTAAGGTGGTAATGAATGAGCAAAGTGAATTGAATGCCATTAAAGTTTTCGGTGAAAACAAACCGGACCACCGGATTTTAAATGCTGCTCTGGTTATGATTTCTGAAAATCCGGGAAAGAAGGTGATCCTGGTTTCCAAAGATGTCAATTTACGATTGAAGGCCAAGTCGTTGAATATTCCTGCTGAAGATTTTGAAACTGGGAAAATTAAAGATGTTGAAGGGCTTTATTCGGGGAAAACGTTGGTTGAGGGGCTTGATAAAACCATTATTGATATCATTTATGAAGCCGGATGGTGTTTGCCTGATGATATCGGGATCAAAAATCCTTTACCCAACCATTATTTTATTCTGAAGAATGGAAAAAGTTCAGTATTGGCATTTTTCAATCCAGTTACTGAGCGGATAGAGAAACTGGAAAAACGTGGTTGTTACAAAATTAACCCCCGTAATGCAGAACAGGTGTTTGCGCTTCATGCCATTCTGAATCCCAGTGTGAAGCTGGTAACCCTACAGGGCATTGCCGGAACTGGTAAAACGTTACTGGCTTTAGCCGGGGCTCTTGAGCAGAAACGAAATTTTAAACAAATCTACTTAGCCAGACCCATTGTTCCATTAAGTAACAAAGATATCGGTTACTTGCCGGGTGATATTAAATCAAAGTTGGATCCTTATATGCAGCCCCTTTGGGATAATCTGAAATTTATTCAAAGCCAATTCGGGGAAAAAGATAAAGAGTATAAGGTATTGACAGATGCTGTGGAAAATGAAAAACTGGTGATCACTCCACTGGCATATATCCGGGGTCGCAGTATTTCGAATGTTTGTTTCATTGTGGATGAGGCTCAGAATCTCACACCTCATGAAGTCAAGACCATCATCACCCGGGCAGGAGAAAACACGAAGATTATTTTTACTGGAGATATTTACCAGATTGACACTCCATATCTTGATGCTCAGTCGAATGGACTTTCTACCTTAATAGATAAAGTTAAAACGCATGATATCTATGCTCACATACGGTTGGAGAAAGGGGAACGTTCAGAATTGGCCAACCTGGCAAATGAATTACTATAAATAATGGTATTAAGCATTTTACATTCCATTGGAGCCAAGTTGTTTTTGGATGATAAGTAAAATATGTGCAATCTCCCTGACCCTGGCTATTGTTCTTCGTATATAACCGTTAACAGGGTTTGGCCAACTACTTTGAGGGTGGTTTTATCAATTTTGTCAAAGGTATCCCCGGTCGTGTGCCAATAGGGATAAAATCCGGTTTCACTGTTTTTATCGAGATGGATAATATCAATGGTGGGAATGTTTCTGATCTTATTAATTGGAACATGGTCATCGGTGATGAGTCCCCCTTGTTCAAAAAGAAAATAGGATGAATAGCCTATCCGGTTCGCTGTATTCCATACGTTTTTAACAATATCACCTGCATATTGCATAGAGATCCCTTCCATCAAGAAAGTGGCGTTTTTTGCGCCTACCATGTCCAGCAGAATGCCGAATCGGGCAGAATAATCGGGTATGTGCGGATTCTTTGACCAGTACTGGGCTCCCAAACCCCATTGTTCATCTGCATCGTTTCCCATTGGCACATCCTGGGGAGGGCCATAATCTTCTACATCAAATAAAATAATATCTACTCCAAGGGCAGGATTCTTCAAACTAAGTTGACGCGCTACTTCGAGGAGTACTCCCACTCCGCTGGCACCATCATTGGCAGCGTCTACCGGCTTCCTTCTGTTTTTTTGATCCGGGTCATGATCGGCAAAAGGCCGGGAGTCCCAATGAGCACAAATCAGAATTCTATTTTTGATTTTGGGATTCCAACTGGCAATGATATTCTCGAACCGGAGAGGAGTTCCATTATAGGCTGGCAACGTGGATTTTTGAATGATTACAGAAGAAGTATACCCCTTCACTTTGGAAATTAACCAAGTGGCACATTTTTCATGAGCCGATGTATTGGGAACACGTGGACCAAAATCAAGTTGGGTCTTGACAAAGGAATAGGCGGAATCTTCCTGGAATATTGGAACCTGAACCGTTGACTTTTGAGGTGCAGTTTCTTTAGCGATCGGCTGGTTGTTTGTGGATTGGTTACAACCTGCCAGTACAAGTAACGCAAGGAAAAAAAATGAGGAATATTTCATGTTACGGAGCTAAGGTAATATTTTAGGACTAAAGTCCTGGTTTAATTTATTTCCATACTCCTGTGCAAAAGCATGGGGTAATTCATTTTTAAGTTTTCTTGTGAAGACTGTTTTTTTTAAATCGTATGGAAATGGAGATAAAAGAAACAGTGAGAAAAATGATCAGTGCGAGCCAACTGAAAAACCGGGCTAAGTAGTCGCCATGGTCAACATAAAAAGTATGTTTCGAGTTAGCATTCAAAACTTCTTTAATAACTGCCGGTTTCCAATATTCTGTTTTTTGAATAACATCCCCCCGTTGGTTTAGGAAGGCAGAAATCCCAGTATTGGCAGAGCGGGCAATACAGCGTCGGGTTTCGATGGCGCGTAAATGAGCAAAGTCGAAGTGTTGTTTATGGCCTGCAGTATTGCCCCACCAACCGTCGTTGGTTATGATGATCATGGCTTGAGCGCCATTCCTGACGAATTTTGCGAAGAATTCTCCAAAAATTGATTCATAGCAAATAGCTGCACTTACTTTGATAGTTCCAACGGTGGTATATACCTTCCGGATAGAATCCATTCCAAGGCTTCCTACGGTACCACCCAAATCGATGGCATATTTCTCAAGCCAGTTGAATCCCTTGAACGATGGCAGGATTTCCACACCCGGGGTGAGCTTGGATTTATGATACAACTGAAGTGAATCCTCTGAATTGATCATGATGGCAGCGTTGTAAGCGGCGTAATGACCTCCGGTATCGGTGAACTTGCGTGCCCACCTGGGTAATGACGCTCCTGACCGGAATTGATAAAAAGTCGATCCCCCGATGAGAATATTTAAATTGGGATGGGTTTGAATGATATCTCGCAACAAGTGGATACTAGTAAAAGTTGAAAGATCATTTTCCCACATACTTTCCTGGATTGCCGATTCCGGAGCAACCAGAAAATTTACCGATGAATCAACCTTTTGATTTGCCAGCGCCATGATTCTGGATATCACGACTTCGGGAGGTAAACTGTATTGTTCCGAATAGGGATCGATGTTGGGTTGGACAATCACAAAGGTCACAGGGTGCTTTTCTTCCCGGTAATTGAAGTAAATAACATAGGATATCAGGATTGGGATGAGAATCCAAAGGAAAGGGAATAGCGAAGCCGCAAGGTAATGCGGTTGCGGATGTTTTTGATGGCGAATCGTAAATTTCAGGAGAAGTTCATAGAGGAGGATGTTGGCAATGAGGATCCAAAGGGTTCCTCCAAAAGTTCCGGTATATTCATACCATTGCACCCATTTGTACCAGGAGGAAAATCCATTGCCCAGATTAAGCCAGGGCCAATTCAAATCCCAGTTGAGATGGAGATACTCAAAAGCTACCCAGAATGAGATCAACGCGGCATATCCAATATAGCGGAAACCTAATTTTTTTTTCGACCAATGAAAGAGTTGAAAAACGATCGACATGAACAGAGAATTCAAGGCAATCGCTAAAATTGCACCGACCAAGGTGGAATTGGCAATCCACCAGGTGGTGAGTAAATTCCATATAAAAAAACCAGGATAAGTATAAAAAAGCACACTGAACTTAATGAACTTATCACGATGCCCGAAGATATAATCTTCAACAAAAAACATGGGGACAAGGCCAAGGAAAAGCAGGAAAGGAAATCCTCGTTCGGGCCATGCAAATGTGAGCAGTATTCCGCTCAGGAGGCTTCCTATGATCAGGTAAAATTTACGAAATTTCAAGTCAGATACATTTTTACTTGGTACAAAAGTAAAAAATTTGGCAATGCTAGTATTGATTCTCCGGATAGCGGGCCATCACGATTTTTCTGACTTCAGTATATAGCGTATCCTTCAACTTTTCGATATTTTGTTTCAAAGTTGCTGAAATGAATAAGGAGTGAAGGTTTTCATGGGCCATCCAGGTTTTTTCCAACTCCTCAAGCGTCAGGTTTTCTTTGGTGGCTGGGCTAAGGTCATCGGCATCCTTTTGTACAAACCTGTAAGCGTCTATTTTGTTGAATACCATGATGGTGGGTTTGTCAGATGCCTTGATATCGGTAAGGGTTTGTTTTACAATATTGATTTGTTCCTCAAAACCTGGATGGCTTATGTCGGCGATATGGACTAAGACATCGGCTTCACGTACTTCATCGAGGGTTGACTTGAAGGATTCAACCAGGGAATGGGGTAGTTTACGGATAAATCCTACCGTATCGGAAAGCAAAAAGGGCTGAGTTTCGATTACCACTTTTCTTACTGTGGTATCGAGGGTGGCAAAGAGTTTGTTCTCAGCGAAGAGATCTGATTTGCTAAGGAGGTTCATGATGGTCGATTTGCCTACGTTGGTATAGCCAACAAGAGCCACACGAACCATATCACGGCGGTTTTTACGCTGTGTTGCCATCTGTTTGTCAATCTCTTCCAATTTAGCTTTCAACAGGGAAATTCGGTAGCGGAGGATTCTCCGGTCGGTTTCGATTTCCTGTTCGCCTGGGCCACGTAAACCAATGCCGCCCCGTTGTTTTTCAAGGTGAGTCCACATACGGGTAAGTCGTGGAAGCAAATATTCATTTTGTGCAAGTTCAACCTGGGTACAGGCATAAGATGTCTGTGCCCGCCGGGCAAAAATATCGAGAATCAAATTATTCCGATCTAAAATTCGTATTTCCAACGATTTTTCAATATTCCGGATCTGACTTGGTGAAAGTTCGTCATCAAAAACAATCATATCGACTGGATGTTCTTTTATCCAATCATGAATTTCCTGAAGTTTACCGGAACCTACATAAGATCTTGGATCGGGATGCTCCATTTTCTGGATAAACCGTTTTATGGGAACCCCACCAGCTGTTTCGACCAGGAAAGCCAGTTCGTCGAGATATTCGTTGGTGTGATCCATATCCTGAGTATGGGTACACAAACCTATCAGAACTGCAGTTTCTTTTACGGGGGCGGTATCAATCATCAAAATCGGTTAAAAAGATTTAAATCCTATGATTTCACGAACTTCTCTGACCGTTTTACGGGCGCTGACCCTTGCTTTTTCAGCTCCCAGTGCGGCTACTTTTTTAAGATATTCATTGTCGGAGGTCAGCGCGATGATTTTTTCCCTGAAAGGCGCTGTAAACCGTATGATATCTTCAGCTAATTGCTTTTTAAGATCACCATACCGGATCGTTCCGGCAAGATAACTTTCATTAAAATGGGTGTTTGTTTGAGGGTCGGAGAAATAGGACAGGAGACTGAATAAATTTTCAACTCCCTGCGATCGGGGCTTATTTGGGTCAACCGGACCGGAATCGGTTACTGCCCGCATCACTTTTTTCCGGATCACATCAGGACTGTCGGCTAAGAAAATGGCCGAGACCTCATTGGCCGATTTTGACATTTTCAAACTGCCGTCGAGTCCGGGAATTTTTATCAGGGTCTCCCCAAAATTATAGGCAACAGGTTCCGGGAAATAGTCTACTTTATATATGCGGTTAAAACGATTTACAAAGGTCCGGGTCATCTCAAGATGTTGTTCCTGATCCTTTCCTACAGGGACTTTGTTTGCTTTGTGAATGATGATATCAGCGGCCATCAGAGTAGGGTAAGTCAGTAATCCGGCATTCACATTCTGTGGCTGGGTACGGATCTTTTCTTTAAAGGAGGTACATCTTTCCAGTTCTCCGATATACGCATTCATGTTCAGCAGAAGATAAAGCTCTGCTGTTTCCGGCAAGTCACTTTGAACGTATATGGTGGCTTTTTCAGGATCCAGTCCGGAAGCCAGAAATTCAGCCAGCACATTCTTTACATTCCCATGAAGGTCGCCGGGAGTGGGATGAGTGGTAAGCGAATGATAATCGGCAATGAAGAAAAAGCAATGATTTTCTTCCTGCATTTTTACAAAGTTCTGAAGTGCCCCGAAATAATTTCCAAGATGAAGGTTCCCGGTAGGACGAATGCCGCTTGCAACTATTTCCATTTACAATGTACGATTTAAGATTTACGATTTTACTTTGTTGCCTTGTTATGCGGTCAACCTTTTACATTTTTATTTCATCCCCGTTTCCATTAAAAAAATGGTATTCCAAAAAATGGGAGGAAGTTTGTTTTTGAATCTTTATTCGTTGACCAAATTTCCGCCACCACTTCCAACGGTAATTAAAGCATCCTTCAGTGAGGTAGGCATACACGAAAGGATGAACTATCAGGGTCAGATTTTTTTCATTTTGTTCGCGGATAAGGTATCCAAGGTTATTTTCGATGTCATCGGTCAGTAGGACAGTTGGACGGATTTCGCCGGTTCCACTGCAAGAAGGACACTTTTCGAGGATCTGTACATTCATTTCAGGACGGACCCGTTGGCGGGTGATCTGTACCAGTCCGAATTTGCTGGGGGGTAAAATGGCATGTTTTGCACGATCACGTTTCATTTCATCCCTGAGCTTTTCGAATAATTTACGCCGATTCAATCCCTGGGTCAAATCGATAAAATCGATAACGATGATTCCTCCCATATCACGGAGTCGCAATTGACGGGCAACTTCACTTGCCGCTTCCAGGTTTACTTCCAGAGCATTGGTTTCCTGGTTCTGGTCCTGGTTAACCCGGTGACCACTGTTAATGTCGATAACATGTAACGCTTCTGTATGTTCAATGACGAGGTAAGTGCCACTCTTGATTGTGACAATTTTTCCAAAGGAATTTTTAATTTGTTTGTCAACCCCATATTGTTCAAAGATCGGGACCTTACTGGTATGTAATTTTACGATATTAACCTTTTCGGGAACGATTTTCTGGATATAAGCCCGGATTTCTTCATAGAGAACCGGGTCGTTGACTACAACGCTGTGAAATGTTTCGTTAAGGGCATCGCGTAAAATAGCTGAAGTCCGGTCAATTTCCCCGATAATTTTTTGAGGTGGTTTTGCATTGGCCAATTTCAGGGTGATTGTTTCCCATCGTTTGTATAGTGAACGGAGATCTGCATCGAGGTCGGCTACTAATTTATTTTCTGCAACAGTACGGATAATGATTCCGCAGTTTTTCGGCTTAATGCTGGTGATAAGTCGTTTAAGCCGGTTTCGTTCCTCGGCACTTTTAATTTTCTGGGAAACAGATATTTTATCAGAAAATGGGATCAAAACCAGATACCGGCCAGCGAAAGCGATTTCAGAAGTAACCCTGGGGCCCTTTGTTGAAATGGGTTCTTTGGCAATCTGAACCAGGATGTTCGAGTTGGGCTTGAGGGCCTGACTGATTTTACCGGTTTTCTGAATGTCCTCTTCCAATTGAAAATCCGAAATGGAAAGGTTTCCACTATTTCCCGACTGGCTGACTTTCATATATTTCAGGAGCGACTGCACCTGAGGTCCCAGGTCAAGATAATGCAGAAAAGCATCTTTCTCATAACCAACATCCACAAAGGCAGCATTCAACCCGGGCATGATCTTTTTGATCTTACCCAAATAAATATCACCAACGGAATATTCGTTGTTTGATTTTTCTTTATTTAGCTCTACAAGAAGTTTGTCCTCAAGTAAGGCTATTTCAACTTCGGTGGAAGTAGAATTGATAATTAATTCCTTATTCACGGTATATATTTTTATTATCCTGCAAATGATTCATCATCATCAACAGGGAATATGACCTAAGGAATTGTAGCAGCAGGATGGTTATTTCTTCTTATGTCTGTTCTTGCGCAAACGCTTTTTCCGTTTGTGCGTTGCCATCTTATGTCTCTTTCTTTTCTTACCGCTTGGCATAATTAATCAGATTAGAAGTTGTTACTTCACTTTTACGTGAGATTTTATTTTATTAACAAATGTTTTTGCCGGCTTAAAAGCGGGAATGTTGTGGGCGGGAATAATAAGAGTGGTGTTTCTCGAAATGTTTCTCCCGGTTTTTTCAGCTCTTTTTTTGATGATAAAACTGCCAAAGCCTCTCAAATAAACGTTTTGACCAACGGTCATTGAATTTTTAATAGAATCCATGAAAGCTTCGACAGTGGCCTGAACGGCAACTTTTTCAATCCCAGTCTTATTAGCAATTTCTGCTACAATTTCTGCTTTTGTCATGTTAAGATGATGTTAATTGTTATATATTATTAATACTGAATGTCTTTAATAATCTAGAAAACGGGTTGCAAATATATGACTTTTTTATTCCACAATAAAAAAATAGAATTTTTATTTACAAAAAAAGTGTTGAAGAATAGATTGATAGCATCAAAACCAAAGGAAATAACGAGGATTGCAAGATAGAAAGTATCTTTGCGATGGATTATATGAATGCAACCATGACGTTTACTGGAAAATTATTGAAGTGGTATGATGAAAACAAACGGGATCTCCCATGGCGGAGGACTAAAGATCCTTATCTGATTTGGCTTTCTGAAATAATTTTACAACAAACGCGGATTGAACAAGGCCTTCCATATTACGAAAAATTTGCTACCGCGTTCCCGGATGTTCGTTCTTTGTCAAGTGCTTCCGAAACTGAGATCTTGAAGTATTGGCAAGGATTGGGGTACTACTCAAGAGCACGTAATTTGCTTGAAGCAGCACATCAGGTTATGATCCGTTTCAATGGGAAATTTCCATCAACCTATGCGGAGATCAGAAATTTAAGAGGAGTGGGAGACTATACTGCTGCTGCTATTTCTTCCATTGCTTTTCAATTGCCTTATCCGGTTGTTGATGGTAATGTTTTGCGTTTTCTCTCCCGGTACTTTGGGGAGGAGGCCCCCATTGGATCAGCAAAAGCAAAAAAGCAAATCCGGGAAAGAGCGCTTAACGCAATGGATGTCGAAGATCCGGGGAGTTTTAATCAGGCAATGATGGAGTTTGGTGCCAGGTATTGTATCCCGGTTCGGCCCGATTGTAAAAACTGTGTTTTCCTTTCTGGATGCTTTGCTTATAATCATCAGGTCGTAGATCAGATTCCGGTTAAGGATAAGCAGGTTCTCAAACGAATACGGTATTTCCATTATCTGGTCATGAGAAAGTCAGATGGTCAGCGGGTATTGATGAAAAAAAGGATAGAAAATGATATATGGAAGGGTTTGTATGATTTTCCCATGATTGAAACAAATCAACCGGTAATATTTAAACGTTTGGTCAATATACCGGAATGGAAAGCACTTACAGCCAGTCATTCTGGTGCAGGGGTCAGAAAATCAGGGGTTTTTCGTCATTTGTTGACCCACCAGGTCATTTTGGCGCAGTTTTATGAATGGACTACCGACGCAGATTTGTTTACTCACGAAACCTGGATTTCAATTTATGACATGAAAAACCTTCCGGTACCGAAATTGATTGATAATTATTTTCATACGTTGGATTGGTTTGTTTAAAAATAATCTGCTTGAGTTTTTTCTGTTTCGGAATATTTAATAAATTCACAAACTATTTGTTATAAAACATAGTTGTACTGTTCGCAAGATCTTCCTTACATTTTTCTTTATGAAAAGGCTTTCGAAGATTCTTCTTCTTATCATGATGTCATTGGCTTTGTGGGTAGAGGCTGCCCCTGAATTTGTTCAATACCAGGCACCAACCAACATCCTGACAGCAAAAAAACTTCTTGCCCGAGCCGATAGTTTATACTTAAAAGCAAATTTCAACGACGCGATTGACCTGACGAATCTTGTATTGAACTATTATGAAGCTACCAATAATATTACCGGTCAGATAACCTGCCTGAACCTTCTTGGCGATTTTTTCCGTGGATCTGATAATTTCTTTCTTAGCCGGGTTTATCTTAACCTTGCTATGAAATTGGCTACTGCAAACCATGACAGTGTGGGGCTTGTAACTGCAGAAAATGTATTATCGGCTGTTTTATACGAACAAGGACCTGCAAAATTTGACTCTTCTATCCTGCTTGCCGAACAATCGCTACAATATACCCGACGACATCACCTGGAAAAATTGACTTATTTAAACCTCAATATTCTGGGCATGATCGCATCGTTTCACGGCAATAATCATTATGCTTTGACTTTACTTGAAGAAGCCTATTCCATATTGGGTAGGATAAATCCCAAGGATAAACCACTGGTTTTAAATAACATGGCCAGGATATTTTTTTGTATGGGCCAGTATAAAAAAGCAGAACAATACGGGTTAAAGGCATATAACCTCGCAAAACAAGAAGAGGTTGTTTGGTATATTATTATGTCGGCTCAGTTTCTCGGTGATTTGTATCATAAAACAAATCGTGACTGGATTGGGTATCCTATTCAACAGGATCTGATCAATCAGCTTATCAAATTTTACCATGAAGCCACGGAGATCAGGATAAAGGAGGTAATTGCCAGGAAATTAATGACCCACAAGGAAAAGGAAAACACAATCCTAAAACTTAATCAGGAGTTGTTGTCGCATCAGTCAAATCAACGGTTATTATTACAAGTTGTTTTTATCGCCCTGTTTTTCTTATCCTTATTGTTAATCATTAATTTGCTTTATCAAAAGCAACGGGTTTCAAAAATGAATCAAGCGCTTAAGGAATTGAATAGCGATATCCGACAAGAAAAAGAAAGAGTTGAAATAGTTGCCGATAATCTGGAAATCAGCAATGCCACCCTGCAGAAATTCATTTCTATTATCGCTCACGATCTGAGAAATCCCATTAATACAATCCTTGGTTTTACCGACCTTCTTAATAATGATAAAGATTGTTTGAATGAGGAAGAAAAAAGAAAAGCATTGCTCTATTCCAATCAAGCAGCCATCGGAGCTAATCAATTGCTGGAACAACTACTTGAATGGGCTCGGTTGCAAGCAGGAATCATAAAACCCGACCCTCGACGTTTTATATTAGAAAACATTTGTGAGGAGGTTTTGAATGTAATTCACCCTTCAGCCATGTTGAAACAACAGGAAATTGTTTGTGATATTCCTGCAGATATCCAGGTGTTTGCCGACCGGAATATGATGCTGACCCTGTTTCGCAATCTTCTTTCAAATGCTGTGAAATTTACTCCGGTTAATGGTAAAATCATCATTACCTCAAAACGGGAATCAAACAAAGTTGTAATTTCATTTAAGGATAATGGAACCGGGATCCCGAGGGAAAAGCTCAAATCTCTGTTCAGAATTGATCAGCAATATAAAACCAAAGGCACAGAAGGAGAAACAGGTACCGGGATTGGCCTTCTGCTATGTAAGGAATATGTTGAAAAAAACAAGGGAACCATCCAGGTGAAAAGTGAACTTGATAAAGGATCTACCTTTATTGTTTCATTACCTGTTTAATCCCGTTACACTTTTCTTTGGTTCTTTATTTTTAGTTTTTTCTATCTTTGCACGTCATTTTTTTCTTTCATCACATGGACGATTTACCCGCGGGAAGTAATAAAATCAACCCACTCCTGGATTGAGCGGAACAAAACCTGATTAACTTCATGGCTTTGCACCCTTCTATTCAGCAGTAAAAAACAGAAGGAGGCAGCCATGACATCACAAATTACCTTCTATTTAAGTCAAATACTTGGAAAAACTTACGTCTCGGAAGATGGAATTTCTTTGGGAACAATCAAAGATTTCCTGATTGATCAAACCCCTTTTCCGGGTAAAGAAACTGAACCTGTTCGCCCCAAAGTAGTTGCGATAAAGGTAAAAAATGGCAAGCTGACCCGAATTCTCGATTTTAATCTGTTTGAAATTAAAAAATTTAAACGGAAACTCCGTATTACCTGTTTGGAGGTCAATGATATTTCACCTGCATCGTATGCCAACTGCATGTGGTTAGCCAACGATATCCTCGATAAACAAATCGTCGATATCAATGGCCGTAAACTAGTACGGGTTAATGATGTCCGACTGGTTATCATTCCAGCAGGAACCTATGTTATTGCCGTGGATGTTGGAATGGAAGGGCTCTTGCGCAGAATCGGTATCGATGAACCAATTCAAGCCATGTTGGATCTTTTTAATGGCAATATCCCGGGAAAATTTATTTTATGGGATGATATTGAAGCCGTAGATTTCACCAATGCCAGCATAAAATTGTCGAAATCGTATTCAAAATTAAACACATTGCATCCATCGGATTTGGCCGACATTATTGAAGATCTGGATAAGGCTTCGCGGATGGCGGTTTTTGCATCCCTGGATGAAGAAAAAGCGGCCGATGTTCTGGAAGAATTAGATCCGAAAGCACAAATTCATCTCGTAGAAAGTCTTCCTGTTGAAAAAGTAGCCGATGTGCTTGAAAAAATGCCTGCCGACGAAGTTGCTGATTTGCTGGATGTTCTTACTGAAGATAAGGCAGAAAAGCTGTTGAAGGAGATGGAGCAAGAATCATCTGAAGAAGTCAGAGAGCTTCTGGAATATCAGGATAAGTATGTTGGATCGTTAATGACGACGGATTTTTATTCATTTAATGAGCAGTGTACGGTTGGTCAGACCTTAGAAGAATTGCGATGCCAGCAACCTGAACCTGCCCATATTTATTCGATCATTGTGGTGGATCAACATGAACGGTTTTTATCTGCCATTTCCCTCGGGGAACTTGTAATTGCCGACCCTGCCAAAAAGTTGAAGGATATCATGAAAAAAAATTCTATCTCTGTTTTTGATCATGATAAAGTAGATTCCCTTGCAGAACTTGTCTCGAAATATAACCTGTTATCAGTTCCTGTGATCAACCAAAACAGGATGATGGAAGGTGTTGTTGTAGTGGAAGATATTGTAGATGATCTGTTAAGCCGGAGAAAGACCATGTAATAGAAGAGAATAGATAATGACTATTTACCCTCGCCGGAAATCAATTCTGCGGAATATCGCATTTTTCCTTGCTATTCTTGGACCCGGCATCATAACCGGCAGTGTAGACAATGATGCCGGAGGAATTACCACTTATTCAGTAGCAGGTGCCATTTACGGATATAAGTTGCTTTGGACGCTTATTCCCTCTTTTGTCGTGTTGGTGATCATTCAGGAAATGAATGCCAGAATGGGGATTGTAACAGGAAAGGGGTTGGCCGATCTTATCCGGGAAAACGCTGGAGTGAAAATCACCTTTTTTATCTTTATCGGACTTTTGCTTGCCGACATCGGGAATACCACAACGGAATTTGCCGGAGTTGCTGGAAGTATGGAGGTATTCAATGTAAGTAAATACATATCGGTCCCGATTGTTGCTTTTCTGGTTTGGATCCTTGTTGTGAAAGGGAACTATCATTTCGCTGAGCGGATCTTCCTTATCTTTAGTGTTTCATTGCTGATGTATGTCGTTTCTGCCTTAATGGGCAAACCCGACTGGGGTGAGATCGGACAATCGATCATTCGTCCGAAAATGGACTTCGATGAAAAATCACTCGCTGTGGTGATTGGGATCATCGGTACCACTATTGCTCCCTGGATGCAATTTTATATGCAGTCTTCGGTCATCGAAAAAGGACTGAAAATAAATCATTATAAGTTCACGCTTTTAGACATTATTGTAGGATGTTTGGCCACGGTGGTGGTTGCCTTCTTTATCATTGTAGCTTGTGCATCGACTTTGCATGTCAAAGGGGTTACCATTAACCAGGCAAGAGATGCGGCCATGGCGCTTGAACCCCTTGCCGGTGCCCTCTCCTCACATGTTTTTGCCTTTGGACTTTTTATTGCCTCCATCTTCTCCGCAACCATCTTACCATTAGCTACTGCCTTTTATGTATGTGAGGCCTTTGGTTTCGAAGCAGGGATAAACAGAAAATGGAAAGAAGCACCCGAGTTTTATTTTCTGTATACCGGAATCATGTTGCTGGGGGCTTTTATCATTCTGATTCCTGGTACTCCATTGATTTCCATTACACTTTGGTCTCAGATCATAAACGGGCTCCTACTGCCCATCGTCCTGGTTTGCATGATCCTGCTGGTCAATAATAAAAAGATCATGGGTGATCATATAAACAAACCAATCACCAACTTGATTGGCTGGACTACGGTGGCCATTCTGACTGGTCTTTCAGTCACTTTATTGGTATTGTTACTTGTCGGGTAAACGTTTTATTTTCGAAATATTTAAAAAAAACCTTGGATTACCGTATTACCTTTTAGCTTCTTTCCCGATAAAGCATTAAAAATTGTACTTTTGTTCACGGAGTTTTTAACATTAAATTAAATTATTATGGCAACTGGAGTCAACAAAGTGATTTTGATCGGGAATCTGGGTAGGGATCCGGAGATTCAAAATTTCGAAAATGGAGTTAAAAAGGCCGCTTTTACCCTGGCCACTACCGAAGCATACAAAGGCAAGGATGGAGAGAAGACCACGCATACCGAGTGGCACAACATCGTGATGTGGCGCGGTCTGGCGGATGTGGCTGAACGTTTTCTGAAAAAAGGAAATACCATTTATGTGGAAGGCCGTATTCGGAAACGCGAATATGAGGACAAAGAAGGTCAGAAAAGGTTTATCTATGAAATTCTTGGAGATTCCATGCAAATGCTTGGTGGAGGACCCCGTCGCGATGATGGAAATAACCAATCACAACCTGCTGAAAGTGTGAAAGATGAAAATCCAACAGCCAATGTTCCTGAGGATGATCTCCCATTCTAAAAATGATGGTGAGATGGTGAAATGAGGGCCATTTCACCATCTCACCATTTTTCTATGAAAAAACTATTCTTTTGTATTAGTCTTCTTTTCCTTACAGTCGCTTGTGGTTCCGATTATGTCCCCAAACCACGTGGCTATTTTCGTATTGATCTTCCTGAAAAGCAATACCAGTCCTTTGATTCAACCTTCCCCTTTCAATTTGAATATCCTGTTTATGCTGCTATCGAACCTGATGTTAGCAAGTTGGCAGAACCCTATTGGATCAATTTGAAATTTGATCGGTTTCATGCCACCTTACATCTGAGTTATAAAGTCATCCATGGAAATCTTCCAAAATATCTGGAAGATGCCCGCATCATGGTCAATAAACATATTCCAAAGGCCAATGCGATTCTCCAGCACGAATACGCCGATTCTGCCAACCATGTATATGGATTGGTTTATGAAATCAAGGGATCCGATGCAGCCTCCACCTATCAGTTTTACGTTACCGACAGCGTTTCTAAATTTGTCAGAGGTGCTTTGTATTTTAATCAGGTGCCAAATAACGATTCCCTCGCTCCTGTTATAGATTTTATTAAAGCAGATATTGATCATTTGATCAGTGCATTCCGATGGAAAAAATTAAATGCTACGGTTGATCATAGATAAATATTCCTGACCTTTGCAGGATGAAAAAAATTGCGATATTACTTTGTTTCTGCTTCTTCAGTTCTTTTCTGGTAGCACAATCCACCAAATATTCGGAAGTGAAAATTCACCTTGACCAGAAAGGGATGTTACAACTTTCACGTCTGGGTTTAGCCATTGAAGATGGAACTTTTTCAAAAGATGGAATCTGGACCACCGTGCTTTCTTCAGAAGAACTCAAGATAGTCAAATCTGCCGGATTTTCTTTTGAAATTTTACATGAGGACTATTCCAGATTTATAGAATCACGTAACCGGGGGATGTTGAATCAGATTGATTATATTAATACTCACAAAGCTACTTCAGGCTCAGAAAAATATGATAATTATCCTGTTCCACAGCATTTCAGGCTGGGATCAATGGGCGGTTTTCTGACTCTTGATGAAGTAAATGCTCAACTTGATAGCATGCAACTGTTATATCCTGGATTAATCTCGGTAAAGGCTCCTGCTGGAAATTTCTATACTATAGAAGGCCGCCCCATTTATTATGTCAGAATTTCCAACAATCCGGGTCAGCTTCAAAGTAAGCCAAGGGTTTTTTATAATGCCCTTATCCATGCCCGTGAACCGATGGGAATGCAACAACTGATTTTCTATATGTGGTATCTTCTGGAAAACTACAATACCAATAGTGAGATAAAGTATCTCGTCGATAATCTTGAAATGTATTTTATTCCGGTGATCAATCCCGATGGGTATGAATTCAACCATCAGGGTTTCCCGATTGGCGGAGGCCAGTGGAGAAAAAATCGGCGTGATAATGGTAGTGGAGTGTGGGGTGTGGATCTCAACCGGAATTTTGGATATAAATGGGGATATGATAATTTTGGTTCGTCTCCTAACTCCGGAGATGAGACCTATCGGGGGGCCAGCGCCTTCTCAGAACCTGAAACACAAATAATTCGTGATTTTTGTAACGAAATGGATTTCCGTATTACCATGAATTATCACACCTTTAGCGATTATCTGTTATATCCTTGGTGCTATCAAACGATATTTAATCCCGATAGTATGCTTCAGGTAACTTATGCTCGTTTTTTGCAGCGACAGAATGGATTTTTGAGCGGGATGCCGGGACAAGTGTTATACAATACCAATGGCGATGCAATGGATTGGGAATATGGAGAACAAACAACCAAACCTAAAACAATCTGTTTTACTGCAGAGGTGGGTACTGATGCCGATGGAGGTTTCTGGCCCTTTGTAAGCCGCATTATTCCATTGGCCCAGGAAAATGTTTATTCCAATCTGATGATCGCCCATTTTGCTTTACGTTATGCTGAAATCAATGATCTTTCGCCAGTTATTCTTTCCTCCCGAAAGGGGAAATTTGGTTTTGAATTTGTTCGCTATGGATTGGACGGCCCCGCCGATTATCAGGTTTCAATCCATCCGGTCGACACTTCTCAATTTGTGTCTGTTGGTGGTGCTAAGATGTTTGTAGCTCCGGAACAATTTCAATCTTACCCTGATTCCATTGACTATGAATTGATTCCGTCTGTTACATCGGGAGATAAAATTCAATTTGTCTACGATATTACCAACGGCCTTTTCACTTTTCATGATACAGTGACTAAATTTTATGGACCCCCGTTAGTGGTTTTCCACGATAGTTGCAACAACATGCAAAACTGGACCACCGATGTTTGGGATGTAACTCATTTGCAATTTCATTCAGCGCCCAAATCGATCACCGATTCTCCTACCGGTAATTATTCCAACAATTCAACAGTTTCAGTAACAACAATCAATGAAATTGATTTACAAAGTTCCCCGGTTGTGGTGATCAATTATTGGGCAAAATGGAATACAGAAAAAGGGTATGACTTTGTTCAGTTTAAACTATCGGGCGATAATGGCCCCTGGACTCCCCAGAGGGGTAAATATTCCACTACCGGTACCCCTGGAGAAATTCAATACCAGCCTGTTTACGATGGGACACAATTGAACTGGATCAAAGACCAGATAGTATCAACGAATTATCCCAATAAAGATCTCAAGATGCAGTTTGTTTTGGAAAGTGATGCCGGGTCAAATTATGATGGTTTTTATTTTGATGATGTTTCTGTAACAATTGTGGATATGTCGTATGTGGGAATTGGAGCGCCTTCCACCCCTAATAATGGATGGATCTCAGATCCCATACCCAATCCGGCTTCCAGCCAGGTTTCTTTCCGGTGGCACAATATGGATTTCGGGGAATCGCATGATAATGCCATATTTACTTTACTAGATTCCCGTGGTATCATAGTGAAATCTTTTCCGGTTCCCGATAAAATGGAGCAGATTTCCTTTACAGTCAACAATCTCACTTCTGGAATTTATTTTTACAGAATCACGGATATTTCCGGATCAACCGCCGTAAAAAAACTTGTGGTCATTCATTAATTCTATTGTCCCATGATTGAAACCATCAAATTCGGGACCCTGCGCTGGTCACATACCGTTAAACCCTCGGAAGAGGATCTTCAAGCCCTGAAAGAAAGATACCATTTCCACCCACTTGATATTGAAGATTGCCGGACAGAGGTTAGTCTTCGTCCTAAAATCGATATTTATGACGATTATTATTTCGTTATTCTTCATTTTCCGGCTTTTGGCATCACACAACAATTTGTTGAAATCCGTGAGTTTAAATTTTTCTGGGGAAAGGATTTTTTAATAAGTATCGGAAAATCGCACTGGATTCTGAAAGAATTGTTTAACCGGGAAAAGTCAAAATCACCCAATGGAGAACGTATGCAAGTAGGAAGCAGCGATGCACTTCTATACGAAATTCTGGATCATATTATGAAAGATACCCAGCGCCTGGTTGAACGGATTGAAAAGGATGTAGATGATTGCGGGAAAGCTTTATTCGGGAAAAAAGGAGATCAAACTATTGAAAAAATCTCTATTACAAGGAAGAATGTAATTTTATTGAACACCATGTTTAAACCTCAGATGGTGCTGTTTAATAAATTACAAAGTGGAGCCATTACCGGGTTTGCCGAAAACATGGAAGATTATTGGGGGAATATCATGGACTATTATCAAAAAATCTGGGATATGGTGGAAGATGGTGGTGAGTTGATCAAAGGTTATTCGATGACGTATGATTCTTTGCAGGTTAATAAAACCAACGAAGTAATAAAAATTCTCACGTTGATCTCGTCCATTCTTTTACCACTTACTTTCATCGCAAGTTTATACGGAATGAATATCAAGCTTCCTATCCAGGATCATCCTTTTTCCTTTGCTATCGTGGCCGGGTCGATGCTGTTTATTGCCCTGGGAATGTTTATCTATTTCAAAATCAAAAAGTGGTTATAATTTTTCGCTGGGATTCTCATGGTTCATTACTTCGATTTGACACCGGATCCCTTCTTCGTGGACGGATTCAAGGAGTTTTAAAATAAATTCGCGGCTCAACCCCAGTTTTATCCCCGCCTCAATTCGTTCTTGAATGATTTGGTTCCACCGTTTCAGTTGGAGAATGGTAATCTTATTCGTTTTTTTATAAGAGCCGATCTCGGCAACTACATTCATTCTGCGAGCCAGGATTTCAATCAATTCTTCATCCAGTTTGTCAATTTCTGAACGAAGTTCCTCCAGCTTTTGTCCAAATTCGATATTTCCGGTTTTACGTCGCAAGATGGTATGTGTCAATATCTCCTGAAGTTGTGCCGGAGTGATTTGCTGATTTTTATCGGTCAGCGCTTTAGAAGGATTGTGGTGTGTTTCAATCATGATCCCATTCATTTCCAGATCAAGAGCTTTTTGAACGATTCCGGGAATCAGTTCGCGGTTACCGCAAATATGACTGGGATCAACAATCAGAGGCAGGTTTGGGTAAAGCCGCTTTAATTCGATGGGGATTTCCCACATTGGAGCATTCCGATATGGGGAGCGATGAAAAAATGAAAACCCACGATGGATAGCCACAAGTTTTTTAAGGCCCATCTGATTTAGTCGCTCAATGGCTCCTATCCAAGTTTTTAAATCGGGGTTGAGCGGGTTTTTAATCATCACCGGGATATCGCGGTTGCCGATGGTTTCACCGATTTCCTGAACAGCAAAAGGGTTGACAACTGTGCGGGCTCCGATCCATAGAATATCAATGCCATAATCAAGCGCATCTTCCACATGTTTCGGGTTGGCAACCTCAACAGCTACCAACATTCCGGTTTCTCTTTTAACCCGCTGGAGCCATTGTAACCCCGATGTTCCTACTCCTTCAAAGGCCCCGGGACGTGTACGGGGTTTCCAGATACCGGCCCGAAATACTTTTACCTGGGGAATATCTGAGAGTCCCCGAGCAGTATCCATGACCTGCTCCTCCGTTTCTGCGCTGCAAGGACCGGCAATTATCAAGGGTTTTATCGAAACAGGAAGCCATTCTTTGAGTGGCTTAATTGTAAGTTTTGCTGTCATGAAGGGCAAAGGTATGGATTTCAGCTTCTCCCGTATATCAATTTCCAGAGATTTGAAATGACTTTATGATTTTTTCATTGACACAAGGAAGGAAACAAATTTACGGAAACAAACTTTAAGTAAATTTGCCACTTCAATAAATTAAATCAATGGAACATACAAGAAGGAATAAGATCGTCGATTTACTGAAATCAAAGGATTTTGGAAGTGAAGTATTAGTTAAAGGATGGGTACGGACGAAACGGGGAAATAAAAACATCAATTTTATTGCTCTTAACGATGGATCGGTCATTCATAGTATTCAGGTAGTTGTTGAAGTTGCTAATTTTGATGAAAACACACTTAAACTGGTCACGACCGGAAGTTGTATTGCGGTAAAAGGGACTTTAGTTGAATCAATGGGGCAGGGACAACATGTCGAAATTCAGGCAAAAGCAATAGAAGTTTATGGAACGGCCGACAACGAAACCTACCCGTTACAAAAAAAAGGTCATTCACTGGAGTTTCTCCGTGAAATTGCCCATCTCCGCCCCCGCACAAATACCTTTGGGGCTGTATTACGAATTCGGCATGCCATGGCTTACGGGATCCATAAATATTTCAATGATCAGGGATTCAATTATCTTCATACCCCGATTATTACCGGAAGCGATGCGGAAGGCGCAGGCGCTATGTTCCGGGTGACCGCACTCGATGACAAAAATCCTCCAATGTTGCCCGATGGTCATGTTGACTATTCTCAGGATTTTTTTGGGAAAGAGACCAAATTAACTGTAAGTGGCCAGTTGGAAGCCGAATTGGGCGCAATGGCCTTATCTCTGGTATATACTTTTGGCCCAACCTTCCGGGCGGAGAACTCCAATACTCCGCGACATCTGGCTGAATTCTGGATGGTCGAACCAGAAATGGCCTTTTATGACATCCATGACAATATGGACCTTGCCGAAGATTTTCTGAAATATCTTATTCAATATGCTCTGGATCATTGCTATGACGACCTTGAGTTCCTTAATAAAATGTACGATAACGAATTAATCGACCGGCTCAAAGGGGTACTAGAATGTTCCTTCGAACGGTTGAGCTATACCGAAGCTGTGAAAATCCTAAAAGCCTCAGGCCAGTCTTGGGAATTCCCGGTTGACTGGGGTACGGATCTCCAGGCTGAACATGAGCGTTATCTTGTGGAGAAACACTTTGGTAAACCTGTGATTCTTACGGATTATCCCAAAGAAATCAAGGCATTTTACATGAAACAGAATGAAGATGGAAAAACTGTTCGTGCCATGGATGTACTCTTCCCTAAAATCGGGGAGATCATCGGTGGGAGCCAGCGTGAAGAAAATTTTGACATTTTGGTAAAAAGAATCCATGAGTTGAACATCCCGGAAAAAGATGTTTGGTGGTATCTCGATACCCGTAAATTTGGGACAGCTCCCCATTCTGGATTTGGTCTCGGATTTGAACGACTGATCCTCTTTGTTACAGGTATGTCAAACATCCGGGATGTGATTCCTTTCCCAAGGACCCCGAAAAACGCTGAATTCTAACCTGCTTTTATCTCTCATCTTTCTTGTTCTCTGGGGATCTTTCCATTCTCCCGATCATCTATTTTATTGGTAAAAATTGTGATTATTCATCAAAAATCACTAATTTTACCTCTGAAATGTGAATTATGGATAAGTGTTGGGTGCTGAAACCGCAGGGCGATCCCGAGAAGGTTAAAGAATTATCAAAGGTTCTGGGAATTGATAAACCCCTTGCCAACCTGTTGATCCAGCGGGGGGTTAATACTTTTGATGAAGCTAAAACCTTTTTTCGCCCTTCTCTTGAATCCCTTCACGACCCATTTCTAATGAAAGACATGGACAAGGCCATCGACCGGATTGTTTATGCGATGAAGAACAAGGAACGAATCCTCGTGTATGGCGATTATGATGTTGATGGAACCTCTGCGGTTGCGCTCGTATATACCTTCCTGGAAACCTTGCATTTAGATGTGGATTTTTATATCCCCGATCGTTACGATGAAGGATATGGAATCTCTTTCAAGGGAATTGACTATGCCCATGAAACCAATGTAAAACTGATCATTGCTCTTGATTGTGGAATTAAAGCGGTAGAAAAAGTTGCTTATGCCACAGAGAAAGGAATTGATTTTATTATTTGTGATCATCACCGACCCGGGGCAGAACTGCCTTTGGCAATAGCTATCCTGGATCCAAAGCGCAGCGATTGTCCTTATCCTTATAAGGAACTTTCCGGTTGCGGGATAGGTTTTAAACTGGTTCAGGCTTATGCCCAGAAAAACAATATTCCCTTTAACAATTTGATTCAATATCTTGATCTGGTTGTGATCAGCATTGCTTCCGATATTGTGGATATTACCGGAGAAAATCGTGTCCTTGCCTTTTATGGATTAAAACTGATCAATACCCGGCCAAGACCGGGATTGGAAGCCTTACTTCGTTATGCCAGTATGATTAAAAAAGATGATGGAAGCGGAGGATGTGTTTTTAATCGGGAACTGACTGTAACCGACCTGGTATTTATGATTGGCCCACGGATTAATGCAGCGGGGCGGATTGAAAGTGGAAAAAACTCGGTCCGCCTTCTTGTGACTCAGAATTTAGACGAAGCGTTGTTAATCGGGGATAAGATCAATACAAACAATACAGAGCGGAAAAACCTGGACACATTGGCTACCCAGCAGGCCATTGCAATGATCAATGGGAATGATCAATTGAAGGCAGCATCAGCCACCGTTATTTTTCATCCCGACTGGCATCAGGGCGTAATTGGTATTGTGGCTTCACGTTTAACTGAAACATTTTTCAGACCGACCATTGTTCTTACCCTTTCCAACGGATTAATTACTGGCTCTGCCCGATCAGTAAAAGAGTTTGATATTTATGAAGCGTTAGATGCATGTAGCGATCTGCTGGAACATTTTGGTGGTCATAAATTTGCAGCCGGATTATCGCTGAAACCGGAAAATCTTACAGCATTCACGTCACGTTTCGAGGAAACGGTAAAATCGCGGCTCCAAGGAATCAAGCTTGTTCCTGTTATTGATGTGGATGCTTTGTTGCCACTCAACGCCATCAATTCAAGATTTTTTAATGTATTAAAGCAATTCGCTCCCTTTGGTCCTGGAAACATGGCTCCGTTGTTTATGACCAAAGGAGTAATTGATGCGGGAGGATCACGAATCGTTGGGAAAAACCATTTGAAATTGTCGGTTGTTCATCCTGAAATTGCCGGCGGCCCATTTTCTGCGATTGCTTTTCAACAAGGAGAGCAGTTTAGGTTAATAGAGAAACAGATTCCTTTTAATATCTGTTATCATGTTGAAGAAAATGAGTGGAATAAAGCAATTAACCTGCAACTAAACATCAAAGATATCAGGTTCTCGGATTAGAGCATTCACTCCCAAAACATATTCCCATTTTTCGGGCTTTTTCAATGAGCGAATGGTCCGGCGGAACTAAGCGTAATTTTCCTCCGACTTCTGCCAATGGAACAGAGGTTACCGTGTTTCCCTTTAATGAAACCATCTGACCGAATTTTTTTTCAGCAATAAGTTCAACCGCCTGGGCTCCATAACGGGTAGCCAGTACACGGTCCATGGGAGAGGGGCTGCCTCCGCGTTGAATATAACCCAGAATTGTTTCACGGGTCTCCAGGCCGGTCAGATTTTCAATGTTTGTTGATACATAATGTGCCGCAGTTTCTCCTTTTGGAGTGGGAATTCCTTCCGCCACTACTACAATGGAATAAGGCTTTTTATTGATGGCACGTTTTTTCAAACAACGGGCCACCTCATTAATGTCAAATTCAATTTCAGGGAGCAGGATAATATCTCCTCCACTGGCTATTCCGGAATATAATGCCAACCAGCCGGCATGGTGTCCCATTACTTCAATGACCATGATTCGTTTATGACTGTTAGCTGTGGTATGAAGCCGGTCAATGGCTTCAGTGGCGATCCATAAAGCTGAATCAAAACCAAATGTGATATCCGTTCCCCAAACATCATTATCAATGGTTTTTGGAATACCGATCACGTTCAATCCGGCATCTGACAATTGAGCTGCAGTTCGTTGGGTCCCATTCCCGCCAATGCATACCAGCGCATCCAATCCCATTTCCTGATAATGTTTTTTGATGAGCCTGGGTTTATCAATGGCATTGATAATATTCCCCTTCTTGAAAGGGTTCTCCCTGGAGGTGCCCAGGATGGTTCCTCCCAGGGTTAAAATCCCTGAAAGCAAATTTTCGTCAAGTTGAACGTACTCTTCATTGATCAATCCGAGAAAACCAGAAGAGATACCAATCACTTCCATCCCGTACTCAAGAATGGCCGTTTTTCCGACACCTCGAATGGCTGCATTAATTCCAGGGCAATCACCACCTGCAGTAAGAATACCGATGCGCATGAGAAATTTTATTTCAAATCAAAGGATCCTTCACCAATCGCTTTGTCATCTGCAAAAACACTTAGAATATATCTTCCTTTCATGGCAGGTTTGTCGACATCTTTTTTTGTCCAGTCGACACATACATTCATTGCTTTCCCATTATAATTAATATCTTCCCGAAGTGAAAATGGGAGTGGTTGTCCGTTAAAAACGAAAGTGTCGTATTTACTTTTTATCACAACGACATTATCGGGACGTTGAATTCTGACATAGATTGTTTTTTTCCCCGGCGCTACCAGCGGATTTTCGCCAAGGGTAAAGCAAACGCGGATCCGGTCGGCACGGCTGGCTTTATCGGTTACCTGTTCTTTGGCCCCACCGCTTTTCAATTTATAAGCTTTGGCAGTTACATCGTATGCTTTTATAAAGGTGGCCTGGTCCATTTTTTCCTTCAACTCTTCCTTGTCTTTTATCAAAGTCTGGTTCCGGTTTTTTTCCGTTTTTACCTCGATCCGGATCCGGTCATTTTCAGCCGATAGTTCCCGGTTCACAGTATATAACGAATCCATCTGACGCACATATCCCTGAGCTACTTTTTGCAGCCGTTCCATCTTTTTTCGAATGATGTTATATTCGTATTCGGTGTCTAACAATTTCCTGATTTCAAGTGCATTATTTTGAATGATACTGTCTTTTGATTTCAAGGAATCCGACAGGGCTCCATAAGAAACTTTAATCTTGTTGTGCTCGGTCATTAATGAATCCAGATTGTGCTGTAATTCTGTTTTTTCAGATTCCCGCTCCCTGACTAATTTCATCAGTTGAGATCGTTGAATAAAAAGCCAGAAGATCAGTACCAATACGATAATCCCCAGAATGGCAAAGTAAATGATATACTTTCGGGAAGCAGATTTGTTTTCTTCCATGAGCTCTTAATTTTACTGTGTTATACATGCAAATATAAAATAAAACGGGATACCATTATAATGGATCCCGTTTTTGTTAATCAGTTTAGAAAAACAAAATGACGATCAATGGGTAGTTGGGCCAACCTGCTTCACTACATCGCCATGTTCTCTTATGATTTCTTTGAGCCACCATTCGGGATATCCGGGTTGCGAAGGCATGACGGGTACACCATAAGGGTTGGTTTCAAACTTGCCATCCTTTTCTTTTTTGACATTTCCGTCGATGTATTTAACCACCAAATACTGGAACATTTCCTGCCAACGCTTTACTGTAGCCTGACCTGTTTTTACAGAATAATCGGTAATAACTTTCAAACCGGCTGCTTTATCTTTTTTGTAGAGATCAGCCGCTTTTTTATCAATTTCTCCGGTAGTTTGCGCAATATATTTTTCTTCCAGTTCCTGTTGTACGGGCTGGATATCCTTGATCATGTAATTGTATTTTGTGTAAGCCCAGTTGGCTACCATATTGAAGGCCCAGAAAGCAGAAGTTGGAGAGTACTGAATTAGGCTGCCATTTCCATCTTTGTAAGCTTCAGGTACCTTGGTCATGCCACAGTACATAGGTGAAAAAACTGTGGTATAGGTATCGTCAAGGCCAAACCAAAAGATTCCGCCAACCGGATCAGGCAGCCAATTACGTGACTGGGCAACAAAAACAAACCCGGTTTGCTGAGTGGAGGTAGCACGTTCATGAACATAATCAATGCCATCTACTTTCAAGGTCATCGGACGCCAGCGATAGGGACACTGAAATGGTCCGGCTCCAATGTCGTTGTTCATATCCATTTTGGTCCCTTCAAAATGATCACGCATCAGGTTCATCATATCATGAACACTGACTTTCTTATCTGGTTTTACCCATAAAGGCATCCGGTTTGCGGTATATCCCCATTTTCCAGTTACCAGGTGACCCATGGCATAATCCTGATATTGGCCCATGTTGCTATTAACACGGTTGAACATGGCCCAAACACGGGCTTCACAAGCACGGGCTCCACTAAAAGATACCGGGTTATACGTATCGGAAAAGCTAAATTCTTCATCCTTTCCATCGAACCACCCCTTGTCACGGGCAAACTTAATGACATCTTTTGAATAGAGGCAATTTTCCGGATCATTCAAAGGAAATGTAGTTATTCTTGCCTGATTGGCATGACCACTTACATATCCGTCGGGAATACGCATGGCAACCCAAACTGCTCCTAATTGACCTTCTCCCTTGCCAATCATCTCCAGAATCCAAGCCTCATTGGCATCGGAAATAGAAAAAGATTCACCCTCACTTGCATAGCCATATTTTTCTGTCAATTCGCCGAAGTTTTTAATGGCTCCACGGGCGGTTTTGCACCGTTGAAGAGAAAGATAAATCAGACTACCATAATCAATGATGGCTCCTTTTTGTGTATAGAGTTCTTCCCGCCCTCCGTAAGTGGTTTCCCCGATGGCCAGTTGATGCTCATTCATATTACCGATCACATTATAGGTATGTTTAACTTGTGGAATTTTTCCCATGGGCTTTCCGGTATCCCATTCGGTAACATCAACCATGGAACCAGCAGGCCAGTCGCGGGCAGCCCAATGATAAAGCGCTCCATATAAAACGTGTGAATCGGCCGAATAGCTGATCATTACCGAACCATCAGCAGAGGCTCCCTTCGTGATGATGAAATTAGTACAAGCCAAAGCCTGTTGATAAATCCCTGTCGTCAACAGGAGCATAAAAAGAACGACGAGTGGTTTTCTCATAAATATAATTGATTTACAGTTAACAATAAACAGTTTTTCCTTGTTATCTTCATAAGAAATGCAAAGTTATAAAAATCCGATTAATTTTGTAAACTTATTCAGATGCTTATGAATCGGGTGCTTTTTTTTATTCTCTATTCACTTCTTCCGTTGTTTATTATTGCCCAGGGGACAGAAGTTCAACCAAAGGTTGTGAAGAAAAAAAATATGGCTTTTGAATTTAATGCCGGGTATAATCTTCCCCTGGGGAAATATCAAAGTGTAGATGGATCGGATAAAAAATCAGGCTATGCTGGATCAGGCTGGATGGCTCAAGTTACCTTCGATTGGATGGGAAGTCATAACATCGGATTGGCCATTCAATATACTTTCCAAAAAAATTCATACCAGGATGCTGCAAAAACCGTTTCTCCTATTGGCGTTCACGATTCCTCCTTTTTTTTAGGTCCGGGGTCATGGTCAAATAACTATCTTATGTTTGGTCCGGTTTTTATAAAATCATTCGGAAAAATTGAAGTAGATGCAAAATTGCTCCTCGGAATTATCTTTGCTTCTGGTACAACATTTACAACAACCAACGCTTCAAATAAACAGAATGATGCAAATATTGGTACCGGGTTCGCTTATGGAATTTCGGCTGGTGTTGGATACAAATGCTCTGATCAGGTTACTTTAAATTTCAACTTGAACCTGCTTGGCGGTTGGCCAGGTAAGAGTAAAGAGTATTCATCGCAAATAATTGGATATGAAGTTTATAAAGACCCAGCCACTGGGATAGCTTATCAAAAACCAGTTTATTCGGCCCCAGTCGAATATTCTATTAAAAAAGTTATTACTACCCTGAATCCGAGTATCGGATTAACGTATCACTTTTGATAGATTTATTTATTATGTCGCGTCGATTCATTTTCGTTTTATTGCCTGTATTATTCTGGATTTCAGAATTACCGGCTCAGGTAAGCCTTCATGACTCCGTCATTTTCACCCCTCTGGTTTATGCCACATTCGGTTATCAGTTTCCTGGTGGTGACTTTTCCAAGCAATTCGGTAGTAATTCAAGTATTGGTGGCGGATTTATGTTGAAGACCAAAACAAATTGGTTATTTGGAGTTGAAGGTAATTTTATGTTTGGCCAATCGGTGAAGAACAGTGACTCACTACTGAAGAACATCTCTACAAAAGAGGGTTTTGTAATCGATGCCAATGGTGTTTATGCAGAGATTGTATATTATGAAAGAGGATTTAATTTCTTAGGAAAAATCGGGAAAGTAATTCCGCTTCTGTCGCCAAATCCTAATTGTGGATTTATTGTTATGGCCGGAGCCGGATATCTGCAAAATAAAATCAGGATTCATGTTATTGGTAATTCAGCTCCTCAACTCTGGGGTGACTATTTGAAAGGATACGACCGGCTTAATGGAGGTTTTGTTCTGAATGGATCGCTGGGATATCTTTACCTGAGCAATACACGGCTGTTGAATTTTTATCTTGGATTTGATTTCATGCAAACCTGGACCACTCCATATCGCTTACGCGATTTTGATACCGGGAAACAAGATACTCGGAAACTAAGTTCTCAATTATATACCATTAAAATAAGCTGGTTCATCCCATTGTATCGCAGGGCACCTAAGCAGTTTTATCTGTATTGACCATGCATTTTCTCTATTCTTTTTTTATTTATTGTTTCGGTTTCGCGATCAGATTGGCATCTTTGTTTAATGTCAAAGCCCGGAAATGGGTGAAAGGACGAGCTGGTTTATTTGAGGAAATTGAGGTGGAGTTAAAACAGATAGACCGTAAAAAAACACCCATTATTTGGTTTCATGCCTCTTCATTGGGCGAATTTGAACAAGGGCGGCCTGTAATTGAAGATTTTCGAAAGAGATGGCCAACCAAAAAGATCCTATTGACTTTTTACTCCCCATCGGGATATGATGTCCGAAAGGAATATAGCCAGGCTGATTTTATCTTTTATTTACCATTGGATACTCCAACACAGGCAGAAAAATGGGTAAAACTGGTGAACCCGCAAAAGGTTTTTTTTATTAAATATGATTTTTGGTTTAATCTGATGGGATCTTTGTATCAACGAAAAATTCCCGTTTACTTCATTGCTGCTTTGTTCCGACCTGATCAGTTTTTTTTCAAATGGTATGGCGGATGGTTCCGTAAACAGTTGACGTATGTTTCTCGGTTTTTTGTTCAAAATGCCGAATCAGAATATTTGCTGAATTCTATAGGATTACAAAATGTAACACGGACCGGCGACACACGATTTGACCGGGTTTTTGCCAATTCACAAAACAAACAACATTTTCCGTTAGTCGAACAATTTTGTGAAGGAAAAAATATCCTGATAGGAGGAAGTATATGGCCCCCGGATGAAGAAATCCTATTGCCGTTGATTGAAAAGATGGAGATTGAAATGAAATTCATTTTAGCTCCTCACGATACAAGTCCTGAAAGGATTCAATCGTTGACACGAAAATTGAAACTTCCATTTCTGCTTTATTCAGAGATGAATAGTGACAATTTTTCCAAAGCAGGAATTCTGATCATCGATTCCGTTGGAATTTTAGCACAACTTTATCAATATGCAACGCTGGCGTTTATTGGCGGTGGATTTGGAACGAGTATCCACAATATTCAGGAACCAATAACCTTTGGTGTTCCTGTTTTTTTTGGTCCGAAATATCATAAGTTTAAAGAAGCCGTTGACCTTGTCCAACAGGGAGGGGCTTTCTGTATCCATCATACTGAACAACTTGAAAAGAAGGTCATCTCACTTCTCGCTGACAAAAATGAATATCAGAAGGCCTCATCATTATGTAAGCTTTACGTGGAAACAAACCGGGGTGCTACCGATAAAATCGTACATTATTTCCTATAAAAAGAAAGTATTCCATTTGGTTGAATAAAAATAAATTTTACCTTTGAAATAGAAAGAATTATTTACCTAAACCTAAATCCTATGAAAAAAATTACCCTTTTGCCTGTTTTATTGTTAATACTTGTCACATTCTTTTTTACCTCTTGTAATCCCGTTTCAATGACCACCTGGACAAATCCCAAAGAAACCCAGAAGATCGGGAATGTTGTAGTATGGGCCATGTTTGATAAACTCGAATTCCAGAAACCATTTGAGCAATATGCTGTCAATTATTTTTCAAGCAAAGGCTTCAAATCAATGGAATCATTAAGTTTTATAGCTCCCGGAACAAAATACCAATTAAAAGACTTAGAGAAAAAATTTGATAGTCTGGGGATAGATGGGATCCTGGTTGTTACGTATAAAGGAACGAATAATTCGCAAAGTTATGTGCCACCAACAACCTCAATTTATCCTGACTATTATTACAATTATTACAATTACTATAACTGGGGATATCCCATGTATGGAATGGGCGCAAACGTAGTTACAACCGGCGGATATTGGGTAACCAGCTCCACCGTGAACCTTCGTGCCAATCTGTACGACAATGCAGACAATAGTTTGATCTGGACCGCTGAAATTGCCATCGACGATCCACAATACATCGATCAGATCTCTTATCAAGTGGCAGCTCAGATGTATGCCGATTGGCAGAAAAACGGGTTGCTAAAAGGAGTGACTAAGTAAAATCCTGGGTTCGTAACTGTGGAATAAATCCGGCTTCCCGGATGGCTTGTTGAATTCCTTCGGCATCAAATTTATGTCGGGCCCCGGCAGCCGATACTACATTTTCTTCTATCATAATGCTGCCGAAATCATTGGCACCAGCATGAAGGCAAAGTTGTGCGGTTTCTTTTCCTACGGTTAACCAGGATGCTTGGATATTCGAAATATTGGGGAGCATGATCCGGCTGATTGCGATCAGCCGGATATATTCTTCCGGTGTGACTTTGTTGCAAACCCCTGAATTTTCTTTTAGAACAGTATGATCATCCTGAAAAGGCCAGGGAATAAATGATAAAAACCCCTTATGCCCATCCGGTTTTGAAGCCTGCACTTCCCGGAGAAAAACCAAATGCTGCAGACGTTCATCAAGTGTTTCAATATGACCAAACATCATCGTGGCCGAAGTTGTGAGATCCAATTCATGGGCGGCTTTCATTACATCAAGCCATTCCTTCACGGTACATTTAGCCGGAGAAAGAATACCCCGTACCCGGTCAGACAGGATTTCCGCTCCTGCACCGGGCAAACTGTCCAATCCTGCAGCAACCAATCGTGACAAGACAGTTTTGAAAGAAAGCTTTTCCATCTTTGCCAGATGTGCAATTTCGGGAGGTCCTAAAGCATGTAAACGAATGTCCGGATAATGATCCTTCAAATCCGAAAAAAGAGTTTCATAAAAATTAAGTCCCAGCTTGGGATGCATTCCCCCCTGCAACAATAACTGGTTTCCTCCCAACTGTTGCATCTCTTCAATCTTCTGACAATACTCCGGGATGGTTGTGATATACGCCTCGTTGCTGCTGATTGTCCGGTAAAAATTGCAGAATTTACATCCTGAAATGCAGACGTTGGTTATATTTACATTCCGGTCGATTATCCAGGTGACGTTGTTTTGCGGATGTATCTTTTTTCGTATATCATGACCGATCTTCATCAATTCTGCAAGAGAAAGGTTTTCAAAAAGAAATTTCCCCTCTTCAACGGTCAAAAACATTGAATGATTGATTTTATTCAGAAGGTAATTGGTGTTCATGGATGGTGAAGGTTCAGCTTTTTCCTAAATTTGCCAAATAATCAACAAAATTACACAATATCATGCTTCCAACCATTACCCTCACCAATAAAGAACAAGAGCTTGGCAATCTTGTTATACCGGTTTCCAGATTATCAAAGATACCAGCCGGTATTTTTACTACTTCTGAAAAAGGGTATTTGAAAAAACAGATTGACGATTTTAAACAAGACGTAGTATCATTTAACCGACTCAATTATTGGGTTTATCTTTTTTATATCAAACCAGAACCGGATCGGTTCAAACGACTTGAATCCTGCCGCAAAGGAGGTTGCCAAATAGCTGGTTTGCTTCATCAGCAGAAAGCAGATAAAGTTACTGTATTTGATCCGGAAGGTAACAATGAAGAGGTAATGGCTTTTGCAGAAGGGTTATCGTTGGGATGTTATTGCTTTTTAAAATATAAAACAGATAAAGACGAGGAAAATAAGCTCCGAGAGATTGAACTCTATTCCAGCAACTCACCTTCTGCTATTCACATTACTCATCTGAATATCCTTCTGGAAGCAGTATCCCGGTGCCGGGATCTCATCAATGAACCGAATTCTCATCTTACGGCAAATGGGTTTGCCAGGGCGGTAGAAAAGATGGCGAAGGAATCGGGTGCTGGTGTGGAAGTGTTTCACCAGCAAAAAATCGAAGCCCTGAAAATGGGAGGATTACTGGGAGTCAACCAGGGAAGTAAAGAGCCCCCTACTTTTACGGTGATGGAATGGAAACCCGAGAATGCAAAAAATAAAAAGCCTTATCTTTTTGTAGGAAAGGGGATAATTTATGATACTGGTGGGATGAATCTCAAACCAGGTGACTTCATGTTGAATATGAAAGATGATATGTCGGGCGCAGCAGCCGTTGCCTCTGTGATTTATGCCATTGCCAGGGCCAAGTTGCCGGTTTATGTAGTTGGACTGATGCCTGCAACGGATAATCGGCCCGGGGCAGAGGCATTGGTTTCCGGAGATATCATTACCATGCATAATGGAACTACGGTTGAAGTACTCAATACCGATGCTGAAGGACGTTTGATTCTGGCAGATGCCTTGAGTTATGCTTCGAAATTTGATCCTGCCCTTGTAATTGATCTGGCAACTTTAACAGGAGCTGCACTTAGAGCAATTGGTAAATTCGGAGCGGCGGCTATGCAATCTCAAGCCGTAAATGAATTGGAAGCACTAAAATTTTCAGGATTCATGGTCTATGAGCGTTTAGTGGAATTTCCTTTATGGGATGATTATGGCGAACAAATAAAATCTGATCTGGCCGACTTGAAAAATACAGGGTCTTCTGATGCGGGTATGATAACAGCCGGAAAATTTCTCCAAAAATTTACAGCCTATCCTTACATTCACCTTGATATCGCTGGTCCTGCTTTTTTAGAAAAACCGGATTCATACCGGGGTCAGGGAGGTACTGGTTTTGGGGTGAGGTTATTATTTGATTTTATTAAAAGTTATTGCGTTGCCGCAAAAGTGTAAATTTGCAAAAAACAACATCGATGGAACAAGCGGTAGAGAAGGAAAAACGGGTAAGAGTGGGAATAACTCAAGGAGATGTGAATGGAATCGGGTATGAAGTCATTTTGAAAACCTTACAGGATCAACGGTTGATGGAGATCTATACCTTAGTGGTCTATGGATCATCAAAAGTAGCCTCGTATTATAAAAAGACCCTGAATCTCAATGAAATAAATTTAAATCTGATCAAGAAAGCAGATCAGGCACATCCCCGTCGCCCAAACATCATCAACATTCATGATGAAGAAATAAAAATCGATCTTGGGCAATCTACTCCGATTGCCGGGGAACTGTCGGTTCTTTCGCTGGAAGCCGCAGTAGACGACCTCATGAAAGATAATATCGACGTGGTTGTTACGGCCCCCATCAATAAAAAAAATATTCAATCGGAGAATTTTACATTTCCTGGGCATACAGAGTATTTCGCAAAAAAATTCAATACTGAGAATTACTTGATGCTGATGATCAATAAAGTTTTTCGCATCGGAGTAGTGACTGGCCACCTTCCCTTGGGAAAAGTCAAAGAGACGATAACGGAAGAATTAATATTGAAAAAAATTCAGGTTCTCGACCAATCATTGCAAAGAGATTTCAGCGTTGTGAAACCCCGAATTGCTGTATTGGCGTTGAATCCACATGCCGGAGATGATGGCTTGTTAGGGGATGAGGAAAAAACCATCATCCTCCCTGCCATTGAAAAAGCATATCAACAGAATATTCTTGCCTTCGGTCCTTATCCGGCTGATGGGTTTTTTGGCGCTGACAATTTTAAAAAATTTGACGGTGTCTTAGCAATGTATCACGATCAGGGGATGATTCCTTTCAAATTGATGTCGTTCGAAGAAGGCGTTAATTTTACAGCCGGTCTCCCCATTGTTCGCACTTCTCCTGCCCATGGCACTGCATATAATCTTGCCGGGAAAAATGAAGCCTCCCCGGAATCTTTCAGAAATGCACTTTACCTTGCTGGGGATATTTTTCTGAACCGTATCGCTTACGATGAATTACACGCTAACCAGCTCCACCCCAACGTAACCAACCCTGAAAATAATCATGCATGACAATCCTGGCCTACACGGTCTCTAAAATTGCTTCAATTTGTGGTGGGGTTGTCCATCATTCCATCGCTGGTGATCCTGTTATTCATGATCTTCTTATTGACAGCCGGTGTCTGATCCATCCTGAAAATTGTTTGTTTATTGCCCTGGTTTCTGACCGGAATGATGGACATAAATATATTGACGAACTATATGAAAAAGGTGTCCGGTGTTTTATGGTTTCGGATACGTTTTACCATCTCACCATCTCACCATTTCACCATTTCCCTGATGCTTCCTTTATTCTGGTTCCTGATACTTTAAAAGCATTACAAAATCTGGGATCATATCATCGCCGGCAATTCAACATTCCTGTCATCGGAATCACCGGAAGCAATGGTAAAACCATTGTTAAAGAGTGGCTTTTTCAGCTACTCAACCACGACTACAAAATCATCCGCAGTCCCAAAAGTTATAACTCTCAGATCGGGGTGCCGCTATCGGTTTGGAAAATGGAATCCAGTCATAATCTGGCCATCTTCGAAGCCGGTATTTCCAAACCCGGTGAAATGGAACATCTTGAACCCATCATCCAGCCAACCCTTGGGATTTTTACCAATATTGGACATGCCCATGACGAACATTTCGTAAACCAGCATCAAAAAGTAAAAGAAAAGCTGAGACTTTTCGCTCACACCCAAACCCTGATTTATTGTTCAGATTATGAGCTGATCACAGAATCAATAAAAGCAGATGCCTCATATCATAATCTTAGAACATTTACCTGGGGTCTAAATCATGAAGCCGATGTGCAGATCACTTCCGTACAAAAAGGAAATGGACAAACCCGGATTAATATCTTCTATCAAAAGGAAGCCAATTCTTTCACGATTCCATTTACCGACGAGGCTTCCATTGAAAACGCCATTCATTGTGTATCCACTCTTTTACTACTCAATTATTCACCATCCAACATCCGGTATTCGGTATCTCTCCTGGTTCCCATTGCCATGCGCCTCGAACTCAAAGAGGCCATCAACCGTTGCTCCCTGATTAACGACAGTTATAATTCTGACATCAACTCCCTGAGTATTGCCCTTGATTTTCTAAATCAGCAGAATCAACAAAAGAAAAAAACAGTGATCCTTTCAGATATTCTGCAAACGGGACGGGACAAAGAAGAACTCTACCGCGAAATTGCGTGGATGCTTCAATCTAAACATATCGACAGGATCATTGGGATTGGCCGCGATTTGATGAAATTTGGTCATCATTTTCCAATGCAAAAGAACTTTTTTACTACTACTGATGAATTCTTAGAGCGCTTTCCCATTTCCACTTTTCAGCAGGAGACTATTTTACTTAAGGGGGCCCGTATTTTTGAGTTTGAAAAAATCAGTCAATTGCTTCAGCAAAAAGCCCATGAGACCGTGATGGAAGTCAATCTGGATGCGCTTATTCACAACCTTAATTTTTATCGGTCAGGATTGCAATCGGGAACAAAAATCATGGCAATGGTGAAGGCCTTTTCTTATGGAAGCGGAAGCTACGAAATAGCCAATGCGCTTCAGTTTCACCAAGTCGATTATCTTACCGTCGCCTATGCCGATGAAGGAGTTGAGTTGCGAAAAGCCGGGATCCACCTGCCAATCATGGTTATGAGCCCGGAAGAACAAAGCCTGGATACCTTACTGAAATTCAATCTTGAACCCGAAATTTACAACCTCCATATCCTTCATCTTCTCGAAGAAGCTATTGCCCGTAATGTAACATCTATTCAACAGGAAGTCAGAATACATATCAAATTGGATACCGGTATGCATCGTTTGGGATTTGTAGAAGAAGAACTGGATACCTTGATCGAACAAATTCAAAAAAATCCGGATTTTAGGGTTCAGTCGGTATTTTCCCATCTGGCAGCCAGCGAAGATCCTGACGAGGATGAATTTACTCGTTTGCAGATCTCTCGTTTTGAATTTCTAAGTCAAAAGGTGGCCCGGTCGTTGAACTATCCGATTCTCCGTCATATTTGTAATTCTGCTGGGATATGCAGGTTCCCGGATGCCCATTTCAACATGGTGCGATTGGGAATCGGGCTGTATGGCATTGGAAATACACTGGAAGAACAATCACAGCTGCAACAAGTTAGTTCTCTGAAAACCGTGATCACCCAAATCAAACATATTCCGGCTGGTGATACTATCGGATATAACCGGAAAGGCAAAGCAGAAAAAAATATGATCATAGCCATTGTTCCAATTGGTTATGCTGACGGCCTGGATCGTCGCCTGGGGAATGGAGTCGGGAAACTCTATATTCAGGGGAAACCTGCCCCCATCGTCGGAAATATTTGTATGGACCTTACGATGATTGATATAACGGATTTCTCTAACTTATCCATCGATATTACTGAAGGCACCGAGGTCATTATTTTCAATACCCAGCATCCAATAACCGAACTGTCACAAGCTATGGGGACCATTCCTTATGAAGTGCTAACCGGAATTTCACGCCGGGTTAAACGGATCTATTATTACGAATAATCAATTCTTGAATCGATTTTATGGAATCTCACAAACTCAGCATTTTAATCCCAGCATTCAACGAATCGGACACCATTCATAATATTTTAGATAAAATACTGGCTGTTGAATTAGTTGGAGGGGTGCAAAAAGAAATCATCGTCATCAACGATTATAGCTCGGATTCTACCGAAAAAGTGGTTCTGAATTATCGGGATCAACATGCAGAACTTGATATCCGGTTGATCAATCAACCTAAGAATTTCGGTAAAGGTGCCGCCATTCATCGAGGAATAGCAGAAGCTACCGGCGATTTGATTCTTATCCAGGATGCTGATCTGGAATATGACCCACGGGATTTCAATGTATTGCTTCAACCGGTTTTGGACGGGTTTGCCGATGTGGTTTATGGTTCAAGGTTCATGGGCGGTAGCCCCCATCGGATTCTTTTTTTTTGGCACTCTATAGGAAATAAAATGCTTACTTTCTTCTCTAATATTTTCACAAATCTGAATCTTACCGACATGGAAACCTGCTACAAACTATTTAAAGCAGAGTTTATTAAAAAGATCCATTTTAAAGAAAATCGTTTCGGTTTTGAACCGGAAGTTACCTCCAAGATTGTCCGTTTTTCAAAAATTCGCATTTATGAAGTAGGTATTTCCTATTATGGGCGAACGTATGAGGAAGGGAAAAAGATCGGAATGAAGGACGGGTTTAGGGCAGTGTGGTGTCTGATGAAATATAATCTCTTTGACCGAAAATATCTGAAATAATTGACAATGACCAATTGACAATTGAAACAACAATTCCGAAAACAATTGTTTGCCACCTTTTCTGGACTCATTCTTCTTGGAATTTTTATTGGTTGGAATTATATTCTTCATCTGAATTCCCAGCAAAATAATTCCAATCAAGTCATTATGAATGAAAGGGAGCATATCCCTGAAAAATCCGGATTAACCCCAATACGATTGGCTTACTATGATTTTGAATCGGGCGATATCGCCAATCCGGATTTACATCTTTCTGCTTCCGGTCATCAAAGTAATCAGTCGATGAAGTTGGATCTTCGGGTTCCCTTTTCTCCCGGCCTCTGGATTCAGTTCAAGGATCTAACCCATAGTGATTCCTCCTGGATTCGCGCAAGCGGCTATATCTGGTTTTCATGTCCTGTTTCCGAGGTAAAATGCAGTCTGGTTGCCACTTGTAACCACAAAGGTATCAATTACAAGTATATGTTCATTCCCCTTGAGAAAGAGGATGTAAAACCGAACCAATGGAACAAAATAAATATTGACTATCATATTCCGCCAGCTCCTGATAAAGAAGATGTACTGCAAGCCTATTTTTGGTACCGTGGAAAAGGAGAGATATTAGTGGATGAGATTGAAGTCACCTTTTTCCGAAAAAGTGAAATAGTAAAATAGCAAAATGGAGAAATGGTTTTTTTATGTTCTGTTTTGTACGGGATTGGCGTTATCCTGGTTTTTCCACAAAGATGCCACCTGTTTTTCCGACCGACATGAACTTTGGTCCGATCGGGCCGGATATTATATCTATCTTCCGGCCACTTTTTTTTACCATTTCGATACACACAAAATGCCGGCCGATCTTGACATCCGTACCGGCGGCGGCTTTAGTGTCGATACCGTTCACAATAAAATAGATACAAAATATACATTCGGAGTTGCCCTGATGGTTTCCCCGTTCTTTTTCACAGCCCATCTTGTATCGTTGGTTGCAGGTTTTGATGATGAAGATGGATTTTCCATTTTGTATATGCGAATGATGGCTTTGGGTGCTGTCGTTTATTTAGTCCTCGGACTTTGGTTTCTTCACCGATTTTTAATCTATTATTTTCAGCCTGAAGTCTGTTTGATTCTTGTTGCCCTGATCTTTTTGGGAACCAACCTTTTTTATTATTCACTTCTTGATGGGATGATGTCGCATGTTTATTCTTTCTTCCTGATTTCTTTGTTTCTCTTTGCCCTGAAGGAATATCTGAATTCCAGGTCATTCCGCTATTTTATTCTGCTCAGTATCGGCTTTGCCATTGCCATCCTGATTCGTCCCACGAATATCATTTTGGGTTTTCTTTTCTTTTTTTGGGATGCAGAGGGTCGCGAAGATAGGGTGAAGCGGTTGAAACACTTTCTGAACCCTTCGTGTTTTCTGAGCTTTCTGGCGATCCTTATCATCCTGTTTCTGCCACAATTCATTTATTGGAAATATCTCTCAGGAAGCTGGCTCCATTTTTCTTATCGCGACGAAGGATTTACCAATCTGGCTCATCCCCGGATCCTGGAAGTTTTATTCTCCCCTGTGAATGGATGGTTTTCTTACACCCCTCTGGCACTTTTCATAATGGCGGGTATTGTGATGATGATTTTTGGAAAGAAAAAAAACTGGGTGCTGGTTACTTTGGTTTTCCTTATGATCACCTTGATTTGTTCCTCATGGAAAATGTGGTATTTCGGATGCAGCTATGGGCAGCGTTCCTTCATTGAATATTATCCTTTACTGGCTATTCCGTTAGGCTGGTTGATCACTATTGTGTCGCAACGCAATAATTTCTTTCTGACGACCCTCATTTCCTTCCTGATTTTGATTATGGTTTATTTCAATCTCCGGTACGTTACTGCTTTTTACCGTTTTGAACGATGTTACTACGGCTCTTCGTGGGACTGGGACCATTACTTGCGCTCAATTGAACGAGCGGGTATACTGAGCCCCATTCACCAGGCACAATCTTTTGAAAACGATTTTGAGAACCTGGCGATTTCTCCGGTAATAAAGCCATCTGCGATTTTCACCCGGTCGGGACAATATGGTGTTGCTACCAATACAACCGGCAAGGATATTCCGCTCTTTTCTACTAAGCTGAATGATTTTGGAAATCCCTTTCCTAAAATGATAGAGGTGAATATCTGGAGCTTAAAGCCCGGAAACCTTCCAACCGGGGCAGCGCTGGCTTATACTTTGAGCAAGGACGATAAGATCCTTTTTAGCGATGAAGATAAACTGGATCGTGTACTGAAAAACCCACTTGAATGGACCACCTTGAAAAAAACCTTCCTCATTCCCGATGTAAGTGATTCAAGTTTGCAAATCCGGTTGTTTATCCGGAACCCGAAACAGAAATTGATTTTCTTTGATGATCTAAAGGTTCATTATTATTACAGATGGAATAGCAATTGATTTATATCGTTAACTGCTGCTGAAATGATCTCAGCCATATTCAAAATGAGTTCTTTTTCTTATGCATCTGATACGTAAAAGAAAATTTCCACTAATTTAGTACCCTTAACCTTAGAGATCATGTCTAATGATGTTTGGCGAAACTTACATCTAAGATGCAGACATCTAAGGTTATATGTTTTATTGCCAATCCAACGATTAACAACTCGGAATATTGACTCCTGACTCATATAATGAAAGGCGATCACTTTTTATGAATCTTTAAGCTATAAATCAATTCAATGGACCTTACTAAAATTATTCAGACCGAGTTTTCGAACCTGCAACTTTATTGGATCGTATGTGCTCTCACTATTGGACTATGTAGCATCATACTGTTTCTAAACAAGAAACCCGGATACAGCATTCTTTTTCTTTTCCTTGCGGGGTTGATCTTGCGTGTTTTTATTGCTACCCTTGATCCGTTTTTATGGACCTGGGATGAACAATACCATGCATTGGTTGCAAAAAATATGATGATAAACCCTTTTAAACCGGTACTGGTAAGTAATCCTGTCTTGGATTATGACTTTAAAAATTGGCAGGGAAATTCTATATGGCTTCATAAGCAACCTTTTTTTTTATGGCAGATCGCTTTGTTCTTTAAAATATTCGGAACGAGTGAATTCGTGTTAAGGTTGCCTACTATTATCATGATGTCGTTGATGACCTTGCTTATTTACAGGATCGGGAAACTGATCAGTACGCCGGACGTTGCTTGGTATGGGGCTTTCTTATATACCTTTTCGGTTTTCTTTATTCAATTTGTTTCCGGTTATCAAAGTACCGATCACAACGACAGCGCCTTTATTTTCTACGTCACACTTAGCATTTGGTCGTGGGTTGAGTATATCCATTCACACAAAAAACGTTGGCTGATACTGATCGGTCTATTTGCCGGGATTGCTATCCTGAATAAATGGCTGGTTGGGCTACTTGTATATTTCGGATGGTCCCTTTCGATCTTTTTATGCAGCCCAAAAAACAAATGGTTTTCTGAGCATAAACAAATGGGAATATCACTGCTTGTCACCATCCTGATTGCTTTGCCTTGGCAGATATTTATTCAATGTGCCTATCCCAACGAAAGCGGGTATGAATTGATGTATAACAATAAGCATTTTTTCGAGGCGGTTGAGGGTCATGATGGAAATGCCTATTATCATTTGTATTTGATTTCGAATCAATATGGAGGTTTCCTGGCGATTTTTCTCCTAATTCCCGGGCTTTGCTGTCTTTTTAAATCCATGCAGAATAAAGTTTTTAAAGTTGGTGTTTTTACCTTTGTTATCGTTACCTATCTTTTCTATACTATTGCTGCAACGAAAATGGTTATGTTTTGTACGATTGTCTGCCCGATTTTTTTTCTTGCATTTGGAGCTCTTCTTGGAAAAGTGGTGGATTGGCTTCGAACGATTATTCCGACCCATATATCTGCCTGGATTATTGTCATTTTATTGGGTTTTATTGCCTATGATAACCTGTATATTAACCAGATTGATAAATGGCATTCGAATAAATCGTCCTTCTGGAAAAAACACAATATTGATGGCATCATCAACAAACAGATTGCTCGTCAAATACCGTCTAAAGATTGGGTTATTTTCAATAGCGGAGGAAACAATGCTATTACGCTGATGTTTTATAGTGGAGCCACGGCGTATGGTTGTTATCCAAGTTATGAACAATACCAAACACTGAAATCAAAAGGAATTAAGATGGCTACGTTTGTCAATGAATATATCCCGAATTATCTGAAACAGGATCCGGCGGTCAAGAAATTCTACCTTAACCCCATACCTTATTGATCTATGGTCCAAGGTGGTTTTTTACATTCCTCGTGATGCATTACACATTGCAATTATTAATACGGAGATAAAGCGAATAGACCTATTTATGATTACAAAAATGGGCGTGATAAAAGCGAAAAAAATGACCGTTGTTAAATGGATTTGTTTGTGTTTCGTTTTTGGAATACCGATTATCTTCATTGTTCAAAAAGGTTTCCGGCCAATATTCCCGGGAACACTCGACGGCTATTTTGAACCCAATCCCTCCCCGGTTTTTGACTTCAACGGGCTTTCCGAGGGCACCTATCAAAGCCAAATGATGAGGCATCTTGACCGGAGTATCGGTTTCCATAACCAAATGGTGCGGCTGCACAATCAACTCGATTTTTCCTTATTCAGGTTGCCCAATGCCAGAAAAGTTGTAGTTGGGGAAGATGATTATTTATATGAAGACCAATATATCAAGGCCTGGTCTGGTAAGGATTTTATAGGTAAAAATAAAATCGAAGCAAGAGTACAGCAACTCAGAGATGTCCAAGATTTGCTATGGAAGGAAAAAAAAATCTTTTTTCTGGTAATTTTATTGCCGGATAAGGGGACGTTTTATTCCGAGCATATTCCTTCACGTTTCAGAAATGATCCGCGGGGTCTTACCAATTACCAATGGTACCGGAAGAGTCTGGAAAAACAAAAGGTTAATGTCATTGATTTAAATTCCTGGTTTCTTGCTATGAAAGATACAATCAGGTATTGCCTTTACCCAAAAACAGGAATTCACTGGAGTAATTATGGAGCTTGCCTTGCCATGGATTCACTTGTAAAATACCTGGAAATTAAAACAGGCAGATCGCTTCCGGAAATGAAGATCACCATTCCCGGAACAATCAATGAAACCCGGGGCCGCGAAGATGATATGGCGAAGGGAATGAATCTGATCTGCCCGGTGCATGCTCTTCCGATGGCCCAACCGAAAGTTGAATACATCAATCAGAACAATGAGCAACCCTTTTCGGCATTATTCTTAGGCGATAGTTTCTATTTTATCTGGGCCGAGGCGGGTTATATCGGAAATGTATTTTCAAACCGTGATTTTTGGTACTACGACCATGATGTGTATTATGGTACTTTTAAGACTGGAAAACTTGCATCGGACCAGGATTTGGGAAAGTCGGTATTTAAAAACAATGCCATCATCTTGGTGCAAACCAATGCCGGATATGGTTGCTTGGGGTATGGCTTTGTCGACCAACTCCTTGAGGCATTTTATCAAACAGATCATCAGCAAAAAGTGAAAAAGATCAGATGATTCTACTAAATTTGCGGATAATGACAATGCTAAAACAACTCATTCATGTACTGATATTGGGAATGTTGATACTTCCGTATCTTCAAAAATCCTTTATTTTCATTCCACCAACAGAGCTTAAAGGAGTTGCAGATACCATTCCGGTTCCCGGTATCCCTTGGAAAACATGGAACAGCGAGGAGGTGCGGTCGAAGTATACAAAAACGGTAGGGGATAATATCGGATTCAGGAGTTATTTTATAAAATTGAAAAACCAAGTGGATTTTTCCTTGTTTACCATGTCGTATGCTCCTGATGTCGTGATCGGTAAAAATGATAATTTGTTTCTTGAACCATACATCAATAATTATATCGGACGCACCTTTAAGGGACCTGAAAAAATTGATTATGAAATCAGTCATCTGGAAAAAATTCAATCCATCCTGAAGCAGAAAAACATCGATTTCCTTTTGATTTTTGCACCCGGAAAAGCAACGGTTTATAGCGAAGATATTCCCAATCATTATAAAAAGAGATCAATTTCCAATTACGATTATTATATTAAACGAATTGACAGATCACACTTGAATTTCATCGACATGAATGCCTGGTTTAAAAAGATAAGGAATAATACACCCTATCCGCTTTATCCCAGAAGCGGAGTTCATTGGACCTCTTATGGTGTTGGTTTGGCTGCCGACAGTATGTTTCGGTATATTGAGAAATTATGTAACATCGATCTTCCGGAATTCGGATGGAAATCAGTGGTTGTTTCCGACTCATTAAGGTACTCTGATAATGATGCTTGCGAATTAATGAATTTGTTTTACCCACCCCATTATGACCCCATGCCATATCCGAAATTTTATTATTCCACAACCGGAAAAACCAGACCCAATGTAATGACCATTGGTGATAGTTACTGGTGGGGATTTGCAGCGACCGGTATAACGGAAAATGTATTCAGTAAGGACAATTTTTGGTTTTACAATAAGGTAATTTTCGAGAACGGGAAAAAAGTCAATAGGGTACGTGATGTCAGTTTAAAAGGGGAAATTGACAAACAAAATTTAGTGATCATGATGGTGACAGAAGCTACCTATGAACTTTTTCCGTATGGATTTATCGAAGATTTTTTCACCCGGTATTTGTCATACCAGGAGGCAGATAACCAGATCCTTCTTGAGCTTAAAATCGAGGAAATAAAAAAATCCCCTGATTGGTATCAAAGTATTGTTCAGAAAGCAAAAAATAATCACGTTTCCGTTGAAGATCAGCTCAAACAAGATGCGCAATATATGATTGACTTAAAAAACAGTAAATAGAAAAACCTATGATATTTAACAGTAGCTTGTTTTTACTTTATTTCTTGCCCTTTTTCCTGATCATTTATTATATAATTGACCGGAGATACAAGAACTGGTTTTTGCTCCTGGCGAGTGTTTTTTTCTATGCCTGGGGCGCTCCGAAATTTGTCTTTTTTGTAATGGGGTCAGTACTGGCCGATTTTTATATTGTTAGGCAGATGGTAGTGAAGGAAGGGAAAGCACGACGTTGGCTACTCTGGCTGTCTATACTGATAAACTTGTCCCTGTTACTTTATTTTAAGTACATGAATTTTTTTGTGGATCAGTTTCAGGTGATGCTTGGATGGTTTGGCTCCAAACCCGCTGGATGGATCAAAATTGTTTTGCCCATCGGCATTTCTTTCATCACTTTTCAGAAACTTGCTTATACACTTGATGTTTATAAAAAACAACATCCGGGGTTTGAAAAATTACAGGATTTTGCTCTTTATATTTTTATGTTTCCCCAGATTTTATCGGGACCCATTGTTCGTCCCGGACAGATCTCAGATCAGATCATTGATAGAAGTTCAACAGAAAATCTGGATAACAGGCTGAGTGGATTTTATCGTTTTATCATCGGGTTGTCCAAAAAAGTATTAATTGCCGATGTATTGGGCCTGACTGTGAACGAAATATTTTCTCTGACACCTTCCGAAATGTCAAGTGGTATTGTGTGGATCGGGGCCATCGCTTATTCATTTCAAATTTATTTTGATTTTTCCGGATACTCCGACATGGCCATCGGTCTGGGCCGAATGATGGGATTCACGTTACCTGAAAACTTTAATTTCCCGTATGTTTCAAAGAGCATTACTGAATTTTGGCGTCGGTGGCATATAACCCTCTCTTTCTGGTTTCGCGACTATATCTTCCTACCCCTGGCCTATGCCACTTCACGTAAACTTCCGAGAGAACGTTACTTGGGCCTGCGTGCTGATAAAATCATTTACCTTATTGCGACTTCCATTACCTTTCTACTCTGTGGTTTCTGGCATGGTGCCGCCTGGACCTTCATCATCTGGGGAGGCTATATGGGTTTCTTTTTAATCATCGAACGACTATTCCTTCTTAAATATCTGAAGAAAGTAGGGAAAGTCCCGGCCATCATCTTCACCTTTCTTCTGCTTACCATCGGATGGGTGATCTTCCGGGCCCAGAGCCTTGACGAAGCCTGGTTCCTGATCCGACGGCTGTTTGCTTTTCAACCGGCAGAAAATATGGTCTGGTTAAACCCGAAATTCTGGACAATGATGGTGATTGCTTCCCTTTTCTCATTTTTGGGGGTTTTTAAGAAAGCAGAAAACTGGATCGAAAAACTATACTTCAACCCCGGGAATAAACTCATCATCATTTTTTCAATTCTCGCAATTTTATTATTTGTTCTGAGCGAAGCCACCATCACTGCTTCTGGATTCAGTCCGTTTATCTATTTTAGGTTTTAATACCATGCTGATCAAACGATTTTTACTGTTTTTTATATTTCTTCTGTTGATATTTCCAGCCTTTCAAAAGGAATTTAACCCCATCATATCAAAATCCCTGAAAGGGGCCTTTACACCTGCTCCGAAACCTGCTGCCTCTTGCTCTGCTTTTATGAATGGATCTTTTCAGCAGCAGTATCGGCAAAACATTGAAGATTCTGTCGGGTTCCGTCCGGATTTCGTAAGATTATACAATCAGATTGACTTCAGCTTGTTTTCAATCGCACATGCCGATCAGATTGTGGTCGGTAAGAATAATGAACTTTTTTCAAAAGATTACATTGATGGATACCTTGGAAAGTCCGTTTTTGGAAAACGTTTTATGGATGATAAAATAAGAATGTTGAAATATGTTCAAAACTATCTTTGGGAGACAAAAAGAATAATGGTAATAGTTATGATTCCTCCGGATAAAGGTTCTTTCTACCCGGAATTAATTCCCGACAGGTTTTTGAAAATGGAACGACATCAAACAAACCGTGATTATTTCACGAAAAAAGCGCATGAAGCCGGAATCAATGTTCTTGATTTTAATCCCTATTTTAGCGCTTTGAAGCACACTTCACGTTACCGTTTGATTCCTTCTACTGGAATACATTGGAGCGATTATGGATCTTACCTCGCGGCCGATTCAGCCATCCGGTATTTTGAAAAGGAAAAAGGAATTGTCATGCCTAAGATGATCCTTGATTCGATACAAACCTCCACGAGCCCGCGTAATTTGGATGATGATATCAATAAAACAATGAACCTTATCTGGAATGCTCCGCATGAAATTCTTGCTTATCCCTGTTATCATTTCGTAACGGATACAACCCGGTCAAAACCAGCGGCACTGTTTATAGCCGACAGCTATATCTGGGGCTGGTATCACCAGCCGATCATTAAAAACCTGTTCAGAAACCAGGAAATCTGGTATTATGATTATGCAGTTTATCCTGAAAGTCAAACAAAAATGAAATATACCTGGGAAATCAATCTCAGGGAAGCCATTGAACGACAAGATTTTGTGATTCTTTTTCAGGTTGGTGCCGGAAATGGTAATCCCGGTGCCGGAATAATTGACAGGCTTTACACTGAATACGATACCACTCGGGGTAATCCAATACGTAAGATTGAAAATGAAATTCTGAAAAGTCCGTCTTGGCTTTCAAAAGAAAAACAAAAAGCCACAGAGAGAAAACTTCCACTTGCAATTATTGTACGAAGCGATGCGATCAATCTTTATAACACGGAACTTCTCAAGAAAAAATAGACCATAGTATGAGCAATAAAAAAATTTGCATATCCAACAAAACCTTATATTATTTTGCTTTTTCCATTATTGGCCTCATCACCTTTTTCCCGCTCTTTTTTACTGGATTTGCAACTGCAGATGATTTACACAACTACCTGATCACCACCCGTGGGGATATCATGGAGGATGCTTCCTTCTTTGCAAAGATTGCTGGACGATTTTATTTTCACCTGGTAAAACCTGTTTACAGTTTACCTTATCTGTCAAACAATATGGTAGTTGTAAAAATGTTCCAGTATATTCCTCTCTTTGCCTGTTTTATTCTGTTTGCAAAAATCATCAAAGAATCGACCAAATCCGATGAGATTTCCTGGCTGATGATTTTGCTCTTCCTCGTAACCATGCAGATTTCTAAGCATACGACCTTATTTGTTGCGTATCCTTTCTATTTTTCCTTTTCTTTTTTCTTGTTATTGTTTTCCTTCTATCTTCTCATGATATTTTATAAAACGGGAAGAAAAAGAAATCTGGTTGGGTCTGCGATTTTTTTTGGGGTTGCACTGTTGTTTTATGAAACCTACATTTTCTTCATCCTTTTTGCATTGAGTGTGATCATAATCAATAATTTTCAAAAAAACATTCCCTTTTTTGTTAGAGTAAAAAAATGGTTATTCCACTTTTTACCCTTTCTTACTATTGCTCTCTTATACCTTGTAACCTATTTTATTTTCCGCCACTATTTTCCCCCTCAATATCCCGGAACCAATTTTGCCACAAAAGATGCCTCCCTGGGAACTTTTTTCAAGATACTGTGGAGCCTTTCCTATTCTGCATTTCCATTAACTATCTATGAATCAAGCCATGAATTTTTCTTTCAGAAATCTGAGTTTATCACCGGCCATTCAAAAATTCTTCTTTTTCTCTTCCAGCAAGCGCGGGTTGAATGGATCGTCAAAGGCATTCTGGTGGGATGGTTGGGATGGATCTTATTGAAAAATCTTCCGGAAATCCCGTGGAAAAAAGTTGCCGGGGGATGCTGCATCGCCATCTTGCTTGTTTTCGTCCCTCACATTCCACTGGCGCTGACTGAAAAATACACCTTTTACGTCGAAAAGGCTCACATGATCGGTTATCTCACTACTTTTTTCTCTTTCTTCGGAGTATTGCTTTTTGGGGTACTATTGATCTCATATCTAATTAACTTATTTAATTTCAACAAAATCATTAAAAATGTCCTCATTGCATTATTTGTCATCGCGATTTGTCTTTGTTCCGTCATTACCGACTATTCCAATTATTACATCGCCAAGGATATCCGGAGTGCAAATCTTCGTTTCAGGGCAATTGATGAACTGGTGAAATCCAAACAATTTAAAATCTTGCCGCCGAATACCCCTTTTTATGCTCCGGATCTCTGGAATAACACATCGGAATGTGCACGCGGTATTACTGAACAGGCCTTTAACTGGTACGAATATTTCCAAGCAAAAACCGGAAATCTTTATCCTTTTTCACGGGTAGAGGGACAATTTCTCTTTTATACAAAGAAAGTCACTTATCCGTCACCTTATTATATGACAATGTGTCAAGCTGAAAAAACCGATGATCTGTTTTTGGTCATGGCCCCGTTGCCGACGATCAAGAATACCGACACCGTGATTTATCCGATATCCAATACGGCTACCATACTTTACTATTCCCCGTACAAGATTTTTACCGTTAGTTTCAGGGTATACCAGGGTGAAGGGCTCACTGACTTTCCTATAAAAATAAACCACATCAATGATAAGATGACCCCCTCGGCAACCATTGAAATCAACGTATATAATACGCACCGAGAACAGGCCGCTACCATCTTTGTTTTGCAATATCCAGGAATAGACCTGAACTCCATCATGATTTCTAACATGATAAATTCTAAGAATAAATATTTCTATCTGTAGCCTTTGCGTTACTAAACGGATTATCAATCATTTTAAAAATGAAAAATCAAGTACTCGAAAATTTTCCAAAAACCAGAATAGAACTACCCCCGGATTTTAAAGCTATTTACGAATCACATTATAAAAAAAACAGACAAGGAAAGACCAATGCAACCAAATTATCGATGCAAATGGAAAAGTGGCTGCATATCAAAGTAGCAGAAGATGTATTGGTTCAATCACATGGAGATCAGAAAACCCTCGAGATTGGTGCAGGTATGCTTAACCAACTCCCCTTTGAACCACATGTGAATCATTACGATATTGTAGAACCTTTTGAGGAGCTATACAGAGAATCCGGGAACCTCCAGAGAGTCCGAAAGATCTATTCAGATATAAGTGAAATCCCCAGTGAAAACAAGTATACCCGAATTACCTCTGTTGCCACATTTGAACATATCCAGAATTTACCCGATGTCGTTGCAAAAGCAGTTACATTGCTCGAAAAAGGGGGTTCTTTAAGAGTAGCTATCCCCAATGAGGGTACAATTTTATGGAAACTGGGAACGTTGATTACAGGATATGAATTTAAACGCCACTATGGTTTGAATTATCAAATTTTGATGAGATACGAACATATTAATACCGCCGATGAGATTGAAATGGTACTGAAATGTTTTTTTCGTTCTGTCAAAACTAATGTTTTTGGAATAAATAAAAAATTTGCATTCTATCGTTTTTTTAAATGTACGGAACCTGATTTTGAGACAGCTGCACAATATCTTGAAAAATCACTCCCTGTTTTTTAAATACTATTTATAAAATGTCAGATTCAATTTATCTCAGTATAATTGTTCCGTCTTATAAATCAGCAGGAATTTTAAGGAAAAACCTCCCGGTTTTAATTACCTACCTGAAAAGTCAGGATTATTCATTCGAGGTGATTGTGGTTGATGATGGGAGCAACGATCATGGAGCAACCGAAACAGTATGCCATGAAATGAATTGTATTTTTTGCCGAAACAAAAAAAACATAGGCAAAGGTGCTGCAGTTCGCACCGGAATGAAAGCAGCCCGGGGGGCGTTTAGAATTTTTACGGATGCGGATATTCCTTATGAGCTCAATGCCATTGGAACGATGTTACGTTATCTCGACTTTAAAGAGTTTCAATTGGTAATCGGGGATCGAAAATTAAAAGGATCATCCTATTTAACTGAAATCCCAGAACTCAGAAAGATAACCAGTATATTTTTTACCCGTTTTGTCGGAACCATTGTCACTGCTAATTTTTTTGATACTCAATGCGGGCTCAAAGGTTTTCGGGGGGATGTTGCTGATTTTATTTTTAAACATGCAAGGATCAATGGTTTTGCCTTTGATGTGGAGTTGCTGTACATCGCCCTGAAACAGAATTTCGAAATTAAACGGATCCCGGTCCGGTTAACTAATCAGGAAAAGTCAACGGTTAAGGTATTCCGTCATGGTGTTGGAATGTTCTTTGACCTTTTTCGAATTAAACTGAATAATATGCGGGGATATTATAAAGGTTGATAGGTAAGATTCGCTTTCAGGTCATCAATGAAAAATCGCTGTTTCCCTGGATTCCAGATATACACTTTCAATAGATCCCGTGATGATTTGAATACCGGTATCGTATCGGAAATGCTGAACCTGTTCCATCGGGCTGGTCTCACCTTTTTATCGTTCAGCCTCATCGCGGTATAACTGTATGATTTTCCATTCTGCTCAAAGGAAATAACCAACAAGGTGTTGCTTTTTATTTCGATTTCCGGTAAATAACAATATACTGTTGCCTGGATCATCGCCGGTTTGCTGGTCACAGGGAGTCCCTTTACTTCTTTACAAACTCCGGGACTGTATTCAGTGCGACCATCCATTCGGAATGACAGTTTACCCGAATGTGCCGTATCACCGGAATAAAAAGATGGATTTGATCCATCCCACGGATTTTCAAAATTATTGAGGTATAGGGTTTTCAAACACTCCTTTTCATCCAGAACGTCCAGAATGGAATCCCGGATCGCCCAATTATCGGCCAATTTTTCGGCTGGTTTGGTTTTGGTGATATAACAATCATAGTTGTGTCCTCCGAATGTAATCCAGGGTTGCAGCGGACGGAAATATCCAATCACCTGCTGCCGATCGTTCCCGAGTAATGAATCAAGCGGAATTTTTGATTCATTGGCCCCGAAATGGGCATCCCATACCAGAATTGATCCTTCCGGTATGGTATCAAGATATTTTGAATCACCAAAAAGATGACACACTGCCGGTGATTTTTGATAGGGATCGATCCCAAGGTAATAAGGGACATTGTTATCGGTGTAATAAACGGTTTTTTTGTTGTAAGGGGAAGTTTTGAACCAGGCAACAGCAGCCTTGATAGTTTCTTCTTCAGGAGAAAGGGGATAGGGGTAAGGATAGATCCGGAAAGGAAAAATTACTACCCAGATCAAAATCAGAATCGTAAAAAAAGAACGAAGAAAACAATTTGTTTTAAACACCTGGATAATCCCCTGAAATCCTTTCAGCGCGATCAGGGCACCCAGGGGAAGAACAGCAGCCAACACCCGGTCAAGGCCCATGGAACCTCCCAGTGCTTTCCAATAAAGGATGGAATGAAAGGCAAGGTATGTGAAAAATGGCAAAAGAAGCAATAGAAAAATCAGAAGCGATTGCTTCCGGAGCATAGCTGATCCCGAAAACCATTCACGGAATAGTTGGAGAAATCCAGCAATAAAGAGAATTTCAAGAGGCAATCCCAAAATCAGATTACGGTCCTGGATAAAGTGAAATAAATCCCCTCTCTCTTTATAAATCGGGTGATGATAGGTAACAGGGTAAGGAAATTGAGTGAAAACCCAGAAAAAATCCCGGAAATATAATCCACCGATAACGCTGAAGAAAAGGGTTCCTGTCAGTAAAAAAGGAATGACTTTCCCCTGTTTAACTATCAAATAGGTCAAGAAAAATAAAGGGAGAAGGACAAACCCTTCGGTTCGTGCAAAGGGCAAAAATGAAATAACAATAGCCGATAATCTGTATTTTTCGCTTAAAAAGAGATAAATTGATAGCAGAAGGATAAAACTGAAAAGGATCTCTGTAAGCACAGTTGGCAACATCACAAAATAGAGTGGTGTGAAACATACGAAAAGAATGGCAACCCAAGTCGGTTTGATCTCCAGTTTTCGGGCAATTTCACCGGCCAGGGTGGCAGTGGCAATCCCTAACAAAATATTCAGCAGTTTTGCTCCCGGCAATCCAAATTGAGCAAAAGGCGCTGCAATAATTGTGTAAAGTGGCCTTCCCCACGCATTTAAAAACAAAGAGGGATGATAAAAAGCATAATGGGATAGTTGAAAGTGCGTGATGTTATCAGCTCCTCCGAAATAACCATCAGAAAGGAAAGAACAAGCGCTGAAGAGAAGGAAGAGAAACCCGGAAAGAAGGGCAAAAACATTCCGGCGAAAAAAATCCATCATAATCCGATTGTAAAAGCAAATTGGCAAAGATAAAAAAGGCGCTGATACCATTCTAATTTTCCTTAGATTTGTATGGTTAATCAACAATACGGACGCGGCCAGCATGGATGTTTTCAAAAAATTTCTTGTGATCTTTTCATGTCTTTTGATCACCTTGCCCGCATTACAGACGGAATTTCAGGTTGTTCAGTCGAAGCCTCTGAATGGAGCTTATCGCTTTACTCCGGCTCCTTTTTTAACTTTTAAAACCTGGATGAATGGCGAGTTTCAGCAACAGTACCTCCTGCATTTTCATGACTCCTCCGGATTCAAAAACGAAGGAGTGAGATTACATAACCAGCTTGATTTCACAATATTCCGGGTTCCAAACCCGGCAACCGTTGTAATTGGGAATCAGGACCATTTGCTCACCTCCGAATATATCACCGCCTCTCTGGGATATGATCATATCAATAAGGGAGCAATAGATCAACGTGTTTACAAGCTGAAAAAATTGCAACACTTTTTTTGGAATAAAAAGAAAATATTCCTTCTTGTGATAGTTGCCCCCGATAAAGTCTCCTTTTCCCCTGAAGATATCCCGGATCGTTACCTTTTCCGGAAACCGGGTCTCTCCGGACGTGATTACCTCATCGAAAAATGTACTGCTTCGGGAATTCATCTTATTGATTTTAATACCTGGTTCCGGCAAATGAAAGATACTTCCCGGTTTCTTTTATTTCCAACTACCGGGGTACATTGGACTCTTTATGGCGCTACCCTGGCAGCCGATTCAACCCTGAAGTACCTTGAAAAAATGCTTCAGGAACCCATGCCGGAAATCAAGATAAACACCATCGAATTAAGTGAAAAACCGCGACAATTTGATGATGATGTGAATTGGATGATGAACCTGATATGTGATATTAAACATCCACCCCTTGCTTATCCTAAGTTTGAAATTACATTTCACCCTAATGAAAAAAAACAAAATGCGCTTTTTGTCGGCGATAGCTTCTTTTGGGCCTGGTATGATCAGGGGATAATCGGGAGGGTATTTGATAATTCCGAGTTCTGGTATTATAATAAAAAGATTTTCAATAAAGGGGATGCCCGGTCAATTTCAACCGCAACGGTGGATATTAAGAAAGCAATAGAACGTCAAAACATTATTGTACTTATTCAGGTTGGCGGTGGATGGGGAAATCCGGGAGCAGGTTTTATTGACAGGGCTTACGATGCATATTCTTCAAATGAGAACCTTTAAAAAAATTATTCTTTTATTTATCTTGGGGGCCTTGATCGTTTCTTCCCTGCAATTCCGGTTGAAACCCATCCATGAAACTCCACTCAAAGGATATTACCGGTTAGGCGAAGCCCCCTCCCTGAAACTTTTTACCTGGAAAAGGTGGTTTTCCGGCTTTTTTCAGGAAGAATATTCTACAAGGCTAAATGATTATGTGGGTTTCCGGAAAACCTTGATTCGCATCAGCAATCAGTATGATTACAGCTTCTATGGCATTATCCATGCCAATGGTTTTGTTCAAGGCCGTAATCGGTATTTATTTGAAGAAGATTATATCCATGAATACACCGGCGATTATTTTATCGGAAAAGCTGCAATTGATAGAAAAATGTTCCGCTTAAAAAATGTACAGGATAGTCTGGAAGCTCATCATATCCCCCTGTTGGTCGTTTTTGAACCAGGGAAAGCCAGTTTTTATCCCGAATACATTCCTTCCCGTTTTCATCCGGAAAGAAAAACTTTATCCAATTATGAATATTGCCTGCAACTTTCTCAGCAATTGGGACTGTCTGTAATAGACATGAACCGTTACTTTCTGAAACTGAAAGACACCTCCCGTTATCCTCTGTTCCCACGATATGGCATGCATTGGAGCTTATATGGCGTTCCATTTGCTGTTGATACCTTAGTCAAATCTATAAAAAAAGCAAAGGGAACCGGGATTCCTGAATTCAGGATTCAACAGCTTACCCCATCACAAACCCCGCTGGGAACCGACAACGATATTGGTGAACTCCTGAACCTTGCTTGTCCGTTAAAATCTGCCTTAGGTGTTTATCCAAAGATGAAAACAGTTCACCCCGAATCAAAAAAATTTTCAGTTTTGGTTATTGCCGATAGCTATTATTTGAATATCGTTGAAGATTATGGAAAAAAAATGTTTGTTAAACAAGACTACTGGTATTATAACAATAAACTCTATCCCTATCAGAATAATAGTCCTCCAACCTATGTTGACAAATCCGGATTATTTGAGAAGCTGAAAAATTATGACCTTATCCTGCTCATGGTTTCTGAAATCAACCTTCATTGCGGATTCTGGAATTTCGCAGATGAAGCGTATCATGCTTTTCATCCGGGGGCCAAGGATCTGTTGCTTTATGATATTGAAAATCAGATTCGTAATGATCGTGAATGGTTTCGTTCCACCGTCAATAAAGCCCGCCTGCAGCAAAAGCCTTTGGAACAAATCATCCGGTCCGATGCGGAATATACTTTTTACAATAATTATAGTAACCTCCAGGGTAAAACATACTGGGATACTATTGAATACATTACCTTAAACATAAAAAACAATGCTGATTGGCTGGCATCGGTAATCAAAAAAGCAGAAGACCGGAATGTTACAGTCGATTCAATGTTGATTATTGATGCTGTTTATTCATATAAACAATCGAAAAAGAAACCTTAGATTTGTACAGATCATCCATATCCATTCCATGAGAAAGTTAACAGTACTTGTTATCGTTTTATTGACACTTGGTGTCGGGAGCAAGGGATTTTCCCAGAATCTTCCATATCAACAAGGGTTAGAACCGGTTTCACTGACTCCGGATGAATTATTTGTTTTGTCGAACATCCCGGAACTGAAATTACCGGAACAATACAAAGGACCCAATGCCCCTTTATTGCCCGTTAGTGTGGATAACTCCACCCAACCATTTTTCCGCTCAATTACCATGCAATCGGGATATGAGTGTGGCCAATCGTCGGGCATCGCATTTAATTTTACTTATGAAATTGACCGTTTGCGTAATTTACCCGCCAGTCAGATAACGAACCAGTATCCTACCCATTTTACCTGGGATTTTCTCAATAATGCCAATAATTATCAGGGAGCCAGCTTTTTCGATTCCTGGGAAATTGTAAGAACTTGTGGAAATATGAATGTTGCCGATTATGGTGGCGCGCTGAATACCGGAGGATATACCCGTTGGATCTCTGGTTATAATTTTTATTACAACGGAATGCAAAACCGGTTGAATTCTGTAAAGGCTATCAGAGTTGATACTCCTGAAGGATTACAAACATTGAAATACTGGTTGTTTGATCATTTGGAAGGCGCTGCCGTTGGAGGTGTTGGAAATATTTATGGGCAATTTTTCGGAACGCCGGCGACCAAATTTCCGACAGGGACACCAGAAGGCGGAAAATGTGTTCAAACTTTCTGGGGCGGTTCCCCATCTCATGGGTGGACCATTTGCGGATTTAATGATTCGATTCGCTACGACTTCAATGGAGATGGCCAGTATACCAACAATATTGATATCAACGGAGATGGCGTTGTAGATATGCATGACTGGGAAAAAGGGGGTGTAAAGTTTGCAAATGGCTATTCGGGAACCGGATGGTCCGATTTGGGATTTTGTTATACCATGTATAAAAACCTGGCCGATAATATTGGATTGGGTGGAATATGGAATCATACAGTCTATGTGATTGATGTTAAACAAACTTGTTCCCCTCAATTAACCATGAAAGTGACCCTGAAACATACTTCTCGCAATAAATTAAAAGTTACTGCCGGCATCAATACCGATCTCAATGCCACGGTTCCATCATCGGTCCTCGAATTTCCGATTTTTAAATATCAGGGCGCTGATCTATATATGCAGGGCGGCACTACCGAAGCCGATAAAACCATCGAATTTGGACTGGATCTGGCACCTCTTCTCATTCAGGTCATACCTGGCCAGACAATAAAATACTTTTTACAAGTGCAGGAAAATGATCCTTCGGGATCGGCAACCGGTGAAATTGTGAACTGGTCATTAATTGATTATACGGGTGGTTCTCCGGTCACTACCAATTATCCCACAAGCAATGTAACAATTCAAAATAATACAACAACCCGACTGGGAATCAACTATGCCCTGGTTTTCAATAAACCAAGTGTGGTAACGAATACCCTTCCACCGGCTCAACTTTATCAACCCTATAGCTTTAATCTGAGCGCAAGCGGAGGAACTCCGCCTTATTTGTGGGATGTGAAACTCAATTATCCTGAAACTCCTTCTTCTTCTCCTTTCCCATCCGTTACCGCACAACAATTGGTCCTTACCAATAACAATTCCGGATATGCCATAAAAACCCTCGATTTTAGCTTCCCTTTTTATAAAAAATTTGTCAATAAAATATATGTCTATGCCGACGGCTATATCTTATTTGATGATCAGCCCTATTCCTGGCCTTATCTCATCGATAAAACGTTGTTGTTCAAACAAACCAGCATTCTGTCTCCTTTCATGTCTGATTTATGTATTTATCCATCTAATGGCCAGGGTGTATGGTTTGAAGGAAATGCCAACTATGCCATAATTCGCTGGAAAACCTCTGTGTATAACATGCAGGGCAATACAAACCTGAATTTTGCTGTTAAATTATTTCCGAATGGGACCATCGAATACTATTATGGAGATATGACATTCCCTCCAGGTATTTCCTGGACTGGAGGATTATCTTCAGGAGATAATAAAAACTTTCAGTATTCATCCCTTAATAACGGTGCTTCCATTCCAAGTAATACCTTGGATAAATTTACTACTTGTGGCTTCCCCCCGGAAATGGAAATTTCAGAAGATGGCCATTTTACAGGTACACCAACCTATGCCTATCAAAACCTCCCCATCAAATTCATGGTAACGGATAATAACAACATCTCAAATGTCAAAACACTTACATTCTCTACTTTTGGATTGTTGATCAGTCAATCGATCATTTCCGGAACGGACAGTATTATTGAATTTGGTGAAACTGCAAAAATGTCTTTAATTGTTACTAATATCGGAGGAACAGCCCTTCATAATATTCATTTTTCGATTTCAACCGCTGACCCATATATCACTTTGATTGACAGCACAGAAGACATTTTGGTTATCAGCGGTAACCAAACCATTACTCTGAATAACGCATTTACTTTTTTAATCTCGCCAAGTATCCCGGATAACCATGCCTTTCAAATTACCTTGCATGTGCGTTCTCAGGAAAGAGAATTTCTACGGGAACTCAATTTTGTTGCCCATGCTCCTGTTTTTCATGTTACACAAACCATGCTAATCGATGGCGATAATGGTTTCCTAGATCCAGGAGAAAACGCTGATCTATTGGTGACTTATAAAAACAAAGGTAGCGCTAAAGCCTCATCCATTAACTTACAACTCGCAACTCCCGATACCAACATCATTGTGAATACTAATACCGCCGCCATCGACCAGTTGGATCCCGATTCTTCGAAAACAGTTTCCTTTAATGTAACTGGCGGAGTTGCTGCGCCTTTAGAACATCTTTATAAAATCGTCTCTACCCTTTCAGCCAATAATAATTATAATAAGGTTGATACGATTTATTTGTTTTCAGGAAATATCATCGAAGATTTTGAAACTGGAAATTTTAATAAATTTCCATGGTTCAATACCGGTCAATGGCCATGGATCATCGAATCGGGAGTGAAATACGAAGGAAATTTCAGTGCCCGTTCTGGCGTGATTACTGATAATGCTGAAAGTATTTTCAACCTTACTGCTACCGTGTTAAAAGATGGCGAAATCAGTTTCTGGAAATTGGTTTCCTGTGAACAAGATCCCAGTGGAAATAAAAACTATGACTACCTGGAATTTAATATTGATGGATTTGAAATGGGTCGCTGGGATGGAATTTCCACATGGAGCCAGGCAACTTATCCTGTTAGCGCCGGATATCATACCTTTTCATGGATCTATCATAAAGATGATTCTTCTATCGGCGGTTGGGATGGATGTTTGCTTGATTTTATTGCGCTGCCTCTGATTGAAGGAGCGATTCCACAACTTTCACCTTCACCATATTCTTTTGAAAAAAGACTTGACCAGAATGTAGTTTATAACGATTCTTTAATTCTTACCAATATAGGCGGAGGAAAGTTGAAATATGCTGTGATGGTATTTGATACCGTAGTCGTGAAAAATGATAAACAATTTGATAACCTTTCCGGATCATTCATGACTTGTGGAACGGAAACATTCATTCCCGGACAAGCCTTCAATTGGAACTTTACAGTCCATAACCAAAGCACAGACAACGAATATATCAAACAAATTAAACTGGATTTTCCTCCCGGAGTAGAAATTACAGGAGCCACTAACTTTTCTGGGGGGTCGCTGGGAGAACTGATATTCAATGGTACCACCGGGAATGGCGCTTCCATGCTTTGGCAAGGAGTAAGCGCCAATGGCCGTGGCGTGATCAAGCCTGGTGAAACGGCCCAGTCGGCCATTACAGGAAATGTCCAAAAAGTCTTCCCACGGGATGTTTTTGTGATCTACGATATTCGGGGCGACAGTACGGGTATGCCGATGCAGCAGGAGCCTGGAATGGTCAAAATCAGCAATCAGGGGTTATCCAACTCCTGGCTTACTTTATCAAACGCTACTGGTAGTCTTTTGCATGGACAGTCGGGGACGGTCAACTTGTCAATGAACACTGCTGGATTATCCCCACAAACATACCGGTGTAATATGATTGCCCGCGATTATTACAATAATACCATCACCATTCCGGTAACGCTTCATGTTAATTATCCGGTTAGTATCAATGAAGAAAATAAGATAAGCGAAACCCGCCTTCTTTCCAACTATCCCAACCCTTTTAAACAGGAAACAATCATTAATCTGCAACTATCTAAGGCCCAGGTGGTCAATCTCGAAATCGTGACTATCAACGGAACTCCTGTCAGAAGCTGGTCCTTGCCATTACAGCCTCCTGGAATTTATCAGGTAAAATGGGATGGGAAGAATGATAATGGTCAGCAAGTTGCTGGAGGAGTTTATGTATGTCGAATGAAATCAGGCGATTACCAAGGTACTCTAAAAATAGTCCGGATTCCGTAATAAAACGATGAGCAAACGAAATAAAAAATTTTTAGTCTTTGGTTTATGCTTTTTCGGAACCGTGTTGGTGGTGGGTGTGGGATTAAAATATATTCCCTTCACCAAGGTGATGAAACTCCCTGCAGGCGCTGAAAAAGAATTTACCAATCCACAACAGCTTCATGCTAAGTCACCCAACACTTTGTATTATGATTTTGAAATAGCTCCAGGAAAAGATACACCAAGTGGTTTTTACAAAGGAATTGCCCATTCTGGAAAGTATTCGGTAAAAGCCTTTGGTCAAAACAGTTACAGCTTAACCATTGAGCGCATTGCCAGTGAAATCGGCATGGAGAATCTCAAAGCCGTTGCCCTGAGCGCCTGGATATATGTATTTCCTACCGAAAGAGAAGTAAAAGGCACCTTCGTTTTTGCGGCTTCCAATGAATTGGGGGTAAATATATGCTGGCAAGGAGTTAACCTGCGTGAACCAGAAGTTCCACGAGGCAAGTGGTTTAAAATTAGCGGATATATCGATTTAACCTCGGTAACATTTAAACCCAATTATAAAATTCAGGTTTACTTTTGGAACAATAGCAAGACCGATATACTGATCGATGATTATACCATTGTCTTTGGAGGCCCGGTAGATCGTCGCGGAGATTCTGCCCGGGTTGATATGACAAAACCTGCCGGTTTTTCTCCCCGATTTAATGAGCCACCATTCCCAGTTACTTTTCTTGAAAAGGAAGAAATTTCCATACCATTGAAACCAGATGAATTCCATTCCGGAGATTTTCTTTTATCCGGTAATTTTTTGAATACCGGTAACGACGACCTTTTGATGATCGACAAACAAGGGAAGCCTAAGATTTTTACCAATATTTCTTCTCAAAAAGAATCCCGAAAAATTGTTTCTGGGAATCCGGGGAGTTTGTTAATATCGGGCAGGGTAAAAACGATTGGGAAAGGGAAATTTTTAAATGGAAGTGGGGAACAATTCGTAGTCTTTGGAGAGAAGGGTTGGGCGATGGGAGGAATTTCTCAAAACGCCTTCCAAACTTATTGGAAATCAGCTAATCCACTATTTGCTGCTTTCCCGGGTGATTTCAATGGAGACCATCAATCTGAACTTCTTTCAATCACAGAAGATGGAGCATGGAAAATCCTTACATTCCAACAAAAAGGAAAAATGCAAGGAGATTGGATCCAGTTGGCGAAAGAACCACATTATCCCATCGGAGAATGGAATGTTAATAAATATGAATATCAGATATTTGCAGGACATTTCTTACAGGATACGCCAGGAGATATTCTGCTCACAGTATTCAGAGAAAAATCGACAGGAAAGCGGGGTTATTCCTTACGGAAATTCAAAGCAGGCCAATGGATTTCATGCTTTTCGAAATCGGCTGATGTCTCTGGAAAAACGATCGGCCTGGACACCTTGAAGCCATCAGATCATTTCTATATATTTAAAGATGGGAAAAACACTCCGGACAAAATTTATCGGTACAATCGCGATTGGCGGTTTGATCTTAAGGAAGTCCGCTTCAATGATTCAACTTTCCAAATTATTGCCTGGGTCGATTTTCATGGTTATCCCAATGATAACAACCCAAAATATTATGAATCACTTGCCCTGATCCCGGGAAAGTTTTGCGGATCGGAAAACCCGGGATTTCTGGTTGTAGGCAAAATAGCTAAAGAACGGAATTATGTAAAGACATTACCGGATTTTGTTCAATTCTTCACCATTCCGAAAAAAATATTAAAATGACCCGGTTTTATATGCTTTTTATTCTTCTTTTTTCACCCGTTTTATGGCTAATTACTTCCTGTGGGCAATCAACCTCGTCGAAGGAAATTTCAAGCGAAGAATTTATAGTCAGAGATTTCAACCCGATTAGCAACTGGGAACAAGGTCAAACGCTATTTCTCGATTATTCTGAAGCCATCCAAAAAGGTTTCGTTATCCCCTCTTCCAAACAACTTAAAGATGGATTTTTTCATCTGGAATTTCAACTTAAAAACACAGGAAAATCGCCTCAAAAATATTTCTATAAAATTTATTATCAAAACGAATCCTATAAATTCCCAGAAAAAGACGAATCAGATTCTACTCGCCAACATCCCAATGCAGGGGAAAATTTTTATGGCAGTTGGGAAGGAGAACCTGTGAAATTTGCAGAAACTTCCGTGATCCCTGCAGATGGTGAATTCCATCAGATTAGCAATAAATTTAGAATCGTAGGAAATCCTCGAAACGAGCAACGATATTTCGACGGATCCCGGAATGATCGCTGGAAACGCAATCCGAGAGTAGGAGAATACAGCTTCATGTTGGTCGTTACAACGGCTGAAAATATTGAGCAGAAGAAGATTCCCGATGGAGTACAAAATATTGGATTACAATCTGAAACAGGATTCATCAATCCTTTTTTCTTTTTTCTATACGGACCCGGAAAAACCCTAAAAAATATCGTGGTACAACACCTGCCAGAGACATTGAAAGTAGTTGCTAAACCAGATCCGGGTGCCGGAATTTATATCAATCCGGTTGCCTATTCAAAAGAAGACGCAGCAAATGCTAAGACCTCAGTGTGCGGCCAGGATTCTGCATTCTATTGGACTGCGGCATTTGAACAGTTTGTCCATTATGTTGATCCTTCTACCAAAATGAACAACATCCCGGTAATTGCCGATATCATGAATGGTAATTATTCGAGACTGGACTATAACTGGAACAAACGATTCTACAGAAAAGAAGAATTGGTGGCAATTACAGCTTCAGTGGCTCCTCGGCCTTGTGAAACCGTGATTTCCGATCCAGTGGAACATAAAATTACAATCCGGAACCCTAAGTCGGAATTTGGGAAATGGCAAAAGCAGAACGTTGGAATTATCACGCGTCATGGAATGACTTATGGAAAATGGACGGCTAAGTGTAAACTTACAGAATTACTGAATAAAAACAACATGTGGAATGGCTTGACCAATGCCATCTGGCTGATAACGCAATCGCAATCGGACTGGAATAGCCGGCGCGATTGTACCAAAGGCGGGTATATGGCAAACTATTATGGTGGTCAACAGGATCAAAGGGTAAAAAATGTTGGCTATTCAGAAATTGATTTTGAAATATTAAAAACAGTGCCCTACTGTCCTTCATGGGTACTACCACCTGCTTATAATCAGGGAATTGATGATCAATACAACGTACAAAACTGGAATGTGCCTTTTCCTGAAGAGATTTTAGCAGATGATGATAAAATCATGGTCTCCTGTACCAATTGGGATATGGCTTGCTGGCAACCTGTTGATTTCCATGATGGATGTTATCCGATTCGGTATGACAATAAAACTTTCTGGACCCATCGCTGGGATAAGAACTATCGTGCTCTTACACAGAAAACACCGGAACGCGATGATGAACTTTTTGGATCCCCATGGTATTACTTTCAGATTGACTGGCAGCCTGATAAAATTATCTGGAGGATCGGCCCTTCGAAAGAAAAATTAAGAGTTGTTGGATATATGGATGACAAAGTGACCTCCATCCCGAATAACCAGATGCTGCTAATCATTACTCAGGAATTCCACAATACAAAATGGTGGATCGGATCTGCCTATTCTCAGGATAATATTCCCTTTCCTAAAGAAGATTATAAGGGAGAAATTTTCGAAGTAACGATTGAATAACCTTGGATTAAAATTCGTCCGGATCAATCACCTGTTTCTTTTTCTTGGTTTTTACATTTGCAGGGGGGCTTGCATCGCCGCTGCAATCGAGATCGACATCAAGAGGTTTGGATGGCTTGTCAAATTCACGCTTAGTGATCCGCAACCCTGCATCCCCATATACCCTTTGCATATATAGCGCCCATATTGGCAATGCCATATTGGCACCCTGGCCAAGGGTGATGGATCGGAAATGGGCGGCACGGTCTTCACAACCCACCCATACTCCGGTAACCAGATCGGGAGTGATTCCCATAAACCAGCCATCGCTTTGATTTTGGGAAGTGCCTGTTTTTCCGGCAATGGGATTATCGAATCCATATTTATATCGCAACCGGACACCAGTTCCCACTTCAACCACACCTTTCATTAGCTGAATCATCAGATATGCCGTTTCTTCGCTGATGACCTCATGCGATTTGGACGTAAAGGTCTGCAGCACATTTCCGTTCTTGTCTTCAATCCGTGTGATAAACAATGGGTCAACAAAAACTCCTTTATTTGGGAACACACTCATGGCACCAACCATTTCAAATAAACTGATATCACAGGACCCGAGAGCAATGGAATAAACTGCCGGAATATCGCTGGTAACGCCCATTTTATGGGCTAAAGCAACCACGGCTTTCGGCGAATATTTACGAATCAACTGACCGGATACCCAGTTGTTTGAATTAGCCAGGGCCCATTTCAGTGTGACCATTTGTCCACGACGCTCATTATCGGAATTCTCAGGAGCCCAAACTTGTCCGTTGCCCAATTCAATAACCGGTTGAACATTGGGATATTGTGAACAGGGGGATTCCCCCTCCTGCATGGCAAGGGTATATAGAAATGGTTTAAAGGTAGAACCGACCTGACGTTTACTGAGTTTTACATGGTCATACTGAAAAAACCGGTAATCAATACCCCCTACATAGGCTCTTACATATCCGGTATGGGGATCCATCGACATCAAACCAGATTGCAAAAAGAATTTATAATACCGGATGGAATCCATCGGTGACATTACCGTATCGATTTCTCCCCGGTAAGAAAAAACTTTCATTTTAACAGGGATCTGGAAGTTTTTTAAAATATCGCCATCGGAGTAACCTTCGGTTTTAAGGTTAGAATAGCGATCGGATCTGCGCATAGCCGATAGCATCAGGTTTTCCGTCTCCTTTTTCTCCACATCTTTTTCGAAAACAAAGGGAGCGTTGGGAACTCCTTTCCAATGTTTGAAGAACGCAGGTTGAAGCTCTTTACCAAGATATTGAAGCATAGCTTGTTCGGCATACTCCTGCATTTTATAATTGATTGTGGTATACACTTTTAAACCATCCCGATACAGATTGTAAGGAGTTCCGTCTTCCTTTGGATTTTGTGCGCACCAGTCGGCTAACACCATCCGCAGATATTCTCTAAAATAGGTGGCAATACCGGAAGTATGATCCTGGATCCGATAATTGGCCATATCGATGGGAAGATTTTTTATGGAATCGAATTCCGACTGTGAGATGTAATCATATTTTCTCATCTGGTTTAATACGACATTCCTTCGCTCGAAAGCCCTTTCAGGATTACGTACAGGGCTGAACCAGGTAGGGGCCTTGAGTGTTCCGATCAACACGGCTGCTTCTTCCACTTTAAGTTGATCGGGTTCCTTTCCGAAATAGGTTCTGGCTGCTGATTTTATTCCGTATGATTGGCTTCCAAAATCCACAGTGTTCAAGTACATGGCCAGAATCTCATCTTTTGAATAGTTTCGTTCCAATTTTATAGCAGTGATCCATTCTTTGAACTTAATCATGACCGTTTCTAAAAAAGAGCGATCTTGTTTTCTGGGAAAGAGATTTTTTGCCAACTGTTGGGTTATGGTTGACCCGCCACCTTTGGAAGTTCCAGTAGTCATTCCCCAAAAGACACGGAAAATAGCAATCATATCGACCCCGGAGTGTTTTTCAAAACGAGCATCTTCCGTGGCAATCAAAGCGTTGATGACATTGGGCGAGAGTTCCTGATATTGGGTGTTGGAGCGGTTTTCGATGTAATATTTTCCCAATAATTTCCCATCGGCAGAAATGACTTCGGTGGCAAGATTACTTTTTGGATTTTCCAGCTCCTCAAAAGAGGGCATTTTTCCGAACACTCCGTAAGTTACTGCAATAAAAAATAGGGCGATGAGAAGGATAAAAATGGCATAAGAAACCCAGAATCCTTTCAAATATTTTCTATAATCCTGATCTTTGGATGGCCGTTGTGGCATATTGTTCAGAATAGGGATATGTGAAACTGAATAACTCATTCTTTTTCTAAACGTAATCCGAAATCACGGATTCCGGATAATTTATTAACCCGCATGGCTTGTTCAATGGTAAACAGGTAATTTCCCTTTTGTTTGAATTGAATTCCTTTTTCAAAAAGAAACCGGCTGTATTTCGTGCTGCCCATGCCGGATCCCAACCATCTGCCATCATAATCGGCAAGGGTTAACTCGATGGTATCACGGCTAGTACGACCATCAGGCAAACGGGTAGTTAAAAAAAGAAAAAGATTACTATATGGATATTCAGGAGCATTCCTTACATTGAAATAGATGTTGTACCGGGTCAGAATATCCTGGATGGGCACTTTAAATTGAAGGGGATCTTTAACATTCCATAACCCATTTTCCAATATTTTATTCTCTTCAAAAACACGATTTGGATCACACGAAACAAGGACGACCAAAAGTGCCAGCATCAGCATAATGGATTTTTTTTCCTTGAAAATTCGCATGCTATTTAGATAAATAGGTGAAATTACTCTATAAATGGTCAAACCGGGTAAGGTCATCTTGTCCGGCACCACTTTCAAATTCCGATTTTTTCTCTGTGATCTGACAGAAATCTTCCAGTTTTTCCGGAAGGTTTCCCTTGTTATTCTCTGCCTGAATATGTTTCACATTTTCAACCGGAATAGCCATCAAATTACCCATATCACTCAAATAGGAATACCACATCAGTTTTTGAAAGATGTCGGTTTTCTGATGTACGGCTTCCCCTTTTTTTGTTTTTAGCCGGGTTTCCGTATTTGGAAGATCTTTCAGAGCATCAACATAAGTTTCGTACTCGTAATTCAAACAACATTTTAATTTTCCACACTGACCGGCAAGTTTTTGCGGATTCAATGATAGTTGCTGGACCCGGGCAGCATTGGTTGTTACCGATTTAAAATCTCCCATCCAGGTGGAACAGCATAATTCACGGCCACAGGATCCGATACCACCCAAACGACTGGCCTCCTGCCTGGCCCCAATTTGCCGCATTTCAATCCGTATTTTGAATTCTTCTGCCAGTAGTTTGATCAACTCCCGAAAATCAACACGGTCATCAGCGGTATAATAAAAAATTGCCTTTGTATTGTCACCCTGATATTCCACATCGTTGATCTTCATCTGTAACCCCAGGCTGTCGGCAATGGTCCTGGAACGGAACATGGTGGCGGTTTCCGTTTCTACAGCCATTATCCATTTCTCAATATCAGTTAACCTTGCTTTCCTGTAGACTTTTTTTAAATCGTCAGCACCGGATGGAACGATCCTTTTTCGTAACTGAAAACGAACCATTTCCCCCACCATGCTTACAATCCCGATATCATGTCCCGGAGATGCTTCAACAGCTACAATATCACCCACCTCTAAGGTCATTTCCGGGGGCATACGGTAATGATCTTTACGGCTGTTTTTAAACCGAACTTCAACAATATCGGTAACCGGCACCCCAATGGTTCCGGGAATATCTTTCATCCAATCAAAAGAATCAAACTTGCTGCATTGATGTTGAAAAACCGTCTCATTCTTATGATATAATTTGGGGGCCTGGCAACATCCGCGGCTTAAAAAGGGATTTTCGGGTTTTCGAACACCTCTGTGCTCAAATATATCCTGATCCTCTTGAATTACTTCTTCCGGTTCTGCTGATGGCTGATTTACAAATGAATTATCTTCCGTTTCCATATCCTTCAAAATCACTGCAAAGGTAAAAAATTCGGCTTAAAGAGCTGAACTATTTTCAAGGACAAATCCAGGAATAATGTTGGTCCGTGAGCATTACGTTCAATATGAAAAATAGCGGTATTCAATACCTCATTGAACTCAGGCAGTTTTTCAACTTTAATAAAAGGAGAAAAATCCTGGATAAATTTTAGTTCCTCTCCATCAATTCCCTGTGGTATGCGATGAAGAAAATTGAAAGAGGTACACCATCCGACCATCTTTAAGCCATAGTTTAAAAACCCTTTTTGGCGTTCTCTTCCCGTTCGGGCAATTTCTGTTGAAAAGCTGATCAGATCCACGATTTTCCCGCTGTAACAAGTCCTCATCCATTGCCGGAAAGGTTCAAAATAGACCGCTTCCTCTTCCAATCGGGCAGGCTGCCCCAGCCGGGTTGAAGGAACTTTTACAAGCAAAGTACGTGATAAAATGGTTTTAATGATCTGCTCCGGATTTTCAGAAATCAACAGGAATAGCGTTTTCTCAGGAGGTTCTTCAAGAATTTTAAGAATTTTCGGGGCTGCTGCGTAATATAGCTTTTCAACCATCCAAAGAATCATCACCTTATAATCGGCTTCGTAGCTTTTATAACTCAAGGTTGTAATGATTTCGTTACAATCCTCCGCGTTTATGATTCCCTGCTTGTTCTCAATTTCGATGGCTTCATACCAGCCTTGAAGCCCTACCTGGTATTTATTTCCCAACAGAAACTTCCGCCACTCTTCGATAAAATGTTTACTCTGCGGTTTGGTTTTAACCCGTTTGGTGGTAGCTACCGGAAAAACAAAATGAAGATCGGGGTGGATCAGCTTCTGATATTTCTGACAGGAGGGACAAATACCGCAGGAATCACGTTGATCTGATTTGTTCGTACAATTGATATACTGGGCATAAGCAATCGCAAGGGCCAGTTTATCACATCCCTCGGGACCAAAGAAAAGTTGAGCATGACTTACCCGTTGGTCCAAAACAGTTTGTACCAGTTTCCGCTTAATTTCTTCTTGCCCCTGAATTTCACTAAACCGCATAATGTTGGCTTAAAAAATATCTCCACATTAAATGCAAATTTAGCCGATTTTCCTGATTCAGACAATGGAACAGAAGTTATTGCCAGAAAATTTGCAAGATGGGCATTTTAGGACATTCAATTAAAAATGTTTTCGGAATGGGGACCAAGATAATGGATTTTACAGGATATGAAAGACTCTTTTTTCCCTTTCCCAAAAATGTAATCTCTGAAATGATTTCAACAGGTTTGAAACGACGGATCATTAAAGCCATGGTTTTTTATTGGCTTAATCCGGTTTACAATGAAAAGGTAATACGGAAGAGACGTTTTTTTTTAAATAATTTTTGCACACATAAACTCCCGGTTCATCCGGGCGATGTTGGAGCGTGAGATCAATTTCGGACATTCAGCTTCACAGGCATAGGTGTTGGTGCAGTTTCCAAAACCCAGTTTGTCCATCATCTTGACCATTTTCTTCACCCGTTGTTTGGCTTCAATTTTTCCCTGTGGCAACAGTGCAAACTGCGACACCTTGGCCGATACAAACAACATGGCTGAAGCATTTTTGCAGGCAGCAACACAGGCTCCGCATCCAATACAGGCTGCAGCATCCATGGCTAATTCAGATGCTTCTTTGCTTATCAGAATATTATTGGCTTCAGCAGCCCCTCCAGTATTTACGGAGATATATCCCCCTTCCTGAATGATCTTGTCGAAAGCCGACCGGTCAACCATCAGATCTTTGATCACAGGGAATGGTTTGGCACGCCATGGTTCAATCACAATCGTATCGCCATCTTTAAATTTTCGCATATGAAGCTGACATGCGGTTACTGCGTCATCGGGTCCATGAGGGTGGCCATTGATGTAAAGACTGCACATCCCGCAAATTCCTTCCCGGCAGTCATGATCAAACACAACCGGATCTTCATCTTTCTGGATCAATTCTTCATTTAAAATATCAAGCATCTCTAAAAAAGAGCAATTCGGGGAAATATTATCCAGGGAATAAATCACAAATTTTCCCTGTGACTTGGCATTTTTTTGTCTCCAGATTTTTAATATCAATTTCATACGCGCAATTTATTTGCAAACCATCAATCCTAATTCTTAATTTTTAATTCTTAATTTTTAATTCCTAATTCTTAATTCCTAATTCTTAATTATTTGTACACCCGCTGCTTGACTTCGATTTCCTCGTATACCAATGGTTCTTTATGTAAAACAAATTCTCCTTCGCCTTTGTATTCCCAGGCAGCAACATATTTAAATGCCTCATCGTTTCGTCGACATTCTCCTTCGTCCGTTTGGTATTCTTCACGGAAATGTCCTCCACAACTCTCGTTTCGGTTCAGGGCATCATAAGCCAGCAATTCACCCAATTCCATAAAGTCGGCAACCCGGTTGGCTTTTTCCAATTCAATATTCAATTCATTCATCGAGCCTGGAATTTTTACTTCTCTCCAGAAGGCAGCCCGCAATTTCCGGATCAATTCAATCGCATTTTTTAAACTGGTTTCCGTACGACCCATTCCGACATTTTCCCACATGATCTTTCCCAATTCCTTATGAAAATGGTCTACCGATTTCGATCCCTTGATCGACAGAAGTTTTTCGAGGCGTTCCTGAACTTTCTTTTCAGCTTCCTCAAATTCGGTTTTATCGGTTGACATTCGAGGGACTTTGATTTCTCCAGAGAGATAATTCTGCAGGGTATAAGGAAGAACGAAATAGCCATCAGCCAACCCCTGCATCAAGGCAGAAGCGCCCAAACGATTGGCCCCATGGTCACTGAAGTTGGCCTCTCCGGCGGCAAACAGACCAGTTACTGTTGTCATTAGCTCATAATCAACCCAGGTACCGCCCATCGTATAATGAACGGCAGGATAGATCATCATTGGATTTTCATAAGGGTTCTCATCAACAATTTTTTCATACATTTGGAAGAGGTTACCATATCGCTCCTCAATGACATGTTTCCCTAACCGGCCAATCGACTCCTTGAAATCAAGGAATACCGCGAGCCCGGTAGGACCTACTCCAAAACCGGCATCACAACGCTCTTTTGCAGCACGGGAAGCTACATCACGAGGTACGAGGTTCCCAAAAGCAGGGTAACGGCGTTCAAGGTAATAATCGCGGTCTTCTTCCGGAATATCATTGGCTTTCAACTTTCCCTGACGGTGTGCTTCAGCATCTTCTTTCTTTTTAGGAACCCAGATGCGGCCATCATTACGCAAACTTTCACTCATCAGGGTGAGTTTTGATTGATAGTCGCCATGAACTGGAATGCAGGTAGGGTGGATCTGTGTAAAACAAGGGTTGGCAAAATAAGCGCCCTTTTTAAATATTTGCCAGATAGCGCTTCCATTTGATCCCATGGCATTGGTCGAGAGATAAAAAACATTCCCATACCCGCCGGTGGCAATAACTACGGCATGACCAAAATGGCGTTCCAGCTTTCCGGAGATCAGATCACGGGCTATAATTCCCCGGGCTTTTCCGTCTACAATCACCACATCCATCATCTCATGACGGTTGAACAGTTTCACAGTCCCTAATTTGATCTGTCGGCTCAGGGCACCATAAGCTCCCAAAAGCAACTGCTGACCGGTTTGTCCCCGGGCAAAAAAAGTTCGCGAAACCTGAGCTCCACCAAAAGAGCGGTTTTCCAGCGATCCGCCATATTCCCGGGCAAAAGGTACTCCCTGGGCTACGCACTGATCAATAATCGCATTACTGACTTCGGCCAAACGATATACATTGGCTTCACGCGCCCGATAATCTCCTCCCTTGATCGTATCATAAAAAAGACGGTAAATACTGTCTCCGTCGTTGGGATAATTTTTAGCTGCATTGATTCCCCCCTGAGCTGCAATACTATGAGCACGGCGGGGACTATCCTGATAACAAAAAATCTTTACATTAAAACCCATCTCCCCCAGAGAAGCAGCGGCCGATGCGCCTGCCAATCCGGTTCCTACAATGATCACATCAAGCTTGCGCTTGTTGTTTGGATTCACCAGATTCTGGTGATCTTTATAATGTGACCATTTGTTATGTAACGGACCTGATGGAATCTTTGAATTTAATTCAGCCATGATGATTAGCGGATAAGTAAAAAATAAAGAGGGATGAAAATAAAACCTAAACAAACAACAATAGAATAAACAGTCCCAAACCGGGTGATAAAGGTATTATACTGTGGGTGGTTGACCCCCAGAGTTTGCCATGCCGACTGAAACGCATGGTTGAGATGGAACCCGAGTACGATAAATAATAAAATATAAATAATCGAATAGACTGGTTGAATAAACAAATCCTGAGCAATCAGGTAAAAATTGGGCTCTCCTTCAGGCGAAACATGTATATTGCTTACCCATCCGAGCTTGATAAAATAAAAGTTCATGAAATGAAGAATCAAAAAGATCAGAACCACAGAACCGGTATAAATCATATACTTTGATAAAAAAGGAGTATATGTTTTATTGGTGATTTCATACCGGACCGGTCGCGACATCCAGTTTTGAACCTGTAGAATGATTCCCAGCAGAATATGCAAAATAAAACAGGCCAATAATATGACCTCAAAGACCTTGACGACGTAATTTGTGCCCATAAAATGGGCTGCCGCATTAAACCACTCCCCGCCGTCGCTTCGCAACAAACAAAGGTTGATACCCAGATGGACAACCAGAAAGACCATCAAAAACAGACCCAAAAATGACATACAGATCTTTTTTGTGATCGAAGAAAATCTTAAAAGTGAAGAATTCATAACAAGCTTTTAATATATTTGTTCATTGTTTCAAAAGTAAAAACTATTTTTTTTATAAAAGGATAATCCTTATAAAACTTTCACAATTCAAATCCAGTCTAAATTATGTTCTCTTCAAATGTTTACATCGAACGGCGTAAAAAATTGAAAGCCGAAATTTCAAACGGGATAGTGCTGTTTTTAGGGAACCAGGAGGTCCCTTTCAACTATCCGTCCAATACCTATTCTTTTCGTCAGGATAGCAACTTCTCCTATTTTTTCGGTCTCGATCATCCCGACCTTGCCGGAGTTCTGGATATTGATGAAGACAAAGATTTCCTTTTTGGAAATGATGTCGAAATCGATGATATCATCTGGATGGGGAAACAACCTTCAATGAAAGAACAAGGATTGAAAATTGGGGTTGAAAACACAGACCCTCTTTCATCCCTGAATGAAATGATCAGGAATACGCTGAAACAAGGAAGGAAAATTCATTTCGCCCCACCATATCGGGGTGAAACCATCATCTGGCTCTCCGATCTGCTCGATATTCCTCATCTCCTGATACAGGAACAGGTTTCAGAACCTCTCGTAAAAGCCATCATCAAAATGAGAATGAAAAAAGAGGCTGTCGAAATCAAAGAAATTGAAAAAATGATTGATGTCGCCTGGAAAATGCATACTACCGCCATGAAAATGGCCAAACCAGGTGTTATTGAACAGGAAATTGCCGGAACCATCGAAGGAATTGCACTATCTTATGGCGGTCCTGTGTCTTTTCCGGTTATTCTTTCCATCAATGGACAAACCCTTCACAACCACCATCATGGAAATACCTTGGTAGAAGGACGAATGTTGGTTACCGATGCCGGATGCGAAAACGATCTTCACTATGCCAGTGATATTACCCGGACAGTGCCTGTTGGAGGAAAATTCAACCGCCGTCAGAAAGAAATTTATGAAGTCGTACTGAATGCCAATCTGAAAGGTATAGATGCTGTCAAACCAGGTGTCCCATTTAAAGAAGTCCACCTGCTTGCCGCCACTGAGATTGCCAAAGGCCTGACTGCTCTTGGTTTGATGAGAGGCGATCCGGCAGAAGCAGCTAAAAAAGGAGCCCATACCCTCTTTTTTCCTCATGGCCTTGGCCATCCTCTGGGACTTGATGTTCACGACCTGGAAGGCATGAATGAAGACCTGGTGGGTTACAATGAAGAGGTAATCCGTAGCAAGGAATTCGGTCTTTCCTCTCTTCGCTTTGGCCGGAAACTTCAGGAAGGATTTATTATGACCATTGAACCGGGTATTTATTTTATCCCCGAATTGATCGATATCTGGAAAGCAGAAAACAAATTAGCTGAATTCATCAACTACGATATGGTAGAAACCTACCGCGATTTTGGCGGTATCCGTATTGAAGATGATGTTCTTGTCACCGCCACCGGACACCGGGTGTTGGGAAAGCCGATCCCAAAAACAGTAGCAGAAATTGAAAATCTAATGAAATAAATAATCATGGCAGCCATCAAATTCAAAAAAAAGAACATCTTTTACTCAGAAGCTGGAAAGGGAAAACCGATCGTTTTCTTACATGGTTTTACGGAAACATCCAAGATCTGGAAATCATTTTCGGCCGATCTGGCAGAAGAATACCGGGTCATTTGTATTGATCTTCCGGGCCATGGAAAAAGTGAAACCGTCGCTTCCATTCATACCATGGAGCTTCTGGCAGAGGTGGTTTATACCGTGCTGAAAAAGCTTAAAATTGGGAAATGCCTCATGGTGGGTCATTCGATGGGAGGGTATACAACCCTTGCTTTTGCAGCGAAGTATCCTGAAAAACTAAAGGGATTTTGTTTGTTTCATTCCCATTGTTTTCCGGATACTCCGGATCAAATGGAAAACCGTAACCGGACCATCCATGTTGTAGATCAGGATAAGTTCAGTTTTATTGCGCAGTTTATTCCAGCGTTGTTTCCACCGGAAGTGCATAAAAAATTTGCCAAAGAGATCGAAAAACTGATTCAGCAGGCAGCTAAAATGCCAAAGGAAGCTGTCATTGCAGCGCTCGAAGGGATGAAAAGCCGGAAAGACCAATCGGAAGTACTCAAAACAACGGATCTTCCCATTCTTTTTATCCTCGGATTGAAAGATGCAAAAGCCCCGGTTGACAAATTATGGGAGATGGTTTCGCTGCCTCACCAAAGTGAGATCCTGTTGCTTCACGATTGCGGACACATGGGATACATCGAATATCCGGAAGAAACCATGGCAGCCATTCAGGGATTTGCAAAAAAGATTTTCTGACGCGGATCTCTCTTCATTTTTGGTAGAAATTCATCTCTTGTATGTACTTCCAAACCGGTTCAGGCAAGAAATGACGCATATTCCTTCCGGCTTTGATTCCTTGCCGGATAAAGGTAGAAGAGAGCGTGATCAAAGGAGCATCAATCATGGTAAAAGAAGGATGATCATGAAACAAATGATCTCCGGTATCGGGTCGTGGGTAGACATAAATCTGGTAAATCTTTAATAGCGTTTCCCAGTTTTTCCATTTTTTAAAAGAGGTAAGGTTGTCGGATCCGATGATGGGAATAAACTGTTGTAGCGGATATTTTTCCTGCAAATAGGTGAGGGTATCGATGGTATAAGAAGGCTGCGGTAATTTAAATTCAATATTCGAGGCTTTGAATTTCAAATCGTCCTCAATAGCCAGATTCACCATTCTCAAACGATGATGATCGGCCAGGAGTGATTTTTTCTCCTTCAGCGGATTGTGGGGAGAAACGATGAACCATATTTGTTCCAGGTCAGTAAATTCCGATAGATAAGAAGCGATCATCAGATGACCGAGATGGATCGGGTTAAACGATCCAAACAAAAGACCGGTTTTAGGATTTGATTTCATGAAATAAACAGCCGTACTTGCTCGATCAGATTACAACAAGCGATATCCAGTTCATCATTGATGATCACTAAATCAAATTGTTTTGAAAAGGCAAGTTCAGATTCCGCTTTGCCGATGCGTTTAAACAAACTCTCTTCCGATTCAGTTCCCCGGCTACGTAACCGCTGAATCAGAATTTCAAGAGACGGAGGCCGAATAAAGACACAAAGCGCTTCTTTGCCAAAATATTTTTTAAGATTGAGGCCCCCTTGTACATCCACATCAAAGATGGGCGTTTTCCCCGATTTCCAGATCCTTTCCAATTCCGGCTTCAAGGTGCCATAATAACTTCCCGGATACACCTCCTGCCATTCCACAAATTCATCCCGGGCAATTTTTTCTCGGAACGAATCGGCTGTAATAAAAAAGTAATCTTTGCCATCCGTCTCCCCCTGCCGTTTCAGACGGCTGCATGCGGAAACAGAAAATTCAAGCTGAGGCAGAGAGGCAAGCAGATGTTTAACAATCGTCGTTTTTCCTGCCCCCGAAGGAGCTGAAACAATTACTGCTTTATTATTTCGCCATTTCGCCATTTTGTTAGAGGATATTTCCCAACTGTTCTTTGATCTTTTCCAATTCATCCTTCATCTGGATCACCATTTTCTGGATTTCGGCATGGCTGGCTTTAGACCCGATGGTGTTTATCTCGCGCCCCATCTCCTGGGTGACAAAACCTAATTTTTTCCCCTGGGATGTGTTTTCGCTCATCGTTTCAAGAAAATACTGACAATGTTTGAGAAGCCTTACTTTCTCTTCTGTGATATCCAATTTTTCAAGATAAAAAATCAGTTCCTGTTCAAAACGGTTCTGATCTGGGGCAGAACCGTTAAAATCGCCCGACACTCTGGAAAAATCATTTTGTAACCGGGCTCTGATCTCATCCATACGCTGCTTCTCAAAAGGTTCAATAGCATCCAGAAATTGCAGGATTGTTTGTACCCGTTTTAACATATCCTCTTCCAGAACTTTTCCTTCACCTTGTCGGAATTCATTCACTTGCTCAACGGCCTGTCCAATTCCTTTTGCAACGACTTTCCAATCTTTTTCATCCATTTCATCATGCGTGGTTTGCATCACGTCAGACATTTTCAGAACCAAAGGAAGAAGGTCACAATGATCGCGCATTTGTTTTTTTAACAACTTGAGTTCCTGGTAGTATTTCAGAGCAAGGGGATGGTTGATGGAATAATTCAGCTGTTCGCTTGTTGCCTCGGCTGTAATATACAAATCGATCTTACCACGCTCCAGTTTTTGGGTCAGTAAATTTCGTATCTCCAGTTCCTTATCACGAAAAAATCCAGGAATTTTAAGGTTTAGGTCAAATTGTTTACTATTTAAGGTTTTAATTTCAATCGTAATCTTACGTCCGGTAATTTCTACTGCGGCTTTCCCGTAACCGGTCATGGATTTGATCATCTTGTGTAATTTTTGAGCAAACTTACACAAAAATTAACCAAATCGTCGTTGATTTAATAATGAATTGAACCTTTTCATATATTTGAACCTGAATATGGAATTTCAGATAATCGACGACACTCTTCAGTATTATAACCAGATGCTTCATGATATCTCTGTTTCTGGGGAGTATGTTTTTTTGGAAACATATAAATTTGCCAATGATCACCTGGGCGTTCGCTTCCGCGACCTTTTAACACGCAAAGCAAAAGAAGGTGTCAAAATAAAAATTTTGATCGATTCATGGGGGAGGGGGCCTGTATCGGAGTCTTTCTTTACAGATTTGATAAAATTCGGGGGTGAAATTAAGTTTTTCGAAAAAATTAAACTCAATTCCGACATTTTTACCCGGGGGCACCGACGTGATCATAGGAAAATTGTTGTGATCGATGATAAAATATGTTATATCGGGTCCGCCAATATCACCGGGTATAACCTGAACTGGCGCGAATTATGTTTGAGAATAGAGGGAGAGGAGTTATCGTTTTGTTTTAAAAAAGTTTTCCTTGAAAATTTCGATGCTTTTAATCCCTATATCATTACCAATAAGGTCACCTTTACCCGGAAAATCAAATTTGATGATTTTGAGATCATCCGTGATGTCCCATCGATCCAGTTTCAGCGTCTGAAAAAGAGATATACGCAACTAATCCGCCAGGCTAATCAATCGATTGTCATTGAGACACCCTATTTTCTTCCGGGGTATATGTTGCGTAAATCTTTGATAGAAGCCGGGAACCGGGGTGTTGATGTGAAAATCATCATGCCCAAACGGTCCGATGTCAGGATGATCGATATTCTACGGAATAAATACCTGGGCCTTTTGCATAATGCCGGTATCAAACTGCTTTTTTACCTTCCCTATAACCTGCATGCTAAATTGCTCATGGTTGATGGTGAAATCTTTTCTATATCCAGCGCCAATTTTGATTACAGAAGCTTTCGCTATCAGTATGAAATAGCCTTGATTGGTTCGGCCCCGGAAATTATCCGGCAGCTGAAGGAACATGTTTCCGAAACAATCAACAATTCACAATCTTTTGATTATCAGGAATGGTTCCGCCGTCCCATGATCGAAAAGATTTTTGAGTGGTTATTGCTTCCATTCCGGCATTTCTTTTAACAAAAAAAAACCCCACCGTTTCCGGTAGGGCATTCAATTATTTCTCCCCTTTAACATTATGAAATCTTAATCTCTTTTTTCTGTTCTATCCTTGCTTCATCTTTTTTGGGCAAATTGATCTTCAAAATACCGTTTTCATAATCGGCTTTGATCTGATCCAGATCAACGGTCTTTGGCAAGGTAAACGAACGGCTGAAAGAACCGTAATAAAACTCTTTCCGGGTATAATTTTTACCTTCCTCGCGTTTCTCGTCCTCAACAGCAGAAGAAATAGTTAAAATATTATTCTCCAGATTGATCTTGAAATCATTTTTCTCCATTCCAGGGGCTGCAATTTCAAGATGAAATGCATCATTACTCTCCATGATATTGGCGGCCGGATCACTGAAACGTTTTCCGAAAAAATCGCCCAGATCATTATCAAAAATATTGCTAACCATATCGGTTAACGGATTTCTGTGTTGCCATTTAACAAGTGTCATATCATTGCTCCTTTCTTATTGGTTAAACTTTATCATTTTGTCCAAAAATGGTCAAAATATATACCAGGCAAAAAAAACGGAAAAATCAAAACAAAATCTGACAAAACGGCAAGTGACCCATCGGACCAACTGTCAAAAAGGCATATAATGAAAAATGGTCACTTGTTATTATCTATCATCCACAGTGGAGGTAGGTACTGACTAATTTTTCGATTTCCTTCTCATTATCCTTGATCGATTCACGGAGATGTTCATCGTTGTAACTTTTCAGATGGCGGATAATGCCATCGATGATTTTGGGTGGGAAAATGTTGTACTCTTCGTAAATTTTCCGTTGTTTTTGCAGGAAATCGGCCGATTGCCAGCAGGAAACGGGTAATTGTCCGAGTTGATTGACACGGGTTTTGTATTTTTCCTCGAAGATGTTCACATCCACATACGTTTTTTCAGCGTATGCAAGGGCATTTTCCATTTCAAATCCATGGCGGGCAGCTACGGTTAATCCGGCAAAGAGCAGATATACGTCGGCGGATCCATCGGGACAACGGAATTCAACGGTCTGACGGCTCCCAAACCCTTTTTGTGTATCTGGTTCCTTTGGGTTGGCATCAATGATCATGCTGTGTTTGCTGCCCCAGCCAAGGGGGACTCTGACCAGTACCGACCGATTCCGGTCGCCCCAGCATATATTGGTAGGAGCTTCCTGGTGAGGTACCAGGCGGAAATAACTGGTCGGGATTGTATTTCCAAAAGCGGTTAGCGATTGCGAAAGGTCGAGATATCCTGAAATTGCTTGTTTTGCGGTATTGGAAAGTTTTCCGTCGTCCAACATCACACTATGACCATCCTTCATCAACCGCGTATGTATATGCATCCCGCTGCCCGCTTTCCCGGTTGTGATCTTGGGTGCAAAAGTTACCGTTACGCCATGTTTGTAAGCCAGTGAGCGAAGTATCCATTTGGCAAGGAGCAATTGTTCGGCAGCATCTTCGAGCCTGACCGGGGTAAATTCAATTTCATTCTGTTCAAACGACAGACCGGATTCGGTAAAATTTCCAACTTCAGAATGTGCATATTTAATAAATCCTCCTGAACGTGCAATGGACTGCATGGCTTCGGTACGAAGGTTGGACCATTTACAAAACGGAGAGGATTCATGGTATCCCCGTTGATCGGCTGCCTCAAAAAGTTTATCCTGTTCACTGATGATATAATATTCCAACTCTCCCATCACCTCAAACGAGAGACCGGTCTTCTTTTTTAGTACTTCATGTGATTTTCGTAAAATATATTCTGGCGAATTTTCAAATGGAAGGCCATCTTTATCATAGTATGAACAAAGAATGTCCAAGGCTGGAATTTCTGAAAAAGGATTTACAAAAGCCGTTCTGTATCTTGGAATGACATATAAATCGGAGGATCCGGTTTCTACATAATCGGGAAACAGACTTGACCCATCTACCCGCTCTCCGGCACTCAGAATTCCGTCGAGGTGCTGCCGGTCTTTGATAATAAAATTCAACGTTTTTAACCGACCGTCAGCGCCGGCATAACGCAAATTAAGTAATTGAATCCCGTGATTTTCAATATAGCGGATCAAATCGGCTTTTGTAAAATCATCAGAGGTTTTATCAAGAAATTGGACGAGTGGATTGGCGTTCAAAGATGTTAGCTCATTCATCATTATAGAAATTCCGTTGACAGTTAGCCATGCAAAAGTAAGAAAATTTTATAATTTTGACGAATCATCCGGTGTCCATCCAAATAACCATGTCAAATCTTAATGAATTTATTTTTTTTACTGCTTTTCTTGCATTTATTGCCTTGATGTTGAGCATCGACCTGGGGATTTTTCAAAAAAAAAACCACGCTCTTTCATTTAAAGAAGCGCTAATCTGGACCCTCATCTGGATAGGTGTTTCTTTGGGGTTCTATGTTCTGATCCGCTTTCATGGAAACTGGATTCACGGTTCCGATACCCTGGCTGAGCTTCAATATCGCATTGTTGAATACAATCATCCAATCAGCATTTCTGGACTTACGGTTGAACAGGCCATTGACCTCTATAATAAAAACCTCTCTCTGGAATATATAACCGGGTACCTGATTGAATATTCTCTTTCGGTCGATAATGTCTTTGTGATCATTCTGATCTTTCTATCATTCAATATCCAGCCCAAATATTTTAAAAGGGTGCTTTTCTGGGGTATCATCGGAGCCGTGGTGATGCGTTTCATCTTCATCTTTGCCGCCAGTGCCCTGATCCAACGGTTTGCTTGGTTCCTCCTGATATTCGGAGGTTTGTTGATCGTTATCGGAATTAAAATGGCATACGAGTTCCTTGCTGCCAAAAAAGAGGAACGCATCGATACCGAAAAACATCCTGTGGTAAAACTGATTTCTCGTTTTTTTAAGGTAAGTTCCGATCATCATGCCGAAACCTTTTTTATCCGCAAAGATGGCGCTCTCTATGTTACCCCCTTGTTTATTGTGCTTCTGATCATTGAATTTTCGGATGTTTTATTTGCCGTCGATTCTGTGCCCGCCGTCTTTTCGGTAACCCAGGATCCCTACATCGTTTTCTTCTCCAACATATTTGCAATACTTGGATTGCGATCACTCTTTTTCCTGGTTATGGATGTAATAAACAGGTTTTATTATCTCAAGATGGGATTGGCAGTTTTATTGACCTTTGTTGGTGTGAAAATGTTGATGAGTGAATTCTTTCATATTTCTACCAGCCAGTCGCTCATCATAATTGCTGCCATTCTGTTGGTCAGCATGGTTGCCTCCGGCATCCGCAATCTGGTACTGAACAGAAGATCCAGGATTAATCCCGAGCAATGAAAAAAATTCAGGAAGAACAACTGGAAAACCAGGATATAGAGGTCAGGCTTGTCATTGAAGCTATTTATCAGAAATATGGATACGATTTCCGAAACTATTCACAAGCCCACGTAAAACGTCGCATTCTGAACCGGCTCAATGCTTCCGGAATGACCTCCTTGTCGGAGATGATCCATGAGGTCTTATATAACAGTAAATTCGTTGATCTTCTGCTCATGGACCTGTCGATCACCGTCACGGAAATGTTCCGTGATCCTTCCTTCTACCTGGCTTTGAGGGTGGAAATTTTTCCACTCCTGAAATCCTATCCCTTTATTAAAATATGGCATGCAGGGTGTGCCAGCGGAGAAGAAGTTTATTCTATGGCGATTCTCCTGAAGGAAGAAGATCTCTATTCCCGGACTCAGATCTATGCAACCGATTTCAACCCGCTGATTATCAAACAAGCCAAAGAAGGGACCTATCCTGTAAACAGAATCAAAGAATTTGCTGTTAACTATCAGAAATCTGGAGGGAAAAACGCTTTCTCCGATTATTATACCACAGACAATGAATCGGCTAAGTTGCTGGACTCTTTAAAAAAGAATATTGTCTTTGCTACCCACAACCTGGTCACCGACAGTGTTTTTGCTGAAGTGAACCTGGTTATTTGTCGCAATGTTTTGATCTATTTCGACCGTCAGCTTCAGGATCGTGTAATTCGTCTTTTTGACGACAGTTTGCCAAGTGGCGGTATCCTTTGCCTTGGCTCAAAGGAAAATCTGCAGTTTTCCAGTTATTACGGAGAATTCAATCCCCTGATCGCGAAGGAAAAAATCTATATTAAGAAATATCCACTTTAGGATTTATCCATTGGCACATAGAAACAAATATGAAGCAGTAGTGATCGGATCATCGGCAGGTGGCCTGCATGCACTGAAACGGTTGTTCCTGGGATTGGATTCCTCTTTTAACCTCCCGGTTATCATCGTTCAGCACCTCAGCGCCGATGCCGACAATTATCTCATCAATATTCTGAATGATCTGGGGAAGCTGAAGGTCAAAGAAGCCGATGAAAAAGAGGAACCAGCCAAGGGATATGCCTATCTGGCTCCCCCAAACTATCATCTTCTTTTTGAACCTGATCGCACCTTTACACTCACCATCGATGAACGGGTAAACTATGCCCGACCATCCATCGACGTACTCTTTGAAACAGCAGCCGAAGCTTTTAAAGATCGTCTCATCGGGATTATTTTTACGGGTGCCAATAGTGACGGAAGCAAGGGACTAAAAAAAATCAAAGAGTTCGGAGGATTAACTATTGTACAGGATCCAGATACTGCAGAAGTTGATTCCATGCCACGGGCTGCCATTCAGACAGCCTCTGTTGACCATATCGCAACCATCGAAGAAATTGCTGTAATATTGAATAACTTGTCGGAATAACAGGACTTGCCCACTCACCGTTTTTGAAAATACTGTTTGAGCAGTTGCTGGGCTGCCAGATAGGGATTCAATTGTCCCTGGATCAGCTCCTGTTCGATAGCGACAATAGCCTGGGCAATATCTTTCTGCGAAAAGAAATGATGTTTTAACTCCTCTTCAATGGTAGCAATGAATACCTGAAGGTTTTGTTCTTTGCGGTGCTGTTGGAAATAACCCGATTTGGATGTGGTTTCCTGATGATCCAGAATGATTTTCCATACGTTTTCGATTCCCAGATTGGTACGGGACGAACAGATATCAACAACCGGAATCCAGCCGCTTTCGGGGGGAGGAAAGAGATGTAAAGCATTCAGGTATTCGGTTTGTGCTGCTTGTGCTTTAATCAGGTTATCGCCATCGGCTTTGTTGATCACAATGGCATCGGCCATTTCAATAATCCCGCGTTTGATCCCTTGCAATTCATCTCCGGCACCGGCCAGCATGAGCAGAAGAAAAAAGTCAACCATACCATGGACGGTGGTTTCAGATTGACCCACGCCAACCGTTTCAATGAAGATGATGTTAAAACCTGCTGCTTCGCACAACAGGATTGTCTCCCTGGTTTTTCGTGCTACCCCACCAAGAGAGCCAGCCGAAGGAGAGGGGCGGATAAAAGCATTCGGATCGACCGACAAGGCTTCCATTCTCGTTTTATCCCCAAGAATACTTCCTTTTGACCTGGAACTGCTGGGATCTATTGCCAAAACAGCCAGTTTATGCCCCTTCCCGGTAAGATAGGTACCCAAGGCTTCGATGAACGTACTTTTTCCCACGCCGGGAACACCGGTAATACCTATCCGGATGCTGGATGCTGAATGAAGACTGTCATTGGATAGTGAGGTGTCTTTTAAACAGGTTGTGAGAATTGTCTGAGCTTTTTCCTGATCTTTGTGAAGGGAGCTTTCCACCAAGGTGATGGCTTGGCTTAAAACAGTCCGGTTTCCGGCACGGATCCCTTCCACATATTCGGCAACAGTGAGGGATTTTGTCCTCCGAGAAAGGAGCTTTTTGGCTAATTCAGGGTTGATCTGACCGGGTTGCTTTACCCCGTCCATTACATACAACGCCGATTTGTACGAATCTTTCATCTGACAGTGTTCATCTTACATCCCAAAGATATATCAAATTATTTTTCCCGACCAATTTTATTAATCAGGTGAAAATAGTTATCTTTGCACCCCCAAACTCTCCGTAGCTCAGCTGGTAGAGCAATTGACTCTTAATCAATGGGTCGTGGGTTCGAGCCCCGCCGGGGAGACAAAAAAATCAACCACTTACAAAGATATTTGTAGGTGGTTTTTTGGTATGTTTTTCCTCATCATCCCAAATAGTGGAGATTTTTTCTAAATCCTGAATTTACACATGTTTTTCTGCATGATAGCTGCTTCGAACCAATGGCTGACTTTCCACATGAATAAACCCTTTTCCCAGTCCTGAATCTCTGTATTTTAAAAACTGATTGGGATGGATATATTCCTGAACAGGGTAATGCTCTTTTGTGGGTTGAAGATATTGCCCGATTGTGAGAATGGAACAATTGGCTCCCCTTAGGTCATCCATTAAAGCGAAGACCTCTTCCTCTTTTTCTCCTAATCCAACCATAATACCTGATTTTGCTTTGATTCCATTTTCAGAAATTCGCCTTAGGACATCAAGGCTTTTATTGTAATCCGCCTTGCTACGGATTTGCGGCGTAATTCGTTTTATGGTTTCTATATTATGAGATATGATTTCCGGACGCTCTGCAATCACCATTTGTAAGTTCTCCCAATGACCATTAAAATCCGGGATCAATGCTTCGATGGTTGTAACTGGATTTTTTTTTCGGATCTCCCTGATGGTCGCAGCCCAGATGTTGGCTCCACCGTCGGAAAGATCATCCCGATCAACAGATGTAAGCACTACGTGTTTCAATTGCATCAACTTAACAGATTCAGATACCCTGATAGGTTCATTTATGTCCACCGCGAGTGGCCGCCCGGTCTTTGTTGCACAGAACCTGCAAGACCGGGTACAGATATCCCCTAGAATCATAAATGTTGCTGTACTCATTCCCCAACATTCAGCTAAATTTGGGCATTTGCCACTTGAACAAATAGTATGAAGGTTATTTTGTTTTACGATCTGCTTTACCTTTTGGTATGATTCGCCTTCCGGTAATCGGATTTTTAACCATTCTGGTTTTTTTGAATATAATGATTGAGCCATTTTTTTTACTGCAAAGATCCTGTTTTATTATCAAATAAAAGTCAGATGTTCGTTATCTTACCACACCGACTGGCACTACCTCAATACAGCCTTTTTGTGAATAAGAGTTTGTTCGTGTCGCAACAATACACGAATTGTCGCGATATACCATATTAAGAGTTGAGCCTTTCGAAAAGCCATGCGATATGTCCACGAATAGTCGATGTAAACTGACCAACTCGTTTTATTGATTTTTTGAAGAAAAAGAAAGTCGGCATGATTCGGATGGGAATTGCACAGCTTTCTTAATTTTGTAAAAAGAAACCGGCAAATGCTACCATCATACACACAATGCCGATACAATCAACATTAATTCGTGATTCACTATGAAAAAAATCTTATTTACTGGAATTATCATGTCGCTTCTGCTTTGGAGCTGTAAAAAAGATAAAGATGACGAAATAAATTATGCCTCGTTAATTCTGGGGACCTGGGTCAATATACAGGTTGACAATAATCCGGTTCTTACCGACGCATCATTTGTTATTAAATTCAGATCGGATCTTGTGGAAAACTATGCCACAGGGTTTCAATTGGATGAAAACAACCGAAGCTGGATAGAAAATGACAATTACAATTACACTGTCGACGGGAACAGGATCATTATTGATGGTATGAATAACATTGGCAACCATTTCCACATGGAGTTTGAAATTCAGTCGGTTGATGAGCATACCCTCATCTATTCGGTCAGTAAATTTATGATTGACAATGTGGAGTATCCGGATCCGAAAACATATATCAACAAAAGGGTAACAGCTGATTTTTCCAAGTGGCTTGTGGGTACATGGTACGGTAAATCTACTACGCCAGGCAGCGCTGATAGTAGTTATCATTATTGGGAATATTTAACCGATGGAAGTTTTAATTACTATTATCAGGATAAGGAAGGTAACTGGATCAATAAACCCGACAATGAAGGATTTTATTTCCTTTATGGTAACCTCCTGGCCTCCAATTTTACCAACGACCTGTTGTCGGGCGCTACCGGCAAGGCATTTGAATGCTGGAATATCAGTATTACCGGCGACACAATGTTCTGGAACGGTTTAAGGAGCAACGGCCTGATTACCAGCTTCCGAATGGAAAAAGTAGCTGGTCCTCCGGTTTCTTCAGCCTTTTGCAAATTCAAAAACACGAAACGTGTAATCGGAAGGTAAAAATTAGCCTATGATAAAAAACATAGTTTTTGATTTTGGTGGTGTTTTGATTGATTGGGACCCCCGTTATTTATACGAAAAGGTCTTTTCGAATAAATCGGAAATGGATTTTTTCCTGAAAAATATTTGCAGTCCTCAATGGAATCTTAAACAAGATGCGGGAAATTCATTGTCAGATGCCACAAAAGAACTTCAACTTCAGTATCCCGGATATAGTAAGGAGATTGAAATGTATTACAACGATTGGAGCGACATGATCGGAGGTGAAATCATTGAAAATGTCAATCTTGTTAAACCACTAAAAACAAGATACAGGATATTCGGATTGTCAAATTGGTCGGCAGAAACTTTTCCCATTGTGCGGAACAGGTATTCGTTTTTTAAAGATTTTGAGGGAATTGTCATATCCGGACAGGAAAAATTGGTAAAGCCCGATATGGAGATTTTTAAAGTACTTTTAAACAGATATCAACTTCAAGCGAATGAATCATTGTTCATTGATGATAGCTTAAACAATATTAATACAGCAAAGGAAATGAGATTTGTTACCCTTCATCTTACGGATGATCTTGATTTAAAAGAACAATTACAAAAATCGGGCTTGCTATTTCCCATTTAACCCATACTCAAAATTCTACCAGGAAAATATTACTTTGCTTTCAAAGTGGAGCGTCTTTGAATATAGATTTGCCTTGCACGTTATTTGTTGCAAATGTTGAGAATGTCTTTACACGAATCACGGTTAATATTGTCCTCCTGACAGGAAATCATTTTTTTTCTGTAATCTTGATCGTTACACAAACGCAGTGCTCTTCTTACTTGCTCATGAGGATCGGCGCTGCTGTATGACATCCCGTGATAATGAAAAAACATGGCATTTTTTGTTTCACATCCGGGGATCGGATCTGTATGGATAATGGGTATTCTTTTTGCAGCGGCTTCGGTACTTGATAGTCCTCCAGGTTTGGTAAAAAGAACATCGCAGGCATCCATTAGTGTTGAAATTCTATCGGTGAACCCCAATATTGTAATATTCTCTTTATCACTGAATTTTGCGGTCAGGTTTTTTTGTAATTTAACATTGTTTCCACAAACGATAAAAACCTCGATATTTTTTTCACATTCATCTATAATTTGTTGTATTAAACATTTTAGATTGCCGAACCCCATACTTCCCGACATCATTAAAAACCACTTTTCATCTGTGTTAATGCGTTCGCCAAAAAGATGCTTACATTCCATTCTGGCATCTCCTTTTGATAGCGCTGAATAGAATGATTGTTTTACAGGTATTCCATAAGGGAGTAATTTTTCACGTGGGAGGCCTCTCTTTACACATTCTTCAATTAAATGGTCGTGAGGAACGATATAATAATCTAATTGTGTCTCTTCCATAAAAGGAATGCACGTATAATCTGTCATAATAAATAGGGTTCTTGCAGATAACTCGCCTGCTCTAATTAATGACGTAAGCGCTTCGGCTGGAAAAAGATGGGTACACACGATCATATCGTAGGAATGCACTTTAATATACTTCAATAATTTGCCACTATAGAGTTTATTGGCAAAATATACCGCCGACATCGATTTGTTATTACTGATCATTGACCCTGCCTGATACAATAACTTAAACAGTGATGTTCTGGTTGAAAAAACATATAAATCAGATGCTCTTTGTGAAACGGCAGGACTGACCAATGAAAGTGTATCGATCAATTCACATTCAATTCGAAGGGTTTGAAGATACTCTAAAAAAGCCCTGGCTGCTGAATTATGCCCTTCGCCTGTATCGCAGGATAAAATAAGAACTTTCATATTGTTTCAATTATAAATGATTTTTAATCCGATGTAAATTGGCCAACTCATTTATTCATCATCATGGTTTATTAAAAGACGATCAATAACATGGATCAGCCAAGCACCAGGAACTTTGCACTTGCCACTACCTCTTTCATGAAGACTATCCGGGCAACATACATTCCGCTATGCCAACCAGTAATATCAATATGGAATTTTTCGGTTTT
>JALNWG010000006.1 GCA_023231005.1 Bacteroidales bacterium | reverse complement strand
ATACAACAGAAGGAATAATATGGATACAATCTTCGATTTGCTCCTGAAAAAGATGGTACTAAATGAACCAATTCGTTTATCTATGAGCATTTCGGAGGGATAACTAAACGCCTATACCTATAATAGAATTTGTGAAAGATGCCCGATTTGACCGATTAGGGGCTTTCACATACTCACCTGAAGAAGATACCGATGCATTCAAATTGACAGATAATGTTACAAAACGACAAAAGATCCAAAGACAGGAGGAAATAATGTCGGTACAGGAAGTTATTTCTGGAGAGCTTAACCGTAAAAAAATCGGGTCTTCTTTGAAAGTCATCGTCGACCGGGTCGAAGGGGATTTCTTTATTGCCCGGTCTGAATATGATTCTCCTGAAGTCGACAACGAAATATTAATCTCTGTAAAGAACAATCTTTTAGTTCCGGGATCGTTTTACAATGTTAAAATTTTCAAAGCTGATTCCTTTGATTTATATGGTGAAATAGAATAATTTTGTCTTCTAAAATCCAAAAAATGAATATCATGAAAAATCTTGTACTATCATTTTTCTTTTTACTGCCATTAGCACTCTTTGCCCAGGTAAATACAATTCCAGTAAAACCTGCTGATTCAATTAACAAATTAGATGCCACTGGATTGAAAACCGGTCCTTGGGAAGAAAAACAGGGAGAATTTACCTATAAAGGAGAATATCTCAACAACAACAAGATTAAAAATTGGATCACCTATTATTCAAATAGCCAGATCTCCAAACTGGAATATTATGAAAACGGAATAAAAAATGGTATATCGCTTCAATTCGACCGGAAAGGTAAAGTTAGCATTGTGGAAAATTTTAAAAATGGGTTACCTCATGGTAAAACTATTTATTATGGTCAGTTTGGCGATTTTCCCTTATCCGAAACCATGTACCTGAATGGCAAAAAAAATGGCCTATTCCGCCAATATTATGACAACGGTAAAATGCAGGAAGAATCCTGGTTTAAGGATGATCTTAAAGATGGCACCAGTAAATGGTTTAACAAAAATGGCCAAATGATTGCAGAATATAATTATAAAAATGGCAACTTCGATGGAATACAAAAAACCTATTACCAGAATGATACCTTGCAATGTGTAAGTAATTACGTTAATAATTTGTATTCCGGTGATTATACGGAATACTTCCGAAACGGAAAATTAAAAATATCCGGTAAATATTACGAAGGAATAAAAGTAGGCCACTGGACTGAATACAATGAATTGGGCGAGGTCCAAAAAGTGATTAAATATGAGAAGGGGAAGGAAAAATTAAAGTAATTTCCTGAAAAATTCGGCCCAGATAACATCTGAAGATTTTTTTCCAAACCGCACAATGACTACATGGTTTTGCGGAGAAACAAAAATATATTGACCAAGAATGCCTTTGGCAAAAAAGTCGCCATTTTCGGTAACCCTCCAATGATAAGTATAAGGGAACCCCTGACTATCCCTTGAATCAGTCTGGATTAACAACGATTCTGAAATCCATGGCGGAGGGACAATGCTTTTTCCTTCAACTTCCCCTCCGTTTAGAAAAAGTTGCCCGAATTTTGCGAAATCAATCGCCCGTGCATTGATACAACAAAAAGCTTTGACTTCAGAATCGCTTTGACTATCTATACTCCACGATGCTGGATACTCCGAACCCATGGGCTTCCATATTTTTTCCTCCAGATATTTTGCAACACTCATTCCAGTAACACGTTCAAGCGCCATGGCCAACAATTGTGTATTGGCACTCTGATAGTTATATTGGGTTCCAGGATTATTTTCAGTTTTCAGATTCAGGGTGTAGTGACTCAGATCAAGACCATAATAGAATTTTGCCATACCTCCGAAAGGATTCGCATATTCCTCCTTAAAGCTGATACCCGATCGCATTTCCAGTAAGTCCTTCAGCGTCACTTGTCTGAACCCCGGATCTTTCAGTTCAGGTAAAAAATCGGTTATGGGTTGATTAATGGATTTGATCTTTCCCTCCTGAATAGCAATACCGATAAGTGCCGAAATAAAAGACTTTGCAACTGAAAAGGAGGGGAGAATGGATTCTCTTTTATACCCATTAAAATATTTCTCATAAATGATCGAATCGTTCCGGATAATTAAAAATGCAACCGTTTTATGTACCCTTAAATAATCCTCCAATGTGTCTTTCCTATCCAATCCTGAATATTTCACAGCAGTATGATTGTCGGCAGAAGATTTAAATGGTTTTGGGTTTTCAGAGGGAGAAATTGGTACTACCGGAAACTTATCACAGTCCTTGATATCTGCATAATTCCACCATACATAACGGGCAACATGACAAGATGGAAATAAAAATACCAGGAAAAGTAAACTGACCAACGCGATTCGCGATCGATTATTTGCCATTTCTGATCACATACGATTTGCGGATGGGTTTTGACTTATAATTGTAACGTGCGTTGTAATTACTATGATTTTTTTTCATCTTTTTTGTTTGATGATACCCGTTGGCTTCACAGACTGCTTTTCTGGAATTACACGATGAAAAGAACAATCCGGTAAAGATTACAAACAAAAGCAGGACAAATAAAATAAATCTCTTGTGACACATCATAGTTGGATTTCCAATAATCGAAGAATGCAAATTTAATAATTCTGATAGAAAGAACCATTATATTTCATAATTTTGTAACTGAAACCATCCTAAACAGAGAACATTGATAGGTCTTAGATTGATCAGGAAACGGAAGTATTGGTTTTTGTTTATTTTTCTGCTTGCTTCCCAGCTTGTTTTTGCACAATACCCGCCACCTGCCGGTTTCCCGGGGACTACTGCCATATATCAAGACAGTTCCATCATCATCGGGTGGGCCACCACCTGCAATATTACACGGGGTTATATAAATATGGGAGATACCACATTTACCTACCAGGGATCAAATAAAGCATCCTATGGGAGTTATTTGTATGGATCAGGCCATGCTGATGGATTAGTAGTCAGTCTGGGTGATCAGGGGAGTGCACTTCTTACTTTTGAAAAACCGATCAAAAACGAACCAGGCCCCGACTTTGCAGTTTTCGAAAACGCGTTTAGCAATGGCTTCCTGGAATTGGGATTCGTTGAAGTCAGCTCTGATGGTCAGCGATTTGTAAGATTTCCATCGGTTTCCTTAACCCAAACCATATCACAAGCAAATACCTTTGATACCCTTGATGCTACAAAGATCTATAACTTAGCTGGAAAATACCGGGTTATGTACGGAACTCCTTTTGATTTAGAGGATTTAAAAGATAGTGCCAATATCGATTTAAGTTCTATTTCTTACGTGAGAATAATCGATGTAGGCGGTTCTATTCTTCCTGGCTTGGCTTCCTATGATTCCCAAGGACATATTATCAATGACCCTTGGCCAACTCCATTTGACACAGGTGGATTTGACCTTGATGCCGTTGGTATTCTCGATCATTATGGTCAGGGAATTGAGATTATTGATTATCACGACTTTACGATTTTTCCAAACCCTTTTACCGAATCAATTACCATTAAATTCCTGAGTACATCCCGCTTAACAGTAACCCTAACCGATATAACAGGGAGACCCATCAAACAATTTCATCCGGAAACAAACGAAATCATTCACCTTGGAACACTTGAGAAAGGAATCTATTTTGTTCAAATCGTTTCAGAAACCGGTCAAAGAATCGTAAAGAAAATTGTCAAGAACTAAATTCCATTTGAAGTTAATCGGGCAATTGATACACCCAGTCAAATACTTCTATTGCTTCAGTATTATACTTGTTATATTGGTCACTTCTGAGAAAGGGAAAGCCCAAAGTTTGAAAGACACCCTTCAACTTCCCGAATTTGAGTTAACATCAAAGTATGTACTCGAGAATAATGGCTTTAAAAAAGTTAAAATCGATTCTTCCATTATCATTTCTCATCTGAATTCTGATTTATCAACCCTTCTTTCGCAGTATACCACAATTTTCATCAAATCGTATGGGAATGGAACCCTGGCTACACCCTCATTCAGAGGTACTACCGCGCAACATACGCAAGTAGAATGGAATGGAATCGATCTGAATTCCCCCATGCTTGGTCAGGCTGATTTATCATTGATCCCTGTTTCCCAATTCGATGGACTTGAAATCCTTTTTGGTTCAGCTGGAATATCACGTACCAGCGGTGCATTCGGTGGCGTAATCAATCTTGTAACCAATCCCGATTGGAATAACCGGCTTAATATTTTAGCTTCCCAATCAATAGGTAGCTTTGATACCTATACCACCAACATCAATATCATTACCGGAACTTCATCCTTCCAATCACATTCAAAATTCAACTATGCCTCTGCTTTGAACAATTATCCTTATTATAATGATTTCCTTATGGAAACCGTTAATCAACACAATGCCTCTTACAAACAATTCGGATTTTCAGAGGAAGTCTTCTGGAAGTTAAAAGATCGACACCTGTTCTCTGCTAAACTAAGATATAATTACGATGACCGTAATCTTCCTCCAACTACAACAAAATACGAGGCTAACAATGTGGAGAAAAATGTGCAAAGTTCACTGATGGCTGTTGTCGAATATAAATATGTAAAAAAAGACTTCAATTTGTCGGTACGATCCGCATTTGCAAATCAAAAAATGCATTATACACTAGATAGTACCTATGATGACCATCATCAATATTATTCATGGATCAATAAAATTAAATTTACCTATATTGGTATCAAGAAATTAGCAATCAAACCGGGTATTGATTTTACCCACGATGAGGTTAATTCTGAAGAATATGAAGGAATAAAAACACGTAATACGACTAGTGTTTTCACAGAGATCAACTATACCCCATGGGAAAAACTAAAAACATCGTTGGTGCTCCGTGAGGATCTTATTGATGGGAAATTCCTCCCGCTTGTTCCGGCAGTAGGAGTGGACCTGACTCCTTTCCAAAAGCTGAATCTGGGCCTCAACCTTAATCTTTCTCGTAACTATAAGTATCCCACGCTTAATGATCTTTTTTGGAATTTATACGGGAACCCTGATTTAAGACCGGAGACAAATTATTCAATAGAAATAGGTAGTGTATTCAACTTCCTTTCAAAATCAAAGAAATTCTATATAGAATTAAATTTAACTGGTTATTATTCATGGATTTATGACATGATTACCTGGTCACCTGTGGATGGCAATTCAAATCTTTGGAAACCTGAAAATATTGACGAAATCTTAGCCAGGGGTATAGAATCCGGAATAAATATCAAATGGGAAATAGTTAAATTTAAATTCAAATTCGACAATAACTACAGCTTTTGTAAATCAACCTATGAAAAAGCTAGTTCGGAATACGACAATAAAATTGGCAAACAATTGATCTACATACCAGTAAATACTCTGAATAGCACCTTGACTCTGGAACGATGGAAATTTTACCTGATATATAATTTTTCATTTACCGGGGAACGATTTACAGGAAAAGACAACTTGACTGTAATGCCTGGGTATAGTTTGTCAAATATTATTTTTGGAAAAAATCTCAGTTTGAACAATTTTATTTTATCTTTACAGCTTCAAGTTAATAATCTGTTTAATTTGGATTACCAATCTGTCGCAAGTAGACCAATGCCTGGAATAAACTACGCTTTTACGATCAAACTCTCTTTTGATAAGCCAAATAGAGAGTAATGGTAGTAATTAATCTTTTTCTGGTGAATAATATAAGATACAAAATATATAGCTTACCTTTCCTCATTTCGCTTATTGCCCTATCTCTGTTTTCTGTATCTTGTTCGAAAGACCCAATCCGGGAAAAAGCTGTTGCACCGGAAAATCCGGATACTACTCAAAACCCAACAAGCTACGATGAAGGTATTTTTGTAATCAATGAGGGAAATTATAATTGGGGTAATGCCTCCATTACGTTTATTGATAATAGAACAAATGCCACCGTTCAGGATCTTTATCAAATTGCAAATCAACATAATCTGGGTGATGTCGCTGAGTCCATGAAAATCTGCAATGGCTTTGGCTTTATTGTTGTAAATAACTCTAACCGAATCGAAGTTGTTAACTTGAAAAATTTCAAGTCGGTAAAATCTATTACAGGCTTGCAATCCCCACGCTTCCTTGAACTGATTGATTCTACTAAAGCTTATGTAACCAATCTTCAAAAAGATATTTCTATTCTCAATTTGCAATCCAATACGATAACAGGAACAATTCCAATTTATGGCTGGACTGAAAGTCTTATCCGTTACGATAAATACATGTTGGTTACTTCAATCGGAAAATATTCTGAACCAAGTTCAAAGAGGAAAGCGCAAATTCTGGTGATTGATACCCAGACGGATAAAATAGTCGACAGCATTCAAACTGGAAAAGAGCCCATCGGTTTGGTAATCGATAAAAAGCAGAAAGTATGGGTCTTATGTTCCGGTGGATTTGACAACTTCGAAGCTCCATCCTTGATGAGGATAAATCCGGAACTCAGAATGGTAGAGAAAGTATTTACCTTTCCAACCATTACTGAAGTTCCTAGCCGCTTATGTATCAATAACACAGGAGATACGCTCTATTTCCTGAAAGGTGGTGTGTATCAGACCCCGGTTACCATGACAGGATTGCCAACTAATCCATTGATCAGCGCTGATGGTCGTTTGTTCTATGGCCTTGCTATACATCCCAAAACAGGTTGTATATATGTAAGTGATTCTAAAGATTATGTTCAAAATGGAACCGTTTACCAATATAGCCCTACAGCAAAATTTATCAAACAATACACTGCCGGCAGGATTCCCGGAGGTTTCTGCTTTACCAGCAAAAACGCTAAATAATTCCCCCGCTACTTCCGAAATTTTTTTTCCTCAATTATTAGTTATATTATTATCGCCATTATGCCTCGCATAATTTTAACTTCGCAAATTAATTTATCAAGGGTAACCGTTTGATCGAAGATAAATTAGTAATTTTGTTGACGAAAAATATCATCCATGGTTAAACATATAGACAAACCATCCACCCACAATCAAGAACATGTCAATTTAATGAATGACCTCATTCTTTTTAATGACGATGTCCATACTTTCGATTTTGTAATTGAGTGTCTGGTAGAGATTTGTCAACATGAACCTGAACAAGCAGAACAATGTGCCCTCATAACCCATTTCAAAGGTAAATGTAATATTAAAAGAGGTGATTTTTATGAATTGAAACCACTTCAGGAAGAGATGCATTTACGGGGACTGACCGTTTCTATTGAGTAATCAACTTGGTGTTTTAAGGGAATTTATAAGATAAAAGGAAAGAGAGCTTTTCTATCGGGTGGATAATCTGAGAAAGTATCTTTATACCATTTATGATGATGCAATGCGCGTGGCATCAGATTCACTAACGTCCATACAAAAAATGCAAGTGCTGGAGAACTCCAGGTCAAAAAAGCAAATCCAGCCCACTCAATGATCTCTCCCAGATGATTGGGACAGGAGACAAAGTGAAAAAATCCCTTCTGAGGAATGATATAGCCCGTTTCGCCAGGCTTTCTTAAATGAATCAGAATGTTATCGGATTGCCAGTTAACAAACATTCCAAAAAAGAAAATGAAGAGTCCTCCAAAAAACCTTGGATCAAAAAAATAAGAAGCCGGGTATTGCGCTTCTGATGCAAGGGTCCCTAAATAATAGCCATTAATAAATCCATTCATGAAATTGAAACCAATCGACATAAAGACAATTGCAATTGGCATTTTTTTCCCTTTTGTTCTTAATCGAAATGGAAAAATGACCGTCCTGTTAATATAATGTAATACCCAAAGAGAAAAAAATACCCAGGTAACACAGGGATGGGTTCCGGAACCAAAAAGATAAAACCCGGCAAAAACCAGTAATGCGGGGAGCTCCATTAACATCCATCCAATCCTGTTGTCAATCATGGCACCCCATTTTTTTGTCGCATGCCGGCCATAGGGAACAACAACCCGGATTATCACAGGAAAAATAAAAATAGCGATAGCAATCCACGCATATACGATCAAGTAGAAAGTAGATTCTTTCATTACAAAATGTTGTTATTGAATATATCCATCCTGTTTTAACCAATCTATCATATCGCGAATAGAATCTGATAAAGATCTCGGAGAAAATCCCAATTCATTCCTGGCTTTTGCATTACTGATCAGATGACTACCTTCGCTGATAATTTTCAAGGATTCATGTGTATAAAGAGGTTCCTTTTTACTCATTTTGCTAAAAACAGTAATAAAAGGAAGCCCTACCTTTGCAATCCACATTGGCAAAACCATACTGACCGTTTTACGACCCGAATGTTCCTGGATAAGGGCGGAAAACTCTTTTAAACTATGCCAATGACCGGAGAGAAGATATTTTTCACCAACCCGGCCTTTGCCAATGGCAGAAATAGCAGCATCAACCACGTCCCGAACATCAACCCAATCGTAACCGCCTGGAACAAGAGAGGGTATTTTATGATTGTAAATGTCAATCACAGCATTCCCGATCAAAGAAGGTTGAGGATCCCTTGGTCCGATAATAGCAGTTGGACTAAGAACTATTGCTGGAAGTCCTTTTTTTACAGCTTCCATAACAGTTCGCTCCCCGGTCGCTTTTGACATATCATAAGCAAAGCCTTGGTTTGTTACCAACGGTCTGAATTCGTCCAGTTGTAAATGATGCGGTTGCTGCTGAAAAGCATGAATTGAACTAAAGTGAATAAATCGCTTTACTCTTTGAGCAAGAGCAATCGCAACCATATTCCGTGTTCCTTCCGCATTCGTCCTGGCAACCATTCCATCGGGATCACCGGTAATAGAAATCCGGGCTGCAAGATGGAAGACGACTTCGACATCCTTGAATAAAACGGTTAAAGATTGAGGATCAAGTACATTTCCCTTCACTAATTGTACTGGAATATCCTTTAATGCTTGTGTGTTTTTATGTGTAAGAGCGCTGACCTGATGACCACAATCGAGCAACGCTTTGCAGAGATTAACACCAACATGGCCATTGGCCCCGGTAACAGCAATTTTCATTCATCAGATTTAATAGATTGGCAAAAATAACAATAACCATCATTTCTTTTCAATTATTCTTAACGATTTAATCTGAATTAATTTCTCAATAACCAAAATACTAATGAATAGATCCGTGCTCCAGCAATGAAAAATTAATTGTTTCGTAAATCTTATAATTAATATTGGGAGGATAGTTAACTGTTTATAAACAAAATATATTGTGCTTGTTAATGTGCTGATAATCCGTAATTTTCTAATTCATATTGAGTTTTCAACAATTTGAGTTACGTTTTATTTCAACAATCGTGCGCACGTTTGCACAAACCCATATTTTCACACTTTTTTTTCACTCAATTCTTTCCTTCAGACTATTTATTTTAGTTTTTCCTTCAGTATTTTGATCAGGTCTTGAAGATTTTGTTTGTCTTGCTCCAGCTCAACTATCCTGGCTTCTAATCGATCAATTTCATTTGAATCGGACTTCCTATCGATTCTGTCTTGTTCTATGAACCAGTAATCAACTGGTATGTCAAGTTCGGCTGAAATCTTCGCCAACGTTGAAATTTTCAAGGTCCCATTTCTCAAGGAATAGCGAAATCCGTTTTCAGTCAGCCCTCTTTCATTCGGATATTTCTCCTTTAATTGCTTCAAAAAGTCTTTGATGTGCAATTTCCGATCCAATAAACACCTTGAAATTTTTGTTCCAAAATCTTTTACGCTATCCATTTCAGTCAGTTAAATTTGTTTTCATTCTCAATAAGTGTTGTTGAGCATAATTAATTATGTTTGTAGATAAATTAATTGTTTCTTTGCCGCCTCAAAAAATTAACACCTTAACGACAATTAACTCACTTACAACGAACAAAACTACAACATGAAGCGAACAAAACCAAACAAAAAACACAGTTTTTTTGAAAACAATAAAGACTTTGTCTCTCTTTTCCAAAACATTCCTTATGGAACATCCCGAATTGTCCATGACCGATTAATTGTAAAATTTGGCGAATCACACGACTATTCATTGAACTATATCAACATGTGTCTTAACCCGGATGATATTCGATTTAATAAGGATGTCATGAATGAAGCCCTTGGGCACTTCACGGAAGTTCGACTTGACCAGGAGAGAACCAGGCTAATTCTACAACAGCTTGTCTCAGATAACTCATTAGCAACTGCATAATGAAATCATTCTCCAACATGAGTCATCCGGATCTTCGCATTATGTGGGGAAGCCTGAAACTGTTGAAGATTGTGATGCTCTCCTCACCTTATATTATTACAGGATTGATGACAAAGGATTCGATCGAATCAATAATTGGAGATTTACAGGATCATATAACCATTATCGAGCGTATCGATCAATTAATCCTGGCAATTGAAGCTGAACTCCCAAATGCAACTGAAGAAAAACTTTGACTTGAACAGCAAGACTTTCATCCCTCAATTTAATTATCCATGGCAAAAATTCAACGAAACCTCTTTGAGGGTGCGCCTGGTATGCTCATGGACAGGATCCATGAGGTAAACACCCTTCTTGGCAATTCTGAACTAAAAACAGGACAAACAGAATCGTGGAAGTTCTGGAAAAGGACCAGTGATATAATGAAGTATGCCTGGGATTACATGCAGAATCTCAATTGGGTCCTTAAAGAAAATTATGCACTCAAAGAGGAGAATATCTATTTGCGAGCTGCACTGGCGCACGAGAGAGAAATCAACACGCATATATCCGTACTCACACATTTGAAATTAACTGATCAGTTTGAAGAAAGGGTAAAATTGGTTGATGAAATAATGGCTCTTGGTGTTAACGATATGGGGAGTATATTCCGTGGATGAAAACATAGAACTTCTCGACACTAATGCTGGCCAAAAGGAAAAGGTTTGTGCTGCAGCCGAAATTTCATTACAGCAAGCAGGAGATAACATTTTTCAGCAATCCGATGCCATTTCGGTAATCTGCCAAGAATTCATTGAACTGAAGGACCCGGCTTCGGCTGAGTTGTTTTTCAAATACGTTTCAAAGAAGTTCAAAATATCCAAAAAAATATTCACGGACACATTCAAAAAACTGTCTGATGAATCTAAAAAACCGAAGTTTGACCGGGGAGCAACCTTCATGGAAGATGAAAATGATCCTACACATGAACAAGGGTGGTTCGTAAAAAAAAACTGCTATTGGTTCCATACTAAAGAGGGGTTGCCGGTGAAAGGTTCCAATTTCATTGTCGTACCCCTTTTTCATATCTACTCTAAAGTTGACAACAAACGCCTGGTGCGTATCACAAATGAATGGAACGAATCAAAGATCATCGATATTCCTTCCAAAAATTTTATTAGCGTTGAGCAGTTCCAGGCTTATGTTTACGGTGAAGGAAACTTCATTTGGTCCGGAGGGAAAGCTCATTATTTAAAAATTCTTGAATTCATCTCTAATGATTTTCCAATGTGTAATGAACTAAGAACACTCGGCTGGCAGCGTGAAGGATTTTACGCTTTCGCTAATGGCATCTACAACGGCTCCTGGCAGCCTGTAGATGATTTCGGAATAACCTCCCATCTGGACAAAAAGTATTTCTCACCGGCATTCTCTGTTGTTTACAGTGGAGTAAGGGAGGATGATGATGAATACGAAAATGACCGCTATTTTGTCTATAATCAAGCCCCCTGCACCTTTAACCAGTGGTCGCTTCTTATGACGGATGTTTACGGCAGTAATGCCGTCATAGCTATTGCCTTTGCCATTGCAACGGTTTTCCGTGACCTGATCTACGAAAAGTATAAAATTTTCCCTCATCTGTTTCTCTTCGGCGAGAAGCAATCCGGAAAAAGTCAAATGGCCTGGTCATTGTCAAACCTCTTCTTTCACAACCTTCCTGCTTTTAACCTCAATTCAGGTACCCATGTCGGCCTTTCGAGAAAGGCTTCCCGGGGAAAAAATTGTATCGTCTGGCTGGATGAATACTCAAACGACATTGATATAAGGCGCTTTCAGCTTCTGAAAGCTGCCTATGACGGGGTAGGGCACGAAAAAGGCAAAATGACGCAGGATAGCAGAACCACTACCACAAAGGTAAATGGCTCGTTCTGCATTTCAGGCCAGTACCTACCCATGCTCGATGACAATTCTTTGCTCACCAGATCATGCTTGCTATCCTTTATAAAAAGGAAATATTCAGCAACGGAAATGGAGAGGTATGAAGAACTTAAAAAATTGGAAATTCAAGGCATCAGCTCCCTGGTCTGCGATATTCTAGAATACCGGAAACTGATGGAAGAAAATTTCGCTATGACATTTTCAACCATCCAGGAGAAACTTAAAGCGGAAATGATCGCGGCCAAACTTCCCTTTGATGAAAGGCTTGTCAGAAACTATTGCTGTTTACTTGCACCGGTCAAGATTATCCTTGAGAGTGCAAATCCTCTGCAGCTCAGTTTTACGTACGAGACTATGTACGCGCAGGTTAAACATGATATCGCTCAAATGTCAAAACAGATCAGTAGTTCAGAATCTATTTCAAACTTCTGGAAGACTGTTGAGTATCTGCTTGATGAAGGCAAAATCCAGGCAGGGGTAGATTTCAAGATCAATGTTACGCCATCCCTTGCATACACTGATAAGGACGGTCAAGAAATTCCTCCTCGGCGATTTGATCCGCCTCTGACACTCCTTTTTATCAGATTTTCAAGGGTGCATCCGCTTTATATGGAAAAATGGCGCCAACAAACCGGAAAGAATGGTATTGAACTCGTTTCAATTCTCCATTACCTCAAAAATCATAAGTCTTACATCGGTAACGCTCCCCATGTTCGCTTTGATACCAGTAACACTTCCGCTTTTGTTTTCAAATACGGTCCCGGTGAATTGGATATCAATTTAGAACGTACTGTCAGAGACACTTTTGCAAATGCTAAAAATGCTGCTGAGCAAGAAGTTCCGAAGGTTCAACCTCCCGAAGATCTACAGGCTGAGATTGATCTCAACCCGGAACCTCCTTTCTGATGTCGTTGAAATAAAATTAATAATTGACTTTTTATGCTGAATTGCTCTTTTTACAGTCCCACGCTCCTTCAATTATATATTTTATTGATTTATATATTATTAAGAGCGGGAAAAGCGTAGGACGATGTAGGACTGCGTAGGACTCTGTAGGACGCGTAGGACTGTAGGAATGGCTTTTTGCTTCTGTCAACCTTGTTATTTTTTTTATTTGTTGAATTGACCAAGAAATTCCATCTAAATGAATCTACCGGAATTTAAGATAAATCGAAGCGGTTTCAAATATTATAGTGAACTGCCTGAAAACTTCCGGCTTGCCACTATTGATGATTTTATAATCAATGGCAAACGCAGGATTGGTTTGCTTTTCCTCATTCAATGGATTGATGATGCCAGCTTCTATCAGGTATGCTATGTCTCTATCAATCTAACCAGAGCTATTTTAGGGCCACATCTTGAAGATAATCGTGTTTTTGTCCAAGCTGAATAATATGCCTCAAAAAATGAAGGGACATTTTAGAAATCCTGCCTGGCTTCCTGCAGGAGTATCGTTATCAAGAAAGAAATTTAACTGATGAGCACAGGCCGGGACCCGGGGAAGCAAACAAAAACTCCGCTGGCGCTCTGGTCCCGTTCCCTTTGCTTTGTTTTAAAATCGAAAAAAATGCGAAAAGAAGAAAAATTGAATTTAAAATGGTTATTGACATACACCATTTCAGACATTGATACATTCCTTTTAAAGCATGATGATCAGGAAACTGATAAGGATCATCTTTATACAAAAGAGGAAATTCGTCATCAGCTTGAAAAATCTCTTTATAAAATTTTAGAGGTAATGGGTGATTGTGGTTATGATATTAAAACTCCTCTTAAGGGCAATTGGCTCAATATGTCCAAGTTAGCCATGAAATTTTATAATGCAACAAGAAAACCGAAGTTGCCAGCACCCTCCGAAGAATAGGGGGGCTGGCACCTGTGCTGGTGAAAAACTAATTTGAAAGACGATTACACAGATTGGCCTTTAACATTCATTGCCCCTGAATTACCTTCGCAAATATGAAACTAACAGAAGAACGACCGACAATTACAATCAGGCTAAAACCGGCGCTCCAGGATTACATCCGCTATGTGATGGAGTTAGAAGGAAATGTACATGAAACCCCGTACCTTATGGCTACATCAAGGTCTTACCTTGGAAGGCTTGTTGCACCTTTCATCGAGCTTCGCCCGATGGAAGCCAAGCCACTTCTCCCAGGTTCCGACCGTGATTTGTTTACGTTTGGGATTATTAGTTACCGATCACTTGAAACCAGGCGTAATACTGCATGGATTTCAGAAAAGAACCAGATCAATATTCAAAATATTATTGAAGCTCACTTTCGGCTTCACTTCAGGGTTTTCGCCGATGATAAAGTCCGGTACCTGAGAGAGCAGCATACCCCAAAGGGGAGTATTAAAAAGGTTGTTTTGCAGTTCTGTGCAGATATGAATATCAATTACGATGATATCACATTTGATATGATTTCGAAGGCATATTACCGGGGCCGGAAAAAAAGTCTTAAATGTGGAATTGCTGCCAACAAACGGATGATGATCGGTCATCTATTTTTCATCATATAGAAATTTATATATATGACAGTCTTTCGGCATACCAACGGAAATATTGGCGGGGTCAATCCTGTCCAATACATTTTTAAGGAAGATATCGCCTCCTTCATCATCAACGCGAATAGTCTTTACGGATCAATAACGCTAAAGCCCGGGCACAGTTGGAACTATCTGTATGGCTCGCCTGAATCCATCCAGGTTGATGGTAAAGAAGAAGACACTCCTGGGGGGATTAAATACAACTACCAGATAAAAATGCTGATTCCCAAAGATCGTCCGGACGTTGAAGTCATCCTTCGCAACCTCAATAACCGGCACCTGATTATTAACCTGAGGGATAAAAATGGAATGACACGATTCTTTGGCACCCTGGACTGCCCAATGAAAAAAACAGGCAAACTGATTAAACCCGCTGTCATTGAAGGATATCACGGTTGGGAGATCATTTTTTCCGGTGATTTCACCCAGCCGGCATCCTATCTCAATTCCTCAGGCATACCAATCAACCAGGAAGATTAGAATTCTTTCAGTCCTTTATTTGGCCGCCATACCATTATAATATTGTATCCTCAAATAAAGGGTACAATGAATCCCATCCTGACCGAAATTCTTTCAAGTGCCTGGCTGATCTCAAAAGAAAGGTCAAACGCTTATGCTTCGATCATCCTTTCGATGCTCAGAGGTGAAAGTTTTTCCTCAGGTGATCACTCATTGGCCAGGGAGAGAAACCGTGCGTATATTATCAGCGGGGTAGGGGATCAATCTCAAAAATTCGGGTTTACTGATTCCAACATCCCTGAAGGGTCTATTGCCATCATCCCGATCCGCTCGGAAATCCTCAAATACGATCAGCCTTGCGGCCCCAGAGGATCGCAGTCAATCTTAAACGATGTAAAATCGGCTAATCAGAATCCGAACATTAAAAGTATTCTCCTGGTTGTTGACAGTCCCGGCGGCCAGGTCACCGGTACCGATCTTTTGGCTGAAGCCGTCAAGAATTCTGAAACTCCCATTGTTGCTTTCATCGAAGGTATGGCAGCAAGCGCAACCTACTGGATCATTTCCGGCGCATCAAAGATCATCGCCAGCTCTGATCTCGATCGCATAGGGTCCATCGGAACCATGCTGATGGTGGAAGACCTTCAGCCGGCATTGGAAGCCCAGGGAGTAAAGTTTCATGAAGTCTATGCCAGCCTTTCGGTGGATAAGAATGCAGACCTTAACCAGGTGTTGGATGGCAACTATGAACCATACCAGAAAAATGTGCTGGATGTGATCAACAGTAAATTCTTATCCTCTGTCAAAACCAACCGGACTACAGTGGATGATTCAACCATGACAGGTAAGATGTATTTCGCTCCTGAAGCAATTGCACTTGGGCTGATCGATGAGATCGGATCAATGGAATACGCGATTACTGTGGCAGCGGCTTTGTCACCGGTGATCGCAGAACTTTCCATTCAAAATGAAACCAAAAATTCACAACCGATGAAAATAAACAATACATGGAAAGCCATTCAAGGCTTTTTCAAAATGGACCCCGCAAATCTTGAAGCGCAGGAATTGACAACGGAACGGGTCCAGCAGCTAAACGATGAACTTGGAAACGTAACCACCCGTAACCAGGAATTGGAAACTCTCCTTGGTGATGAGAAGCAAAGCCATGCCGACACCAAAGCCGCGCTTGTGGCTTTACAGAAAGAGGATGCCGCCAACCCCATCGTTGCCGCGAAAGATGCAGACAAAATTGAAAGCATCGCTGATGAACCTGTATATGCACACGATAAAATCGCAGATGAATTCTGCTCATAATTTTAACATTTAATATTTGTATCAATGGCCGAAACAATTTCATTAGCCCAACTTAAAGCCGCATTCGGGACGTACGTAGGAACGAACCAGAAAGATATTTTGCGGCTTTTGACCCAGCCCACCTATTCCGAAACCTTTATGACCACAAAACAGTCACAGGATTTGGTTTACCGCGCATCAAAGGCCGTAATTTCCGATCTCGTTCAGGGATTCCAGGAAGGCTGGACCCCGAAAGGAAAAGCCGCATTCACTCCTGTTGAGATTTTGCAGCGCCGGCACAAGATCGACCTTTCATTCTATCCCGATGAAATCATGGATTCATGGCTCGGATTTATGGGCGATGAGTCGATTGATCGTAAGGTATGGCCGATCACCCGCTATATCATCGAACAACTCATCATGCCAAAGGTGATGGATAACCGCGAACTTGCACTCATCGGTAAGGGACATTATGTTCCACCGGTCGAAGGTACAGCTCAGGCGCTGGGCCTTTCGATGGACGGCTTTGTCACTATTTTGAAGAATAAGCACACCGCCGGGGGATCAAACATGAATTTCATCGCACTGGATGCGCTCACAGTTGACAATGTGTTTGATCAACTGGAGTCGTTCGGTGACCAGGTGGGCGATTTGTACAAGGATATGGCGATGAACATCTTCCTGTCGCGCAAATGGTTTGCAGCTTATCACAAAAAACGCCGTGACCTTCATGGTACAGACACGAATTACGATGGCATGACAACCATGCTTGAAGGTACGAACCTTACGCTGACTCCATTGCCATCCATGGCTGGCGAAAACCTCATCTTCACCACTCCCAAGGAAAACTTTATCCGGCTGATGAACCGCAACAATGGTGCCTCCAATATTTCTATCGAAAGCGTTGATCGTCAGATCAAGGTTTTTGCCGACTGGTACGAATCAGTAGGCTTCGGTATTGAAGAAGCTGTCTTTGCTTACGTTCCTGCTTAACCCTTAAAAAATAAAAAAATATGAGCATATCACTTTTTGACCTTGCAAAACCCACCGTGAGAAATGCCGGAGGTGGCGGCGGAATAAAATCCGAGATCATCCTGATCCAGGAAGCGGATATCGATTGGGATACCTTTCCGCAAAGGGATACCGATGGCGTGACCATGGCTGCGGACATCGCAATGAAGACGGGTAAATTTATGCACAGCTTCTATATGACCCAGGGGACCATCAAACCGTCACAGAAGAAACTCAAAGGTTCCAACCAGGACTGCGGCGGGTACGAGATCGGCTTAGAAGGGTTCTACCCGGGAATAGAGAAAGCCGTTCAGAAATGGATTCAGAATTTCGGTATTGACTTCAAAGGGATCGTGATCATTCAGAACTGCGCCTCAAACAAGCGGTATCTGATCGGTGAACCCTGCAACCTGGTGCACATCGAGACCATCGAAACCACCTGGGGCGAAGAGATCGACAAGGATAAAGGCCACAAGTTCGGATTCCTTTGCAAACAGGGTTCGCCGATGGCCTTTTATGAAGGTTTGCTGGTAATGGATCCCAATCCACCCGTAATTTAATCAATGAAGTTTTCGTAGTGTTTTCATAATTGGTTAGTTGAGAGCCTGTCGGAGTAATCTGGCAGGCTTTTTTAATGTCATAGATCAAAAACGAATTATTCTTAAATTCGTGTCTTTTGGGTAGTACAAATTATCTATCTCTTTTTCCGAAATATTTAATACAATAGAAAGTTCCGACTTGGAAAAACCTAGTGTTTTTTGGTGAAATTCCAAAAGTTCATTTACCAAGCTAGGTTTTTCTTTTACAATGTTCAATTCATATGGCTCCCTCGTTTTGTAACCCTTAATAGCCATTTGTTTCCACAGATATTGATATTGATTATCCGTAATTAATCCAAGGTGTTTTGATCTAACAAGAATTGCTCCCATGGAAACTAACCAATATAATTTTTGGTTTGCTAAACTATTAAAATCTAATGATTCGAACCTACTGATAAATTCGCTCTTTGGCATCAATAATTCACCGGCAAACAGCATCGCTTCTTTTTCTTCATCTCTTTCATTGCCAATTTTCTTCCCTAAATGCAATACTAAATGGCCTAATTCATGAGCTAGTGTTAATCGCTGCCTATCTCCAGGCATATTGGCATTAATAAAGATAATGGGTTGATTACTAGTTGTGAACATACTGATCCCATCCATCTTGTCGACACCAAGTTCCGTTCCAATTATAATTATTCCATTAGATTCAACATGCTTTGTTAGATTATCAATTCTGCCTTTCGGCAAATTCCATTTTTGTCTTAAAAATATTGCTGCATCATCAGGATTTCCATCTTCTTCAACATTCCAATTAACCAGATTTACGTCAGGAATATCGACACTCTTCAAAAGCCGGTCAAGATTCATTCTAATTACATTCATAGTGGCTTCCGCCCTTAATATTTGCTTCCTAGGGGCAGACATCCTCTTTCTATAGTAAATTAAATCAGGGGTATACACTTTATCATTTTGTTCGAAAAAAGACCTTGGATAGCTCAGTTTACTACAAATACTTGTCATAAACTCTTCGGAAGGAGATTGAATTCCCTTTTCTATTTTTGATAAAGTACCTTGTGCAATTCCTAATAATTCCGCCAATTCAATTTGGGTATACCCCCTTGCTTCTCGCGCGAGAACAATCATTTCGGAATTTATTTTTTCCATATACTCTTTTCTTTTTAATCAATATTAGCAACATTGTTATTAGCACTTATTTGTCTAACTCGTACGAGAGGTTCAACGGTTTCAGGAACCTCAACAAAGGGTAATGCCGTTTGTTCAACGGTTCCAGTCAAATCTTTTATCCAAATAATATCTTTTCCTTCTTTGTACATAAGGTAAAAATTCCTAATACTGGTCCAAGTTTCGTCAAGTACGTACCCAGCGTATAACAATGTTGGCTTAATTGAGAAATTATCAAATTCAAGATCTTGATTATCAAAATCCTTTGTTTGTTGTGTTTGGATGCTTGATGTTGCAAAATTATGTTTAATTTTTTTAAACCTAATATATATCTGATTATCAATACATAATAAAAATAACCGATTTAGGTCTCTCACAGTGATGCCTTCAGTTCCTGTAAATAACTCACGTATTCTACTGCGAGTAAAATCATGAATAAGTGAAGCAATAGTTCTTTTATTCAGGATAAAATGAGGTTGCGATGATTGTGCCCTGCTAAGTTCAAGGTATTGGCTAAAAGCTTGGGCTATTGCTGTAGTAATCTTTTCGTAATGAGGATCGATAATTCTTTCGACTTCCTCTCTTGATAATTTATTATTCATGTTTTTTATTTTTTATGCAAAGATAATGGATGTTTTCCAAAAGTGACTATAAATTATTCCATAAATATTAACAAAAATATTCCTAAATCGTGTAATGTGCAGAAATAGTGAATTATATATGTTGATAACTGAATTGAGTTTTATTCAAGGATGAATTTTATTCGTCCTTTTTTTCCTGCAATTGCAGCGATATATTCGCTGCATGGATCATGAAATTCTTTTCTGGATGAAGGCTGATCAGGATTACCTATCCGGTCTCGCCCTCTTTGAACGCTACACCCACAATACTAAAATCGGCAGGATGCTGCGCATTGGGGGAGCAACCGTGAAAAACAGGTTGACTCTTTCGTATGAACTGAGCAAAATTGCAAAGCATTTAGCAGCATACGAGAATGCTTCTGCTTTAGTGAAACCGCCAGTAAAGCGGGAAATTTTAAAACCAGAGCAGCCAATGTCTCCGGAGGTTACCACTATTGGCATACTTCGATCGGAGCAGAAAATGTGTTATAAGATGCTCGATAACCTTCATGCTGTTCTTCCATACCGGGAAATCCAGGAGCGAAAAGAAATTGCTTTTCGAATTCTGGACATCGATGACCAGCTCAAGGAGATCACTGAAAGGATTGCTCATTATGAGACAAATGGTGTGATCCCCCCGGCGCCGGTCAATGATGAACCCAAGAAGGTTTCTGAAATGAGCGAAGCTGAACTGATCATCCGGCAGAATAATGTTCGTACCTATATAGCCAGGTACAAACGCCTGGTGTCGGATTCTAAGAAACTCAAAACATTGCCCAGGAACCAGGAGTTGTTGGATAAATTCCAACTGGAACTGGATGAAATAGCGGAAAGGCTAAATAAATGAGCCTGTTTTCCACCGAAGATTTGACAAAGAAAAAACTGGACAGACCAAAATCCAGATCAGTTCCATTTACAGGCTCAAATCTTTTGACCATCGGTAAAGCGAATGAGAAGCTTCACCAGGTGTTTGGGCAGGTTGTCGATGGGCAGTCGGTACATTATGCTTCCCTGGGTGACTGGTCAACCCATGACCTGCTTTTCTTTCTCCTGCAGCAAACCGGTCCGGCAAGGGTATATTTCACTACCTGGGCAATCTCCGAGTATGCCATCCGTCAGTTGTATCAGTTCATTGAGCATGGACTGATCCTTGAACTCAAAGGGATTTTTGATTACCGAAACGGAATCCGTAAACCCGCAGAGCTGCAATTCCTGCAAAAGATCACTACCGATATCAAAGCCGCCAAGTGCCATGCCAAGGTCACGGTCATCGAAAACGACAACTGGGGGATCTGCGTGGTAGGATCGGCAAACTATACCCGAAACCCCCGTATTGAAGCCGGTGTTCTGTGCTGCGATAAAACTGTGGCAGCCTTTCACCGGGATTGGATTTTAAAAGAACTCTCAAATACAAGCGCCCTTGATCGATCAAAATGAATCCTTCATCACCGAAGTTGAAAACTATGCTTCGCTGATGTTTACAAAAGAAGAAATTGCAGTTATTCTGGAGGTGGACCCAGTGCAATTGCACGCTGTTTTGGAAGAGCAGGATAATCCAGTCTTCAGGGCATTCCAGCGTGGAAGATTAAAGCGTGAAGCTGAAATTCGCAAAGGAATATTTGATCTGGCACAAAATGGCTCGTCACCGGCCCAAACTTTCGCAATGAAACTGATTGAAAATGCAAAAGCAAACGATCTATGAAAAGCTTAGTTTCAGATACAACCCTTGAGAAGATTAGGTTTTATTACCTGTCGGATGAAAATAAACTTTCCGAACATGATGAACAGGTCCGTCAGCGCTGGGAATCTGCGTATTCCATGCTGATCAACCAGAACGGTATAGAGAGCGATGTTGTCAAGATGCTCATGAAAGTTCATGATATTTCACAAATGCAGGCTTACCGTGATGTGCACAATTGCACCCGGTGTTTCGGCCCAGTCCGGGGGATGGACCGTCAATCCCTGCGCAACATGGTCACACAATGGGCGATCGAAGATTATCGCAAAGCTTCCATCATGAATGATTTCAGGGCAAAAGACAAAGCCCTGGATAAAATTATCAAAGCAAACAACCTGGACAAGGAGGATACGGAACAGCCCGACCCTTCCAAGATTCAACCGCCGGTGCAATTGTTGTCAATCAACTACAGTTTTCTAACCTCAGAGTATTTCAAACTGATCGATCCCAAAGCCCAGGAGGCGCTGCTGAAGCTGAACGAAAAGGTGATGGCATTGATTGACGCTTCACCCATTGCTGAATACAAGAATATTCTGTTGGCCGATGATACCACCTACGAAGATGTTACAGACTGAAGTAAAGCCAGCCCCTTTTTTAAACGATCCGCAGGTGGCGATCCAGCTTTCCAACAGTCCGCATAAGGTATTCATTGGTGGCAGGGGAGTCGGAAAGACAACGATCATTGCCGAAGAGATCATTAAATATTTTGTGGCCATGCCTCGGGGAAAGATTTCCCTCAATGGTTTGACCTATTTCCACATTCGCACTAAATCATTGCCTCCGATCATCGACCACTTTGAACGGCGTGGATTGTACCGTGGCATTCATTACTTTGTGGGCCATAAAGCCCCAAAGAAGTACGAATGGCCGGAGCCTTATGCACCACCGTTGGATTATACCAACTGCATCCATTTCTACAATGGATTTGTCGTTGAGTTCAATTCCTTTGACCGCCCGGAGATGGCAAGGTCAGGTTCTTATGACGGGATGATCTTCGATGAATGTACGAAGCTCAGAAAAACGGCCATTGATGCCGATGTACTGCCTGCAAACCGCGGAAACCGGGACCGGTTTGGTCACCTGCGTTTCCATCATGGCACGTTGTTCCTGGGAACAATGCCATTGACCCCGGATGGAGACTGGGTTTTCGAGTACCAGGAGTTGTCAAAGAAATTCCCGACAAGATATTGTTACATGGAAGCTTCTGCATTACAAAACAGAAAGATTCTCGGAGAGATGTACTTCAGGGATTTGAAGCGTGTGCTGCCTAAGATCGTATATGATCTGGAAGTACTGAACATTCGCAGGACACAGAACACAAACGGGTTCTATCCTCAGTTGAATTCGGCTGTCCATGGCTATACTGATTCCTATGAGTACAACTTCATTGATGAAGTGGCCAGTATGACCCAGGGGAGCACGTTCGATTGTCGTTCTGACAAGGATTGCACTCCCGGTGATCCGTTGTATATCTCCTTTGACTTTGGCACGACCCAGAACTGCATGATCGTAGCACAGTGGAACAGACAGGTGAATGAGTTCCGTATCATCCGCAATTTCTTTGTTGAGAATGAAACCTTGTCAGTTTTGGTGCAGCAGTTCATCGATCATTACCAGCATAAGCAGAATAGGTTTGTCTATTTGTATGGTGGTTCGGATGGCAACCGCAGGAATGATGCGGCTTCAAGGGATTCCTATTTCGATGATGTGAGAGAACAGATGTCGAAGGCCAAATGGGAAGTGCAACTCAGAGCTGAACTATATGAAGCACACCACATGGACAAGTACCAGTTCTGGGATAAGTTCCTTTCGGGTGACTACCCATCTCTGCCAGCCTTCCGGATTAACATGAACAATGCCATGGAAACCATTGTCTCCATGGACAATGCCCCCATCCTGCCACAAGAGTTTAAGAAAGATAAATCATCGGAGAGAAAGAAGGATCAGCCACGCTGGAAAGCAACCGATCTCTCTGATGCTGCCGACAATCTGTTCTATTGGCTTCTCAGCCCATTGTTAGGGGATCAATACCCGACAAATGAAATGATACTGCTCCCCGGTCGATAGGGGAGCATCCTGCCAGCCTTCCTGTTTTTATATCACCTTTTCTATATATGTAGCATCGTTTCATATATCCATATCGAAAACGAAAAAGTGCAATTGCATTTTTCGATAGGGCGGGGCGTGCACTCCGTGGGGACTTTGTGAAATAAAAGGGAAATTTAGACCCTTTTCTTTCACAAAATCAACAGGTTAACAAAATATTTTTGTTAAACGACAAAAATCGACTTCTTTTCTTTGTTCGCTCAAAGAAAGAGAAGCAAAAGAAACAGCTGCATAACGCACTGGCACACAACTTCCGGGTCCGCTTTTTCTTTGATAATCAATGGCAAAGAAGAAGCTTGGCAAAAAGAAACCTTTCCCGGGCAGCTTTTAAAGAAAAAGCAAGCAAAACCCACCCCACAATATAATACTTGAAATCCTTACAAAGCTACCTACATCGACAGGGCTTCCACCTGGTAGGGCGCTGCAGCTTGGAACTGTCAAGGGCGACAAGAAACGGTCGCTTTCAGTGTATTCAGGTTGGCAGTCAATCTGACCAACACCCTGGACATTATCCAATCGATCCGGTTTAACGCTTCGCGGTCAGAAAATTTCAAGTATCCACAATCTAAAACCCTACTACCATGACCGCACTTGCCAGAGAAACCCGCAAACAATCATTCGAAGAAATGTTTGTCCAACATCTTGAGAACATTTACTACCCAGGCTTTTCAGAAGAGATGACCGAGGAACAATCGGCCCTCTATGACTGGGAATTTAAAGAGTTTCAGAAGAATTTCAGAATAGAAAATTAACTCCCCGGCAGGCAGTCACAGACTGCCTGCTTTTTTAATGGTCGTATAGCTTTTTCTTTCGTCAGGCACCGGGAAAGCAAAAGACTGGCAAAAAGAAAACCGGATGAAAACGGGCGACTTTTAGAAAAAGTTGCAAAAATCCTACACAGTAGTAAATCGAAATTCACAAAGTTATGCTCGTGAAAATGTTGTTTCGCTAAACACGACCTCCTTTCGGAACTGTCGCCTTACAGGTTCATTCAGATTCTTGCCTTGCAACAATACTGACCTGAATGTTTGCTTAAAATTTTCACTCCGCATGTTCCCTCCCGGCAAATTTCATTTACTCACTGCGGCTAATGGCTGCTTAAAACTAATCAACTATGAAAAAACTAATCATGAATCCGGAACTTGCGCTGGAAAACGGCAGAAACTATGAAAACAGAATCCCAATGCGTTACTGGGCAGAAGATGACCTGCCAAGCCAGAAACTCCTTCTCAAGGGCAATGGTAGTCTGTCAGACGCCGAACTTCTGAGTATCATCATTGGCTCGGGTGTTTCAGGGGAAAACTCCCTGGACATTGCCATGAAAAGCCTTTCAATCTGCGGAAATAACCTGTGCGAATTCTGGAAGTTCAGCGTTTCAGACCTTCAGAAAATCAAAGGCATCGGTGAAAAACGTGCCGTTAAGATCGCAGCCATGTTTGCACTGGCCCGTCGTCGGAATGAATCAGAAGTGATCCTTAAAAACAAAATCTCAAAGAGCCAAGATGCCTTTGAAATCTTTCATTCCCTGATGGGCGACCTGCCTTATGAAGAATTCTGGCTTCTGCTGCTGAACAGGGCCAACAGAGTTGTCAAAAAAGTAAAGATTTCCGAAGGTGGCATTTCCGGGACTGTTGTTGATCCGAAAAAGATCTTCCAGATTTGCCTGGAACAACATGCAACTTCGATCATCCTAGGTCACAACCATCCGAGTGGCACTATCACCCCAAGCGACGCCGACAATAAAATAACAAAGAAGATCAAGGATTGCGGCTTACTGCTCGATGTTGCTGTGCTGGATCACATTATTGTTGGGGATGACCGGTTTTATTCTTTTGCTGATGAAGGTGCAATGTAGAATCCAAGCCCCGGCACCGATAGCTGTCGGTACCGGGGCCTTTATTAAACCAATTATTGAGTATAAAATGAATATAATTAGTAGGTATATAAAGTTGGATTTTTGCAGATATTCTGAGAATAGTCTAATTTTACTTGAAAATATACGAAATATGGAAAAAATTACTACAAGACAATTAGTATTTGTTCTATTGGGAATCATTTTAGTAATTCCCTTTATTTTAACATTCCCAGCTATTTGTTCACGGTTAAATTTTAATGTTACAGGTCAAATTGGGGATACAATAGGTGGTCTGACAGCTCCATTTATTGCAAGTATTGGTGCAATTCTTGTATTTATTGCTTTCAGGGAACAAGTGAGGGCTAATGCAGAACAAGCAAGAGTGAATCTTGAACAAGCTAGGGTAAACGATCAAATAAGAAATCTTGAAAAAACGAAAATTGTTATTGATAGTATTAATTGGCTCAGATCTGATAGTTTTCAAATTACTAGAACATCCCAGACATTCATTGCAGAATTTAATGGCGACAATATGTGTTATGAGCAATTAAACAAGGGATCCTATTTGATGTATGAATTTAAGAATACCTTCAATTATGCAGACGGCAACATTACGGCAGGGAAAGAAGAGTTGAAAAGCAAAATCGGAGTTCTTTATAGGGTAATGTTTCAAATAGACCTTGAGAAAATGTTAGTACCTTGTGTTGCTTATGATAGAGACGGGGGACGGGATACAATTGTTTTAGAATTTATTGGAATTTGTCAAGAACTTAGCGTCTTACTAAGGGGACATTAGTCTGGATATGCGAAGGATTAAGTATTATCCAATAACCCCACTCAATCAACTATTTTCTATATTTGCTAAAATGAAATTAGCGACATTATGCAAATTCAACTTTTAGGGCAAGGATTTGAATCTACATCAGAATTTTCCGTTGGTAATCAACTAATTAAATTCTTTGCAGATGAAGAATATCATACATTTACAGGGATTTCAGCTTTTGCAAGTCAAGCGGGAGTAATTGGGCTTGGGAACTATATTATTGAAGCCAAGAAGCATCTCAAAATTATTACAATAGTCACAGGAGTTGACCAAAAAGGTACTTCAAAAGAAGCTTTAGAGGCACTTCTTGATTTAAAAATTCATACCTATATTTTCTTTGCACCTTCTCCGTTTCCTATTTTCCATCCGAAAATATACCTTTTTGAAGGCAACGATAAATCTGAATTGATAATTGGTTCCTCAAATCTCACGAAACCTGGACTTTTCAGCAATGTTGAAACCTCACTGCTAGTCAGAATTGATAACAGTGTAGAGGATGATAAAAAAATTGTTGAACAATTAAAGATGTATTACAGCGGGATCTTTGATCAAAGTGATCCGAATCTAAAAAAAATAACAAAAAAACTTATTGCTGACCTTGTAAGGGCGAAAGTTGTGCCGACAGAAGCCGAACGTAGGGCCCAACAAGAAAAGGAAGAAAAATCAGACCGAAGTGCAACTAACTCAATAATTTCCAAAATCTTCCCCAAAAGGGCCATTGCCAAAATTCCATTTGAGTTTAGAGGAAAAGGAAGAAAGAAGAAAGTTGTAAAAACAACATTATCAAGCCCTAAAGCCGGAGCTAGTCTTCATGGAAAGATAGTTTGGGTTCGAAAAAAACTTCCATCCTCTAGTGTTCAGCGCAGTGGAATAGGGACAAACCCGACGGGTGGTCTTCGATTAGTCCAAGATGATTATCAGGTCAATGGACAAAAGATTCAGCATACGTCCTATTTTCGGAACAATCTATTCGGAAACTATAATTGGCAACCAGTAAAAAATACTCCATTTGTTGAAGCTGTCCTAATTCCATTTGAAGTTACAATCTTTAGTGATTATAAAGGGAAATTCGATTTAGAAGTAAGGCATAAACCAAGTGGAGAAGCTGGACAAGGTAACTATACCACATCCATTTCCTGGGGGGAAATAAGTGAGACAATTAGAGAAGCCAATCTTACTGGTTCGCGTTTAGAATTGTATGCTCCTAAGAAAAAAGGAATGCCTTTCCATATAGTAATCAATTAGTTTCACTATTAACTCCTGATTGTTGATAACTCTTTCTTTAAAATCGTCATTAAACTCGATTTTCTTCATTACCTTTGGACTGAAGTTGTCCAAAGATGAACATAGAAAAAACATTCGGTGAAACAATTAAAAAGCTTCGTGAGGAAAAATTTCTGACGTTACGAGAAGTTGCCGAATCACTATGCATAGATACCTCTATGCTTGGTAAAATCGAAAAAAACAACCGAAAACCCACTAAGGCATTTATTGAGAAATTTGCCAGGTTGTTTAAGGTAAATGGTAAAGATTTGACAATTGCTTTTTTAAGCGACACGGTCGCTTATCAGGTTTTGGACGAAGAAGATTATGCCAGCGAGGTTTTAAAAGTCGCAGAGAAAAAAGTAAAGTATCTTAAAACTCAAAAGAAGTCTTAATTATGAAACTCATTACTGAGGCAACATCCGAAAAATTAAGAGGTGGATTTTATACACCTGAACCAATTGCGGAATTTGTTCTGCGTTGGGGAGTTAATGGCAATAATGATTTTGATATTTTAGAACCAAGTTGTGGGGATGGAGTTTTTTTGGAACAAATTAAAACGCACAATCTGAAATATAACTCACTTACAGCCATTGAACTAGATGAAATTGAAGCTGAAAAGGCAGATAAAATAAGTTTGAAAAACAAACAGGTTATAAATGATGATTTTCACACCTACTGCAATAATACTTTGCAGCGTTTCGACTTAATAATCGGAAACCCACCCTATATACGCTATCAATTTTTTGATAGAAAACAGCAAATCGAAGCTGGTGATATTTTTATAAAAGCGGGTCTTACCTATTCTAAATTGACAAACGCTTGGGTTTCATTTGTTGTAGGTTCTTCACTCCTGCTTAAAGAAAAAGGCGGTAAAATTGGTTTTGTTTTACCAGCCGAAATTTTACAAGTTTCATTTGCACAACAATTAAGACATTTTATTGCACATTTTTACAACAAAATCAATATAATTTCTTTTGAAAAGCTCGTTTTTCCTGACATTCAGCAAGAAGTTGTTTTATTGCTTTGTGAAAAAAATAACTCCAAAGATCACAATATTGAACATATTGAATTAAGAGATGCAAGTGAGTTGAAAATGCTAGATGTGGAACGATTAAAAAGCCCTCAAAAGAGAATTGATTTTAAAGCTAACAAATGGACTTTTTATTTTTTAGAACAGGAAGAAATTGATTTTCTAGAGACCATTGCGGAGAAGAGAAAAATATGTACACTGGGTAAACACGCAAAAGTTGAAGTTGGCATTACAACAGGATCCAATGACTTTTTTACAGTTCCGCTGACAACAGTTGAAGAGTATGATTTGGGACAATATGCCAGGCCGATGGTTGGCAGAAGTGTTCAAGTAAACAGCGTAATTTTTACCAAACAGGATTGGGAGAAAAATAAATTTTCGAAGGCGAAAGCGCATTTACTTGTTTTTCCTGAAAAACAAAAACTAAATCAGAAAAATGGAGCAGTAAAATATATCGCAAAAGGCGAAAGTCTTGGTATCCACAAAGGTTACAAAACTGGCATTCGCGATGATTGGTTTGTTGTGCCATCTTTGAAAATCTCAGACGCCCTGTTTATTAGAAGAAACAATTTATATCCTCGATTGATAATTAACGAAGCTAAAGCATTTACAACAGATACAATGCACCGTGTGTTCTTAAAAGCAGGAACAAACATTAATTCCTTTACAGCAAGTTATTACAACTCGCTTTCACTTGCATTTACCGAAGTTTGTGGTCGTAGCCATGGTGGCGGTGTTTTAGAATTAATGCCAAATGAAACAGAAAGAGTATTATTGCCTTATCATAACGACAATTCAAAGTTGCTGTCACAAATTGACAAGTCAATTCGTGACAAGACCGACATTGAAGAGGTTCTAAAAATTACAGACGAAATTATTTTGAAACAACATTATGGCATGACACAAAAGGAAATCGACCTTGCTCATGGCATATGGAAAAAACTTTCTTACAGACGATTGAACAGGGGAAAATAGACAACGATAAACATATTAAACATGATCGCTTTTTTCTTCCATACCCAGGTCAAAGAAAAAAGCTCAGCAAAAAAGAAACCCCTCACCATTCGGCTCGTTCTGGCAGCTTTTTGAAGTAAAAAGCAAGCAAAAAGCCACCGCACTTTATTAAACTCGAAATTTCCGCAAAGTTACCTGCGAAAAACCCGCTTCCAGCTATAAAACTGTAAAGGGCGACCTCCTGATGGAACTGTCGCTCTTCGAGTGTATTCAGATTGGTAGTCAATCTGACCTTCACCCTTGACATTATTTATTTTTCTCGGTATTCACTTGGGCTAAAATTTCAATTTTAACCAGGTGGGCCAGAAACCTAAATAAGACCCGAGGGCACGGGCAGATATCATGAATAACTCACAAATCTACGCAGTCATTACCGAAAAGATCATTGCCAACCTCGAAACAGCCGGAAGCTGGATGAAGCTTTGGCAGGTTCCTTCACCAGTCAGCATGAATGGCCATTATTACCGGGGCATCAATCGCCTGGTGCTTTCTTCCGATCCTTACAAGAGCCGGGTCTATGGCACATTCCAGCAGATTCGCTCCAACGGCGGACAGGTTCGAAAGGGCGAAAAATCCACCATCGTCGTTTTCTGGAAAACCGGCATGGAACAGGATGAAGCCACCGGCATTACAAAAAAGACCTTCCTTCTGAGATTTTACCATGTCTTCAACTCCGAACAGGCCGACTTTGACGAGCAGGGTAAGCAAAAGATCGCCCAGCTTCAAAGTCTGGTTGACGAAAAGGTCAACGATGAACACCTGGAGGCTGAATCCATTATTGAAGGTTACTCAGGCCGCCCGGAAATCATCTTCTCTGACAAAGACGACCGTGCCTACTATTCCCCGGTTGCTGACCTGATCTCAGTTCCGGATAGGAAATATTTCACAAGCTCTTCTGCCTTCTACCGTGTGGTTTACCATGAGCTTGGTCACTCGACTGGCCACCCCAAACGACTCAACCGCTATGACGGAATGTCGAACAACTTTGGCGATATCCCATACAGCAAAGAGGAACTTGTTGCTGAACTCTGTTCTTCATTCCTCTCCGGTATCGCTCACCTTGACCCGGATATCCGAAACTCAGCCGCTTACATCAGGGGATGGGCATCGGCGCTCCGTGACAACCAGAAATGGGTCATGTGGGCTGCTGCAAGGGCTGAGAAGGCTGCCGATCATATCCTTGGCATTGACTCTTCATATTCTGCTTCAGAAGAAAAAACCACAACTGAAGCGACCAGCGAAGTTCCGGTACTGGAGCCTGTCCTGGAAGACTCACCTTTTTAACTGAACCATTCATTCAATAGAGCCATCCCGGGCAACCGGGGTGGTTTTTTCATTTACACTAAAACCAAAACCCATGAACAATTTTAACAGTTATTCCGGGGATCCCCGCCAGATCACAGCCCGCTTCGCAAGTAAATGTCACACCTGCGGCAAACCAATAAAAAAAGGCGAACAAATCATCTACTGGCCAAATGGCAAACATGCCGGGCATCTGAAATGTGATGAGGCTGACTACCGAAATTCTTTGGCTTCCTTTGAAGATGAAGAGCGTTACAACAGTCAGTACCGGTAATTCCGATTCTTAAGCTGCTGTGAGAAACCACAGCGGCTTTTTTCTTGCTCGTCAACAGGTGTAGTCATTAATTTGCCTGGGGTTATGCGTTTGCGGGGTAACTATCATCTGGTTGTAGAACGTTCCGGGATTATTTTCTTTGATCATTCAGGCCGACTGATTTTCTTTTCCTGGATGCAATTACAGAAATCTGATGACTGTGGTCTTTGTTTAATTCCTATGCTAAGCTATTATCCCATTCCAGGGTGAAAGTGCTACTCATTCAAGAATTTTCCCGGCATATCCTGCAGGTATTCGGTATTCCAGTTCCTACTTGAGTGCCCCTCCATGGTCTTAATTACACTTGCATATAAATTTCACTTAAAAATCACAGCCATGAAAAATTTTGTAAAAAACTACATCGGAAAAGGAAAGAAAATCGAAGGCCTTGAAATCATTAAGATCAACTTCAAAATCGAAGACCTCGTAAAGTTCTCACACAAATACAAGGATGAAGATTACATCTCCCTTGAAATCGCAAAACTGAAAAGCCCCGACCAATTCGGACATGACTACACCGCTTATGTAAACCGCTTGGAAGAATCCGAAGTTAACGAACCGGTAAAACCCACTGAAACACCTAAAAAGAAACGCAATACTTCAAAGAAGGTCTCCAAAGAAACGCCATCAGATGAAATCCCCTTCTGATCAAACACAGAAACCCTGAGAAAGGCTGCCCTTCCGGCAGTCTTTTTTTTTTCGCGAATCAGGCTTTTTTCTTTGAGACCAGGACAAAGAAGAAACCCTGCCAAAAAAGAAATCCCTTCCGGGCAGCTTTTATAAAAAGCAAGCAAAAGCCAACCCACTATTACTCAAAATTTGCAGCAAAGTTAAACTCGTGAAAATCTTTTTCGCTAAGAGTGACCGCCTTCTGGCACCGTCACCCTTGGGGTTCATTCAGATTTTATTGCATAAAATCATGACCTGAACTCTTGCTTAAAATTTTCACTCCGTTTGTTCCCGGTGGCATAAATTTTTTCTTAAACCCCGGCGAGCCAGATGCCTAAAAAAGTCTGCAAGGCAGCAGCGAAACACAATGACAAAGATTACAGCACCAGTACTGAAGCCGACCAACGGCGGAGCATCCAAGGAAGAAAACGCAGTTCTTGCAGCCGCAAAAACGGTTCTCAACCCTGAAGAGAACAAAACCGAGGAGCAAAAGCCGCTCTTGAAGGTCGAACTTGAAAAACCCGTTGTTCCTGCTCCTGAACCGGTCAAGGAAATGACCCTGATGGAGAAGATCCTCAAGGTCGAAAACCTCCAACTGGTCATCGAAAAAAGGGCGAAGCTGGTCCAGACCCGGAGCGAACTGGAAAGGTTTCAGACAGCCTCCAATGATTTCAACTGCTCCATGCGGCTGAACGACTCAGACGGAAATGTCTTCACTACCAGTTTCACCCCTGGCATCAAGAAAGTCATTGATTTTCTCAGATCATCCTTCGATGCAAGCATCTCTGATGTTGAAGGAAAAATCAAGTTCTGACCTTCGGTCAAATCTGAGATTTCGGCGTTCAGGCTAAGGCCTGAACGCTTTTTTTATGGTCGTAAAGCAGCAAACAAATGGGTTATCCTTAGCATGGAATTAATTTATAGTACTTAACCTTATTGAGATTAAATTCAAATATATGTAATTATCAAGATATTTAAGTATATCTTTGCAGAATCATTCTAAATAACGACACATGAAAAATATAAATACATTATCCGTAATCTTTCTTGCAAGTCTTGCTCTTATGGTAGCAAGCTGTAAAAAAAGCGCTGAGACCTCTGATATGACCCTGACAGTGACCCAGGACAGGGCAATCGGGCATTTAGGCGACACTATTCCATTAACAATCAAGGGATCAACCTCAAATGATGATATTAACTCGATTACCATGACCAAGACAGGAGGCAAAGTAGTTGCCATTCCTGGTGTTACCAACAGTAAAAGTTATTCAGCAGTGGTAAATTATATTGTAACTGACTCTGTTGGAACTTTGGTTTTCACGATTTCAGAAAAAGGTGGTCTTTCTGATGTGCCAATCCAAAAGACGCTTACCTATTCTATTGTAAAAGACATTGAAATCACTTTAGGAACAACGACAAGTACGTTTTCAAGTTTCATCAATGGTTCAACTTTGGCAACATATACTGCCGCCAATGCTTTTACACATCAAGGATCGGTTGACCTGGTTTACACATATTCCACCACAGATGGTGTTTGTATTGGCGCCCCATCCGATCCCATATTCAATTTATCAACCTGGACAACTAAAAACAATACTAAAGTCGGTATAATCATGGATGAAACTCCTGAAGCGGTATCTATGGTAACCGGTTCGTCGGTAAAAAATCTGGCGATGGGTGACATGCTTGGGTATATTACCGCATCAGGTGTTAAGGGTATCATCGAAGTGATGGACATGACCACAGGGATGGATGGTAACACGGTATTTACTTTTATGGTAATCAAGTAGGATAAGGCATTCAACTTTTTTTATGATATACCGCAAGTTTTTATTGATTTGGTTGTCTAACTTTACATAGGATAAATTTTATCCAAGCGTAATATTTTGAAACAATAATCGTTATTAGTCTTAAATGTTAGTAATTTTGTTGCATGCTTAAGAAGGCCGGACATATTTTAATGATCATTGCGTTGCTTTTCGGTACGACCGGATTGACAATAACCCGGCATTATTGTGGCAAAAATCTCATGCATACGGCTTTGTATTCGACACCCGACAATTGCTGTAACGGCAATTGCCCGGGTTGTCATAATGAAAAGATCAGTCTCAAGATCACCGATCAATTTGAATCCACCCAGGATCATTTAGACTTTAAGGCAGGATTTCAAACACAATTGGAACAAGTATCGCTGCCTACTATACTTGCATTCTCGAATTCACCTGAATTATCCCTCATGAATGACGGATCAGGAGGACTTCGAAAAAATCCCTTTACGTCAAAACCTATTTGTTCAGGACAGACTTCCCAAGTCCTGCAGGTTTTCCTTTTCTGAAAATCCATTTCATTATCCTTGTAAGGATCTGCCTGAATTAACGGCATTTTCCTGCTTTTGATGTTGCTATCAGCGTCGCAAGTCATTTCAATTATTTATCCACAAATTAAAATTATTCAAAATGAGAAAAATTGCAATTATTGCCATTGGAGCCGTGATGTTATTTGCGGCAAGTTGTAACAAAAGTAAAACGACACCTGACACTAATTCGGCAGATTTGAAGGCTACTGAAGCCTTGCTGAATAAAGATTATTCGCAGGCACAACAATATGAATCTTTACTGGTTGAACGCCATAAAACGCCTGGGATGACCATGATGGATTCGACCTGCAAAATGTACGACAGCTTATATCATATGCCAGACACCTCTTTTGCCATGCACTTCCAGACCTATTGCAAAGACATGATGAAGATGAACGGAATGGGATCCAATGGTATGATGGGCGGTTCTGGCGGCATGATGGGTGGTTCTGGTGGTATGATGTGCAACATGGACAGCATGATGGTGGTAATGGGAAATATGATGAACATGACCACGATGAAAATGGACAGCATGATGTTGCTTCACATGAAAAACTGCCCGGCCATGGGAACCATGTCAGCTAATATGCAAAGCATGGTTGATAACATGCAGACAATGAGAAAAGAACATGCGAAGTTGCATCTCAATTAATATCATAGTATATGAAACCAGTGAATTTGATTTTCGGTCTGATTGCAGCAATGATGATTACAATTGCCGGTTGTGCTCCTAAAGCAAGCCCGACTGCTGCAGGTCAGGGTAAAGTAACTTACACATGCCCGATGCACCCTGAAGTGGTCAGCGAAAAGCCAGGCTCATGCCCAAAATGCGGCATGGACCTGGTCACAGCCGATGCCAAGGGGGGCCATAACCATGGTGATTGTAAGATGAAACGTAATAAAGACGGCTACAATTACGGTGGTAGTGGCGGGGGATGTGGTATGCGGTAGTCATATATATCAGTCACCTAATCAGACCATAAAACAATATGAAAATGAAAAAAACACATCAAACATTTTTGAAAGCGGTTCTTGCGTTTTTTATTACGATCCTGTTGATTGTACCCGGGATGGCTCAAATATCACTTGATATCAATGACTTGCCGCAACCAGGAGATGTTCAGTTCAGCGTCAGGGTTGACAGCGCTCAGGGGGTAACCCTTTTGCCAGGCCCGTCCGGTGCCAATATAACATGGGATTTCAGCATACTAATCCCATGTTGTGGAAGTCTACAGGCCTCCCTGGATACCGTCGACTGGATTAACCATGATGCCACCCTTAATGCAGGTTATTTTCCACTTTCGAATATTGCACGAAAAGAGCGGTGTTACATGTATCACTCCCATATTACCCACACTGACATAACACAGTGCTATTATGATCATTACATCCGGGATATAACCGGATTGTCAAAGTATGGTCTTGAGGATCCGTCCAACATAGTTCTTGGCTCGAACCTGACTATTTTCCCACTTTTAGCCTATGGCGATTCATCGGAAAATGTTGCCAAAATCCATATTCCGATTTCCGGTGATACATTGAGGGTATATCATGTTGTCAGCAAATCCGTTGTCGATGGATGGGGTACGATCACAATCCCGGATACTACAGCTCAGGTAATCCGGATAAAGACTACTGAAACGGTGTATGACACCTTATATGTGAATAATGTGATCACCGATGTTCATGTTTATCCTGACAATTACTATTACAGGTGGTACGCAAAAAGCACCGGCTTCCCGATACTACAGATCAATAGGGGTTTTCAGAATCAACAGCCTCCTTATTTTCAGCAAGTCCGGTATTATGCTAAAAGTACATCTGCCCTGGGACTCAATGAGAACAACCCAGCCGAAGGTTTTCATGCTTTTCCAAATCCGTTTTCTTCTGTCGTGACATTGCAACTTGATGCGGGGAGAACTCTTCTTTCTGTTTCACTCTACAATTCAATCGGGAAAAGAGTTCAGGTTGATGAAACTATTACTGATAATAAGATAATTATCAACGGAGATAAGCTGCCTTCCGGTATTTATTTTTATACCATCGTTTTGAATAACAACGATTCCTTTGGTGGAACTTTATTAAAGTACTAACTTAGCTGAAAATGAGCGTGTAAATGGCGAAATGGATCATGTTTTTAAATTAAATCTATGTTTTTTAACCGACTTGTAAAGTATTTCCTGGATAACCGGCTGATCACTTTCATTTTTCTGATCGCCTTTATTGTCGGTGGGATTGTGTTTGCACCGTTTAACTGGCAAACCGGTTTTATTCCACGCGACCCGGTACCAGTGGATGCGATCCCTGACATTGGTGACAACCAGCAAATAGTTGCTACCGAATGGATGGGTCGCTCTCCTAAAGATATCCAGGACCAGGTGACCTATCCATTAACCACTGCCTTGTTGGGAATTCCCGGGGTGAGTACGGTTCGAAGTACCTCCATGTTTGGCATGTCGTTCATCTATATCATCTTTAAAGATAAAGTTGAATTCTATTGGAGTCGCTCCCGTATCCTGGAAAAACTCAATTCATTGCCATCCGGGACCTTGCCAGCAGGCGTGCAGCCAACGTTAGGGCCTGATGCAACGGCGCTGGGTCAGATATTCTGGTACACACTTGAAGGGCGGGATCCCAAAACCGGGAAGCCAAATGGCGGATGGGATCCGGCGGAGCTACGCACGATCCAGGATTTTTATGTAAAATATGGCCTGGCAACTGCGGAAGGGGTCTCAGAAGTGGCATCGGTGGGTGGTTTTGTAAAGGAGTACCAGGTCGATCTTAACCCTGAAGCATTAAAAGCATTCAGTGTTTCAGTCATGGATGTGATGAATGCCGTTCGTAAAAGCAATCTCGACATCGGTGCTGAAACCATTGAATTGAACAATGTGGAGTATATCATCAGAGGACTTGGTTATATCAAGAACCTCGATGATCTTGAAAACTCCGTGGTCGCCGTTCGGAACAATGTTCCGGTCAGAATAAAGGATATTGGCCATACTACATTTGGACCGGCTACACGCCGCGGGGGACTTGACAAAGCCGGATCAGAGGCCGTGGGGGCGGTTGTTGTTGCCCGTTACGGTTCCAATCCGATGGAGGTCATCGGCAATGTGAAACAGAAGATAAAGGAAATTGAAGCAGGGTTGCCTCAAAAGACCTTGCCGGATGGCAGTATCTCAAAAGTGAGCATTGTTCCTTTCTACGACAGGACCGGGTTGATCAAGGAAACCATTGGCACCCTTGAATATGCCCTGTCCCATGAAATCCTTATCAGCATCATCGTCATTATTGTGCTTGTCATGAACCTGCGGGCTTCATTCATTGTCGCCGGATTATTGCCTTTGGGAGTGCTGATGACCTTTATCCTGATGCGCTTCTTCGGGGTTGATGCCAACATTGTCGCCTTGTCAGGAATTGCAATTGCTATTGGCGTTATGGTTGACATTGGTATTGTGGATGTAGAGAATATCCTTCGACACCTGGAGATGCCGGAGAATAAGGGGATACGGGGAAAGAAATTGCTGGATGTCATCTACCAGGCGACTACAGAAGTGAGAGCTGCCGTGGTTACTTCGATTGCCACTACCATAGTAAGTTTCTTACCTGTATTTGCCATGGAAGCTGCCGAAGGAAAACTTTTCCGACCATTGGCCTTTACCAAAACGTTTGCCCTTCTGTCGGCTTTTCTACTTGGCATCATTGTTTTGCCAACACTGGTGCACATTTTTTTTAATATACGTTTTGACAAGACCAAAATTCGCAAAATCTGGAACGGAATTCTAATTGGTGCAGGGGTCCTGTTTGTCATTTTCTGGCACACATGGCCGGCTTTGGCTTTGGTTGCCATCGGATTCAATAATTTATCCGGACATCTGTGGAAAGAAAAAAGCAGTGCAATAACCAACTACATCAACATTGCCATCACTGTTTTGGTAGCTGTCTGGTACCTTTCCATCGAATGGCTTCCATTGGGCGCTCACAACAGTTCTGTTGTCAACTTCATTTTTGTGGCCGGTATCGTGACTGTCATTCTTGGTGCCTTGATGACCATGGTACATTTTTATGAACCCATCCTTCGGTGGTGTTTGATCCATAAATGGAAATTCCTTATGCTTCCTGCTTTTACTTTGCTTTTCGGCATCCTGGCATGGCAGGGCATTGATAAAATTTTCGGAATTGTCCCGGATGGTTTGGAGAAGATCGGCTGGAAGAGTGTGAGACAGACAGCGGTATGGCAGGGTGCGGTGAAAACATTTCCCGGTACCGGTAAAGAATTCATGCCTTCACTTAATGAAGGTTCATACCTGCTGATGCCCACCAGTATGCCTCATTCGAGCATTGAAAAAAACCTTGAGTACATCGAAACGCTTGATAAACGGCTTTCGGTCATTCCTGAAGTTGAAATTGCCGTCGGCAAATGGGGCCGGGTGAATTCAGCATTGGATCCCGCACCTGTTCAGATGTTCGAGAATACCATAAACTACCGGTCAGAATATATTCTTGATGAAGACGGACACAGGATGCGGTTCAAAACGGACAGGAATGATTACTACCGGTTAAAAAATGGATCAAAGTACAATCCTGAAAAAGAGACATTCAGAATAATTCCGGCAGACAGTCTTATTCCGGACGAAAAAGGCGAATTTTTCCGTCAATGGCGCCCGCAGATTAAAAAACCAAACGATATCTGGAATGAAATCGTCAAAGTGACCAACATTCCGGGTTTGACATCAGCACCGAAATTACAGCCCATTGAAACACGGTTGGTCATGCTCTCCACCGGGATGCGGGCACCCATGGGACTGAAGGTCTATGGGCCCGACCTGGAATCGATCGAACAGGCAGGTATGATGTTCGAGAAAGTTTTGAAAGATGTCCCTTCTGTAAAAGCCACATCTGTATTCTACGACCGTGCAGTTGGTGCTCCTTATCTTGAAATTAAGCTGAACCGTGAAGCGATGGCCCGCTACGGAATGAGCATCAGCGACGTGCAGGAAATTCTGCAGGTGGCAGTTGGAGGCATGTCGCTCAGCAACTCAGTTGAAGGACGTGAAAGATTCCCGATCAGGGTCCGTTATGCCCGTGAACTAAGGGATAATCCAGATGATATTAAACGCATTCTGATCCCTGCTATGAATGGCGTGCAGGTTCCGCTGGGTGAGATCGCCGACATTGACTACACCAGGGGTGCGCAAATGATTCGTAGTGAAAATACCTTCCTGGTTGGATATGTGATCTTCGATATGCAGGAAGGTAAAGCCGAAGTTGATGTAGTTGAAGATGCCGCAAAAATCATCCAGGCGAAAATAAGCACCGGCGGTATAAAACTGCCTCCCGGGGTTTCATACAAATTTGCCGGGAATTATGAACAGCAGATCAGGGCCACAAAAAGGCTCTCCATCGTAATCCCCATCAGTCTGATCCTTATATTGCTGCTGTTGTACTTCCAGTTCCGTACGGTGACCGCCGCCTTCATTCATTTTTCAGGTGTTTTTGTGGCGTTTGCCGGTGGATTTATAATGCTCTGGCTCTATGGACAGGGTTGGTTTATGAACTTTTCCGTTGCCGGAATTAACCTGCGGGATATGTTCCAGATGCATACCATCAACCTGAGTGTCGCAGTCTGGGTCGGTTTTATTGCCCTTTTTGGCATTGCTACCAATGACGGGGTGATTATGGGAACATACATACACCAGGTATTTGAACAACGACATCCAACGACCGTCCACGAAGTTCGTGAAGCGGTGGTTGCTGCCGGGCTGAAACGTGTCCGCCCTGCCATGATGACCACCGCGGTTGCGGTGATTGCGCTCTTACCTGTTTTAACATCAACCGGGAAGGGGGCTGATATTATGGTCCCCATGGCGATACCAACCTTTGGTGGTATGATCATCCAGGTGATGACCGTCTTTGTGGTCCCGATGTTCCAGGCGATGTGGAGAGAAAGGGCAGTATTGCGCGCCAATAAAAAAGCAATTCAAACAAGTAATACCCAATAGAGATGAAAATCACAGCTTATAAAAACATATTGCTGGCTTTCATCGGGGCCTGTGGTTGGTTTGTTGCCAGCAGCCAGAAACAACCGGACTCACTGTTGCAATACCTGGTCATATCAGCAAAGAACAACCCGACTGTTCAACAGAAGTTCTATGAATATCAGGCTGCACTTCAAAAAGTTCCGCAGGTTGGAGCGTTACCGGATCCTGAATTAAACGTCGGAGTATTTATTCAACCCATGGAACTCGTTGACGGTAGACAGAACGCAGATATAAAACTGATGCAGATGTTTCCCTGGTTCGGTACGCTGAAATCCGCAAAGGATGAGATGAGTCTTATGGCAAAAGCAAAATTTGAATCATTCAGGGATGCCAAATTGCAGGTGTTTTTTGATGTGAAAAAGAGCTGGTACGAGTTGCAGAAAGTTCAGCAGGATATTCGGATTTCTGAAAAGAACCTTGATATCCTGCATACGATTGAGCGGCTCACCCTGGTGAAATTTAAAGCAGCTCCGGCAGGAGGAAACAGTAGTCCTGCATCAGGAACATCCAATCCGGCGGGCTCATCACAAAGCAGTTCCGCAAATCCACAAGGAATGCAGACCATGGGTGGAAATTCCGGTGGCCAGTCGGGAGCAAGTTCAGCTCAGTCACCATCTGCCATGCAAAGCAGCTCCATGGGCAGCTCATCCGGTGGATCAGGCTTGGCCGATTTATACAGGATTCAGATCGAAATTGGTGAACTTGAAAACAATATTGAACTGTTGAAGACCCAGCGAAACACAATCGAAGCCCGTTTCAATGCTTATTTGAACCGACCTTCAGCTTCACCTGTTCAATTACCTGATCAGCTTATTCCTGATTCACTTGGCTTATCACTTCTTGCGGTAACAGACAGCATGCTTTCACATAACCCCATGCTGGGGATGCTGCAATACGAGCAGCAATCGCTGGATGCACGCCAAAAAATGGTTACCAAAATGGGGTATCCGATGATGGGGCTGGGATTGAATTATTCTGTGATCAGTAAAAGCGCGATGTCCACATCGTCAATGAATGGTAAGGATATGATCATGCCGATGGCAACGGTTACCTTGCCCATATACCGGAATAAGTACAATGCCATGAAAATCGAGGCTGAGTTATTGAAATCTGCCAATAAGGAAAATTACCAAGCAACGGCCAATTCTCTGCAAACCAACTATTACGAAGCGGTTCAATTATTTAAAGACGGGCAACGCAGGGTGAAGTTATACGATAGTCAGAGTGATCTGGCCGGCAAAACACTTGACATCATGTTAAAAGGCCTTTCCACATCTGTTGTCCCGCTCACTGATATTTTACGGGTCAGGCAGCAGTTGCTTGATTATGAATTTAAAAAGATTGAAGCTGTTGTAGATTACAACACGGCAATTTCCTGGTTACAACGTTTGATGGCATCTTCACCCATTCAAGAAAATTGATATTATGAATACCACGAAGAGTTCAATATTGATGAAGAAAATTTTGTTCAACAGATATTTCCATTTCAGTTTGTTTGCTATTGGAGGTCTGTTTATTGGCTGGCTGTTTTTTCATTCCTCAGGAAAAGTAGAGGAAAAGCATGAACATGCCGTACAGGATGGAAAGACAACAATCTGGACTTGTGCGATGCACCCTCAGATCCGCAGAGATGCCCCGGGAAAATGCCCCATCTGTGGCATGGACCTGATCCCGCTAAACCAGAATGTAGCGGATGTTGACCCCAATGCTATTCATTTAACCAAGGAAGCTGCCCAACTCGCCAATGTCCTCACTTCGGTGGTTTCGCGCCAATCATCTGTTAAAGAAGTCAGGCTGTATGGCAAGCTACAGGCCGATGAAAGGTTGTTGCAAAGCCAGGTTGCACAATACCCCGGACGTATCGACAAACTACTGGTGAATTTTACAGGTGAGACGGTTAAAAAGGGCCAAACCCTGGCATTAATTTACTCACCGGAATTGGTTACTGCTCAACAGGAATTGCTCGAAGCTGCGAAGACAAAACAATCCCAACCCGAGATATATGAAGCAGCAAAGGAAAAACTGCAGCTTTGGAAGCTTTCAGATAGTCAGATTGCCGGCATAGAGAATTCCGGAAAGGTTCAAACCAAATTTGAAGTTGTTTCAACCATTTCAGGAATCGTTACTTCAAGGCGGGTGAACAATGGTGATTATGTCTCGCAGGGTACTTCCTTATATGATCTTGTTGATCTTACCTCCTTATGGGTTATGTTTGATGCCTACGAGAGTGACCTGCCATTTCTGAAATCCGGCGATAAAATTGATTTTACTGTCCAGGCTATGCCCGGGGAGACTTATTCGGGAAAAATCATCTTTATTGATCCAGTGGTTGATCCGATAACCCGTGTTTCAAAGGTAAGGGTTGAGATTAACAACCGCTCAGGAAAATTGAAACCGGAGATGTTTGCCACCGGGGTTGTCAAGGCCAACATGGCCGAATTTAAGGATAAAATGGTTATTCCCCGTTCAGCCGTATTATGGACCGGCAAACGCTCCATTGTTTATGTAAAACTGCCCGGAACGGACGAACCCATATTCAAAATCAGGGAAATTGGTCTTGGTCCCATGCTGGGCAGCAGTTATATTGTAGCGGATGGTCTGACCGAAGGAGAGGAAATTGTAACCCAGGGGACGTTCAGCGTGGATGCAGCCGCCCAGCTTGAAGGCAAGCCGAGTATGATGAATCCCTCAGGTGGCCAGGTTTCATCTATGCCTGGAATGGATATGCCCGGGGATAAAAGGTCGAAGGGGAACCCTGACCCGGCGGACAAATCAACACAGCCAACTAAAGAAACAATGGATAAATCAATGAAACCTATGATAGAGAATGAAATGTTTACCGTATCCGGGAATTGCGACTTGTGTAAGGAACGGATAGAAAAGGCTGCTAAATCGGTTGGTGGCGTAACATCGGCCATCTGGGATACAAAAACTCACAAAATCAAGGTGGAATTTGACTCCATGAAAACCGATCTGAGCGCTATACAGAAGGCCATTGCCAGAGCAGGACATGATACTGAAAAGTTTAAAGCTGATGACAAAACATACGAGAGTTTACCTGAGTGCTGTCATTACAGAAAGTAATTTTTTTTAACCACTAAATTTTAAAAACGATGAGAACAAAATCAATGATGTTAGTAGTAGGTTTGCTGTTTTTCAGCATGACCTCAATTTTTGCCAATGTTGCGAAAACCGAAAAAATCAAAGTTTACGGTAATTGCGGCATGTGTAAAACCCGGATCGAGAAGGCTGCCAATTCCGTAAAAGGCGTCACCAAAGCAACGTGGGATTCAGAAGATTTAATGTTAACTGTGACCTTTGATGACACCAAGACCACAGCCATAAAGATCGAAGAAGCAGTTGCAAAGGTCGGACACGATACTGATAATGCCAAAGCCACTGATAAAACTTACAATGCATTGCTAGGATGCTGCCAGTATGACCGGCCAGTAAAAAAATGAGGCAATAGAGTGTTCTAACACTCAGTCACTTTTTAATCAAGCGTTCCATCGAAAGACGGAGCGCTTTTTTTATGGTCTGAATTTCACTGCTAAAATAGTGTCCTTTATTCTAAATGACCGCCATTGTACTATTGCTCCCATGAATTCTACTTTTATACGGTTGTGGGATGTCCTTGAGATCATGGACTCATTTGATGGCCAGGAAAAACCCGTCAGGTTCCAGTTGAAATTTGTCACTGCAAACAGGTCGGAGAAAACCGGCGGCGAGATCATTGAACTAAAGGATGCTTGCAAATGCTCAGTAAGAACGAAAAAGGGAAAGGAAATCTTTGCAGCAAAGAAGAACATCCCTGTCGTTGAACGGATTACAAAAGATCCTAACCACTGGGTCAATTCAACCAGGAACATCCTTCTGCCCAACGGTCAGAAGCGAAAGCTCCATATCCGGCTGATCATCGAATTCAATAACAAGAAAGTTTGCTATTGATGAAACAAAAGATCGTTTACGAAAATGGGATCGCGTTTTTGCCGGGAGCCAAAGCTGTCGCCACATCCTATAAAAAGACTGAGGATGCAGCCACAGAAAAGGTTGTGATCCCAAAGGATTACAGCTCTTGGCCCTGGTCACCCTGGGGTGACGACAATTTGTTCCCTCAGAATGTATTGACTGACCTGGAAAAGAATTCGATTGCACTCCGGGCACTTGAAAAACGAAAGACCGTCCATTATGGCCGGGGCATCCTAGCATATCGTGATAAAGGCAAGGATAACCTGGGAGCGCCCATCCGGGAAATAGTCACTGATCCGGATGTAGTTGAGTTTCTTCGCATCAACCGTTTGAACTTTCAATGGATTGACCTTATCGGCAGTCTGGAAATATTTGCCAACGGCTGGGTGGAATTCATCCTGAACAAGGGAAAAGACAAGATCAACAAGGTTTTCGTGAAAGACCCGGCCTATTGCCGGAATGCCAAAATGGACAGTGACCATCCATCACGGATTCCATTCCTATTCTTTTCGGCCCAGTGGGATCTTTCTCCGAATGAAGCCGACGGATCATTGGCTAAGATTCCGATGTATGATCCGTTTAAATATGATGGTAAACGATACCAGGACCCTCAGTTTGCTTATCCGGTTTTTTACCGTTCGTTCAACAAATCCTATTATCATCTTTCAGTATGGAACGGAATCCGTCAAAGCGGATGGCTCGGCATTGCCAACAAGGTCCCGCAGCTCAAGCAGGCCATCATGAAAAACCAGATGACCATCAAGTATCACATTGAGATACCCGATGATTATTTCATGAATAGGTACCCTTCACCGGATTACACCCGCGAACAGCGTGAGTCGGCAAGAACGAAGGTGCTTTCGGAAATGAACGATTTCCTGTCAGATGTCGAGAATACCGGGAAAGCCTTTCTCACCTTCACCTTTTTCAACAAGTTCAAAGGTGAATACCTGGCCGGATGGAAGATCAATGTGATTGATAATAAGCTCAAAGATGATGCTTATCTGCCAGATTCACAGGCTGCAAATTCGGAAATCCTCTTTGCTATCGGGGTTGATCCATGCCTGGTTGGTTCAGGACTTCCCGGGGGAAATCTCGGAGCAGGCAGCGGATCAGACAAACGGGAAGCCTTCTGGCAACTCAATGCCGAGATGGGCATTTACCGGCAAATCAGTTTGGAACCATTGTATTTCATCCGGGATTTCAATAAATGGTCTCCAGATATCGAGTTTGATTATGTGACAGTTGACACCTCTCAGACCATGCAGGACCATCCAACGAAGATTGATAAACGCATCGACAAGAATATCGCATGACAAGACTGATAGATAATCTTTCACAGGTTTTAACGGCTGCTTCCATAAATGTCAGCAACTCGATCGAAAACTGGTTCCCGTATATTGATGAAGCGCAGGAAACCTTCATCAAACCTGTGCTGGGCGATGTTCTCTATGATCAACTTCAAGACCTGATGGCCCTTGATCCGGTTCCTCCGGATGATGGAACAACAACAGGAAATTTGGCAGTACTACTCGCTATGCTCCGCAAACCACTTGCACTTTATGCTTTGTGGCTTGGCGCCGATGAATTCGGGGTGAGCATTTCCTCCCAGGGTATCCAGGTCATAGAAACACCAACCCACAAAACGGCACCGCAATACCGCGTGCAGAACCTCAAAGAGAATTGGATCCGTCGGGCAAACACATCGCTGGACCTTGTTCTCAAATTCCTTGATGAACACAAGGAAGACTACCCCGGATTCGATCCCCAGGATGAAGACCTGTTTATCCGTGGGACCCTTGAGTTCAACAGTGAGGTGGATATACGCGAGAGCAGACGGGTTTTCGTAAGCCTTAAACCGATCATCCGCTCTATGGAAAAAAAATATATCCGCCCTACACTTTCTGCGGAATTGTTCGATGAGTTTAAAGCGGCCTGGAAATCCGATGATGATTTGACAACCGCGCAATTGGTTCTGTTGGACTTGATCCGTCCGGCATTGGCTCATCTTACCATGGCCAGAGCACTGATAGAAATTTCAATTGACGTTCTGGACTGGGGCATTTTCGATACTGCCGGCAACACGTTTGCTAACGTCTCATCAAAGCAGGCTTCCAACAAAGACCGAATCTCCATCATGGCTGAAGCCAATCAAAGAGATGGAGAATCCGAATTGAAAGCCCTGCAGCAATATCTTGATGAAACCGCCAGTGAAGATATTTACCCTGCCTATTTTCATTCGACCCGCTACGCCGGAAAGGCAATTGCAGAAACACGCAACGAATTCATAAACAAATCCGATAACTCATTTTTCCTCGCATGAAGCCACTTGATTTTATCCTCCAGGATGTCTTTGACATCATCAAAATAATTGCAATTCCGGTCATCGGGTTTTTCCTGTACCAGTTTTACATGAGTGTGATTGCCCTGAAAAAATCTGTCGATAAGCTCATCGTCCAGATGCAATGCAGGGAAACCTATTGCACCGAAAAGCATAAAGAAATTGGCGAACACCTGTGCCGCCATGATACCGGGATTGATGAAATGAAAGCCACCCTGGGCGATCATGGCGAAAGAATTTCAAAAGTAGAAGGTCAACTTTTAAAATAGAAAAATATGAAAGAGAGAATTTTTAAGAATTGGAAAACCACCCTGACAGGCATCCTGATGCTGGCCGGTGGTTTAGCGCTGGTCGGAATCGGCAAGGCAACATTGAGCGAATACGTGGTATTTGCCCCGGTTTGCTTCGCCCTGATCTTTGTCAAAGACCCATCATTTAAAAAGTAATATGGCAAAGCTCGAATTATTTGCCCCGAAGATCCTTCGATTTGAAGGCGGGTTTGTTAATGATCCCAAAGATAGGGGAGGAGCAACGAACATGGGCGTAACCCTGGCCACTTGGCGACAGGTTGGCTATGACAAAGACGCAGATGGAGACATTGACTGTGAGGATATCAAGCTCCTTTCCAAAGCAGATGCTGTCAAAGTCCTGAGATTGAATTACTGGAACCGGTGGAAAGGTGACCAGGTTACCAATCAAAGCATTGCGGAAATTCTGGTTGACTGGGTCTGGGGCAGCGGAAAATGGGGCATTGTCATTCCGCAACGGTTGCTGAAAGTTCCTGATGATGGAATCGTCGGAACTGCAACCCTGTTTGCTGTCAACAACGTCAACCAGCGCGGACTTCATGCTGCTATTTTCCAGGCAAGAAAGGTCTTTATTGAAGAACTGGTAAAGAATCATCCTGACCAGATCAAATTCTTCAATGGATGGATGAACCGATTGAACAATTTTAAATTCATAGCATGATAAAACCGGGTTTTCTGATCCTACTTCTGGCCGCCTTGATGTCCGGCTGCATTACTGAAAAAAGATGTGCTGAAAGATATCCTGTCGCCGAACGATCGACTGTCTTTGTGCAGCACGATACAGTAACTTCCGTTAAAGATTCCCTGATTCCGTTGCCGGCAGACAGCGGCTTGCTCAAAGCACTGTTGGAATGCCGGGATGGGAAAGTGGTTGTGAAAGAGATTCTTTCCATAAAACCGGGAAAGCGGGTTATTCCATTCTTTTCGGTTCAGAATAATGTTTTGACCACAGGCGCAAAGATCGACAGCAGCTCGATCTATTTTTCCTGGAAAGAAACTCACATCCGGGAATCCAGGATTGAATCAAAGACAATTGAAAAGCCGGTGTATAAAGTCACCGGTTTTCAGAACTTTCTGATTTGGTCGGGAGGGATTGCCTGGGTTGTCATTGTCATAATTGTTGCAATAAAATTGATCCGTTTCTATATCAAAAGGAAATTACTGCCATGAACCATGTTGAAATAGATGGTAAATCATTTTTAATGCCTTCTGATTGGAATGAGCTGACCAGAAAACAAGTTTTGTATGTCAGCCGTCTGTTTCAGGGCCAACTCACCATGATGGATTTTAAGCTCAGGGTGCTTTTAAAGTTCCTTTCTCTCAAACAGAAGGTTCTCAAACGAATCCATTATGATGACGCATATTTCCTTTGTGAAAGCCTCGATTTCCTATTCAAAGAAGTCTCACTGACCCAAAATCTACTCCCTGTCCTACGAACCGGCAGAAGAAAATACTTTGGCCCTGCGGATGCCATGATGAACTGCACCTTTGGGGAATTCACAATGGCCAATTCCCTGCTCGATTCCTTTTCAAAAACAAAGGAGCAAAAATACCTCGATGAAATGGTGGCAGTTTTTTACCGGCCAAGGAAATGGTTTTGGCTCATCCGGAAGTCTTTTACCGATAACCAAGATCCTCGGAAAAAGTTTGCCAACCGATCGTTGAAACATCGGTGCCAAAGAATTGCCAAACTGGATTATGAAGTCAAGTACTCCATATTCCTTTTCTTTTCCGGTGTTCTGAATTCATTGCCCCTGCTGTATCCTTATGTTTATGAACAACAAGGTGGCACCGGAAGCGAAGATAATGGTTGGGCATCGCTCATCATCTCCCTGGCCGATGGCAAGACCGATGACAAGAGCCTCGAAACGGTAATGAATTCAAACCTTTACAATGTTTTCATCGGGTTAAACAAGAAGGCGAAAGAGTATCATGAGTATATGCATAAGATCGATTCCTATGACCGACATTAACAGCTACGTTGAGTATTTCCGCACCCTTGCCAGGGAACATAAAGAAATCAATGATTTTTACATGATGGACATCAACGAGCCGCTTGCTGCCCTTCGGTCAAACATCAAATACCCTGCCCTGATCCTGACAAGCCTCTCCGGAAATTTTGAAGCTTCAAACCTGGATAATATCTTAGATTCGATCAATGCCGGTTTCCTGATTATCGGCCATCTCGATCAGATTGATGATTTTTCCGGCGAGTTATTGATTCTCGAAAAAATGAAGCAGATAGGGACTGATATCATTGCCAGGATGCTGCATGATCATATGAAATGTGAACTGCTTATCGTGAAAGCTATTCCGGGGTTCAATATCAATTCGGTGAGTTATGAGATGCTGGGGCCTGTTTTTGATAATGATTACGGGGTGATGTATTCTTTCAAACTACTGGATTGTCTTGATTTGCAGTTTGACTCATCTATTTGGATTGCCATTTGAGATTTTATCGTTTCACTCAAATAATTGATTTTCGTAAATTTGGCACTTCAATAACACAGAATTATGAAAATCCCGATAGATGATAAACTCAACAGTAAGAATGTCAAGCCTACCGCTATGCGAGAGTTAGTGCTGGATGTCTTAATCAAACAGACCACTGCGATCAGTCTCTCAGACCTGGAACAAAAGTTTGAAAAAGCAGATAAAGTCACCCTTTACCGCACCCTGAAGACCTTTGAAGAAAATAAGATCATACATAGTATCGATGATGGCTCGGGATCTGTAAAGTATGCCATGTGTACAGATACTTGTCAATGCAACCCCGCAGAGCTTCACGTTCACTTCTTCTGCACGATGTGTCAGAAAACCTATTGTCTAAACGAAATCCCTGTCCCTTCAGTCTCCCTTCCTGTTAATTTTGATCTCCAAAGTATCAATATGGTAGTCAAAGGGATCTGCGCAAACTGCCGCAGATAACTTTGCAACTTAATTGCATAAATTTTCATTTACTTTTGTGCATCGCAAAATTTATGAAGGCTTTAGCTGTTTTTCTGTCATTTTATATTATTCTGCTCAGCGGCATTCCCTGCGTTGATGTAGTCAGGCATTATTCAGTACAGAAAGTTGAACTTTCCCAGAAGTCGGCAAATGACCATCAAGAGGATGTTGACCATTGTTCCCCTTTCTGTACCTGTTCCTGTTGCCAGGCCAATTTTTATGTTTCCGGGACGTCATTACTTTTTCCGGCAGAAGCCATTGCCTTCAATTATTATGAAAATCACCGTGACTTTAATAGTCTTGACCTTTTTGATTTCCTGATCCCTCCTAAATCCGGATTCCTGCCTTTTACGGCAAATGATACACAGTGTCTGTATCATCAAAGGACGCTCTGATATTTGTCGTTTAAGCGGTCAAAATATTCAGTTCCCATCGCGGGAACAAATATTTCAATCATTGGTAATGATTTTATGAGCCAAAAACCAAGGCAAAAGTCAAAACAAAAAGAGAAAACGCGTAAAAAAATCGGAATTGTCCAGGTTATTAAATGGTTTTTTATAGTCCTGGCATGCTTCATTCTTCTTCTTGGTATCATTGGCAGGGTTCAACACTATCTAACACATCATATAAAATAATCAGATTATGATAGAACGTATTATTCATTTTTCAGTAAAGAACAAATTCATTATCGGGCTGTTTGTTCTGGCACTGGTCGGTTGGGGAACCTATTCCCTGATGCGACTTCCCATAGATGCAATACCCGATATAACGAATAACCAGGTGCAGGTCATCTCATTAGCGCCTTCACTTGCAGTGCAGGAGGTCGAAAGTTTCATAACAGCGCCTATTGAAGTTGCTGTCGCCAATATCCCCGACATTATTGAACTCCGGTCAATTTCACGGCTGGGATTGTCGGTCGTCACCATCGTTTTTAAAGATGATGTCAATATCTATTGGGCCAGGCAGCAACTTAGCGAACGGCTTAAAGAAGCTGAGGACGTTATTCCCGCCGGATTGGCTAAAATTGAACTGGCCCCGATCAGTACCGGACTCGGGGAGATTTATCAGTACCGACTGGTTGTCGACAAAGGATTGGAGAAGAAATACACCCCGATGGAACTTCGTACGCTCGAGGATTGGGTCGTACGGCGTCAAATGCTTGGCACTTCCGGTGTTGCTGACATAAACAGTTATGGAGGTTTCGTCAAGCAATATGAGATCGCTGTCAACCCTGAACGGCTCAGGGGGATGAACCTGACCCTGACGGATATTTTTGAAGCCCTTGAGAAGAACAACGAGAACACTGGCAGCGCTTACATAGACAAAAAGCCAACAGCCTATTTCATTCGAGGTATTGGTCTTGTCAAAACACTAAGCGATATTGAAAAAATCGTAGTCAGAAATAATCCGTCAGGGATCCCTGTTTTAATAAGGGATGTTGCGACCGTGCAATTCGGAAGCGCCACCCGTTACGGTGCTTTTGTGGTTGATACCAGTGAAGCTGTTGGCGGGGTTGTTATGATGCTCAAAGGAGCGAATGCCCATGAGGTGATCGACAATGTTGAAAACCGCATCGTTTCTATTCAGAAGTCCCTGCCAAAAGGGGTTAAGATTGAACCTTTCCTGAATCGTTCAGACCTCGTTGACAGGGCAATCGGGACGGTTTCTCAAAACCTGATCGAGGGCGCCCTTATCGTCATCTTCGTTCTGGTTTTACTGCTTGGGAATATCAGAGCCGGATTGATCGTAGCCTCAGTGATTCCGCTATCCATGCTGTTTGCAATCTCCATGATGAATTTTTTTGGTGTTTCGGGAAATCTGATGAGCCTTGGAGCGATCGACTTCGGCCTCATTGTGGATGGTGCGGTGATCATTGTCGAAAGCGTTGTTCACCGAATATCCCTGAGCAACCATCATCATGTTGGTGTTAAAAAACTTTCTCAGGTGCAAATGGATGAAAATGTCTTTGAATCCGCCAAACGAATGATGAGTTCGGCAACCTTCGGACAAATCATCATCCTGATCGTTTATCTTCCGATCATGGCGCTCATCGGAATCGAAGGTAAAATGTTTCGGCCCATGGCACAGGTTGTGGCATTTGCCCTCCTTGGCGCAGCCATTCTGTCACTGACCTATGTTCCGATGGCATCTGCCCTGTTCCTTAGCAAAAAGACCGAGCACAAACGGAATTTTTCCAACCGTTTGATGGACTGGTTCCATAGTATTTTTAATCCTACGATTGCTTTAGCTCTGAAACATAAGTTTATTGTGGTTTCTCTATCCATTGCGCTTTTCCTTTTCAGCCTGTTTATGTTCAGCCGGCTTGGAGGGGAGTTTATTCCTCAGCTCGAAGAAGGGGACTTGGCTGCCGGTGTCATTACGCTTCAGGGAGGATCACTATCCAATACAGTAGAGACCGTGATCAAAGCAAATAAGATCCTTTTGAATAATTTCCCGGAAATTAAACATACTGTCTGCAAAATTGGAGCAGGAGAAATTCCTACAGACCCGACTCCGATGGAAACCGGGGATTATGTAATCACCCTGAAAAATAAAAGTGAATGGACATCTGCAAAAACCCGTGAAGAACTGGTTGAAAAGATGGAAGAAAAGCTGGTTCCGCTTGCAGGCGTCAAATTTGAATTCCAGCAACCTATCCAAATGCGGTTCAACGAACTGATGACGGGTTCGAAGCAGGATATTGCCATTAAAATATTTGGTGATGACCTTAAAACGTTGGCAGAAAAGGCCGAAGATTTAGAGAAGATCATTCAGCAGATCGAAGGTGTTGAGGACATTAATGTTGAGAAGGTAACCGGGTTGGCTCAGGTCCAGGTTGATTTTAACCGTGACAGGTTGGCCCAGTATGGCCTTTCAGTGGATGATGCCAACAAGGTGCTGCGTGCAGCATTTGCAGGAAGTCAGGCAGGAGTGGTTTTTGACGGAGAAAAAAGATTCGGGCTGGTCGTCCGTTTTGACAAGGATTTCAGGCAAAGTCTGAACGATGTCAAGAATATTTCAGTCGGCCTGCCCAATGGATCGCAATTGCCACTGGAACAGGTGGCAGATATAACCATTAAGTCAGGTCCCGCCCAGGTTTCCCGGGAAGACACCAAACGGCGCATCACCATAGGGTTTAATGTAAGAAACCGTGATGTTCAAAGTGTGATCAATGATGTCACTGCAAATATTGATAAACAGGTTATTCTGCCTACAGGGTATTATGTTACTTATGGAGGACAGTTCAAGAACCTTGAAGCTGCAAAAAGCAGGCTTGCGGTTGCAGTCCCAGTGGCATTGCTTCTGATATTCGTCCTGCTGTTTTTTACATTTCACTCCGTTAAACAAACTTTCATCATTTTTACCGCAGTGCCTATGTCGGCCATCGGAGGTGTCTTTGCGTTGTGGTTACGGGATATGAACTTTTCCATTTCTGCCGGTGTCGGTTTTATTGCACTCTTCGGAGTTGCGGTACTGAATGGCATCGTGTTGATCGCAGAATTTAACCGGCTGGAAAAGGAGGGTATAACGGATATTACTGAACGTGTTTTGAAAGGTCTCCATTCACGGTTACGACCGGTTATAATGACTGCTGCCGTGGCTTCGCTCGGATTTCTTCCAATGGCTCTCTCGACCTCGGCAGGGGCTGAAGTTCAAAAACCACTTGCGACGGTTGTGATTGGCGGGCTGATCAGTGCCACTTTTCTCACGCTAGTGGTTCTGCCGGTCTTTTATATCCTATTCTCCCGCAGGTTCAGGTTTTCCTTTAAAAGGAAATCAGTAACTGCTTTGATGCTCTTGTTACTTTTCTTTCTGCCTTCAGCCTTTATCTCAGCTAAGGCTCAAAATCCAAGAAAAGTCAATCTGCAGGAAGCCATAAAAATTGCCATTGACAGCAATCTGTCAATACGATCTACGGCCTATTCTAAAGATGTACAGAAGGCGCTGAAAGGCGCTTCCTGGGATATTCCTAAAACAGTGGTGGAAGGACAATACGGGCAGTTTAACTCCTATCAGAAAGACAATAGCTTTACCATTTCACAGTCTTTTGCATTTCCCACAGTGTATGTTAATCAGAATAAATTGTCACAAGCCAATATCAACAGCGCTGATTGGCAACTGAAAAGTTCCAGGCTTGAGGTTGCCATTCAGGTTAAGCAGGTTTACTGGCAACTGGCTTATCTGTTATCCCGGGAGCGTTTACTCGTTTACCAGGACAGTTTATACTCTGGTTTCTTGCGGGCTGCAGATCTCAGGGCAAAGTCCGGAGAGACAAATAGGCTGGAAATGATCACCGCCCGTTCGCAAAGTTTTGAGATTAAAAATCAGCTCCACCAGGTAAACATCGATGTCGGAATCTATTACCGAAAATTGCAAACCCTGCTTAATACCAGTCAGGTTGTTTATACAGTGGATTCAGTCCTGCATCGGATCGGTTTCGCAAAAACGAAGGATAGTACTGTCCTTGCAGAGAATCCATCTCTTGGCTACATCCGGCAACAAGTGGAAGTGGCTCAAAGAACAAAGCAGCTTGAAGCCAGTCGGATGTGGCCCGATCTGAGCATCGGATATTATAATCAATCCATTATCGGGACACAGGAGATCGATGGGGTACCCCGGACCTTTGATGCCGCTTACAGGTTTACTGGTCTTCAGGCCGGAATTGGGATCCCGATCTGGTTTGGTCCTGGAATACAGAAAACAAAGGCTGCCAGATTACAGGAAAAAGTTGCCGGTACGAATGCTGAATATTTTACGGCTGCACTGAAAAGTAATTACAGCTCGCTCCTGGATGAATACAATAAATTCAGTACCAGTGTTGATTATTATGAACAGCAAGCCATTCCTGAAGCGGACATGATCATAGAACAATCAAGCCAGAGCTACAAGGCAGGAGCCTTGGATTACCTCGATTATGTCATCACGCTAAACAGAGCGCTTGGCATCAAGCAAAATTATCTTGATGCGCTCAACAGCTATAATCAGACCATTATCAACCTCGATTTTATAACCGGAAAAATTTTTTAATCTGAAAATATCATGAAAACAAATCGATTCATACAAACCTTCATTCTGACAGCATTTATTGCGATCCTGGTCTCATGCAATGGAGGAAAAAAAAACATCCAGGAAACGAAAGAAGCGGAAGTTCTGCCAGAGGATATAGTGGAGTTAAGAGATGACCAGATCAAACTAGCCGATATTGAAACAGGTTCGGTAGGAATGCGTTCCATAAGCGGAACGCTTAAAGTTACCGGCCTGGTCGGAGTATCTCCGGAAAATCTTGCTACGGTATGCATGCCATTTGGTGGTTTTGTCAAAAGCGCCAACCTGATGCCAGGCATTGCAGTGACCAAAGGACAGACACTGGCCATTCTGGAAAATCAGGAGTTCGTTGACATCCAGCAGAACTACCTGGAAGCGAAAAGCAAACTTGAATTTACGGAAGCCGACTATAAGCGACATGCCGAGTTATACAAGGAGGATGTATACTCTCAGAAAAACCTCCAACAGGTAACATCCGATTATAAAAGTCTGAAAGCTCAGGTCCATGCCCTCGAACAAAAACTGAACATGATCGGCATTAATCCTGCTGAACTGCATGAAGACGATATCACCAGGTCTGTTGCTGTTGTTGCCCCAATATCCGGTTATATTAAGGCAGTCAACGTGAATATAGGGAAATATGTTGCCCCAACCGACATCCTATTCGAGATTGTCAATAGTAATAAACTCTATCTCGAACTCACACTTTTTGAAAAAGATGCAGACAAAGTTTCAGTCGGGCAAAAGATTCGTTTCTTTATAAACAATGAATCAGATCAGCACGCTGCAATCATTTACCAGACAGGAAAAGTTGTAAATGCCGACAAAACATATAAAGTTTACGCCACAGTAGAAAGTAATTGCAAGAATGTTCTTCCGGGCATGTATGTAAACGCGATGATTGAAGCTACCTCAGGTGAAGTGACAGCCTTACCGTCTGAGTCAATAGTGAGCTTTGATGACAAGGATTATATTTTTGTTTTTGAAAAGAATAAGGAAGAAAATGGAAAGCAGTTTACAGAATACCGAATGATTGAAGTGCAGAAAGGTGTCACGGATGAAGGCTTTACGGAGGTTGTATTGCCTAAAGACCTCGACATTAAAACAGCTAAGGTCGTGATCAAGGGTGCGTATAATCTGCTTTCAGCCAAAAAAAATGCAGGTGAAATGAGCTGCGGGTAAAATTAATTCTAAAAAAATATGAATATGAAAGAAGTAAAAGCCATAGTTAAACCCTTCAAAGTCAATGATATTTTAAACCAGCTTCTCGAAGCCGGGCATCCTAATATCACAGTTGACTTATCCGAAGGCACAGGTAACTTTAAAAACAGTGATTCAACACTGTCAACGCATTTTTCAATTACTGACAGTAAAGTAGCTGTAATTGGAATTATCTGTAAGGATACCGAAGTTGAAAATATAGTTAGTATCATTTCTTCTGTCGGAAGAACAGGAAATCCTGGAGATGGGATAATTACTGTCAGTCCTGTCGAAAAAGTTTATCGCGTAAAAACCGGCATGGAGAATGGTCAAGATTGAGAATGTTGTTCAGTCCGCCCGTATAACCGGACGGACTGAACTTTGACATTTTATTTTAGTAAGGCAGATTGTTGAAAGTTTTCATAAATGGATAACAATGAAAAAGTACAAACTGAAGAACCTTGATTGCGCATCATGTGCCGCAAAAATAGAAGACGGTCTAACCAAAATGGGAGAAGTGAAGTTTGTCAATGTAAACTTCGTTCATTCAACCATGACAATCGATACGGATGACATAGATAAGGTGAAATCCAGGATCAAAGAGATTGAACCGGAAGTTGAGATTGAAACGGATGATAAAGGGAAAGCGATGATTTCAGTCAGTGAACTCGCTGAAAACAGACAGACTATTATTAAAGCTTCTCTGGGTCTTTTATTGTTGGTTTCAGGGTTGATATTTGAGGACTATCTTCATGATACTCCGTATCATTATCTGGAATACCTTGTTTTTGGAGCAGCATATCTCATCACCGGATGGAAGGTCCTTGTGTCGGCTGGAAAAAATATTGTCAAAGGCCAGGTTTTCAATGAGCATTTTTTGATGGTAGTGGCAACCCTTGGAGCATTTGCCATTGACCAGATGCCTGAAGCGGTAGCTGTCATGCTCTTTTATGTTGTCGGAGAGTTGTTCCAGGATATTGCCGTGAATCGTTCCCGGAGATCCATCAAATCTCTGCTTGAGATAAAGCCCGACTACGCAAATTTGTCAGTGAATGGAGAGGTCTCAAGGGTCGACCCTGAAGCTGTCAGGGTTGGTGATACCATTATCGTTAAAGCCGGGGAGAAAATTCCACTTGACGGTGTTATCGTCGAAGGTATCTCTTTTTTGGATACTTCAGCTCTTACAGGAGAAAGTGTTCCAAGAAAGGTCAATGAGAAGGATACGGTGCTGGCCGGTATGATAAATCAAACAGGCTTGCTCACCATCAGCGTGACTAAATTATTTGGTGAATCGTCCGTTTCAAAAATCCTTGAAATGGTCGAGAACGCCTCGTCAAAAAAAGCAGAGACCGAGAAATTCATCACCACGTTTGCTAAATATTATACGCCGGTGGTGGTTATTGGGGCATTGATGCTTGCCATTTTGCCACCGCTGTTATTCAATGGCCAAACGTTTAGCGACTGGATTTACCGGGCCTTGGTAGTGCTTGTAATTTCATGTCCGTGTGCCCTGGTGATCAGTATTCCGCTGGGCTATTTCGGTGGAATAGGGGCCGCTTCAAAACGAGGTATCCTGGTCAAAGGGTCAAATTTTCTGGATGCACTGACGAAGGTTAAAACCGTGGTATTCGACAAGACAGGTACGCTGACTAAAGGTGAATTCAAAGTTTCCGAGATTGTTACATCGAACGGGTTTTCTGCCTCAGAAATACTGGAATTCGCCGCCTATGCTGAGTCAAGTTCCAACCATCCCATTGCGAAATCAATTACTGAAAAGTTTGACCGGAAGATCGACTACTCCAGGATTAAGCAGGTAGATGAAATTTCAGGATTTGGCATCCGGGCAATTATTGACGGTAAAACAGTTCTTGCCGGAAATGATAAACTGTTGCATAAAGAGAACATTCAACATCCGGTTTGCGAGGTTGAAGGAACGGTTGTCCACATTGCCATTGATGCGAGATATGCCGGGTATATCATTATTTCGGATTCCCTGAAAGATGATGCGATTGAAGCCATCGAAAAGCTGAATGCCAGGAACATTCAGACCGTCATGCTTACCGGCGATAACCAATATGCTGCATCCGCCTTTGCCCGGAAATTAAATATTGGCAAATTCTTTTCTCAGCTTCTCCCAGAAGATAAAGTCAATCATATCGAGAGATTAATGTCTGAAAGCAAAGGCGGCAAAGTAGCCTTCGTCGGCGATGGCATAAATGATTCCCCGGTGATTGCCCGTGCAGACGTTGGTATTGCAATGGGAGCACTTGGCTCGGATGCCGCCATTGAAACTGCCGATGTCGTTCTGATGACCGATTCACCATCGAAGGTGGCCATGGCGATAGACCTGGCAAAACGGACCCGGATCATCGTTTGGCAGAACATCCTCTTTGCCATGACCGTCAAACTGCTTTTTATTGTTCTGGGAATTTTTGGTATTGCCACAATGTGGGAGGCAGTTTTCGGTGATATGGGTGTTGCTTTGATAGCAGTTTTTAATGCTATCAGAGTTCAAAAGAATATTTCATCTTAAAATTAATTGCGGGTCACGAAGTCCCTTCTTTTTTTTATATTTAATCTGGATAGTTATGAAAAAGACAACATTATTATTTTCAGTAATCCTGGTAGTGTTTGCTGGTACTTGCAAAGGACAGGCAGTTGATTCAAAGACAAGTAAAAGCGGCTTGTATATGACCTCAGATGATTTCTCAAAAGGTAAACTTACCTACGAAACAAACTGTCTGAACAACAGGAACAGCATTAAGAATTCCGATTTTGATCAACGAAAAACGGTTCGTATTTCATATCATGATTCAACTTTTAAATTAGCTAAATCTTCTATTTGGGGTTATCGTTTGTGTAATGGGAAAGAGTACAGGATATTCAAAAATCAAGAGTTTGAGATCATTGATAGATCCTCTATTATTATTTACCAGAAACATTATATTAGAAATATGAATCCCAGGGGCAATAACTCAAGTCATACAATCTCATATTTCTTTAGTGAAAAATCGGACAGCCCTTTGAAAGAATTGAATTTATCAAATTTGGAATCCTCCTTCCCCACGAATAAAAAGTTTCACGATCTGATTGATTTATATTTCAAATCAGATGAGGAATTGTTAATCTATGATGATTATTATAAGATGTATCGTGTAAATCATTTTTATTTTGAAAGTTTAAAATAGACCTTATCTTTAATCAGTAATTAGTATTAATAACCGTTAAATTGTTTAAACATGGAATATTATTTCAGCAAAACATTGGAAACTTCGTTTGACGAAGCTGTACAAAAAACCACAGAAGCCCTTAAAAAAGAAGGGTTTGGCGTTATCTCCGAAATCAACATCCATGAAAAACTCAAAGAAAAGTTGAATGTGGATTTTCGCCGGTACAGGATTCTGGGAGCCTGTAATCCACCCTATGCCTACAAAGCGCTTCAGGCCGAAGACAAAGTCGGGACAATGTTGCCATGTAACGTCATTGTCCAGGAATTTGCTGTAGATCGTATTGAAATATCAGCCGTGAATCCCATCGCATCCATGATGGCTATTAAAAATCCTGACCTGGCAGGCATTGCGCAGGAAATAACAGCAAAACTCCAGGCAGTGATAAAATCATTGTAAAAATCATGTAAGTTAATCTTTTTAAACCTATTAAAATTCTGACTAATGAAAAAATATCAATTAAAAATAATCGTCGTCATATTTCTGGTCTCATTAACCGGATTTTCATCTGTCTTTTCCCAGAACCAGGAAAAAATCACTGGAACCATCGGAAATGAAAAGATGGGTAACGATAGAATTGTCATTTGTGTGTATGGCTCGGCAGCTTGTTTGCCGGTTAATGTCGATACAAACATGACCGTTAAATTTAATAATAAGAAAACGAAATTATCCCAATTGCCGTTCGGGCTTTATCTGGATGCCCGGATCATTCGGGATGCTCAGGGGAAAGATATTGTTAAGGATATTACAATAGATGAAGATAAAACGGTAATTTGTTTTACCAGATTAAAAGAAGGGCAGGATAAGCAACTGAGTGAGATTTTATCCAGTATCAAGGGTGTTAAAAACTTCAAGCTGAATAAAAAATCGAACCAGGTTTACATTGAGTACGACCACAAAATTATCAAATACTCTGATTTAGAAGGCCAAATTAAGAAAGCAGGTTTTGAATTGGAATAGTTGAAGCAAATCAATATTTACCCGGAAGTTTCGTAAAAATAAATTTTCCAGTTTGAAGCAACCATTCTTACATCATCGCATCTACATATAATAATAAGTAATTTAATCCGTTTGTTTCAAAAACATTTTTATCCAAAGAAAACATGAAAAATTTGAGAAACAGTCTTTTCATTCTTACTTTTTCTTTGCTCATAGCTCTGGTCGGCTGCAAGAAAGAGAGCACAACGACCACGACTCCCGATCCTCTTGCTCAAGCCAACGCAATGCAGAATAATTATAAGGCAGCCACGGCCAACGATGCACTCCTGGTAAGTTTTCATCAGCGTACAGGATCGGGCAGTCATGATAGCTGTTATTTTTACTGGCACCAGTTCAATCAGTACGACAGTTTGTTTTCATATAATTTTTATGATTATTGCCGTAACATATATGCCAACCATGGCGGGCAAAACTATGGTAATGGCGGATGGAACTGGAATATGGGAGGTGGCAATTGGAACATGGGCAACTGGCAATGCGGACTCGATACCCTACAATTCCAGAATTGGCAAGGATTCGGCGACTGCTGGTCGCATGACAGCACGATGTACCATAAGATGCAGGGATATAACATGACCGGATACTTTTCAAGCCAGGCAAGCCAGTGTTATAACAATATGCAATCCCTGCGGTACAATCATTACCACCATCACAATTATCACTGGTAGACAGGTAATGTCCATTTCATTTTGATTTTAGCCAGTCATTGACTGGCTTTTTTTGTCCTTTATAAATCATTGCATTGGGCTTTTCTTTGCCCAATGCAATCCTCCCAACCCAAACTTTCCGAGCGTGAAATAGCCGAAGCCTGGGCTAAAATCACTATTATCAAATGGAAAAAGAAGCTCGCCATTAATAAGGTGGGCAATTCCGGATCACTTCTCCAAAGCTTTCAATACAATGTTCTGGCATCAGCACAAGGAAATGTGCTGAAAATCACCCTGCTTTTTGAGTATTACGGTCGCTTTGTGGATATGGGTGTCGGCAGGGGTGTCAAGATCGGTGATGTGAAAGAATCTGCCACATCCCGCCGACTCTCTGGGAAAATGCTTGGAAACCGAAGGAGACCAAAGAAATGGTATTCCAAGACTTTTCATGCCGAAGTGATGAAGCTGAGCGAAATATTTGCCAAAGAATACGGCCACAGGGGTGTGATCGCCATTACCGAAAATGTTTCCGATAAATCAATCAACAATGGCTAAAAACGAAACGTCCACAGCCACCGTCATATTCAACGGTGAAAAAGCCAATGCTACCCTTAAACAATTGGAGGCAGAAGCACGGAAACTGAATGCTGAACTTCGCCAATTGAATGTAAACTCCAAGGAATTTGGCGAAAAAGAACGTGAGTTTCAGAAAGTCAACGGCAGGCTTAAAGACCTCAGGGGAGAGATAAACCAGACTGGAGGTGCTTTTTCAAAACTGGCCGACCAGGCCAACAAATACCAGCAGGTGCTACAGATGATCACTGTGGGAGTTATCGGGTTCGGCGCTGCTGTGGTTGGTATTATCAAAGGCAATGCAAAACTGGAAGATTCACTGGCCGATATCCGCAAAACCACGAAACTGACTGTTGATGAAGTTAAAAAGCTGAATACCGAACTGGGTAAGATCGACACCCGGACTTCTCGAAGCGACCTTCGGGAAATGGCTGTGGTTGCCGGGCAGCTTGGGATCGCTCAGAAGGATATCCTTCCATTTGTAGATTCCATTGACAAACTCAATGTCGCCCTCGGGGCTGAAATCCAGGGTGGAGCAAGCGAGGTTGCCACGCAAATGGGAACCCTCAGAAATGTCCTGACAGACATGAAAACTTCTGCTGTTTCTGATGATATGCTTCGTTTGGGCAATGCAATCAATGTATTAGGGGCTGACGGTTTTGCAACTGCGCCAGTACTGGTCGATCTTTCAAACAGAATTGGTGGTGTAGGTATGTCGCTCGGGTTATCTTCTGCTGAAGTGATGGGCATTTCTGCCACACTCCAGGAGCTTGCAGTTTCCACCGAACGGGGCGGAACGGCAATGACGAAGATCCTTATGAAGATGACTTACAACACCGCCGATTTTGCAAAGGTGGCCGGGATCCCATTGCAGGAATTCACAACGCTGGTAAACACTGATCTCTATGGTGCTTTTGTGAAAGTTGTCGAAGGATCCAAAAGAGGCGGAGAGGGTGCAACAATATTAGGAAAACTGATCAGGGAACTGGAAATTTCAGGTGCCGGGGCCTCGGAAGTCTTTGCCAAACTTGGCAACAATACCGATATGCTCCAGCAGAAAGTTGCCCTGGCCGGCAAGTCTCTGCAGGGCACTGATGAAATCACCAGACAATTCAACGACAAGAACACGACCCTGGGAGCTACCCTGGATAAACTCGGGAAAGAGTTTTACCGGCTGATCACCTTGCCGGGTGTGACGGAGTTTCTCAAATCAATGGTTGGCGCAGTGGTAAACCTGGTGGCATGGCTTAAGGCACTGCCCGAATGGATCGACAAATACCGTATCGCTCTTATCGCACTCACCGGTGCCATTGGGGTTTACATTGCAGCTCAGACAAGATCAATCCAGGTTGCAATTTTGAACAACCTGACTTTAAAGGAAGGCATCCTTCTGAAAATGAAAGATGCCGTGGTTCTAGAATACCTGATCGTCAAAGAGCAGTTGCTTGCCATTTGGAAAGGAAACGGTACGATCGCCACCAAGCTGGCAACTACTGCCCAGTGGCTTTGGAATGCTGCCATGGCAGCAAACCCGATAGGACTGGTCATAGCCGCTATTACTGCTTTGGTTGCCGGGATCAAGACATACGAAACGTACAATAGCCAGGCTATTGCCCTGGAGAAATTGAAGGCTTCAACCACTGTTTTGCTGGCCGAGGCCAATAAGAAACTTGAAGATGCATATGAGAAGGTAGCAGGTACCGTCAGAAATTTGAACCTACTTTCTGTCCAGGAGAAAAAGGATCTTCAGGAAAAGATCGACCTGACCATCAAACAGGCAGAAGCAGAACTGCTTTTGATGCAGACAAAACAGAAATCTATTGGCGAAGCAGCAGCAAAACCGACGATCCTGCAAAGGGTTTGGAATACGGTAAAAGGCGGTGCCAGTCCCGGTGGCGCTGCTATGGCTGTGGCTGACAATGCCATTGATGCGCAGGAGAACCGCACCGAAGCAACAAAGCCCTATGATCAAGGGATCAAAAAGCTCCAGGATAAAATCTCCCAGTTCAAAGATGCAAAGCAATCGCTGAGCGATGTGCTAAACGCGGAAAGCATCGGTGATAAAATCATTGGGGAATCGCTCGATAACCTTGAAGCGAAACTTTCAAAATACCAGATTGCCCTGAAAGCCTCCGTGGCAGGCTCAGAGGATTTTATCAGGGTTCAGGGCAAGATCAAGGACCTGAACAAAAAGATTCAGTCGTTCGACAAATCTGATCCATCCACAGGAACCCCGGCAGAAGCAGAATCTAAGGCAAAGAAACAGGCTGATTACCTTCTCAACATAAAGAAGCAACTGGCCCAGGCCAGAGCGGCTGTCACCGAAGGAGAAATGGACAGGGAACTGGCCATTGAAGAGGAAAAGTTGGGTGAACGTCTAGACAAAATCAAAGGTAATTCAGCCGATGAAGTAGAACTCAGGCGAGTTCTCACAGATCAGCTGATAGAAAAGCAGGATGATATTCGCCTCAAATATGCGGAAAAGGAAATTCAGTCCCAGTACAAAATCGAGAAGGAAAAAGCGGATGCCAAAATGGAATCCATGGATAAGGATTCTGATGAGTATTTGCAGGCAGTCCTTGATTCGCTTCAAAAGGAAATGGAATACACGCTGTCGGTTACCAAGGCAACCGAGCAGCAGAAGCAAGCCATCCGGGACACGTTTGCTCAAAAAGGTGCAACGGTAGTGGCAAAGCATGTCGATAATGATGACAAGAACATTTTCGATTACCAGGAGCAGCTAAAAACCCTGCGCCTGAAATCCGATATCGACCTGGCGGAAAAACAGGTGAAGATCCGCCTGGAAGTAGATGCAAAGTATAGGAAGATACTTGAAGATAACATCAAGGATGAAGCACGGACTGCCGAGATCAAAAAACAAATGGCAGAAGAGGTTGCTGCAAAGCAGGTTCAGCTTTCAAAGGATACAGCACTAAGAGTCTCAGAAGATGCCATTTCCCTGGCAAAAGGCGCTGTTGATGGCCTGGCTGCCATCTTCTCCATGCAGACTGATGCTGAAAACCAGCAGTTAAAGCAGGATGAAGAAGCTAACAACAAGAAGAAATCAAATCTTCAGGCACAGCTTGATGCAAAACTCATCACAAAAGCCCAGTACGATGCGCAGGTCAATAGAATGGATAAAGACCTGGACAAGAAGCGCAAGAAGATGGAACATGACCAGGCTGTGCGCAACAAAGAAGTTGCATTGTTCAATGCCCTTATCAGTGTTGCCACGGCGGTCGCTTCAGCGCTGGGTGCCGGTCCCGGTGTCGGAATTGTTCTCAGCATCATTACAGCCGCACTTGGTGCAATTCAGATCGGTTACATCCTGAGCCAAAAAGTACCGGAAGCAGCCAAAGGCCGCTATTCCGTTATCGGTCAGGATGACAATAAACTTTATAAAGATGTTCCGCTGGTAAATTCTCCCCAAACTGGATTGTATTCCACGCCCACGCTGATCAGCGAGACCGGTCAAGAAATCGTCATTGATCCTAAAACCACCAAGAACCTGATGGTAAACTACCCCCATGTGATTGACGCAATCAATTTTGCAAGGGTTCCTCAAAGGGCAGTTGGCCGGTACCTGGATTCTCCGGCTTCTACTCCTGCGGGAGTACCGGCAGCGGTTGATCCTGAATTTATGGCCAGTATAAACCGGTTGAATTTTCTGATCGAGCAGGGGATTCCTGCCTTTATCTCCTACGAACATCTCAGGGAAACAACAAACCGGGTCAATGAAATAGAAGCCGAAGTATCAAAATAATCGTAGAAAATTATGCTTTCCATCCTGATTGGTGATCAATCCCTTGACCTGAACGATGATTTTTCGGTTTCCCTGAATCTCAAATCTCCGATCTTCAACGATGTTGGAGATTATTCTTTTCCCTTCAAGGTTCCGTCCACTGCAAGAAATGTTTCAATCCTGGGATGGAAGAACCGGATCGCATCAACCCGGAGCATCTATGAGACTTTCGAAGGAAGTATCCGCTGGAACGGGATGGTTTTGTACACCGGTCAGATCAAGATCAAAACAGCCGGGGAGAAGACATTTGAAGGAACCCTATACATCAACAAGGGGAATTTCAATTTCGAGGTGAAGGACATCTTTTTGAACCGGGTGGACTTAGGGATGATGAGCTTTGCGAGTGATCAGCAGGCGGTAGATTATTTCAACTGGTCGTTGACTCATTTTTATCCCGAGGTGGATTTCTCGATGCCAGAAATAAGTAACCCTACTTTTTATGATCCCCCGGCAACCAACCCGGAACTGATGTCCTATAACTACATATTTCCTGATGGCTGGCTGAGAAAGTACACAACTGACGGGCAATGCAGAACCATTTTGACCCCTTTTCTTTACCTGAAATTCGTATTGAACAAACTGGCCGAAATTTTCGGGTACCGGCTGCAGGATGAATTTTTTACTTCCAGCATCGAACTTTCGCGCCTGGTTGTCTACAATTCGGTAAGCCTGAGCGAAGTTTTGTTCGGGCTGCAAAAGCTTTATTATTGTCGCCTTGTGCCAAATGTGAAGGTCAGCGAATTTATCGCAGGACTGGAAAAGTGGTTCAATTGCAGTTTTCATGTTGATACCCGGCAACGGGTAATACGCATCGTCGGCAACAAAGAGGTGTTGCTTCGCTCGGAGATTGTGGAGTTTTCAAAGAATATCCTTTCGCTCACTCAGGAGATCCCCGAACAGATTACCGGGTTCCGATTCCTGTTGGGACCTGATGCAGGTGATATGGCATACCAGGCACAACTGGACGCTGAGAAAGGTATTACAGAAATGATCAAAGGCGCTGTTCAGCATTTTTCTGATATTCCCCCATATCCATTTACCTGGCTGGGAGACATCTATTATATCGTGGATACAAATACCTGGTGGCAGTTGGCGGTCAACCCCTATACATTTCTGATTGAATGGCAACAACTACCTGCCGGGCCGATGCTCACAGATAAGTTCTTCTACAAATGGGGTGATGAGAAAAATAAGTTCGAAACGATTTTTTCCTCATTGCCTGATAAGTACATTTCGGTGAACTGCGGAAACCTGGGAGCAGATTACCAGAAAATTACACCTCGATTGTTTTGGGTGGGGATGGCAGGCGGGTGGGGAACACCGGTAAGGCTCAGGGGTTTTGCCAACAACAGCAATTTTTCATTGCGGTACCCGGGCCCTAATGGGTTATTCAATCTATATTGGAAAGATTGGGTAAACTGGATCATGGATGATCGCAAGAGCGTAAAGATCGAAAAACAGATGGATTTTATAGAATTGAAAAACCTTGATTTCACTAAGCGTTACCGCATTAATGGGATCAATTACCTTATCAGTGAAATTTCCGTCACCCTGAACAAATCCTCGATTAAATCCGCTCAACTCAAGTGCTTCACGTCACCCTGATACTGTCCTTTATTTCCCTGTGATCTCATGGTACTATTGCACCATGATCGATATCACGGAGTCGCCCAACTTCATTTCATTTGCCGGGAATCCCGTCATTTACGAAGCTTGCTCGGATAGTTATCTTATCTCACTTGGCAGCCGTGCATCCTTTGAACTGGTGGTATCAGCAGTTGATACTTCAATTGGCCATTCCTTCAAACTTCAATTTGCGGGTAAAACCCTGGAATTTAAAACTGCCGGGCTTACCGACTTTGACGGCCTGTTATTTGAAGTGGGTTCTTTCGGCCAGACTTTCAATGACTTTGCAAACAGTATTTATCAGTGTTTCCTTGAGAATTACGACATCCAGAAATATTTCAACGTAACGCTGGATGGTCCGGGAACGAGCAACAGGAAGATCCACCTTCAGGCGAAAAATTCCGGAACTGATGGCTCTATAGTTTTCTCAAATGTCAACGTTATCGGGGTAGGGCAGGGGGTTAATACTCCCGGAACCGATGATCAGTACCAGGATTTCTTTGGTATCCTGTGCCTGGTGCGCGATTCTGCTAATAATCCGATAGGGGAGGACATCAAGCCCGCCGATTTCATCGGTTGTGCAAGGTTTGATATATCGGATTACATCCAGTCAAAGTTTACCGCTTGGGAAATGCAACGTTTTGAATTCCCTGAACTCTCAGGCAATGTCAAATCTCACGGATGGGATTACCTTCTCAAATACCGGATTTCGTTTGCAGAAAGCATTGCCGGCAATGTCAAAGGCCTGCAGTCGAACGGTTGGAAATATGCTTTGGCCGGCGGCCTTAACCATGAACTGCTGACATCGCTGAATGAAAAATACCTGGAATACTTCTCCATTGCGGCAAACAAGCAGAAATTTCTTTCCTGGCTTCCTTTGGCAAAGTATTCCCGCAGCGGAGTGATGGAAAAGCTCTTTTTCCTTTTTCAGGATAACCCGTCAGCTGTTCAATACCGAATGGTTGTAATCGTCAATTTCACCGATGGTTCCCACAAAGTGATTAATGCAACCCCTCAGGTGGTCTATCCTGCCTTTTCAGTGATAGAATTCAAGGTCGGGTTTGATCATCTTGACCTGGTAAATGTCCAGCCCGGCAAAGTTGTCCGGTCATGGGAAGTGTTTCTAATGGACAGCAATGACGACTATCTATCTGAACGCAGAGTGTTCAATAACGATTCCCGGGTTTTCGAGAATGAAAAAGTCTTTTTTTATCGCAACTCTTTTTCGGCCTATGATACTTTCAGGTTTTTAGGTAAGTCCGAACTCAACCTGGAATATGAACGCTTGTTCGGTTCCATTGTCAGGGAGGAAAAATACTCCTTCTTTAATGCTCCCGCCAAACAGTTCAGTGCCAAAGAGACGGAAATCTGCAAAGCCAATTCCGGGTGGATATCCCTTGAAGAAAAGAATTGCCTCAGGGAGCTTCTCTTATCCCTGGAGGCATATGAACAGATCGGGAAAGAACTGTTCCAGATTGTCGTCAAATCGGCAAAAATAACTCCATTCCTCAAAGACGGAGAATACATGTACAACCTCGAAATCGAGTATGAACGCTCGTATCAGAACTCCTTCTTTTCGGTTCATGTTCCGGAAAGCTCGGCTAATCCGGTCATTCTTCCCCAGCCGCTGACCTGGGATAATATAGAGGTCAGCTTTGACGACATGGAAATAACATTTGACCAGATAGAATATTAAGCTATGGCAAGACAAGAAATAAATCTCGGGATTGTACCGGGCGATAAAAGGGGTGACAAACTCCGCGTTGGCGGGAAGAAAATCAATGAAAACTTCACAGAACTGTATAACAGTCTGCAAAATAGCCAGTCTTCGCCTGTCATTGCGGGAAAGCATGTAATTACCGAAGATGAAAGCAATCGCCTGACAGAGATCCATGTAATCATCCCGGCTCCGGGATCCGGAAAAATCATTGACCTGATTTCTCTTATTGCCCGGATCACTCCGACACCACCGCCAATTGGAGGGTTGAACATTTATCCTAACCAGACATTGAATGTTACAACGGATGGCGATACTGAAACACAGGATTGGGGTTATTTCCCGTCATTGGTTCTTATGTCTTCGTCGATGGAAATACAGCGCATGACGCCAGTTTTTTCGACACAGTTGTTTACCAACACCCCGGTTTATGTTTGCCTGTCCGGTGGTGAGAACCCAAAATCCGGAAGCGCACAGATCGAACTTTTCTTTCTTTACCGGATCGTTGACCCGGCAGCTTCAGGAACTCCCGGTGGCGGCGGTGGAAGCTCAGCGCCTCAAGTTGTACAATCTTTTGTCAACCAAAGCGAAATTACGATTCAGCATAACCTTCAAAAATACCCGACTGTGGTTGTTGTGGACACCACCGGTCGTGAACTGATCTCGGAAATTACTCATGAATCTACTGATCAGATGGTGATCCGGCTGAATCCACCTGCAAGTGGAAAAATAATTTACAGTTAACCTTTTTACAAACCTTAAAATCACAAACATGGCAAAAAAAGTACTGGTCCCGTTGGACTTCAACAAAAACGAATTGCAGAATGCTGTAATTCAAAACCTGGCATCGGCCCCGGCAAGCCCGATCAAAGGCCAGAAGTATTTCGACACGACGGATAATTATGAGAAATACTGGAATGGAACGGTCTGGGTAAAATGCGTTGATCCCACAGCTATTGATCACAATTCCCTGCTCAACCGGGGTACGAATACCCATGCCGCGATTGACACCCATCTTGCATCGACTTCCAACCCTCACGCCACAACCAAGGCACAGGTAGGGTTGACCAATGTTGATGATATCAAGCAAATGCCTTTGGCGTACCTTGATATTGATGGTAACCTGGCGGCTAATTCCGATGTGAAAGTGGCCAGCCAGAAGGCTACCAAGACCTATGTTGACGGTCAGGTTGCGGCTATTCAGGGTCAAATCACTGCCGGGATGGTTTACAAAGGTACCTTTGATGGAAGCCAGACCATTGCAGCCCAAGGGATCACGACCATTCAAAAAGGATGGTTCTGGAAAGTGACTGTTGCCGGTACGACTTCCGGGGTGAGTACTCCATCCGGTGCCGGAGTGAGCGTTGGTGATATGGTAATTGCCAATGTTACCAAAGGTTCCGCCATTGTCGCTGCCGACTTCGACGGGGTCGACAACACTGAATCCTCTGATCTGGTAAGGTTGGCGGCCGTCCAGACCTTGACCAACAAATCCATCGATGCTGATAGCAATACGATCAACAACCTTGAAACCGATAATTTCAAGGCCGGTGTCATTGATACTGATGGAACTCTGACTGCAAACAGTGATACCAGGCTTGCAACCCAGAAAGCCACAAAGACCTATGTTGACGGAAAAACCACTGGGCGAACCAAGAAATATGTGGGAGCAATCACCGGTGTTGCAACTCAGACCATTGCAGCTGCTACACATGGTTGCACCGCCGATGTGGTTGTTTCGGTTTATGAAACCATTTCAACAACCCGCTATTCAGTTGAAGTGGACATCAACGTGAACGCTGCCGGTGACGTAACCTGGACTTCTGCAACTGCAATTACCGGTCAGATCGTAATTGTGGGATAATCTGGAAACTTAAAAAGCTGTTATGCCTTCATTTAAGTCCAATCTGGACATTCAACAAAATCAACTATTAAACGCTGTCCTGCATAATCTACCGGATTTACCTCAAAATCCGGTAGAAGGGCAGTTGTATTATAATTCCGGAAAGTTCACAGCCTATCTGTGGAACGGCAGTTATTGGATTCCATGGGGAGAAACCGGAGGTGGCGGCCAGGTTCAGCAGGTAAAACAGTACATACTGAATATCCCGAATCCTTCGAGTAAATCTGCAATGGTCTTTGTGAGATTATATGAGGACCAGACAGTAGTGAGGATTGATTCTCATTTCAGCAATGAATCGAGGGTGGATTTCAATATTGAATGCAGAACCGGGGTAAATGATCAGGGACTTCTTTTAACCCAGTTGCCAATCCAGGCTGCCTACACCGGAACAGAAACGACTGTCTTTTCATTCTCAGCCCTGTCACAAGATAACTGGCTTTATTTTAGCCTGGCTGCAGGGGATGGAGCTGTCACAATTCCTAAAGATGGTGTGCCGGTAGAAGCACCGGTAGATGGTGAAATACTTGGGTTGCTGACGATAACTATAACTTGTATTATCAGTTAACATTCTGGCTTGCAAATAATAAATGCTATACTTTTAAACCTTTTGTAGAGCTATAAGTATTCCAATACCAAGAATTAATTGTTCCGTGGATGATACATTATAATAGTGTCTCTGAGATGCTCTTTGTTCATATGAGTATAGATTTCCGTTGTGACAATGGAAGCATGCCCCAGCATTTCTTGAATTGCACGTAGGTCAGCGCCACCTTCTAAAAGGTGTGATGCAAAGGAATGTCTTAAAGTATGTGGACCGATCGGTTTTCTTATCCCTGCCATAATTGCCAGTTGTTGAACGATGACAAATACCATTTCCCGGGAAAGGGAAGAACCACGTTTGTTAAGGAATACAAAGTTATCCTGTCCCTTTTTAATGGTTAATTGTGGCCGAGCAAACCGCATATATCCATTAATTTCGTTCATTGCAACTGTTCCAATAGGCACTATTCTTTGTTTGTCACCTTTACCGGTTACTTTGATGTATCCTTCACGAAAGTATAATTCAGAAATTTTCAAATTAACCAGTTCCGAAACCCGAAGTCCGCATCCATAAAGCGTTTCAACCATTGCTTTGTTTCTTTTGCCTTCCGGCGCATTGAGGTCAATGTTTCTTATCATTCTGTCAATTTCAGTAACACTGAGCATCACAGGCAATCTAAAACCCACTACTGGTAAGTCGATCAATAAAGCAATATTCTGTTTTACAGCACCTTCCGACCATAAATAATTGAAAAATGCCCTTATTCCATGCAATATACGAACCTGAGCCCGAGCGGTTATTCCTTCCTTGTTAATCCAGGTTATGAACCCCCGCAGATGTTTTACTTCTACTTTCTCAGGAGTGATAATGATGTTTTCCATATCAAGATAATTCCTCAATTTCCATACATCATAAGAATAACCTTCCACAGTTTTGTTTGAAAGCGACCTTTCAAGCTTCATAAATCCTGCAAAACCTTTCAAATAGGAGTTCCAATTATTCATAATTTCAATTTGCTGATATTGATTTTCCGTTTACTGGACCAGTTCGCATTTCAACATTTCCTTCACCTTGACCAAGGCTTTTAAGATCATTTCTGACATACCCAACACGGTCCCTAAAAACCTGTAACATTCGTACTTCTACGTAATGTTTACAGTACTTTTCAATCTTTTGAAGGTCGGCCAAAATTTCATCAAGGCTATCCAGTGAAGAAAATAAATGTCTGAATACCATATGATTACCATTTGGAAAATGTCCACGAGTTGTAGCCAGGTCTAAGCAACGGTCAATGGATGAAAATGCACTCAAAATAGCTCTTTCAATTGCCGTGTGATCCGGAAAGTTTGTTACATAAAACCAAACTTTCCGGTAGTGGGAGTAAGTCTCAATAAGGATTTGATTGAGAGTTACGAGCTTATAATTCAACTCCAAATTTATTTTCACCATAAAATCAGTTGCCAACCGGTCATTTGACCAACCGGCAATCACGCCATTGCCCAGGGCGATACTAAAACAGTTCCGCTCTTTTAAGAAACTGCTGCTTTCAGGAACCTCAATATGGGTTAGTGCTATTTTTCTCATTCCTGTTATTAATTATTGTTAATACCTTGTCTATCTGTTATATATCTCATATTCGTGCAAACACGCGCGAGTTTGCATGTTCGTATGTTGTTCGTTCTCTGTTCGTTGTACCTCATTTATGTTGATTTTCCTATTTTGGTTATCCATAATTGACCTTTTTTGGTCATTTTAAAAAATCATAATGGACTAATTATCAAATATATGCACTTTTCAAATTGTCTTATAATTAATATTATGTTAAATATAAGTTGTAAAATAAAACAGGAGAATAGATTTACTACGCTCCTGTCACTCCTGTGTTAGTCTTTATTTCTTCTGTGTCTCATCTATCTTTTGCTGAATCGCTTTCATTTTATCCGGACGATTGGTACGTGCATAAATTTGTTTCAACGAATAGAGTGTATTCAAATCCCCTGGTTGAAGCTCAATTGCTTTTTCAAGATATGGCAACGCCATTTCTAAAAAACCATCTGCTTCTTTCTTTAATTTATCATATTGAGATGTAGCATCTAACGGTAATCTATTGGCATCATCGTTCAACCCAGCTGCCTTGTTCACATAAAGTGCTCCGAGATTGTAATTTGCCTCAAAATAATTTGTATTCAAACGAATTGCATCACTATAGGATTTTACCGCATTTTCAAAAGCTTCTGCTCTTACGTTTAATGGATTAGCGCTGTCAGATGAGATATTATCATAAATAGTACCTAATGCGAAAAAAACCGACATATTCGCAGTGTCTTTTTCTTTAGCAACCTGTAAATTCCGTAAAGCTTTAGCAGTATTTCCAAAAGTCAGGTAAATATTCGTTTCAGTTAAAAGAAGTCGGAGATCTGTAGGATATAGTTGTTGCCCCATCCGAACATATTTAATTGCATTTACAGAGTCTTTATCCTGACGATAAACATCTGATAACGCCATAAATAAAGCCGGTGATTTATAGTTACCCTTTAATAATCTGATATAATATTCTTTAGCAAATTCACGTTCATTTGCAAGTGCAGCACAAGTGGCTGCATTCAATAGCGATAAAGTATCAGACACTTTTGCCAGATCGATTACATCTGCGCCATTGCTGAATGCTTTCATAGCCTCTTTATAATCACGTTTATTATAAGCTTCTACCCCGCTGTTATAATAGTTATTCCGTTGCCAGTTCAGCTTTGCAAAAATATCATCATAATATTCCTTTTTTGTATCAAATTCAATGGCATTTTTATAGGATTCCAGCGCTTTCTTCAAGGGATCTGCGTCAAGTGATTTATACTTATCATCTTTTGCATTGGAAATTTCGAGATAAATATTTCCCCGAATAAACCAAGCTTTCGCATCCTGTGCTGTACTAGGATCTAAAACGCATTGATTAATAGCTTCCATCGCTTTATCTAATTTCCCATCTTTCAGAAAATTAGAGGCAGTTTGCCGGACATTTTTCTGTCCAAAGGCAAGGGTAAAGGTTGATACCAGTACCAACAAAATGGCGATTTTTTTCATTGCATAGAATATTAATATTGTTCTTTTGAGTTGATTTTCAGGCGGCAAATATAAAAATTAATTTTCAATTTCAGTTTCAGTGTGATTTGTATCCTGGTCCTCAATATCAGAGGTTCTTTCCGATTCTGAAGTGTCTTCTGCCTCCTCTGGTACACTGACCTTTGCAACGGCAGCAATGGCATCTCCCTCATCAATCTTGATCAGCCTTACTCCTTGCGTTGCACGACCCATCACGCGAAGGGAAGATATACCCATACGGATAATGACTCCCGATTTATTGATTATCATCAGGTCATCCCCATCAGAAACATCTTTAACCGCGATCAATACTCCCGTTTTATCAGTAATGTTCAACGTTTTAACACCTTTACCACCCCGGTTTGTAATCCGGTAATCATCCAGATCAGATCGTTTTCCATATCCATTTTCAGAAACAACCAGCACTTCACTCTTTTTATTCAAGGGGATACAAATCATCCCAACTACTTCGTCCCCAGGTCCAGATAATAAAATTCCTCTGACACCTGCTGCATTTCTTCCCATTGGTCTGACTTTTTGTTCATTAAACCGGATAGCACGACCTGATTTAAGCGCCATCACTACTTCATCTGTTCCCTGAGTCAATTTCGCCTCCAATAAATGATCCCCTTCATGAACAGTAATGGCATTGATACCGTTTTGCCGTGGACGGGAATAAGCCTCAAGGGAAGTTTTTTTAATCGTCCCGTGTTGAGTAGCCAAAATAATATAATTCGATTTAATGTACTCCTCGTCTTTTAAATCCTTTATATTGATATAGGCCCTTACAATATCATCCTTCTCAATGTTGACAAGGTTTTGTATAGCTCTTCCTTTTGATGTCTTTCCTCCTTCTGGAATTTCAAAAACCCGAAGCCAAAAACATTTGCCTTTTTCCGTAAAGAAAAGTAAATAGTTATGGTTCGTGGCAACAAACAAATGTTCCAGGAAATCCTCATCCCGGATGTCTGTCCCTTTAACACCACGCCCTCCCCTATTCTGACGACGATATTCCGATAGGGGAGTCCGCTTGACATAACCCATGTGTGAAATGGTTATGACCACATTTTCATCCGGAATGGTATCCTCAATTTTAAAATCCGAAGTTGTATATATAATTTGTGATCTAGGTTCATCCCCATATTTTGTTTTAATATCTCGGAGTTCTTCCTTAATAATATCCATTTGCAATTTCACATCAGCCAGAATTTCTTTCAGATGTTCAATCAATTTAATTAATTCATCATATTCCTCTTTGATTTTATCTCTTTCCAATCCGGTAAGTCGCTGTAAACGCATATCGAGAATGGCTTTGGCCTGAACGTCACTCAATGAGAATGTTGACATCAATCCTACTTTTGCATCCTCGGGGGTTTGGGAAGCGCGAATCAAAGCGATCACTTCGTCAAGACGGTCGAGCGCAATCAATAACCCCTCCAAAATATGAGCACGTTTTTCAGTTTCTGCTAATTCAAACCGGGTCCTCCGTTGAATAACAATATGCCGATGTTCTACATAATGAACAATCATGTCTTTCAATGTCAACATCATCGGGCGTCCATTTACGAGCGCAATATTGTTGGTATTGAACGAAGACTGTAAGGGGGTCATCTGAAACAATTTATTCAATACCACGTTTGTAACAGCTTCTCGCTTCAATTCATATACAATCCGAACTCCATCTCGATCGGATTCATCACGGATATCGCTAATTCCTTCAATCTTTTTATCATTGACCAATTCGGCTGTTTTCTTGATCATTTCAGATTTATTGACCTGATATGGTACGGAGGTAACAATAATACTCTCACGACCATTGTCATCCTGCTCAATCTTTGTTTCCCCACGTATTATAATCCGTCCCCGTCCAGTTTCATAAGCTTCTTTCACTCCATCATATCCATAAATGACACCACCCGTCGGAAAATCCGGTGCTTTAATATATTTCATTAATTCAGGAATGGTGATCTGAGGATTGTCAATATAAGCAATAATGCCGTCTACAACTTCACTCATGTTATGTGGAGCCATGTTGGTTGCCATTCCGACAGCAATTCCACTTGCTCCATTAACAAGTAGATTAGGAATCCTCGATGGCATTACAGTCGGTTCTTTTAGGGAATCATCAAAATTTAACTGGAAATCAACAGTATCTTTTTCAATATCGGCTACCATTTCTTCTGCTATCTTTCTCAATCTGGCCTCGGTATAACGCATTGCCGCTGCATTATCACCATCCATTGAACCAAAGTTCCCCTGACCATCGACAAGCGGATATCTTAAACTCCAATCCTGTGCCAACCTGACCATCGCATCATAAACAGACGTATCTCCATGAGGATGATACTTTCCAAGCACCTCCCCTACAATCCTTGCTGATTTTTTATAGGACCTGTTTGAAACAATGCCCAAATCATACATACCATATAAAACCCTGCGATGAACTGGTTTTAATCCATCCCTCACATCAGGTAATGCACGCTGCACAATGACCGACATTGAATAGTCAATGTAGGCTGTTTTCATCTGATTTTCGATATTTACTTGAACTATTTTCTCTCCCGGTACCATATAGCTTTCAACAATTAATTAATGTGTTAATATTCAAATAGATAATAATATTCTTATTAATTCACGAAGGTAGCAAAAATCCCCTTTCCGACCACGAATTTTCTCATAATAATTTCGTCCTCTTACTAACATGAAACTGTTAATAAATTAAGGGAATTCCGAAATAAAATTGTAAATTCGATCGTACTTTTGAAAACTATGATTAATTTCCATCCATTTTAATATGGTTCGATATTTGTCATTGCTTTATTTTAGTTATTAAAATCCATCATGGAAGCAAAATTTTCACAACGCGTCAAAGACGTTCTTATATATAGCCGAGAAGAAGCACAAAGACTAGGTAATGATTATATCGGCTTGGAACACTTACTGCTGGGTATAATCAGGGAAGGCGACGGCCTCGCTATCCGTATCTTACGAAACCTCGGTGTCGACCTGGCAGAAATCAGAAAAAAAGTCGAAATGGCAGTCGCCAGCCATAAAGAAAGACCAGTTGGCGGTGAAAATCTGCCATTGATTAAACAAGCAGAAAGAGCCCTTAAGATCACCTACCTCGAAGCCAAATTATTCAATAGTGAATTGATTGGGACTGAACATTTATTACTGGCTATTTTAAAAGATGAGAACAATCTTGTTACAAAAGCTTTTGTTAATGTAAATGTAAATTACAATACAGTTAAAGATGAACTAAAAGCAATACTGACTAACGGCAGTGAGGAACCACGGTTTGATCCGCAGAACATTCTTCCCAAAGATGAGGATGAAGACGAGCCCGAGGAAAGCGGAAAAGGGTTCTCCCCCAGTCAGAAGAAACCGCAAGACTCAAAATCAAAGACCCCTGTCCTGGATAATTTCGGTCGGGATATTACAAAAGCTGCCGAAGAAGGCCGCCTTGATCCGATAGTTGGCCGCGAAAAAGAGCTTCAGCGCATTGCACAGGTATTGAGCCGCCGTAAGAAAAATAACCCCATATTAATTGGTGAACCCGGAGTTGGTAAATCTGCTATTGCTGAAGGTCTTGCCTTACGAATTGTACAGCGAAAAGTATCCAGGGCATTATTTAACAAACGGGTAGTTTCGCTTGATTTGGCCTCCTTGGTCGCCGGAACAAAATACCGTGGCCAATTCGAAGAACGCATGAAAGCAGTACTGAATGAATTGGAGAAAAACCCTAATATCATTGTCTTTATTGATGAAATTCATACTATTGTCGGTGCCGGAAACGCATCCGGGTCCCTCGATGCTTCCAATATGTTCAAACCAGCTCTCGCTCGGGGAGAAATTCAATGTATCGGGGCTACCACTTTAGATGAATACCGCCAGTACATCGAAAAAGATGGCGCTCTTGAACGCCGTTTCCAGAAAGTCCTCGTCGATCCTACTTCACCAGAAGAAACAGTAGAAATTTTAAACAATATAAAAGAAAAATATGAAGAACATCATTTAGTAAAATATACCGATGATGCAATCAATGCTTGTGTTTCATTGACAAATCGTTACATCTCAGATCGCTATTTGCCTGATAAAGCCATCGATGCTTTGGATGAAGCAGGTGCCAGAGTACACATTTCAAACATCAATGTACCAGCCGAAATCGTTAATATTGAAAATCAAATAGAAGAGACACGGAAACAAAAAATGCAGGCTATCAATAGTCAAAAATTTGAAGAAGCTGCAGATTTAAGAGATACTGAACGAAAACTTCAGGAAGGACTTGAAAGAGAAAAAAAGAAGTGGGAGGAAGATGCTAAATTAAACCGTCAAACGGTTGAAGAGGAAAATGTGGCAGAGGTAGTTGCCATGATGACAGGTATTCCGGTTCAGAGAATTGCTAAAAACGAAAGCGACCGGCTTATCAACATGGAAGATGAGTTAGCAAATTCAGTAATCGGACAAAGTGAAGCGATTAAAAAAGTTGTTAAAGCGATTCGAAGAAACCGTGCAGGGCTGAAAGATCCCAATAAACCCATTGGTTCTTTTATCTTTCTTGGACCAACCGGAGTTGGAAAAACACATCTGGCAAAAATTTTATCGAAATACCTGTTCGACAGTGATGATGCCCTGGTTCGGATCGATATGAGCGAATATATGGAAAAATTTGCCGTTTCGCGACTTATAGGAGCCCCTCCGGGTTATGTTGGGTATGAAGAAGGTGGACAACTTACGGAAAAAATCCGCCGCCGCCCCTACTCAATCATTTTGTTGGATGAAATTGAAAAAGCACATCCGGATGTTTTTCATTTGTTGCTACAAGTCCTTGATGATGGAGTTTTAACAGATAGCTTTGGCCGGAAAGTGGATTTTAAAAATACCATTGTAATCATGACCTCTAACATCGGGTCAAGACAATTAAAAGATTTTGGCCAGGGTGTCGGATTTTCAACTAATGCCAAACAATCGGCAAGCAGTGAGCATGCGCGTGGAGTTATTGAAAATGCTTTAAAAAAGGCTTTTGCACCCGAATTTATCAATAGAATTGATGATATTGTCATCTTTGAATCTCTGGAACGTGAAGATATTCACAAGATCATTGATATCGAACTAAAACATTTGTACGAACGAATTGTTAAAATGGGATACCAAATCGTGGTGACCCCTGACGCTAAGGACTTTATTGCCGAGAAGGGCTGGGATGCTCAGTTTGGAGCTCGCCCACTGAAACGTGCTATTCAAAAATATGTGGAGGATATACTCGCAGAAGAGATAATCAAGACAAAAATTTCATCTACCGACCTTATCACAATTGACTTAGACAAGGAGAAAGATGAAATTAAAATAACGGTGTCAAAATCAGAATCGGTTTAACATTTCATCATTGTGTAAAGCCTTTACGAAATTAGACCTTCCGTCTGATCCGTTACGGAATAAATTAGTGAGAACTTGAGTTAAACCTGTATCTCCTAAGTAGAGGTATTTTATCCCAATGGAAAAACCGTTGTATTCGTAACAAAGCTTGTTTCCTTCATTGTCTGTAATATAAAATACATCTCCATCCAGAGATACTTTATTTAAATATTTTGCTGACAGTGTCTCTTTTATTTTTACCGGTTTGACGCGCAATAATTCAGGGAAAACATATTCACCCATCAAAAATTGATTGTCGATGAAATAATAAAGCGACTTCATCTTCATCCCCTGTAAAGTTTCATTATAACCAACAACTTTTACACGAGCATCATTAAAAGTTGTAATATTGACACAGTCGGGAACACCTTTCAATTTGAAAAGTTTCTTTTCTGAAATCATATAAGGAATGTCATCAAAATCGATACGTGTATTGGTCGTATATTCCTGAGCGTTTTTTAAAGGTCGGAAAAATACCATAAAATGAAGCGTAATCTCATCTTTGACACAGCTGTTGTGTGGGTTTCTGAGATTGTTTTCCTTAAAAAATTCTAAAAACTCAAAGCTATATCTTCCATGAACAAGAGAAATATACCATAACCGAAATAGCGGAACAACCCTTTTCCTTAAAAAAATAATCACTATGACCAGAACAAAAAATGAAACTAGCGCTAAAATGAGATAAAGCATACTGGAATCAAAGGAAGTGCTGTCCTTGGCTGTTCTGGCGAGAAGAATTGCTGAGATATTTGAATGAAGAGGAACCAATGCGGAAATTTTAAAAGAAACGTATCAATCTTAAAAACTGTATATATTGTCTTCAATCAATTTATTTGCAACCCGTCTTCTTGCTTCTTTCACATTGAATCCCCGAACATTCGTCATAGTATCAATGAAAACTCTAAATGTAGTTGCCTGATCTACGGTCATATATGCAAGTGAAGCTTCGTGAGCGTATATTCTGATTTTTTCGGCAGCTTCGAAAATCAGAATATCCAAAATCGTTTTATACAACGACATTAAATCAGATCCTTTCATTTGCTCGATCTTCTGAAGACGAAATGCTGTTGATTCAGCAACATATATCTCGATCATTATATCGGTAAGATTATTCATCACCTCTTGTTCGAGAATCATTTTTTTATCAAAGAACTTCACTGCACCTTGAATAATAACAAGACAAAGATTTTTGAAATTTTTCAGATTTCTTTGTTTCTCGGCATAATAAGTTTCCCCGGGTTGAGCTTTTACCACAGCATTAGACAAGTCAGAAGCAAGTTTTTCTGCTTTTCCAAACAGGTCAAATTCACCTTTCATTGCTCTTTTCATTGCAGTATCTACCACGAGCAAACGGTTAATTTCATTGGTTCCCTCGAAGATCCGGTTAATCCTGGAATCGCGATATCCCCTTTCCACCGACATCTCAGCCGAATAGCCCATTCCTCCGTGAATCTGAACTGCTTCGTCAACAACATAATCCAACACTTCGGAACCATATACTTTGAGTAAAGCAGCTTCAACTGCAAAATGAGAAATGCCCTCAATGGTGGCTCTTCCTTTGTCCATACCTTCAGCCTTGTTCTTATCAATCTGGCAATCAATATCTTTGCTTATCCTATATATAGCTGATTCCAAGGCAAATGTTTTCACTACCTGCTCGGCAAGTTTGTATTTGATGGCACCAAATTCCGAAATCAATGAACCAAACTGTTTACGTTCGTTGGCATATTTTACAGCATCACAAATCGTCTTTTTTGAAGCACCCAAAACGTTTGCCCCAAGTTTCAACCGACCCATGTGAAGAATACTCAAGGCGATCCGGAAACCTTCTCCTCTTTTACCAATCAAATTCTCTATGGGAACCTGAACATCATTATAAAAAATCTGAGCAGTAGAAGAACCCTTGATCCCCATTTTATGTTCATCTGGATTCACAACAACACCCGGGAACTTCCTTTCAACGATAAATGCACTAAGTACCCTATCCTTTTCAATTTTCGCAAAAACAACCTGAGTATCTGCTAAATTGGCATTGGTAATCCACATTTTTTGTCCATTCAGAATATAATGCTTTCCATCAGGGGCAAGAACAGCGCTAGTTTTTCCTGAATTTGCATCACTTCCAGCTCCAGGTTCCGTCAAACAATAAGCTCCAAGAAATTCACCTGTAGCTAAGCGGGTAACATATTTCTGCCGTTGTTCCTCATTCCCGTAATACATAATGGGTAAAGTCCCGATCCCAGTATGTGCCATAAAAGCAACCGAGAATGAATATCCGGCACCGATCTTTTCAGCAACATGCATCTGAGTGGTAAAGGACTGTCCAAATCCACCATATTCTTCCGGGATTGAAATACCCATTAATCCTAATTCCCCTGCTTTTTTTAATGTCTCCTTCATCAGTTGAATATCCGGAGAATCAATCTGATCAAGATTTGGATATAACTCAGTCTCAATAAAGTCCCGACATGTCTGTGCAATCATTTTCTGTTCTTCATTGAGTTCTTCCGGAATGAAAATATCATTGAAATCAATTTCATCAACAAGAAATTCGCCACTGCTTAACACTTTTTTGGATTCCATTTTGATAGTTTTAAAGATCATTAAATATTTAAGGTTTGAACAATTAACTCAGCAATATCGTAGTTTTTAATATCTTCTTCACGATTTTTATATTTTATGCCATCGGTAATCATGGTCATGCAAAAAGGACAAGCTGTTGCGATGACGGTTGCTTTCGTTCTTAAGGCTTCCTCTGTTCGCTCGATAAATATCTCTTTATCTCCTTTTTCAGCTTCTTTGAACATCTGGGCACCACCCGCTCCACAACATAATGAAAAACTTTTATGCCGTTCCATTTCAACAAAATGAGTTGTAATCTTTTTCAAAATAGATCGGGGTTCAAAATAGATATCATTTCCACGGCCAAGGTAACATGGATCATGGTAGGTGATAGAAGTATCAGTCAGAACATCCGGGTTAAGGGTTAATTTACCATCCGTCAAACATTGATCCAGGAACTGCAAATAATTGATTACCTCATACTTACCACCAAGATCCGGGTATTCATTTTTAAAAATATTATAGCAATGAGGACAAATGGTTATGATCTTTTTAATTTGATAATGTTCAAATCGTTCAATATTTTGCAAAGCCTGCATTTGGTAAAGCATTTCATTGCCGGCACGACGGGCAGGATCCCCGGTACACGATTCTTCCTTTCCAAGGACTGCATAACTGACCCTTAGATGGGAAAGAATCTTTGTGAATGCACGGGTAACATTTTTATAACGATCATCGAATGCTCCTGCACAGCCAACCCAGAAAAGGTATTCCGGATGTTCACCTTTGGCAAACATTTCAGCCATAACCGGAACCTCAATTTTTTGGACTTCCATTTCCGAAATTTCTTATTTTTTCAGTTAATTCATCTTTATTGTTAAGTTTTCTGCCCAATTTAAACGGTCTTCAGAAGAATATTGCCAGGGAGCGCCATTATTTTCAATATTATTGAACATCCCTTTTAATCCTCCCGGTGCAGATGCTTCTTCCATGACCAGGTATCGCCGCAGATCAACAATTAATGTTGGATGGTTAATATTGATCGGACATTCCTTCGCACAAGCATTACAAGTTGTACAAGCCCAAACCTCCTCTTCCTGGATAAAATCCCGGATCAGTGATCGGTTATCGTTATAACTGGGTCCATTTTTAACAAGCCCCGGCCCTTTTTCTTTCATTCTGGCCCGAACATCCATCATGATTTTTCTGGGAGATAACCGTTTGCCTGTAAGATTGGCCGGACACACAGAAGTACAGCGACCACATTCGGTACAAGATAATGAATCAAAATAATTTTTCCAGGAAATGTCCTCTGCATCCTTAATCCCAAAACGTTCTGGTGGTATATCTCCGGCTGGAGCTTCAAAATTAGCTGTTGGATCCAGCATGAGTTTTACTTCCCGGGTGATATTATCCATATTAGGCAATTTGCCAAGCGGATCCAACCGGGACAGAAAAACATTCGGGATAGACATAAACACATGAAAATGTTTGGAATAAGGAAGGATATTGGCAAATAGAAAGATCAATAAGATGTGCGACCACCAGCATGTTTCCAAAAGAACTTTAACCGTATTTTCTGATAGTGGTTCCATAAACCCTGCAAGGATTCTGCTTACCGGAAAAACTCCGATTATCTCCTTCCCAGTTTTAGTCATATATTCGTAATAGGATGTATTCATTCCCATCAGAGAAATCATTAAAAGAAGGATCAAACTGAGCGCGAAATTGGCATCCAGGTGAGATATATGCTTCATTTCAACGCCCTGAAACCGTTTTATATGAAGGAAGATGCGACGAAAAAGAAAAATGATTATACTGATTCCGACTAAAGGAGCAAAGATATCTCCGAAAGCAATGATAAAGTCATAAATCGGTCCTAAGAAACCCAAAATCCTCACCGTTCCGAAAAGGCCATCAAGTACCATTTCTATACTACCAAAAAGGATCACACAAAACCCCCAAAAAACCAAGGCATGAAAAAATCCGATTACTGGGCGGCGAAAGATCTTTTTCTGACCGAATGCAACATTTAACATTATCTTGAACCGCTTGCCAAAATCCCTTACCGGAAAAGCAGGTTTGGTGAGCAAGAAAAAGCGGTAAATACGACGGATGGTATAAAAAAAGCATCCGAGGGTAATCAACAGGACAATTAAGAATATTATCTGTTTAATCATATCCGAATCATTTCCCTTTCAATTCTCTGACTGCTTCAACCAATTTGGGAAGGATTTTGCTTGCATCACCGACAATGCCATACTGTGCAGCAGAAAAAATAGGTGCATCCTTGTCAATGTTGATTGCAACAATAAATTTGGATGCGCTAATACCAGCCAGATGTTGCGTGGCACCAGAAATTCCGATAGCCATATAAAGATTTGGTGCGATGATTTTTCCGGTTTGTCCGGTATGTTCTTCATGGGGACGCCATCCTTCATCGGAAACAGGACGGGAACATGCCGTTGCAGCGCCAAGCAGTTCAGCTAATTCAACAATAGGTCCCCAATTATCGGGTGATTTCATACCACGACCTCCTGAAACAACAATCTCGGCATCTGTCAACAAAATCTTCCCTGATTGTTTCTGTACTTCAAGTACTTGTGTTTTTACATCTCCCCCATTTATCGGAAAAGGAACAGTCTCGATTTGGGGTGTTTTAACATTTTCAATCAATTCAAACGAATTCTGAGCGAGGGTCAAAATTTTTATTTCAGTGTGTAACACGTAATTGGCAAATGCATTCCCTGAATAGACTTTTTTATAAATAGTAAACGGGTCGATGCATGAAGGTAATTTACTAACTCCGGCTCCCATTCCTGCTTTCAGTCTAACCGACAACCGTGGAGCAACTGCTTTTCCAACATTATTATTTGACAAAAGAATGACGTTGGCATTTTCTTTATGGGTAAACTCCGAAATAATAGTAGTATAAACCTGGCTATCCAAGATATTCAACCCATCACCAACCACATTAATAATCCGTGAAACACCATATTTACCCAATTTTTCCAGTTCTCCCGGTGCCAAAGATCCAAATGTCAACACAATGGGTTCGGAACTTAACATTTCTGACAATTTCGCGCCATAAGAGACCAATTCAAAACTTAATTTTTTGAATTTTCCATCCCAATTTTCAAGAAAAATTAATACAGACATATAAATATATTTGGTTCGTTTAATTAAATGATTTTGGCCTCATTCTGTAAAAGCTCTATCAACTGTTTCGAATTTTCTGCATCAATAAACTTGCAGGCAGTCCTTGGCTTTGGCATCTCAAAGGTCAATAATTCAGTCAATGGCTCGCAAGCCACAGGTTCAAATACTTTCAATGGTTTGGTACGTGCCATCATAATACCACGCATGGCAGCTATTCGTGGTTCTTTAGCAATACCTTTCTGAACAACGGACACAAAAGGAACAGGTACCGTTACTATTTCCTTTCCTCCATCAATTTCACGATGAAGAATAACACGACCATTGTCAATAGTTATTGATGAAACTGAAGAAACAGAATTATAACCCAGAAATTCAGCCAACATACCTCCCACCGTAGAACCATTGTAATCACTTGATTCAATTCCAGTTAAAATAATATCAAACGCTTCATTCCGGATTACCTGAGCCAATTGAAAGGCAACATAATAGGCATCCATTGGATCAGCATTGATACGGATCGCATCATCAGCTCCAATAGCAAGAGCTTTCCTAAGGGTAGGTTCGGAACCCACGAGACCAACATGAGCCACGGTCACAGTTGTGACCCCATTTTTCGGATCATCTTTTAATTCTAAAGCTCTTGTCAAAGATAACTCATCCCATGGATTAATAACCCATTGAATTCCAGTTGTATCTAATTTTTTATTATCAATAAATTTGACTTTCGTAGTCGTGTCGGGGACATGACTAATACAAACTAAAATCTTCATTTGATTAAGATTATTTACAGAATAGAAATTCGGGGTGCAAAGTTAAAAAAAAACCAAGAAACAGGGTCTATAATTTTTCCTCTTCATCCAAACACTTATTATATTGGTTCATAGCCTTTAAACTCATGGCCATACTGGAGAACCCTCCATCATGATAGATGTTCTGCATGGTTATTTTTCTGGATAAGTCTGAGAACATAACAATTGAAAAGTCGGCACATTCATCAGCAGTTGCGTTCCCCAGAGGGGACATTTTGTCTGTGAAATCGATCAAACCATCTACACCTTTAACAGCACTTCCAGCAGTAGTTCGGGTGGGTGACTGTGAAAGCGTATTGATCCGTATTTGTTTCTCCCTCCCATAAATATACCCGAAACTCCGGGCAATCGATTCGAGTAAAGCTTTGGCATCGGCCATGTCATTATACCCAACAAGCGTTCTTTGGGATGCAATATAAGATAGTGCTAAAACAGATCCCCAATTATTGATAGCATCCATTTTTTTTGCAACCTGTAACATTTTATGAAATGAAAGAGCAGAAATATCAATGGTCCTTTGAAAATAATCATAATCGAGATCATCATATTCCCTATGTTTTCTTACATTCATTGACATTGCAATAGAATGTAATATAAAATCAACTTTTCCACCCAGAATTTCCATCGACCGTTTGAAAACCTTTTCAATATCAGAAATTTTTGTAGCATCGGCTAAAATGATTTCTGCCTCACAAGATTTGGCTAATTGATCAAGTTCACCAAACCTAAGAGCTACTGGTGTATTAGAAAGTGTAAACCGACCACCTTCATCGAAAGCGCGGGTTGCAATTTTCCAAGCAATGGATCGGTCGTCAAGCGCACCAAAAATAATTCCTTTCTTTCCCTTTAATAAATTATATGCCATACGATTTTATATATAACCTAAAACATTAAGTAACACAACTATTTAACCATTAATCAGCTCTTTGGCGTTTTTCAAAGCAATTGGAGTAACCTTTTCATTACTTAACATTTTTGCAATTTCCTCAATTCTTTCATGCTTACTTAATTGCTTTATATAAGATGTCGTACAATCCTTATTATCAATTTTGTATACAGAATAATGTGTTTCTCCTTTGGCTGCAATTTGTGGAAGATGGGTAATCGCGATAACCTGCATTTTTAACGCCATTTTTTTTAATATCGCTCCTACTTTTCCAGCAATTTCGCCAGAAACACCATTATCAATTTCATCAAAGAAAATAGTCGGTAATAAATTCTTTTGACTAATCAATGATTTGATACTCAACATTAATCTGGAAAGTTCTCCCCCCGACGCAATATGTGCAACATCATCCAACTCAATTCCCCGGTTAGCACTGAATAAAAACCGGACTTTATCCAGGCCATCCTTTGTAAGAGCTTCCGTAGAAATATGTTCGATTTTAAACTGTGCTTGCGAAATTCCGAGATTTATTAATACTTTGATGATCTCATCTTCAAATTGTTGGAGTATATTATTACGTGACTTTGAAATTGATTTCGCTTCTTTAATAAGTTCATCTTCAACACATTTAATTTCCTGGGTTCGTTGAGAAATCTGATCAGTTAAACTATTTGATTCAGATATTTTACTTGATAGATTTTCCTTCAATTCGATCAACTCATCAGATGATGTTTTTTGATGTTTTTTTAAGAACTTATAAATAATGTCAAGACGTTGCGACAATTGTTCTATCATCTCAGAGTCAACCTGAAGTGTTCCTTCAAGTATCGATATTTCACTTGATATATCCTTGATATCAATATAATTAACTTTTAATCTTTCAACTAATGATTGAATATCTGGGTGAAACCTGGAAATTCCTTGAATAAGGTTTATCGTGGATGAGAGTTGACTAATCACATTTGATTCGCTGTCAGATAACGATTCAGTAGTCTGAATTAAAATTTTTTTAATTTCCTCTGCATGAGTCAATTTCTGAAGTTGGGTTTCCATCAACAATTGTTCTCCAGGTTTCAGATCAGCCGTGACAAGTTCATTATATAAAAACTTGAAATACTCCCTTTCTCCTTTGGATTTATTATCTATCTGTATCAAATCCTCCAGTTGTTTTTTTTGTCTCTGAAGAGAAGCAAATTTCTTCCTATAATTAAAAACCTGCTGGTAAATCCCTGCATAACTATCCAAAACAGCCAGTTGGAAATTTGCATCGTTCAGGGTTACAATAGAATGCTGAGAATGAATATTTACCAGTTGATCTCCCATGTTTTTAAGCTCAGAAAGCGAAACCGGAGTGTCGTTGATAAATGCCCTTGACTTGCCTCCTTGATTTATTTCCCTACGCAAAATGATTTCCTCTTCAAAATCCAATTCATGCTGTTGAAAGTAGTCTTCCAAATGATACCCTTTGATATTAAAAATACCTTCAACGTAACATTTTTTTGATTTATCAAGAAGTACACTGGTATCAATCCTTTGTCCTAAAATCAATCCCAATGCACCCAGAAAAATTGATTTTCCAGCGCCGGTTTCTCCAGTGATTACAGAAAGACCTTGCGTGAAATCAACTTCAAGCGATTGAATTAAGATATAATTTTTTATGGATAGTTTTAGAAGCATCGGTTACTTTAATAAAGGAAGCCGGTGATTTTTATTTCTGTTCCAGAATTGCCTGGTATTTCGAACTATTAGCTGGATCCATATCTTTCAATTGGTTCACAATATTTGCTTTTTCCATGGGAGGAACACGTTGATCAGCATAAATATTGACAATTTCATCCCTTTTTGCATCAAAAACCAATTGAAGGGCAAATAAATTGGGTTTGGCATTGTATAATTTCTGTATGTAACCCAAGCTCTCAGTAACGCTATTACGACCGCCATCCACTTTTTCATACATCTGATCCAAACCGAGTCTGTGATAGGTATAAGCGAATTGACGTAATTCTGAATTGGCTGAATTCAGATAATTATTCACCAACCAATATCTGTTTTTTTCACTTTCAGAGGCTTTCCAACCAGACTCCTGAGCATTTTGTGCTGAATTGACCACTTCCTGAGCTTTTTCAAAAAACGGATTTCCTCCGTTAGGAGAGAAAGAATCGAAATAAAATCCCAAAAAAACATAAGAATAATAAGCCATGACTGAGGTAAGGTTCGAAGTAAAGGTGCCATCTGAATAATCCAATGGTTGGTATTCAACATAGCGAAATTGGAATCCTTTATCAATATAATTCAGGAGTACTGAATTATAGGCAGCGTTAAATACGGGACGACGCAGAACTAGATTGATATTCCCCCTGAATTCATCGGAGCCAAGACGATCGGTAACAGTCAATAAAATAGTACATTCAATTTTTTCTTCAGTACGAAAAGTAAAATTCGACCATTTCCGATTATTCACAAACTCATAGAGTGCATTTTGAAGAGTTTCAAACACTCTTTTATCAGTTCCTTCCACTTGTGAAGAAGAGACATTAACAATACAGTTAAATTCTTGTGCATGAAGTTGAACCATGCAAAGCAGGAATATCGCGACGCTGAGAATTCGCTTTGGCCAATTCATATTTTCACAGTTCTATTTTTTTTACAAAATCAAGAATGTCAATTGCTACTTCTCTTTTATCCATAAGTGGACGGTGGTGTATCTTCCCTTTTCGATCAATAATGCTTATTTTATTGGTTGTAGCGCCAAAACCTGCTCCTTGGTCGTTTAGGGAATTTAATATGATTGCATCCAGATTCTTTAATTCCAACTTTTTTCTGGCATTGGTGATTTCATCATCTGTTTCCAGTGCAAAACCAATAAGCAACTGGTTTTTTGATTTCCTGGTACCAAGTTCGCTAAGAATATCGTTGGTAGGTGAAAGAGAGAGCATTAAAGAATGTTGCGTTTTTTTTATCTTATTCTGGTACTGCTTTTGAGGCGTATAATCTGAAACAGCAGCTGCCATAATAATCACATTCATATCATGAGCAAGGTTCATACAAGCTTGATACATTTCCTCTGCAGAAAGTACATCAATTCTGTGAATAGAAGGATGTTGGAGTTGAAGTGATGTCGGACCTGTAACCAAGTATACTTCAGCACCTTGTAAAGCAGCTTGTTCGGCCAAGGAAAAGCCCATTTTCCCAGTTGAAAAATTACCGATAAACCGAACGGGATCAATCTTTTCGTAGGTAGGTCCTGCTGTTATGAGAATTTTTTTTTTACTAAAAGCCGTAGATGATTTGAAGTGTGTACTCAAAATTTCAACCATTCTCTCAGGATCTTCCATTCTGCCAGGCCCCGACAGTCCACTTGCCAATTCGCCTACCTGAGGTTCAATAATGATGTTCCCAAAAGATTTAAGAAATTCAATATTGCGTTGTGTTGAAGGATGACGAAACATATCCAGATCCATTGCCGGTGCAATAAACACAGGGCATTTGGCTGATAAATAGGTGGTAATAACAGAGTTATCAGCAATGCCATTTACCATTTTACCTAAGGTGTTTGCAGTGACGGGAGCAAAAAGCATTACATCGGCCCATAATCCAATTTCCACATGGCTGTTCCATTGACCGTTTGCTTCCTGAAAAGGTTCGATAATAACGGGGCGTTGCGATAATGTTGACAGCGTAAGTGGTGTTATGAAAGAAGTGGCCATGGGTGTCATTATAACCTGTACTTCAGCCCCTTCTCTAATTAAAAGTCGTACCAGGGAGGCAATTTTGTATGCCGCGATACTACCTGTAACTCCAATTACAATCTTTTTCCCTTTCATCATCAGGTAAATAAATGTTTTGATTAAAAATCTTCAGGCCTTTCCTTATGGGGATTGCGGAAATAAATCTCCTTATTTACATATTCATGGATCGCAATCAAAGTTGGTTTTGGCAGATGTTCATAGTATTTAGCAATCTCAATTTGCTCCCGGTTTTCGAAAACTTCTTCCAGATTGTCAGTTGTAGTAGCAAATTCGGATATCTTCTGATTCAATTCCTCTTTCATTTCAAGCCCAATTTGATTGGCACGCTTTGATAAAACTGCAACCGTTTCATAAACATTGTTAGTTCCTACAGTAAAATCCTCAATATTACGAGTTACTGCATTTACATCTGTTTTAACTTTTTTATAATCCATGTTATTTCTATTTTTTATTGTTTTTCCGGGGAACTATCCCGAATGATTTTCTTTTGATCCTTATTATACATTGCATCAAGCTCTCTACGTGAGGTTTCTTTCAGATCAGCTGCTTCGGATAAAAACTCGCTTTGCGGAAATTGGGAAACAAACTCATTATATGCAGCAATGGTTTTTGTGTATCTCTCCTTTTTTTTATGTTCAACGCTTTCCTTGGCAAATTTGTGATAAGATTTAAAGATCAAAAAAAGTAATTCTTCCTTATGGGGAGTATCAGGATATTCCTTGATAATATTGCTAAAACCCTGAATAGCCGCAGCATAGTCATCCATTCGATAATACATTTTCGCGATCTTATAATCCTTCATTTCTAACTTCAAACGCAATTTATCAATCAAATCATTGCATTCAGATACTCGCTTACTTTCAGGATAGGTATTGGTGAACAATTGAAGATCCTTTAATGCATCGTTGGTTACTGTTTGATCAAGACTGTATTCTGGCGAATTTAAATAATTGCAATAGGCACTCATATATGCACATTCCTCTGCCTCCGGGGTATTGGGAAAATTGCTTGTATAACGTTTAAAATAATAGGAAGCCAAAGTGTAATCCTTCTGATTATAATAACAATAGGCGTAATAATAATAAATTTTCTGTGATTTATCGGTTGCACGCATCACACCAGTCAATTGATCAAATAGTTGTAATGCCCTTGAATAATCCTTTTCATTATATAGTTTCACAGCCATTTCATACTTTTCATCTATTGAACCAGATTTTAATAATTTCTGGAATTTACAAGAAGAAAGTGATATCAGGAAACTAAACAGAACAATAAAAAAGACACTCTTTTTCATTTTGCAAAATTACATTATTTCAGTGAATAATCATAATATTGACAATTAGTAACGGTTTTAAGTATGAAAAAGTATTTGATTTTTGGTACTTTTGCAACCTATTAAAAATAATCAAACTGTTTAACAAAATATTATAATCGTGGACATTTTTGAAAAAGTTGAGAACAACCTTGGTCATTTGGGCCAGTTTGCAAATGAAGGTTATGGATATTACTATTTTCCGAAATTGGAAGGTGAAATTTCCAGCCACATGAAATTCAGAGGGAAACCTGTTCTTGTGTGGAGTTTAAATAATTATCTGGGGCTGGCAAATCATCCTGAAGTCCGGAAAGCTGACACAGAAGCTACACGACAATGGGGTTTGGCAGCTCCCATGGGTGCAAGGATGATGTCGGGGCAAACCAAATATCATGAACAACTGGAACACGAATTGGCTGCATTTGAGAAAAAAGAATCAGCCTACCTCCTGAATTATGGTTATATGGGTATGGTTTCTATTATTGATTCTCTATTGGATCGCCGTGATGTAGTTGTATATGATTCCGAGTCACATGCCTGCATTCTGGATGGTCTACGTCTCCACATCGGCAAGCGATTTGTATATCCACATAATGACATGGAAAAATTTGAGTCACAAATCAAACATGCCAGAAAAGCTGCAGACGAAACTGGGGGCGGCCTGCTTGTGATTACCGAAGGAGTTTTTGGAATGCCAGGTGATTTGGGCAATTTGAAGGGAATATTACAATTTAAAGATAAATATGGATTCCGTCTTCTCATTGATGATGCTCACGGATTTGGGACTATGGGAAAATCTGGAGCCGGAACCAGTGAAGAACAGGGAGTTATGGATGGTGTAGATATGTACTTTGGAGCCTTCGCCAAAGCAATGGCTGGGATCGGAGGATTTATCGCCACCGAGAAACGAATCATAAAAACATTATCCTATAAAATGCGGTCGCAGATCTTTGCCAAATCACTCCCCATGCCAATGGTGATAGGAGCTATGAAACGTCTTGAATTGATCCAAACCCGCCCTGAATTGAGAGAAAAACTTTGGACTATCGTGAGAGCCCTTCAGAGTGGTCTCAGGGAAAAAGGATTTGACATCGGAAAAACTCAATCTCCTGTAACTCCTGTATTTCTGCAAGGAGGCGTTTCAGAAGCAACACAAATAGTCGCTGATCTACGTGAAAATTTCGGTATTTTTTGTTCCGTTGTCATATATCCGGTCGTTCCAAAAAACGTGATCATGCTTCGGTTAATTCCCACAGCTGCTCACTCTCTAGAAGATGTTACCCAAACGATCAGCGCATTCTCAGAGGTTTCAAATAACCTTAATAATGGGAAATACTCTACCGGCGGCATCCCTCCTGTTGGTGATGTTTATTAGCAGTTAGATCCTTATCTGCCAAAATGAATCGGTTTTATTCAGCATATCGTAAAATCAAGTTTCTTTGGAAGAAGGGTTCATTTTTTAACATTTCTTCCCATCCCGGTCACTGTAAAAGCACCTATCCAAAAGGTACGTTTACAGTGATTTTTTTTAACTCAACCCTGCTTTTTCTGCTTGCCTATTTACTCATCTCCACGGTAACAAAAATAGCAACGGGAATTTCAGCTTACGCCTTCGACATTAAAACGGTTCTGTACTATTACAATATCGATTATCTTATAAAAGGCACAGATTGGTTTACTGATGCGGTACAGGTGATTTTCAGCACCGCCCCAATGACTTCATTCATTTTTGGTATTTTGCTTCTTGTCATCTATGTTAAAGTGATGGCAGAAACGGGTATTTTAAGATTATTGATTCTCTGGATGATGGCACACTCCATCGTCTTTTTTTTGGGAGATATCTTTACGGGAGCAATTTTCAATCAGGGCTTTGGCTATGTAATCATTTACTTTTTTTTCATGGATACAGGAAAAATGATTATCTGCTTTATCACCTTACTGGCAATGATCACCTTAGGATTATTTCTGACCCGTATATTTTTATTTTCCGGGAATATATATTTCAATATGCTTAACTCAGTAAACCGGACCAAGTTTATCTGGAATCAAATAATTTATCCTTTTTTTGCTGGAAATTTAATTATCGCTCTTTTTAAAATTCCAAACATCACCATCTATGAAGTTTGTACCAATGCAACGATGTTGTTTATTTTAATACCAGTCGCAATAAGAGGAAAAAACATGCAGGATCTTTATTTTGATGAAGATCCGAGGACGATAAAGTTCTCTGGTTTAATTGCTGGAATTACGTTCTTTTTACTTATATCTTACCGGATTGCATTTGGAATTGGGATCCGGCTTTGATTTTTTAGAGATACGGATGGAACGGTATTATTTTACTGATTGAATAACCAGTTTATTGGCATAAACAGAATTTTCAGTACTAACCTTTGCAGTATAGATTCCGGGAGTTAATCCGTGAATGGAAAGTTGTAATTTGTCACTACCGGATTGAAATTTCCAAGTCGTTTGGTAAATGAGTTTTCCCATACAGGAATAGAGTTGAAAAGTTACCGGATAATTCACATTTTTCGGTAAATCAATAAAAAAGTCTCCGTCGTTTGGGTTCGGACAGATATGAATGGTACCGATACCCCTTCCAAGATTATCGCTAGTATAAGAAAGAGGCCGCAATTGAACATTCACCGTGGTAGAACTCCATTTGCTAACCTGGACATTTTTAACATATTTCGTGACATATCCGGAATCGGAAAAAGAGACATCATAGTTCCCTTCATAAATAGGACGCATGTAATAACCATTGGTTTCTCTTGAAAACACTTCAGAGCTGTCAATATCAAACATCGGAATGAATACTTTTGCTTTTAACGGCTGCCCGGTGACTGAATCGGTAACAATTCCGCTAAATCCGTAATGCGATTCTTCAATAAAGTTCAGGAAGGAATGATAATTATAATCCCAAAACGACAACAATTCACTCGTAGGAAGTATTTTAGTTTCAGAGATTTCAACGGTAACTTCTCTGCATTTATGCCAATAATTCATATAATCCTGGCGGCCACCATTGATTTCATACCATGCGTTTCCGTTGGTAATACCATCATTTAAATACGTAAAGTAACCGGGAACAGCATATTTATGAACGGTATCGGCCCATTCACGTCCGACAAACTGCCACCACTGATAATCGGCAGTATTTTTCGACCAGGTATCCCAGGGGTAGTTGAACACCTCTGAACCACCATGAAAATTTGCACTCATGGTAAAATGGTTATTATAAGCATAGGTCATGAATGCATTGGTCTCCGTTTGCCATTGATTCCCATCAGGATGCGCTCCCACTTTTGGATCTGGATAGTTGCGATTCAGATCAACATAATTTGCATTGTACCGGACAGCGCCAGATACGGAATTATTTCCTCCATGGTATGTCCCATCCGGATTAGCCAGGGGATTAATTACGATTTCAGTAGTATTGATAAGATTGGTAATTCTTGGATCGATTCCATAATTAGACAGCAGATAATCAATCAGGTGTAACATCAAAACATAGCCTGTTATTTCATCGCCATGTATGGAGGATGTGTAAAAAAACTGAGGTTCTGTCTCTTCAAGATTAATATTTTTACTGATCCTAACAGCTAACAATAATCTGTTATCTATGGTCGTCCCAATGGTATCCAACTTACAGATTTCCGAATGATTCTGAGCAAAACCAACCATATAACTAACATATTGATTATAACTTGGATAAAAATTCCAGATAGTAGTGGTATTTCCAGGATGTTGCTGTTCGATACCGGGTAAAAGATCCTTTTCAGGGAGAAGCAATCCCGGAGGAGTTAGTATTTCATAAGCGTAACCCTGATGGCGAAATTCTGAAAACTGCGAGGCGTTCGCATAAGCGAATACCTCCAATCCGTCAACACGGTCAATGGATATGATCCTGGTAAGGATATTGACTTCCTGTTGTGAACCTACTTTGAATTTAAAAAAAACTTCTCCTCTGCTTTTTAAAAGAGAATCGGCTACCAATATGTTAGTATGTTGGCCTTGAAGATTGATATATCCGAAAAGAAAAAGAAAAAAAAACGCCAATAGAGTTAATCGCTTCATGCTACTTTTGAAGTTGTAAAACAAGTTTTTCAATAAGTTTATAAATTTCCGGATTTGCCGGAACAAGTGGAAGGCGTAAGTAATTCGAACAAAGATTTTTTATTTGCAGCGCTGCTTTAATACCAGCAGGACTACCATCAATGAAAAGGGAATTAGTAAAGTCGATCAATTTATAATGGATGGCCCTGGCGGATTTGAAATCACCTGCAAGAGATAATTTCACCATTTGTGAAAATTCTTCTGGGAATGCATTGGCTGTTACTGAAATGACTCCATCTGCTCCTGCTGCAATAAGAGGAAGTGTAAGGCTGTCATCGCCCGAAAGAACCAAAAAATCCTTGGGTCTATTCTTTATTACCTGGTAAACTTGATCAAAATTACCTGAAGCTTCCTTAATCCCAATTATATTTTCACAGTCATTTGCCAGTCGGAGGGTAGTTGCTGAACTGATATTGCTGCTTGTCCTTCCGGGAACAGTATATAAAATAACTGGGACTGGACTTGCTTTGGCAATGGTCATAAAATGCTGGTATATTCCCTCCTGCTGTGGCTTCGAGTAATACGGACAAACCGATAGAAGTCCGTCAACTCCTTTAAACGGAGTTCCATGAATCGTCAGTACAACATCTGAAGTATTATTTCCCCCTACTCCGATTACCAAAGGCACCCGATTATTGATTATCCGCACAGAAAATTCGATCAGGGTTTTCTTTTCGAGCTTCGACATGGTAGCAGCCTCCCCCGTTGTTCCTAATGCAACAATGAAATTGGCTCCACCCTGAATCGTGAAATTCAGGATTTGTTCATAAGCGTCAAAATCGATTGCTCCGGATTTTTTAAACGGAGTTACAATAGCAACCCCTGTTCCTTTGAACTTATTATGACTTTTACGCATGGGTATTAATGATGGTTAAATAATGCCGGATCTGTCCGAGAAAATCATCGGTGGTCATGGCAGGCTTCATATCAATCATAAAGTCATAATAGTCGGCATTTTCTTCCGAAAATTTTCCGACCCTGCAGAGGGCATTAGATAGACCAGCAATGTATTTTAGTGGGAAATTATCACGGGAACTCAGATCTATCAAAAGATCAAATTCTTTCTCAATGAAATCCTTAACCTGATTATGAATGGGTTTATAAAACCAAGTCAGGTCACGTTTCGAGAAAAAATCATAAGATAATTTTGGAAGGAAGCGATGAACAAGAACTTTTTTCTTGACAAAACCCAACGCTTTCACCTCCTTCTTGTCATGTTGCAATTGGGATACAAATTCAGATACTCGTTCATAATCAGGTACTTCATCAAGCGTATATAAAATCCCTATCCTTTGGGCATCCTGCAGATTGGTCATCTGTGTTCTCCGGTCAGATTGAGACTTTTCTTTTTTGAAGTAATGCTGTCCGATTTTAATTCTGATCTTTCTGAACATGATTTATAAATATTTATTAACATTTTGAATTTGCAAATTTACGAAAACTGTTGGAACATGACAAATCAGAGAATTATATCTTTGCCAAATATAATATGTTATATGACCATAACTTTTCTTGGGACGGGGACTTCACAGGGAGTTCCTGTCATTGCTTGTGATTGCCCGGTTTGTAAATCAACCGATCCCCGCGATAAACGGTTACGATCATCCATCTCCATTGAAACCGATGGACAAAGGATCATCATTGACTGTGGTCCCGACTTCCGGCAACAAATGCTTCGTGAACAAATTACCTCAATTGATGCGATTCTGATGACCCATGGGCATAAGGACCATCTTGGTGGATTGGATGATGTAAGAGCATTCAATTATATAAATAAAAGTCCCGCTCATGTATATGCTGCACGGGAAGTTCAAAAGATGATAAAACTGGAGTTCTCCTACGCATTTAAGAAAGAACCCTATCCCGGAGTCCCTGAAATTATTCTTCATTTGCTTAAAAATGAACCATTTTATCTAAACGGTCTGAAAATATTACCCATTCATGCTCTTCATTTCAATAAGAATAAATTTGTTTATGGCTTTCGCATCCATGATTTTACTTATATTACTGATGCAGTAAAAATTTCGGAAAAAGAAAAGAGGAAAATCAGGGGTTCTAAAATTTTCGTTATCAATGCCTTGCGAAAGAAAAAACACTATTCGCATTTCAATCTGGAGGAAGCCCTTGATTTAATGCAAGAAATAAAACCTGAAAGAGGATTTATCACGCATATCAGTCATCAAATGGGATGTTATCGTGATATAAACCCAGAATTGCCAGAATTTGTTCAGTTGGCTTATGACGGGTTAAAGATCACTTTTTAACCCTTTTCAAGGTTAATAAATTCATTGGGTTATTTCCGAGCCCAGTAACATTCTTCTGTACAAAACGGAGTACCTGATCATAGTATAAAATCACCACCGGCGCTTCGGACATTAATATTTGTTCCATTTTTTGGTATAGTGAATAACGGATAGAATCATTAACAATCAACATCGCTTTTTCATAGAGCAAATCAAATTCAGGATTACTGAAATGGGAATAATTGGGTCCTCTGGGGCAAAAATTCTTACTGTAAAAGAGTGAAAGATAATTTTCCGCATCTGGGTAATCGGCAATCCAGGAAGCTCTGAAAAAGGGCAATTTTGCCTGCGCTTTCATCTCTTTAACAGCAGCCGGTGGACTTATTTCAATTTCGAGATTGATTCCAAGTTTTGAAACCTGATGTTGAATATATTTACAAATATCGAGATAATCAGAAGTTGATGTCAGAGTAATCACTGGCATTCCTTTTCCTCCCGGGAATCCTGCTTCAGCCAATAATTTGGCTGCTTTTTCGGGATCATAGGAGAAAAAAGTCATGGAGGAATCAAAGGAGGGCAACCCTTTTGGTGTGATTCCCTGCTCTCCCGGTGTCCCGATATTATTTCTCAAATACCGGATCATTTTATGGCGATCGAATGCATAATTAATAGCCTGGCGTATCCGTTTATTAATTACACCTTGAGTATTTCCGCTCAGATTGGCCCCATCCAGCATGAAACCCAGATATTCTGTATTCAGATAGGGTTGAGAAATCAAGGAGATCTTGGAATGATATTTATTTTGTAATTCTCCCTCCGGAGTAAGTACTTCGTCTTTATAGGTTGGATCAATCCCCGACATAAAATCGAGATTTCCTTTCATAAACTCCAGAAAAGCAGATTGTTTATCAGGCAAAAAAGTAATGTCAACAGCATCGAGGTATGGAAGTCTGAATCCCTTTTCCATTTCAAAGTAATTAGGGTTTTTTAATAAAACCAACTTCACCCCCTCTTTCCACATTTTGAATAAAAACGGACCTGTTCCTATCGGGTGATTTCGGAAACCGGGACCATAAAAGCGTACTACTTCAGCAGGAACCACCGAACAATATTGAGTGCTTAGTAAACCTAAAAAAGGTGGGAAGGGCTGTTTTAATTCAATTTTGAGAGTTGAATCATTGGGGGCTTGAAATTCATATTTTCCATTTTTGTTCTTGACATTGTCAAATATCCAGGCTCCAGGAGAAGCCAGCTTGGGGTCTATCAGCCTGTTGAATGAATACACGAAATCATTTGCAACGACAATTCTCCCCTGAGACCCTGGAAACGCAGGGCTTGGATGAAATGAAACATCCCTTCTGAGATGAAAGGTATAAATTTTCCCATCTTCCGAAATTTCCCATGAACGTGCAATACACGGGCGTATTATCAAACGGTCATCAAGTTGGATCAAACCGTTAAAAAGCTGGTTAGTAGCCCAGATAATTGCCTGATCACGGGCAAAAGCAGGATCCAGAGAAGTTATATTGGCTGCCTCATTATACTTGAACACTGTTTTTACAGATTTTTCAGCACCCTGACGGCAGGATTGGCAAAAGAGGCCAAACAACACGAGAAATAAAAATAATTTTTTCATAATTAGGTTGACAAAAATATTTGTTTTTTCCATAAGAACAAGCATTTTCAAATCGACCAACCAAGAAATGAAGTACTTTTGCCTATTATAAAAATGCCAACTATTTTCCCATGAAAACATCAATCAGATTGCTGATGATTTTTTTCGCAGCCATTTCAACCATTACGGCTCAAAATTTCCAATATATGAAAGGATCGGAATACTGTGCAATGAAAAAAAGCGCTGCCCGAATTTCAGAACAACCCTTAAATGCCGAAAATGGGCCAATTCATTCCTTTGATGTTTTGAAATATACCTTATTTGTCAATTTATACCATTGTTACACTGCACCCTACCCACGGGATTTTCAGGCTTCGAATACCATTCAACTACGCGTAGATTCAACTTTAAATAGCATCCAGTTAAATGCTGACACCTTTTCTCTTGCTATTGATTCGGTAAGACTATCCGGAGTTTCATTTATCCATCAGAATGACATTTTGACCATCCTTTTGAACAGAACATACACAGCCGGTGAAGTGTTGAACGTGAAAATTTATTATCGTCATAAAAATGTTCAGGATTATGCATTTTTTGTGAATTCCGGAATGGTTTTCACAGATTGTGAACCAGAGGGAGCACGCAAGTGGTTTCCCTGTTGGGATAAACCTTCAGATAAAGCGAAACTTGATCTTACGGCAAAGGTTAAAGCAAATGTGAAATTGGGTTCAAACGGGTACCTTGCAGATTCGACATTGCTTGGCGACACTTTGACCTATCATTGGATCTCCAATGAAAATGTGGCTACTTATCTGATAGTTATGACTTCCAAGGTGAATTATAACCTTCAAATTATCCATTGGCATAAATTAAGTAACCCCTTGGACAGTATTCCGCTGAGGTTTTATTACAATAATGGGGAGAATCCATTTCCTGTAACATCCATTTTACCAGCAATGACAACATGGTACTCTCAGAATTTTATTGAACATCCTTTCCCTAAGAATGGATTTGCCACTTTAAACTATGATTTTGCTTGGGGAGGAATGGAAAACCAAACATTGACAAGTTTATGTCCCGGATGTTGGGATGAAAGTCTGGCAGCACATGAATATGCACATCAGTGGTTCGGCGATATGATTACATGTAGTACTTGGGCGGATATTTGGTTGAATGAAGGATTTGCCACATGGACAGAAGCATTTTGGCACGAATATTCTGGTGGCTATGCCGCGTATAAATCTGATATCGATGGAGATGCCAACAATTATCTTTCAAGCAATCCAGGATGGGCTATTTCCGACCCACAATGGGCAAACCAAACACCTTCTTCCAATATCCTATTCAATACCTCCATCACTTATATGAAAGGTGCCTGTGTATTACACGAGTTACGTTATGTGCTTGGAGATTCACTATTTTTTACCACGTTGAAAGCCTATTGTGCAGATACAAATTTAAAATTCAAATCCGCTTCAATTTTCGATTTTAACCAAAAAGTGAATCAGGTAACAGGTGAAGATTATTCCTGGTTTTTTGACCAATGGATTTATCAACCCAATCACCCAATATACCAGAATACGTATAATTTTCAGAACCTGGAAAATGGAAATTGGAAAGTCAATTTTTTTGCCAAACAAGTACAAACCAATACCGTGTTTTTCAAAATGCCAATTGAAATAAAAATCAGTTTTGAGGATGGCTCAGATACCTTGGTCAGGATAATGAATGATGTGAACAACCAACAAATGGATTGGACATATTCGAAAAGGCCAATTCTTTTACAATTCGATCCAGATAATATGATTGTTCTAAAAGAAGGAAGTACCATTGTCAATACTCCTGAACAAACAGGATTTGCTGTGAAACTTGATCAAAACATCCCGAACCCTACTTCCGGAAATACGATGATAAAATTTGAATTAAATACTCCAATGAGCATACGGATTGACTTGATAAATCTGTTGGGGAAATCTGTTATCAATCCAATTGAAGAATATCAAATGGCTGGAAAACACCAAATAACCATTGATTGTTCTGGTATCCCATCCGGGATATACATATACAGACTTAGGGCCGGAGATACCGTGATAAATAAAAAATTAACCATAACCAGATAGTCTCATGCAATTATTCCGAATCTTCTTCCTGATTATCTCTTTAGGAAATGTGTTGCCAGTTTTTGCGCTTCAGCCTAACCTTTCACTGACCGACACAGCACATTATTATATGAAGCACAGTTACGATGTGCTTCATTACAATTTAGATCTCGATATCTATACCTGTTATTCAACTCCCTATCCAAGATCTTTTTCAGCCAACGAGGTTATCACAGTTAAAGTTGATTCGGTTTTAAATAAGATAAAATTGAATGCCGTAAATACTTCATTGGAAATTGATTCTGTCAACATGGCAGCTTCATCCTTTATTCATTTGAATGATACTTTAACGATTCAATTGGACAGGACCTACTTGCCTGGAGAATCATTGAATATTAAAATTTTTTACCGACATAAAAACGTGTCGGATTATGCATTTTATGCAGCTTATGGTTTTGTATACACAGATTCGCCTCCGGAAGGAGCGAGAAAATGGTTTCCGAGTTGGGACAGACCTTCCGACAAGGCCACTTGCGAACTTCACGCGAAGGTTCCACTCTCCGTTCGTCTAGGTTCAAATGGTATCCTGGCAGACTCTCTTATTTCTGCTGATACGATCCGTTATCACTGGATTTCCTCTCAACCCATTGCAACCTATTTGATTGCTTTATCTTCCAGAATAAATTACCTGATTCATCAAGAATATTGGCACAAGTTATCTGTACCTGGTGACAGTATTCCAATCAGAATTTATTACAAAACCGGAGAAACACTGAGTACCATCAATAATCTGATCTGCCCTCTTACTGATTTCTTTTCTATTAAATTCGGAGATTATCCTTTTGAAAAAATCGGATTTGCTACGCTTAACACCCTATTTCCATGGGGTGGTATGGAAAATCAAACGATGGTGCATCTTCAGCCTGGGGGATACAATTCTTCCGACCTTATTTCCCATGAACACTCCCATCAGTGGTTCGGAGATCTGATAACCTGCGGGACCTGGGCGGATATTTGGTTAAATGAGGGATTTGGAACTTATTGCCAAAATTTATGGGTTGAAGAATCCCAAGGATACGACGCTTATAAGACCAACATGAATACCCTGGCCAATGTTTATCTTTCATCCAACCCGGGTTGGCCGCTATATCATCCGGAATGGGCTATTCACACACCCGCTGGCAGTACATTATATAACACGGCAATTACATACAACAAAGGGGCCTGTGTATTACACCAATTGCGATATGTGTTAGGTGATTCCACTTTCTTTCATGTCATGAATAGTTATGCCACCGATACAAATTTTCGGTTTAAAAATGCGATTACAGAAGATTTTGTCGCAAAAGTTAATCAGGCTTCCGGACAAAATCTGAATTGGTTTTTTGATGAGTGGGTTTACTCGTCCAATCATCCTGTTTATCAAAATACATTTGAAATTAAACAAGTTGATCCTCAGAGCTGGAAGGTAAAATTAGTATTGAATCAAACTCAAACAAATACAGTATTCTTTACAATGCCCGTCCAAATTGGCATTTCTTTTACTGATGCATCAGATACTCTGTTCATGATAATGAATGATACCAACCACCAGGTCTATGAATTTAATTTTATCAAACAACCGCTTAACGTTACTTTTGACCCATTACGGAATATTTTGTTGAAACAGGCAACGACAGTTGTTGGTGTTAAACCGGATCAAAAAAAGAATGGGTTTTGTTTGTATCAAAATGAGCCAAATCCTTTCCATAAATCTACCTCCGTTTCATTTGAGGTGGGTCATTCAGAACAAGTAACACTATCGATCGTTGATATGATGGGTAAACTTATCAACATTCCGGTTAATGGAAATTTTGAGCCAGGGAAATACAGGTTTGATATACAGGATATTAACCTTACATCTGGAATATATTTATTAAAAATGGAAGCAGGAAGCTATCGCTCAGTCAAGAAAATGATTGTTATGAAATAGATCGCGTTGCTTTATTCCTCAATAAAGCAAGAGGTCCGATTTCTTTCATTTCTTCGATATAATGAAAATGCAAGCCTTTAACATATTCACTCTTAATGTCTTCAATATCTCTTTGATTTTCTTTTGAAAGAATGATATCGCTTAAATTTGCCCGGCGTGCAGCTAGCATTTTTTCTTTAATTCCGCCAACTGGCAAGACTTTTCCACGTAACGTTATTTCACCGGTCATTGCTAACCGTTCCTTTACTTTTCTTTGAGTAAAAGCAGAAGCTAACGCGGTAAACATTGTGATTCCCGCAGAAGGTCCATCTTTGGGGGTAGCTCCTTCGGGTACATGGATATGTACATTCCAGAGCGAAAAAATATCTGGATCCAATTCGAAATCTCCGGAATGGGCTTTCAGGTATGCCAATGCAATTGTAGCAGATTCTTTCATGACATCACCAAGGTTTCCCGTAAGTGTTAAATCCCCTTTTCCCTTACTTAGGCTTACCTCAACAAAGAGGATCTCTCCTCCTGTTGTAGTCCAGGCCAATCCAGTAACCACACCAGGAATGGCATTGGAAATAAATTTCTCGGCCTGAAAAATAGGGATACCCATGATCGATTTAAGATCTTCTTCTTTCAATTGTTTGTTAAACGATTCATTGGTTACAACTGATTTCGCTTTTCTCCGGATGATTTTCGCGATACTTTTTTCCAGTGTTCTGACACCGGATTCCCGGGTATAATCTTCGATAATTTTTTGCAGAATTTTCCTGGTAAAGGTTAGTTGTGTTTTTTTCATTCCATGTTCGCGGAACTGTTTGGGGACAAGGTGACGCGTAGCAATTTCCACTTTCTCTTCCATGAGGTAACCTGGAATTTCAATCACTTCCATCCTGTCGCGCAGGGCAGGATGAATCGTACTCAGCGTATTGGCAGTGGCAATGAACATGATCCTTGAAAGGTCATATTCTACTTCCAGGAAATTATCATAAAAAGCGACATTTTGTTCCGGGTCAAGTACTTCCAGTAAAGCAGCCTGAGGATCTCCATTAATATTCATTCCGACTACTTTGTCAATTTCATCTAAGACAAATACAGGATTGGAAGATTTGACTTTTTTCAAACTTTGTAAAATTCTTCCGGGCATAGCGCCAATATAGGTCTTACGATGACCCCGTAATTCGGATTCATCTCTAAGTCCACCCAACGACATCCTAGTATATTTCCGGTTAAGGGCACGGGCAATGGATTTTCCCAACGAAGTTTTTCCAACACCCGGAGGTCCAACCAGACAGAGTATCGGAGACTTGAGATCCTTTTTAAGTTTGATAACGGCCAGATATTCGATGATCCTTTCTTTAACCTTTTCCAAACCAAAGTGATCTTCATCGAGAATTTTCTGGGCATGATCCAGATCGAGATTGTCTTCAGTAAATTCATTCCATGGAAGTTGGACCAGGGTTTCAAGATAGTTAGTTTGAATTGAATATTCAGCAGCCATGGGATGCATACGCTGTAATTTATTCATTTCTTTTTCAAACACATCAGCGACCTCTTTAGACCATTTTTTCCCCTTCGCTTGTTCTCGCAGATCATTAATTTCCTGCGCATTCGGGCTTCCTCCTAATTCTTCTTGGATTGTTTTCAGCTGTTGGTTTAAAATGAAATCACGTTGTTGTTTATCAAGGTCAGTTTTAACTTTATTCTGAATCTGTTGTTTCAGATCAATGACCTGTAACTCCTTCGTTAATTCAGCGAGAACCTGGTTTGCACACTCATACAAGTCGGAAATTTCCAAAAACCTTTGCTTATCATTTACATCAATGGTAAGGTTAGATGTAATAAAATGGACGAGGAATGAGGGACTCTCAATATTTTTTATAGCAAATGAAGCTTCGGAAGGAATATTTGGAGATTTCGAAACAGTTTGAATTGCCAGATCTTTTAACGAAGCTATCAACGCATTGAATTCTCCGTTGTCGGGAGGAACGAGAACAGGTTTATCCAGAGCAGCCACTGTCGCCATGATATATGGTTCCGATTGAATCATTTCCCGGATCTGGAATCTCCGTTTCCCTTGGATAATGGCAGTATTACTGCCATCAGGCATCTGGAGTATTTTGATGATATAGGCGACAGTACCGATTTTATTCAAATCTTCAAATTCGGGATCCTCAATAGCAGAATTTTTTTGAGCAACCACACCAATTATCCGGGTTCCTTTATAGTATTCCCGTATCAATTTGATTGATTTGTCACGGCCTACGGTAATTGGGATGACCACACCTGGAAAAAGGACTGTATTTCTTAGGGGTAAAATCGGAAGTGTTTCAGGGACTTCTTCAACATTCATTGCTTCCTCATCCTCAGAAGATAAGAGTGGTATCAATTCAGTTTCTGAATCAATTAAATCAGAAAATATCAAAGAATTTTGTTCGATTGGATTTTTCATATAGTTCAAAAGGTAAAAATGTCAAAAAAAACCCTGGTCAATTACCAAGGTTAGACTTATGACAAGTATTGTGCCAATAAAAATTATTTGATTTCAGAGGTATTTGTTTTTCATGGTAAGATTGTAAACGCTGGTTAACAATTCCTTCTCCACGGTATTAATAACTCTGTGTTTGCTTTTGAATACGACCTCGGCCACGTCAAGCGCTTTATTTATGTTATAATTGACATTCCTGGAAGTTCCACCCCAGGAAAAGCTAGGAATAAAATTCCGCTGAAATCCAGCACCAAAGATATTGGCGTTGACCCCAACCACAGTACCCGTGTTAAACTGAGTACCAATGGCACTTTTTGAATGGTCTCCCATTATCAATCCGCAGAATTGTAAATGCGTATTTATAAAAGTTTGTTTTGCGTAACTCCACAGTCTAACAGGGTCATAAGTATTTTTCAGGTTAGAAGTATTTGTACCTGATCCCAGGTTACACCACTCGGCAATCACGGAATGTCCAAGAAAACCATCGTGTACTTTATTGGAAAATGAAAAAAGAACAGAATTATTTACCTCTCCTCCCACTCTGGAGTATGGTCCGATTGTAGTAGGGCCATAAATTTTTGCGCCCATTTTAACCTCAGCTCCTTCACAAAGGGCAAAAGGACCGCGAATCAGCGCACCCTCCATTATTTCAGCATTTTTACCAATATAAATTGGACCTGCTGTTGCATTCAAGATTGCACATTCAACATGGGCACCTTTTTCAATAAAAATATTTTCTTCAACAAACACCCGGTTGGTTGCACTTATTTTTTGTGATTTCCGGCCTTTTGTTAACAATTTGAAATCATCAAATATAGCAGTTCCATTTTTCGAAAATATTTCCCAGGTATGATTGATTTTAAGTGGAGCTTCATTGATTATAATTTCTTCAATACCTTCATTTGCAGTATCCCCTATATGGTCCAATTCCTCTTCCATTACATGAAGTGCAATAATGGTATCCTCATATATAATGGTTTGGTTTGGTTTCAGAGATTTAATCGCTTTAACAATTTCATCGTTGGGACAAATAGATCCATTTATCAGAATATTTTCACTTTCTTTAACAATGGGGTATTTGTGTGACAAATAGTTATCAGTCAACGTGGAAGTTTTTACTTTTAGATACTTTTCCCATTTTTCACGAATGGTTAAAATCCCAATCCGGATATCCGCTACCGGCCTCATAAAAGTAAGTGGTAATAAGTTAGTCCTTACAATACTTTCATCGAAAAGAATATAATTCATAGTTTCCTTATTTTGGTTGAAAGAAGTTGCTTTTCTTTACAAAAATAGAAATTTATGTAAACAAAAAAAGCCTCCCACAGAAAAACGGAGGCTTTTTATAAATTATTGCAAATATTCTATTTGGATGCTGCTTTTAAATCAATGTGTTTTTGATAACGACTCTTGAATTTATCAACGCGTCCAGCTGTATCAACCAATTTCATTTTGCCGGTATAGAAAGGATGAGAAGTGTGCGAAATTTCAATCTTTACCAGAGGATACTCCAATCCATCTTCCCATATTATGGTTTCCTTTGTTTTTACAGTTGACTTAGAAAGAAAAGCGTATTCGTTCGACATATCTTTAAATACAACCAATCTATAATCCTTAGGATGAATATCTTTTTTCATTTTATCAGAGTATTTTATGAGGATGCAAATTTAAGAATTTTTTTTGAAAAACAAAGAAATTTACGCATCAGTATCAAGAAAGTAAGAATTTCATCGTGTCTTTTCCATCTGCATAATCCCATAATGCCGGTGTTTGAGCCATTCCCGGTAGCACTGTTGGAAAGGGCATTGAGAGCGTACTGACAATACACTGAATAGAATCCTTCATCCTACTTATCTGTGGAATTATTTCCTCCACCTGGTTATAATACTGATAATGCAACAAAGACACCGGTGAAGCGAGATCGGAATTCTCTACTAAAGAAAGGAATCCATTATCTATAAACGGGGTATTATTGAGCATTAAAACTGTTTTATAATAAGTATAATTATTGAAGTATTTATTGTGATTAGCATATCGTGCAAAGGGTACCAGTGCTTGTTCAAGTTTGGAAAAATCATAGCCCTTAGGCACATAGATTTTCGAAACGCTACGACATCCCATTCCAAAATAAAGCATTATATCAGAGGCCAAACCCCTAAGAGCAAAACCATCTTCCTCCCCGGTCAACACAGCAATGCTATTTCTGCCCTTCCGGATGATATGAGGATACTTTCCGAAATAATACTCAAAATAGCGTGAGGTATTGTTGCTTCCGGTAGCAATAATGGTATCAAAATTATTCAATTTCCAATTAATAAACTCAATCTGCTCCTTCCATCCTGGTTGAATATTAATTAGCATTGTAGTCAAAGCAGGTATTAATCTTTGATCAGAAGATGACAGTTTGGCACAAACCCGATGTCCGGATATCAATACAGTTAAAAAATCATGAAGCCCGACAACCGGGATATTCCCAGCCATAATAAGTCCTACGGTTTTGGATTTTTTTTGAATAAGTAAATCCTGAAGATACGGATTGAGCCATTGCTCAAGTAGATTCTGTTGTAATGAATCACCCCATGCTTTTAGGGCATATTGAATGTGATCGGGAGTAAACCATGGATTCTCAACAAATGCCTGTCTGGATGCTTCATCGATTAATTTATATTGAGGATTATTCGGATTTTTCTGGTATCCTCTCAAAAGTTCACCAAGTCCGATAATGGATTCAATACGATCATTTAGCTCCATAATAAAGTTTTTTACAAATTTAGGTTAATAAAATAAAAATCCGGGAACCCCGTTTTTGCTAAAAATGTTTCATGTTTCCTAAATCTCTATTTTTTTTTATTTTTATCTACCTATTCATTTCTGAATATTCCCTTAAATCACAGGGACTTCCTGATGTTCAGCAAGCAGAAACTGAACTGGGACGAATTCTTATGAAATTGAAACTGACCAACGATGATAGTGTACGGAGTGATCTCAACACCCATTTTTATTGTCTCCTCGAAAAGACCATACGCCAGCCCGAATCTGATACTTATCCGTTCGACTCACTGAAATCGTTAGTAAAGATTACTTCTCCAGATAAAAAATTCAGGCTTTACCAATGGGACATTCCGACTTCACAGGGCCGTTACCGGTATTTTGCTTTTATTAAAACGTTTGATCCATTAGCTCCACAGATTATTCCGCTAACCGACTTTCACGATTCTATCCCTTTCCCTGATTCGGCTCGTTTGGACGAACAACATTGGTTTGGGGCCCTCTACTATACAATCATTCCTTGTGATTCAGGAATGGGAAAATATTACACGCTTTTGGGATGGGCTGGACAAAATGCACTTTTAACTGAGAAAGTTATTGATGTACTTTACTTTGATCAACAGGGTTTGGTACATTTCGGATGTTCTGTTTTTCCTGATTTTAACCATGGAACCAATACCCGGGTAATTTTTCGCTATTCTGCCTCAACTTCTATGACTTTAAAATTTCTAAAGTCAATGAATTCTGTTGAAAAAAAAGGAAATAAAGTAAAGAATGTCATTCTATTTGATCAGCTTATTCCAATGGATCCTCAATTGAAAAATCAACATCAATTCTATGTCCCCTCGGGAGATGTGGCTGACCTCTTTATTTTTGAAAATCATCATTGGCATTTCATTTCAGGAATCGAAGCCAAAAACTCAAAATAAACAGGTTTATTAACACCAACGTAACACTATTTTCCCTTTTTTTAATATATTTGTGTTTTCCTTATAAAATCATTTTCTTTGTGAATGTTAATTTTAAAACTCTTATATCATGAAAAAACACAATTTTAATGCTGGTCCCTCTATTCTTCCTCGTATTGCTGTTGAAAATTCAGCTAAAGCTGTTCTGGACCTGAATGGTACCGGATTGTCATTGCTGGAAATTTCGCACCGCAGTAAGGACTTTCAAGCCATTTTAGATGAAACAATGGCACTTTTTAAAGAACTGTTAGCCATCCCTGCCGGATATCAGGTTATTTTCCTTGGCGGTGGTGCCAGTCTGCAGTTTTGCATGGTCCCTTACAATTTCTTAAATAAAAAAGCAGCCTATTTGGAAACCGGTGTCTGGGCCAAAAAAGCAATAAAAGAAGCCAAGTTTTTTGGAGAAGTCAATGTAGTGGCCTCATCATGTGATAAAAATTTCACTTATGTGCCTAAAAACTTCACGATCCCCAGTGATGTTGACTATTTCCACATTACCACCAATAATACCATTTATGGATCTGAGATCCGATATGATATGGACAGCCCTGTACCACTAATTGCCGATATGTCATCCGATATTTTAAGTCATCCCGTTGATGTTTCAAAATATTCCCTGATTTATGGCGGTGCCCAGAAAAATCTTGGACCTGCAGGTGTTACCTTCGTTATCATTAAAGAAGATATGCTGAACAAAGTTGTACGAAATATTCCAACAATGCTTAGCTATGCCACCCACCTTAAAGAACCATCATTATTTAACACCCCCCCGGTTTTTGCTATTTATACATGCATGGAAACATTACGCTGGATCAAGAGCATCGGTGGTATTAAAGAAATGGAAAAAATAAACATCAAGAAAGCCAATCTCCTTTATAATACCATTGATAGCAGTAAAATGTTTGTTGGTACTGTAGATAAGGAAAGCCGTTCCAACATGAATATTTGTTTTGTAATGAAGGAACAGTACAAGGATAAAGAAGAGGCCTTCATGGAGTTTGCCAAATCAAAGGGGATGATTGGGATTAAAGGACATCGTTCAGTTGGTGGATTCAGAGCATCTCTTTATAATGCTATGCCTATTGAAAGTGTTCAGGCTTTGGTAGATGCAATGAATGAATTTGAAAAAAACAATGTCTTATAACGATTTGGACTCTTTCATTAACATTTTGAAAAATTAAAATTATGACAAAAGTTTTAGTTGCCACAGATAAGCCCTTTGCTCCTGTAGCTATCAAGGGGATCAGAAAAGTTGTGGAAGAAGCAGGGTTCGAGCTTGTTCTTCTTGAAAATTATACCACTCCACAGGATTTTATCAATGCCGTTGCTGAAGTGGATGCTGTAATTATCCGAAGCGATAAGGCTACCAAAGAGGTTATTGATGCGGGTAAAAAGTTAAAGATCATTGTTAGAGCAGGCGCTGGTTATGACAATATTGACCTGGCTGCAGCCACGGCAAAAGGTGTTGTTGCCATGAATACCCCCGGACAAAACTCCAATGCTGTTGCTGAACTTGCTTTAGGGATGATGGTTTATTATGCTCGTAATTTCTATAACGGAAAATCAGGTTTCGAGTTGAAGGGAAAAAAACTTGGTATTCATGCTTATGGATTTGTAGGCAAAAACGTGGCCAGGATTGCCAAAGGTTTTGGGATGGATGTTTATGCATTTGATCCTTTCCTTCCCAAAAGTGAAATTGAAAAAGATGGCGTTAAATGGGTCGGTACAGTAGAAGAACTTTACAGTACATGCCACTTTGTTTCCTTGCATATTCCAGCCAACAACCAAACCAAACAATCCATCAATTATAGTTTGCTTTCGAAGATGCCGGTTCCTGCCTGTCTAATAAATACAGCACGTGCTGAGGTGATCCATGAAGCAGAATTACTGAAAATGTTTCAGGAACGTAAGGATTTTGCATATTTATCGGACGTTGAGCCGACCAACAAAGCTGAAATTGAAAATGCATTTAAAGCAAAATTCTTCTGTACCCCAAAGAAAATGGGAGCTCAAACAGAAGAAGCCAATGTTAATGCAGGAATTGCAGCTGCAAATCAGATTGTTAGATTCATTAAACATGGAGATAAAACATTTCAGGTAAATAAGTAACTACCTTCATTTTAACCCCCATCTACTATGGAAAACGAACATGAAAGGCCTACCACTTTCTTCAGGTTTGAAGATCTGAGAATCTATCACAAAGCGTTGGATTATATCGACTGGATTTATGCCAAAACCAACAATAATTCTGACGATTATTATAGGAAATCTTTTTTTGAACGTTTTCTGAGTTCAGCAAATGGAATTGCACTGAACATTGCGGAAGGTTCATCCAGAAATAAAAGCCAATTTGTTTATTATCTCAAGATGGCAAAAAGTTCGGTCCGGGAATGTGTTGTCCTTTCAACCATTGCAAGTAGCAACTCATTCATTTCGAGTACTGACTTTGATGATTCTAAAAATCACCTGATGGAAATGACCAAGATGATCGGAGCACTTATAGGTTCACTCCAGCGGAGTGTTAAACCTGGTGAACATGAGGAGGAAGAGGAAGATATATAGACCTGTTTCCTCCTCATTTTACTTTTTTTGAATATCAAATAATTTTTACTCATTAATTAATTGACTCGTTATGGCTATTTTAAAAGCTTTCAAGGGGTTAAGACCCCCAAAAAATATTGTTAAAGAACTTGCTTCCAGACCCTATGATGTTCTGAATTCTGAAGAAGCCCGGATTGAAGCACAAGATAATCCGTATTCATTACTCCATATTATTAAGCCTGAAATCGACTTACCAAGTACTATCGATATACATTCACAAACAGTATACACTAAGGCAAAGGAAAATTTCGAACAGTTTAAACTGAACGGTTGGTTAAAGGCTGATGCTAAAGACAACTTATACATATACGCTCAAACCATGAATGGCAAAACCCAATATGGTATTGTTGGCTGTGCTGGTGTTACGGATTATATGAATGGAATTATCAAAAAGCATGAACTGACACGCAAAGATAAAGAAGAAGACAGGATGAAACATGTCAGGATTACCAATGCCAACATGGAACCTGTTTTTTTTACTTACCCCGCCGTTCCTGAAATAGATACTATTGTTGCTTCTTTTATATCAACCCACAAACCGGAATATGATTTCACAGCAAATGATGGTGTTGGTCATCATTTCTGGGTTATTGAAGACGATATCCTGATCGACCGGATCATTAAGATTTTCTCTAAAATTCCCTTTACCTATGTTGCAGATGGCCATCACCGTACTGCAGCCGCTGCCTTAGTTGGGAATGAAAAGAAGGTCAATAATCACAACCACACAGGGAATGAAGAATACAATTATTTTTTAGCAGTCCATTTCCCCGACAACCAACTTACTATTATCGATTATAACCGGGTGGTCAAGGATTTAAATGGATTATCATCAACCGAATTCCTGAAAAAGATTGAAACTGTTTTCATCGTTGAGAAAATAGGAACTGAAATATTTAAACCTTCCAAACTGCATAATTTTGGAATGTATTTAGATGGAACATGGTTCTCACTCACGGCCAAACCTGGAACTTATAACGACAACGATCCAATCGGAGTACTTGATGTTACTATTTTATCCCGTCTTGTTCTTGACGATATCTTAGGAATTAAGGATCTCAGAACCTCAAATCGAATTGACTTTGTAGGCGGAATACGTGGTTTGGGTGAATTAATGAAAAGAGTTGATAAAGGAGAGATGAAAGTCGCTTTTGCTCTTTATCCTGTTTCGATGAAACAGCTTATTAATATTGCTGATTCCGGTAATATTATGCCCCCGAAAACAACCTGGTTTGAACCAAAACTACGTTCAGGATTAGTAGTCCATTCACTGGAATAACCTTCGTCGGATTTATTTTTCCATATATTCTCCAAAAACTGTTTGGAGATAGGCTTTCCCTTCCTGCTTTATGGAATCTGGTAATTTTGGATCCGTCCACCAATAGTAGTAGTCAGGTCCCTTATCATAAGAAAAATATCCATAAGGCCGGATCCAGCCAACACCATCCTCGGTCGAAAAATAGGCAAAATCAGGTGCTGTTGGATTGAATAAATTTTTACTGTATGGAAATTTCCTGGAAGATATCCCAAGTTGGGTAAGTAATGTAGCAGAAACATCATGTTGATTTCCCATCTTATGACATAGTGTACCGCGGTATTCATCTTTAATTACCGGACCTAAAAACAGCAATGGAATTTTATGGTATTCCTTTGACTGTGGATGCCAGTTCTTATATGAATTATGGCTATGATCAGCCACAAGAATGAACAAGGTATTATTAAACCAAGGCTGTTTGCTTGCTTTTTCAAAAAAATCGCCAAGGCAATGATCAGTATATAATGCAGCGTTAATATATTCACGTTCATTGTCTCCCCATTTCAGAGGTTTTGGATAAGGCTGATCCCAGGGAGAATGGGTACTAAGGGTAAAAAGTGCCGAAAAGAAAGGAATATTCATATTCTTTAGATCATTTACCATATAATCCAGCGTATACTGATCATGAATTCCCAATTTCCCTTGTTGGTAACGCGATGGAAAATTAGTCCCTTCCATGATCTTATCGAAACCATTATAATAGATGTAGCTTTTAATATTACCATAAATCAATTGTCCTCCAAAATAAAAAGAGGAGCTGTACCCATTCTTTTTCAGGATTTTTACCAGACTTGGTAATTTCACAAATTTATCAGGCTGAACCGTAATGCAACTAACGGGATGTGCAGGAAATCCACCGAAAATTGAAGCCATCCCTTGTTCTGATCGTGAACCTGAAGCATAAATCTGATCAAACAATATCCCCGATTTCTCCAATTTTTTAAATTCCGGAGTAATTCCCGGTTCGCCACCGAGGTCTTCAATTAAATCGGCAGACCAACTTTCCAGAATTATCAGAACGATGTTTGGACGGCTCGTTGTTAAAATTTGGAGCGAGGTATCTTTGGGGGTATAATAGATCCTTGTCATCACTTTTGCAGCTGTTTCTTTGTCCATGAAAAGATAAGGATCGTTGTTGAAATTCTGAAGATTTTCGAAGATGCTGATGTACAAATTAAAAGCATTATTGACAGCAGCAATGTTGAGAATATTATGATTGGAATAATACGATTCACTTTGGTTTATCGGAATTTGTTGAACCCCTCCCCGCATCCCGATAAAAAGGAATCCTGGGACAATCATGAAGAATAATATGGAAAACCACGGTTTCCTGTTTTCATGAACCAAATCAACATAAAACAGTTTGTTATAAGCAAATATCCCAATAAAGGCGATGACAATCAGAAGAAGAACCAGAACATAAAAAGTCGTCGTTTCCGCCGAATTGAATATCTCACTGGGATGACTAAGATACTTTATTACTTTATAGGTGAGTTTTGTTTTCCATTCAGCGTATATTCCCATCTCCCCTACCACTGTCAATGAATATCCTATGATGAGAACTCCCGAATATATTTTATTAATTGTATTCAGCCACTTAGGGCTCCATAACGATTGAATGGTCATTAGTATGAACGGAAAAATCATAATATAGCATGCAGTAGAAAGATCCAGCTTAAGTGAATGCCAGAAAATGCCAAGCACTTCAAGGGCAGGAATTTTTTCAATCAGAATAATCTTCAGATAATAGATCAGGAAGATCAATCGGCTAAGATTAAAAAACAGAATCCAGAATAGGAGTTGCCGAAAAAAAGAAATGATTATTTTTTTCACCATAGATAAGATGCAAAGATAATGCTAAGAGGCATATCTTCAAATTTGTATTTTTGTATGATAATCGAAATTAATTATGGGAATTGCTCAAAATTTGTCAAATTTACGCCAATTGATACCTTCGCAGGTAAGCATTATTGCGGTTTCGAAAACCAAACCAGCATCCTGTATTTTAGAAGCTTACAATGCGGGACAGAGAAAATTCGGAGAGAACAAGGCCCAGGAGCTGGCTATAAAGCATAATGAACTTCCCAAGGATATAGAATGGCATTTTATCGGACATCTTCAAAAAAACAAAGTCAAGTTGATTAGTCCGTTTGTACGTCTGATTCACAGTGTTGACAGTCTACCCATCTTACTGGAAATAAACAAAGAAGCAGAAAAGAATCACCGTATCATTGATTGTTTACTCCAGTTTCATATTTCCAAGGAAATGACCAAGTTCGGGCTTAATTTTCAGGAGGCTGGTGACCTTTTAAATTCACCGTCTTATACAAAATTATCAGGCATCAGGATTACCGGAGTCATGGGGATGAGTAGTTTTTCTGATGATCTCCAATTAATCCGGCAAGAGTTTCATACGCTGAAGCAATATTTTGACCTTTTAAGGTCTGGATTTTTCAAAAATTCTGAAGATTTCAATGAAATTTCAATGGGTATGTCGGGAGATTTTCAAATTGCCATTGAGGAAGGAAGTACAATGGTAAGGATCGGTACTACGATTTTTGGAGAACGGCACTAACCATCCTCTCCTTTTCATGAATATCACAGATCACCATAATCTTTTCAAATCCAAAGCTCTGGAATAGGTTTTTTACCTGATTCCCGAATTTTTCATTGATTTCAACATAAAGAAATCCTGGTTTAGTCAAATGATCACGGGAAAATTCCGCAATGGCAGAATAATATATTAAGGGGTCATGATCGGGAACAAACAACGCTTCTGAAGGTTCGAAATCCACAACATTACGATTCATGATTTGTTTTTCACTTTCCAAAACATACGGTGGATTGCTAACAATAACATCGAAAATCCCGAGGTTTGTTTTTTCCTGTTGCGATAATATATCAACCTGAAGAAATTGAATCTGGGTTTTCATCATTTGGGCATTTTTTTTTGCAAGATTCAACCCATCTGATGAGATATCAATTCCTGTAACCTGTGAAAGCGGGAATTGTTTCTTCAAATCGATGGCAATACAGCCAGATCCGGTACCGATATCAAGGATTGAAAACTTCTCATTTTGTCTATGGCAGTGTTCAGATTTAACGAGATGACAAAGTTCTTCAGTCTCCTGTCGGGGAATTAAAACATCAGGGGTAACTTTCAGTTCCATGCCGTCAAACCAGGCTTTCTGTAATATATATTGTATGGGATGACCCTGTAGAAGCGCAGATAAAGCAGATGAGAACATCTCGGAAATTTCCGGTGAGAGCTCTTCTGAATATGAAAATTGGACATCAACTTTCGATTTCCCGGTAAAGGTTTCAAACAGCAGGTAGGTGATTTGTTTGATTTCACCATCCGGATATCTTGTTCCCAATGCACTCCGGTAAGATTCAATAATATTTTTAACGTTTTCTTTCATCGGAAACATCTGGCGAATTTAAAAAAAAGTAACTTAGCGGTGATGAGTAATTCAACAGATACATATTTAACCATTGCTGGGGAATCTCAAGGGATCTATAGGGAGAAAGCAAGTAAATTTATTGGTCTGGCTTTCCCGGTTAACCATGAAACTGATATCAAAGAAATTCTTGCACGCTTACGCAAAGAATATTATGATGCAAACCATCATTGTTACGCATATTGTCTGGGATATGGTAAAAATATATACCGTATCAATGATGATGGTGAGCCTTCAGGGTCAGCCGGAAAACCGATATATGGGCAAATTCTCTCCCATGACATTTCTGATATCCTGATTGTTGTAATCCGATATTTTGGGGGAACAAAATTGGGAATTCCCGGACTGATTCATTCATATCGAACAGCTGCAAAGGAAGCCATCGAACATGCCTGCATCGTTGAAAAAACGCTCATGGTGAAAATTCAAATCTGTTTTGGCTATCTCGCCATGAATGAGGTTATGCATATTATCAAGGAGGAGGAGTGCCAAATTATTAACCGGCAAAGCGATGAAAGTTGCACCCTGGAGGTGATGGTCAGAAAAAGTAGCGTGATCCGCTTCCAAACAAGGATTCAACGACTAAAAGACATATCTAAATTTGTCCTCTTGTGAGATTCATTCAATCGAATAATCAATATTCAGTCTACATAACAATTGCAAAGACGTTATTTAATTCATTTAATTGATTAATAAATACTTAAAAATTTAGAATTCGTCTAAATAGCCGATTGAAACATATAAAAACCCTCACCAAATTATTGAAGTAAAGCATGATATCATAAGTAAGATGTTTTTAAATGAAATTTTTCGTTCGGGTTTACCACAATTTTTTTAATAAATCAAGAGGAAAATATTTTTTTTATAAACTTTTTTTACCAAAATTTGTTAATTAAATTATGGCTTCAGTTTAAAGTATGTTTTTGTCTCACGGACACGACATAACACTTTGTAAAACCGTACAAAAGAAATTTACGCATTAATCCTCAGGGTATTTCAATTAATGGAAAAGAAAGCAGTTGAAGTTTGGGAAAATTGCCTTAAAGTAATTAAAGATAACATTAACTACCAGAGTTTTAAAACATGGTTTTTGCCAATTAAAGCGGTAAAATTAAAAGATCATGTTCTAACCATTCAGGTACCAAGTCAATTTTTTTATGAATGGCTTGAGGAACACTTTATTGGGCTTTTAAAAAAGACAATTAAAAAAGAACTAGGCAATGAAGGCAGGTTGGAATATAGCATCATTGTCGACAATTCAGATCAGGCCCCTGGTCCATATACAATTAATGTCCCAACCGGTGAAAAGAAATCAACTGCAAACTCCCCTGTTTCCATGCCTATTGATTTAAACAGGGGAAATTCAAAAGAAATTCCAAACCCCTTCATCATCCCAGGGTTGAAGAAGATTAAAATCAACTCTCAATTAATTGATAATTACTCATTTGATAATTTTATTGAGGGAGATTGTAACCGGCTTGCCCGCTCTGCTGGATTCGCAGTTGCCAGCAACCCGGGTAAAACCGCATTTAACCCACTTTTGTTATATAGTCATACCGGACTTGGAAAAACTCACTTGTCTCATTCTATCGGGCTACAAGTTAAAGCTATCTATCCGGAAAAAACTGTGCTATACGTCACTACTGATCAATTTTTCAATCAGTTCATTGATTCCGTAAAAAACAATAATCAAAACGATTTCATCCATTTCTATCAAATCATTGATGTACTAATTATGGATGATATTCATAACCTGGCTGGTAAGGAAAAGACACAGGATGTTTTTTTCCATATTTTCAACCATCTTCACCAGAAAAGCAATCAAATCATTCTTACATCAGATAAACCTCCGGTTGAAATGAAGGGGATTGAACCTCGTTTACTATCCCGGTTTAAATGGGGGTTGTCAGCTGATTTACAAGTTCCCGACTTAGAAACCAGGATTGCCATCCTGAACAGAAAATTATATAATGACGGCATCCAAATCCCTCCTGAAGTTGTTGAATACCTTGCTTATAGCATTAATACCAACGTCCGGGAACTCGAAGGGGCCCTTATTTCCTTGCTGGCACAATCATCCTTGAATAAGAAAACCATTACCCTTGAACTTGCCAAACAGATGATCGACAAGTTTATAAAAAACACATCCCGGGAAATATCCATTGATTATATTCAAAAGGTCGTATGCGATTTTTTCAATATCCCGGTTGAGATGATCCATACCAAAACCCGGAAACGGGAAATCGTACAGGCACGGCAACTTTCTATGTATTTTTCGAAAAAACACACCAAATCTTCCCTTGCCAGTATTGGATTACATTGTGGAAATAAGGATCATGCTACAGTTCTTCACGCTTGCCGTACCGTTAATAACCTGGTAGAAACCGACAAACAGTTCAGACAATTTGTTGAAGAACTTGACAAAAGAATAAAACTATAAATTCATCCTTCGGAACTGATGAAGAATTCAACCCAGGTTCAACCCAAGGCTACCGATGTTCTTCAAGCTGTTAAAAGAATTGCCCCTTTCATACACCGTACCGTAAACCATTGCAGACGAACTGCGTACTTTTCTCGGGTCGATCATTTACTTTGGTTAACCCATGAATAAGGGAAAGTTATATCTCATCCCATCGCCCCTTGCCGACGGACAAGTCGGCGATGTAATGCCAGAAGGAACATTAAAGATCGTCCGTAGATTGGATTTTTTCATTGTGGAAGAAATCCGGACAGCACGACGGTTTCTTAAAGCTGCCGGAACACAAAAAAAAATCGACGATCTCACCTTCTTGATTTTCAATGAACATTCCCCAATTACAGATTTGGATGCTTTTCTTGAGCCTGTATTTTCCGGTAATGACATGGGATTATTATCGGAAGCCGGGCTTCCTTGTGTTGCCGATCCTGGTGCAGCAATTGTTCAACTCGCCCATATTAAAGAAATTCAGGTAATTCCACTCACAGGGCCATCTTCAATTATAATGGCACTTATTGCTTCAGGATTCAATGGACAAAACTTTTCTTTTGATGGATATTTACCTACTGACAGACAAAAACTCAGGAATAAAATCAAAGAGCTGGAAAAAAAAATAATTCAGCAAAACCAAACGCAGATTTTCATTGAAACACCGTATCGAAACCTTCGTCTGTTTGAAGCATTATTAGCAATGTGCCAGGAAGATATTTTACTTTGTATTGCTTCAGATATTACTGGAAAAGAGGAAAAGGTGCAGGTAAAGACAATCAAAGACTGGAAAAAAACGAAACCCGACATTCATAAAAAGCCTGCTATTTTTTTACTTTATCATTGATTTTTAATAATACTGAAATTAGTGGAAACCGTACTTTCAATTGACCGTCTTTCTAAGAAATACGGGAAAATTCAAGCAGTTAAAACACTATCATTGGAGGTTCAAAAAGGGCAGATCTTTGGTCTTCTTGGCCCCAATGGAAGTGGAAAGACTACAACGCTAAGTGTTATTCTCGATTTGGTTAAAGCCGACAACGGATCTTTTCAATGGTTTGGCAGTACACCTTCAAAAGAGAGCAGGAAAAGAATCGGGTCTGTAATTGAGAGTCCAAATTTTTTCCCGTACCTGAATCCCGTGAAAAATCTTGAGATTGTCGCAGAAATTAAAGGATTGGATTATTCAGACATCAAAAGGGTATTGACTTTAACCGGTTTGTTTGAAAGAAAAAAATCGAAATTCAAAACTTTTTCTTTTGGAATGAAACAAAGGTTAGCAATAGCTTCAGCGTTGCTGGGACACCCGGAGATTCTTATCCTCGATGAACCAACCAATGGTCTAGATCCTCAAGGAATTGCTCACATCCGCGAATTGATCCTGAAAATTGCCGGTGAGGGGACCACCATCATCCTGGCTTCTCATCTATTAGACGAAGTGCAAAAGATATGTAGCCATGTAGCTGTATTGAACAAAGGGACGAAATTGTTTGATGGAGAGGTCAGTGAAGTTCTGGCTATTTCGAATTCCTTTGAATTAAGTTCTTCCTCGATGGAAGAACTTCAGAAAGCCATCAGAAACTTTCCGGGTTACAAATCACATACTTCCACGGTTAATTTAATAAACGTTTCCTTTAACAAAGAGGTAAAGCCTGAAGACCTCAATGAATTTTGTTTCCGTCATGGAATTATTCTGACCCATTTATCTGAACGTAAACGAAGCCTTGAACAGCATTTTCTCGAACTCTTACAAGAAAACCAATGAAGAAATTGTTAAAAATTGAATTAAAAAAAATCCTGAGTTATAAAATATTTTGGATTTTATTTGGCCTCTATTTTATCTTTCTCATTCTGGGACTTCTGATGGCAGAGTTTATGATCAATAATATGATCGATAATATGAATAAACAAATCCCATTGCTCCTGCCCCATGTCAATATTTACTTTTTCCCGGATGTTTGGCAAAACATTGCCTTTTTTGCGACCATTCGATATGTCCTTATTTTCCCAGCTATAGTGATTATCATTTTAATTACCAATGAATTTACTTTTAAAACCATCCGTCAGGGAGTTATTAATGGAATGAGTAAACTGGAATTTCTTTGTTCGAAATTATACATTATCATACTGAGTTCTATTATTATAACATTTTTTTTAGGGATTGGATCCTTGATCATCGGATTATCACATACAAGTGGAACCACGCTGGAGATGGTCTTTGAGAAAATTCCTTTTCTCCTTGGGTTTTTCATTACGATCCTGACTTTTCAGATATATGCATTCTTTTTTGGCTTCATTTTCAGAAACACCGGACTATCCATTGCTTTGTTTACACTTTATACGCTTATCATCGAACCCATCGTATATTATTTTCTAAAGAGTCCGTTGGTATTTAAAAACAACATTTCTCCATACCTTCCGGTCAACTCGGCCTTGCGAATAACAGAGTACCCGGCTATTCCTGTTTTGAAAAAAATAATGGGCCTAAATCTTCAGGATGGAATTAGTTTTACCACCTCAGTTATTCCTTTATTATATGCGGCAATCATGATCGGCATTGTTTTTTGGGTTATTGAGAAAAAGGACCTTTGATCACCAACCTTGTCTTTTTCTTATCACCCATTCAATTGTCAACAATGAAAGAATCGCTATAAAAATCCAGGGATTTCCAAGGAGGTCTTCAAACCTTTTTTGAGAGATCGAAACTGTTTTAAAATCTTCCCTGGCAAATATTTTTTTTACGAGTGTTTCTATTTCGCGTGGAGGAACTACTTGCCCATCGTGCGCCGCAGAAAGATTGTAAAGCAATTGATGGTCGGCCACCAGATTGGAATATTCATCACTAAGGGCTTCGATAAAAAAATTACCTTTTTGCGAATAATGATTATTTCCAAGTATTACCGTGGCTGTATAGGAGTAATTTCCAATTGGGAATATCCCGGCATTCAAATAGTATGCGTGGTCTGTTCTTGTAAATGTATAGGGATAGTTTCGTTTCCCTTCATCGGAAACTGTAATATTCACTAATGGCTCATTGACCAATTCATAATTCTGGTTATATAATTCTGCTTCCATTTCAACAGGACTATTTTCCTCAATTCTGTTAGAGACTTTTATTCTGAAAAAACTTTTATCCTCTTTTACAGCAAGGTAATGAGCTACTTTATTTAACAAATCATCAAAAAGTTCATAATTAGAACGTTGCACAAAATTTGAGAATCTCCAACGCCATAAATTTTCACCAGTAATCACTCCAATTTTACGGTCGGGGGATGGCAAAAAGATAAAAAGTGGATTGTTCGACCGAATACTTCCTATTTTTTGAAAAGCTAGTACCTCTGAAAGCGGTCCGTATTGATAAACACCAAAAGGTGATTGCAAAGGGGGAAAGCCATTAAAAAGGTTTTTTTCATTCGGATCCATGGTAAAGAGTGAAAAATTATCATTAATCACAGCCTGAGGGTCGGTGGTAGCAGATTGTTTAGCATTGATTATTAATCCGGTTTTCAAATTATTGAAGCTGTTAAGATCTGACCGACTACCTAAAATAAAAAGCAATGATTTGGCTGATTTTATCAGGGAGTTCATATTAGTTGACCCCATAATGGAAGGTATCTGATAAAGGATTACCAGATCATATTTTTCAAGCGACGTGGGCATATTCTCCGGTTTGAATTGTTCAATTTCGAAACGTGAAGAGCCTTCTAAAGATTTAAGCAAAGTAGTTATATCAGGATGAGGTGCATCATACAGTAAGGCAATTTTTTGACGGTTATCCAACACCTCTACTAAAAAATCTCTCTTATTGTTTTTTGCTGTTAACTCTCCTGATACTGGTTCGATCTCGATTGAATATCTGTAAATTCCCGGTTGTTTTAACTCCGTTTGAAATGTTGTTTTGATCATTGTTCTATCTCCTTTCCCCAATATCTCCTTTTGTTCAACTATTACGCTTCCCTTTCGCATAATCAGGTTGCTCTTTATACCATCGCAATAATCCATTTCCGCAAAAATTTCCACAGGAAATTTATCATCCTTAAATACAGTCTTATTACAGGCAACTTTATGGATCAGTATATCCTTCTTTAACACAGTATCACCTAAGGCAATCGAATATATCGGGAAAGAGATTTTTTTTGCAGCATATAAAGGGTCGGTGCCTTTATTGTAGAGACCATCGGTAGCAATAATCAGGGCCCCCGTATTCCTGTTGGAGTAACGATTTTCAACCTCCTGAAAAAACGAGGAAATATCCGTCTCCCGTTCAGCAAAAGTAAGATTTGATCCATTTAAAACCTGATCGCCAAAGGTAAAAATCTTGACATCACACTTTTTTTGGAGGGCTGTTTCCAGTTGTTTTATACTTTGCTCCCATTCTTTTTTGTAATAATCTGAATCATTAGTGCTTATTATAGATGCAGAATTATCTAAACCCAAAATTACAAGCGGTTTCTCTAACGTTGTTTCTGTTTGTTTAATTAAGGGTGAAAGAAGCAACAAACAGATAAAAGAAACGGAGAGAAACCGAAATAAGAACAGAACCCACCATAGTTGTGGCGTTGATTTTCGCCTTTCAGAAAAAAAATACAGGGTAAACGCATAGAGTGCCCCAACTAAAAGGCAAAGGACAATAAAACCAGAAGGATATTCGAAGACAAGTCCCAAGGATCCAGGTTTAATTAGGTATGCAAGCCACCGCAAACAGTAATGGCCTGGCCGGTAATGTATGAACTAAGATCGGAGGCAAGGAACAATGCCAGATTTGCGACATCATCAGGAGTTCCGGGACGTTTTAATGGTATATCCTGGATCCATTTGTCACGAGCTGCCTGTGGAATTTTCGCAGTCATCTCGGTAGCAATGAAACCTGGGGCAATTGCATTACACCGGATATTCCGGGATCCAAGTTCCTGTGCCATCGATTTAGTAAATCCGATGATACCGGCTTTGGATGCAGCATAATTGGATTGTCCACCATTCCCTTCAATGCCCACGACAGAACTCATATTGATGATAGATCCGAAACGTTGTTGGATCATTACTTTTTGAATGGCCTTGGTAAGGTTATAAACGGATTTCAGGTTGACATTGATGACTCTGTCCCAATCTGTTTCCGACATTCGCAGGAGTAAATTATCCCTGGTGATACCAGCATTATTTACCAAAATATCAATGGTAGTAAAATCACTAACAACTTTACTGATCAGTTCTTCACTTGAGCTAAAGGAACTCGCATCAGAAGCATAACCCTTTGCTTTTACCCCAAGGGCCTGTATCTCATTTTCCAGTTGAATTGTATCGTCGTTACAAGCGATGTCGGAGAAAGCAATGTTGGCACCATTGGCAGCCAGTTTCAAGGCAATCGATTTACCAATGCCACGATTTGCTCCAGTAATTAAAGCAGTTTTTCCTGTTAATAGTTTCATAATTGGTTTTTATTTTTTTAACAATACAAATAATAATCATAGGAATTTAAATCCATTTCAAAAGATTAAAGTCTTGTCGATGAGGCAATAATGGACTTTTCGGAAACAGACGGAAAGCGAAGTCATAAACACCAGCCTGGTTAATTGGGATTTCACAACCGAACACAGCAATGTTTCTCTCCGATCTGATCATCGTCATTTCCTCAATGAAATCAGGTTCTTTTACTTCATCATTCACTTTTTTCCCGAACACGACTTCGATGCCAATATCAGTTCCCGATAATTCGTTCAGATCCAGAATAATCTCAGCTTTAAAAGATTCTCCTAATAATAATGGTTTTTGATTCGAATCGGGAACATTAATCGAAATCACCTCAATGCTTTCCCAGCCACGGATCACTTTTCTTTTCCAACTTGCAATGTGCCGGGCAATTTCATAATTTTTTCCTGATACAATCCTCGTTCTTTTGAACAAAGGGTTATAATATTGCCGGATATAATCATCAAGCTGACGTTTCATCGTATAGTGTGGGGCAATTTCAGAGATGGTATTTTTGATATACGAAACCCATTTTTCCGGTACATTATTCTCGTTAACACCAAAATAGATCGGAATGATTTCTTCCTCTAAAATTGTATAGATCTTTTCGGCATCTAATTCATCCTGAAACAATTCATTATCATACGTTGTTTCCTCTTCAAGAGCCCAACCCGCATTGGGACGGTATCCTTCCGCCCACCAACCATCCAAAACACTGAAGTTAATAACGCCATTCATCACTGCTTTTTCACCACTTGTACCGGAAGCCTCTAAGGGACGTGTAGGCGTATTTAACCAAATATCAACTCCTTTAATCAGATATTTGGCCAATTCAATATCGTAATTTTCGACAAATAAAATTTTCCCAAGGAATTCTGGCATTCTTGATATTTCGAAGATCCGTTTGATCAGGTCTTGTCCAGCCTTATCATTTGGATGCGCTTTCCCGGCAAAAATGAACTCAACAGGTTTTTCCGGGTTATTGATAACGCGCGATAACCTATCAAGGTTACTGAATAACAAATGGGCTCTTTTATAGGTTGCAAACCGCCTGGCAAAACCAATGGTTAAGGCTCCGGCCTTTGCATTTTCCCTGATTTTGAAGATCAGTTTCGGATTTTCATGGCGAAGTGTCATATCCTTGTAAAGCCTTTGCAATAAGTATTCATCCATTTGCATTTTTTGCTTCAGCTTGGTTTTCCAGATTGTTTCATCATCCACCTGATGAATTTTTTTCCAATATTGCGGATTTGACTGATCTTCTAAAAATCCCTCTCCAAACTCTTTACTATACAATTGCTGCCATGATTTTGCAGTCCAGGTGGGATAATGAACCCCATTGGTTACATAACCGATATGAAGTTCCTTAGGATAATATCCTTTATATAATTTACAAAACATCTCCCGGGTAACTCTACCGTGGATTTTACTCACGGCATTGATTTCCTGAGATAATTTGGCGGCCAAAACACTCATTGAAAATTTCTCCTCAGGGTCATTATCCACCCACCGCCCAAGATTCATAAATTGCTCCCATTTGAGGTTGAGATGATCGGGATAATGTGACATATATCGTCGCAACAATTCTTCAGGAAAGGTATCATGACCAGCAGGAACGGGAGTGTGTGTAGTAAACAAGTTCGAAGATCTAACGACTTCCATGGCTTGCGGAAAGGTCAGTTTTTCATTATGGATCAGTTTTTTCAAGCGTTCTAATCCGATAAATGCCGAATGACCTTCATTGCTATGGAAAATTTCAGGTTTGATGCCCATTTCGTCCAACATCCTGATGCCGCCAATTCCGAGTAACAATTCCTGCCGAAGTCGATTTTCAAGGTCGCCGCCATATAATTGAAATGTAACACTCCGGTCAGCTTCCTGATTTTCATCAATATCTGCATCCATTAGAAAAAGAGGAACCCTGCCAACATCACATCTCCAAACTTTTGCATACAAGTTACGACCAGGAAAAGCGACCGTTACTTTTAGCCAATTTCCCTGGGTGTCTCTGATTGGAATTAAGGGGAGATGGGTGAATTTTTGAGGAGTATAAACGGCGATCTGATCTCCATAAAGAGAAAGATTTTGTTTAAAATACCCATAGCGGTATAGCAATCCCACACCAATAATATTGACATTTGAATCACTGGCCTCCTTTAAATAGTCGCCTGCCAGCATCCCCAATCCACCTGAAAAAATTTTCAACGTATCGTGCAAACCATATTCCATACTAAAGTATGCGACCAAATCATGCGATTTTTCGGATGATTTGGCCATATAAGTATCGAATTTTGCTGTTACCTTAGCCAATTTATTGACAAATTTTTCATTGGCGCTCAGGTTCTGTAATTCAATATAAGAAAGCGATTCAATCAAAGCGATGGGATTAAACTTTAAATCGTACCATCGCTGTTTATGGATCATTTCAAATAATTCAGAACCCTCATAATTCCACGACCACCATAAATTTTTCGCCAACCTTTCAAGTCCCGATAGATTTTCAGGGATCCGTTGTTGGATAAGCACTTTTTTCCATTCTGGTCTAATATCCATCATGCTTTTAGTACTGGAAGTCAACACTTGAGGTTGTTTCCCGGCATATAATTCAGCACGGGAATCCGTGATATTCAAAGTATTCGAAAATGCTTCATGATATTGGTCTATAAGGTTTTTCCATAAAAGGGAGCGTGATATTTCAAAAGCTTTGATTTTGATTTTGATAATTTCCTTTTCCGTTTTTGAACTGACGTTAATTATACCCTTAACAATTTCGTCAACAACATCCTTTTCATTATCATCATTTCTTTCGATGACGGTAACACTATCTTTAATGGAAGGAAACAAAGATTTTATCCATTGACCAAATCCGGAAAGTGAGGTTGTAATGGTAGGAATGTGATATGCCAGACTTTCCATCGGGGCAGTACCCCATGGCTCATAGTAAGAAGGAAAGATGGTACCATCAAACCCGATCATAAGGTTATAATAATCCAAATTAAATATTCCATCGGCACCATCCAGCCAACTGGATGTATAGATTACCTTGACTTTATCTTCCGGACGGTTAAGAAGTTGGTTTTCTTTTATTTTACGAAGAATCTGATCATTTTCAGCTTCCGGTAATCCATGGGTAAGATAATCTTCTGTCCTGGGATTTCCCTTCTCCTTACTTGCAATCCGATCTGCCAGGTCTTTTCTCAGATTGTTCGTACTTGATGGAACAGCAATCAGGGCAATTACAGTGTGTTTTAACCTGGGATCTTGATTCAGTTTTCCAAGCACGTCAATAAAAACGCCAATCCCTTTATTCCGGAAATCATACCTACCACTGTGAAAGATCAGGATACTTTCTTCCGGAACTTCAACACCTGTTAAAGCAACCACAACTTCGTTGACTTTGTTTCTGGCACGGTTTCGCTTGATGGTATAATCTTCTTTGACAGGGATCAGCGCATCATCAAATCCATTGGGTGTTATTAAGTCGGCTTCTCTTTCCAAAAACTTCCGACATTCATTATTGGTTAATTCGCTGACAGTAGTAAAATAATCGGATTCAAGTGCCGACAATTTTTCAAGGGAAAACATGGCCATAACGCCAAACTGTTTGGCCATGTTTTCAGCATTGTAGTTCTCAAAGTCTTTATACAGGGGTAAACCATGGGAAGCAATAGCGCTTCCAACCACTGTGGAATGTGTTGTGAAGATCGTACCTACCTGCGGGACTCTTTCTTTAAGAAAAAGAATTCCGGCACCGGTTTTCCATTCATGAAACTGAGCAACAATTTTATCATGATGCGAAAGGTTGAAATTATAAAAGCTTTCGATGATTTGACCAGATGCATAACCAAAGAGTGCCGGTTCAATATAATTCCAATCCCCGCTAATTGAATCCAGTTTATAACGTTCCCAAAAATGGGCAAAAATTTTATCTTTTTCAGGATAATGGGGAGTGAAATCAACAAGAATTACCACAGGTTTACCCGGAATGTTCCATCGTCCGAGTTTAATCCGGAAACCCTCACTTTCAGCTTTTTCGCGCCATGACTTGTATAGAAATTTATCTTCAATAAATTCAGGATTTTGATGTGTTTCCTTCCACACATCCGGACCAATAAGAATGTAATTATCTTTAAGTTCTTCTGTTAATGTTAAGGCTTTGGTAGATATTGACATACAAATACCACCAGCTTTATTGCATACTTCCCAGCTTGTTTCAAAAAGATAATCTGGAATCATTAGGGGTCTATCTTTCATTGATCTTTTACTTGTTATTCTTGTTTAATTCCTGAATAATTTGTCTCCTGTTTTTTGTCACTTCAGAAGGCTTCAATTTTTTCAGTTTCTTGATTAGTTCTTTATATTGCCTGAGTGCTCTAACACCCAGGTTTTTCTCGACTTTAAATGCAACTTCCTCCCCGGCACCATGAACCGCATATACCAGCGTTTCAACGGGCACATCCCGGATTATCGCTTTGACCTTTGTATCCGATAACCGGATGATATCATCAAAGTTTAGTTTTCGATATGTCCCTTTGAATTTTTCAGAAGGGTCAGATTTTTTAATCTCGGGACCGTGATTTGATTTTGCTTTTTTTACTGCTGTTGACTTTTTATTAGTCGGAATTACCTTGTCATTTCCTTCTTCAATTCTTATTATAAAGTCGGAAAGGACGTTCATATAATTAATAAAAGCTTCATAAGGAGAGCCATAGGGGTTAAAATATTTATGAACTTCCCCGGCAGAAAACCATTTCGTACACATATAGTAAAAATGGTTACTTGTTTGCAGATAGAGCCAATCTCTAAGCAAATCGGGATCCGAACAATTCTTCATTTTTTGTTGACAAGAATAGAGTTTGGCAAACGCTTCATCCTGTAATTCATTTCCAAGCCAGGCGGTGAGATCACGTTCTTCATCTGCCCAGGAGATCGCATGTGGAACGGAAATAGCAGCTACCGGTTGAAGATCCTGATACAGGTTTTCAGGAGTACTGAATCCGAATTTTGATTTGGAAAAAACTGCATTCGGAAGATGTTTGAAAAAGTCAAAGATCCCCGTTTCTTTCCATTGATGTTCTCCTAAAGTTTCATAATCGAGGAAAAGGTTCACAACCTCTTCTTGTTTGTCAATTGTATTTAACCATTTCACAAATTTTTCAGCTGTAAGCGGCCACTCCGACCAATCTCTGTTGGAAAACCGAAAAGTGAGGTCATCGCTTAACCTAAAATTTCTGAGTAATACTTTAAGTTTTGGGTTTATTTGATTACAATACATATAATTAGGGCTTTTCCAACCCAAAATATGTTTAGCGCCTTCTGTAAGCATAGTATGGAAACCGAGATCGGCAACCTGTGAGCCGATCTGATCAGAATAAATAAGTTCAGTATTTCTGAATGTTACCGGTTTCTGACCGAATAATTCTTCGACCTTATTCCGGTGTAACAATACCTGCCGGGCAAACTCCTCCTGGTTTCCCAAAGAAGCTAATGAATGGGAATAGGTTTCAGAAAGAAACTCGACTTGTCCGGTATTTGCCAATTGCTGAAAGCTTGTGATCACTTCCGGGACATGTATTTGAAGCTGATCCAAAGCAGTTCCAGAAATGGAATAACTGATACGGAAGCCCTTTCCATATTCCCTGATCAATTCCAACATAAGTTGATTGGCAGGAAGATACGATTTTTCCGCTACCCTTTTTATGATATGACGATTCTGGTAATCATCATAATAATTGTGATCTTGACCGATGTTAAAAAATCGGTAGGTTCTTAGGCGAAATGGCTGGTGAACCTGAAAATACAAACAAATAGATCTCATATGATCATTTATAAACTGCTTTATTATATACTTCAATGATATTCAGTGCGGCATTTTCCCATTTCAGGTTATCGACTTCGGTTTTACCATGTCGTACAAACATTTTTCTAAGGCCATCATAATGTAGAATCCCATAAATGGCATCTGCCAGTGCATCAACATCCCAGAAATCTACTTTTAATGCATGTTTCAATACTTCTGCCACCCCTGATTGCTTCGAAATAACAACCGGGACGTTTGACCGCATTGCTTCCAGGGGAGAAATACCAAAAGGTTCTGAAACAGAGGGCATCACATAAACATCACTCATCGCAAACATCATATCGACCTCTGATCCAGTAAGAAAACCGGTAAAATGAAATTTGGTGGCTATTTTCAATTGGGCAACTCGGCGGATCATCCGAGTGAGTAAATCACCGGAACCAGCCATTACAAAACGAACATTGGGATCACGCTGGAGGACTTTATAAGCTGCTTCAACAAAATAATCAGGACCTTTTTGATAAGTCACCCGCCCTAAAAATGTCACAATTTTTTCACGAACATGTTTTTGTACTCCTTCCAACTCTGGCCGTTCAACAGGTTCAACCGCATTATGCACGGTAATTACTTTATCCGGATTGATACCATATTTTTCGATCACAATTTGCCGGGTTAGGTTACTCACTGTGATCACAAGATCAGCTGTAGCCATCCCCTTCTGCTCAATATCGAATACATTTTTATTGACATTTTCCCCCGATCGGTCATACTCTGTGGCATGAACATGAACAACCAATGGCTTACCACTGATTTCCTTTGCAGCAATCCCTGCCGGGTATGTTAGCCAGTCGTGGGCGTGTATTACATCGAAAGATTGTTCTGAAGCTATTGCTGAAGCTACCAGGGCATATCTTGAAACTTCTTCCATCAGGTTTGGGCCATACTTTCCGGAAAAGGAATATTGTTTAGAAAAAACAGATTCTCCGATTTGTTTTTCAGATAATTTCGTTTTGGTAACATACGTTTCAAATTCTTCCGGATCAACATAAGGAACCAGGTTGGATCCAATTTCCATATATTGGATTTTTTCCCAGAATTCCTGACTTTGACGATTTCTGAAATCCAGTTTCACATCGCTGGCATTCAGTAGCCGGAAACCCTCCTTTGTTTCATCGCCAAAAGCTTTGGGGACAACAAAAATAATTTCCACACCATGCTTAACCAAACCTTTGGTTAACCCAAAGCAGGCAGTACCCAGACCTCCAGTGATGTGCGGAGGAAATTCCCAACCAAACATTAAAACACGCATTTCAGCTTTTTATTTACAATTTTTCAAACTTTTTTATCAAATATGATATCCTTAATAGCTCGGCAACGGATGGTGCATAAGAAATAGCGCCTCTTGCAATATGAGGAGGATCCCCATCATAAATTTCAGAAATGGTTCCGATACCCTGTTCTGTCATCACAGTCTCAAATCTCTGAAACAGCGATTTGATAAAGGACAAACCACTCTTGCCATGAATACGGAGATACCCTTCTGTAAAATGTCCCAACAACCATGGTCTTACAGTTCCCTGATGATAAGATGCATCTCGTTCAGCCTGATTTCCAAAGTATATCCCTTTATAAACCGGACTTTTTGGAGTTAACGTTCGTATTCCCCTGGGAGTAAGCAATTCCTGTTCCACGCAGCTTAAAACCTCATTTCTTATCTCTTCTGAGATGGGCGAAAAAGGCAGGGATGCTGCAAAAATCATATTTGGGCGAACGGTCCAATCTTTATACGCACCATACACATAATCTGCAAGATATCGTTTTTTCGGACTCCAGAAAACGTCCAGAAATGATGCCGGAATTTGTTTTGCAATGGGTTCCCATTTCTGAATAAAGGAGGCATCTCCGTCAAGGGATGCCATTTCCAGACTAAACATGATTGCATTATACCACAATGCATTGATCTCGACGCACTTCCCCATCCGTGGGGTGACCGGTTTTCCATTCAAATAAGCATCCATCCAGGTCAGTGCCAATCCAGGAACACTTGCAGAAATCAAACCATCAGGTTCCATGTGGATATCAAAATCAGTCCCTTTCCTGTATTCCTCCAGAATTAATCTCATCTGTTTTCCATACATTTTCCAGATAAGATCATTTTTATGAGTGATCTCCGCATATTGCTGAACCGACCAAAAAAACCACAGGGAGGTATCAACAGCATGAAAAGTTGCCGAATTTCCCCTCCCAGCATTTGGAAAGAAAGGCCCCTTCATTTCGGAAATTAAGGTATCAAGGATTGATTTGGCTGTGCTGTATTCTCCATTGATCAACGTCAGTCCCGGAAGCGCTACAAAAGTATCCCGTCCAATTCTGGGAAACCAGGGAAATCCGGCAAGAATTTCAGTAGATTTCCCCCGTTTAAGAATAAATTGCTGAGCAGCATTTGTCAAACAATTTTCAAAATTATTTCTGGGGATCCGTTTTTTTAATTCAGCAATAAAAATCCTGCTTAGTGAGGAAGGTAGAAATTCTTTCGTGCCTAAGGCAAAATAAACACTTTCCCCACGTTTGATATCAAATTCAAAAAAACCAGGCACATAAAGATCTTCCTGATATTCATAACCACGGTCCATCTCTTCCTGGTATTCAATATTATAATACCAATCCGGAACGTGGGTATATTCATTTTTTTTGGAGAATTGCATAAAGAGATCAGTATAACCCTGATACATACGTACTTTAATCCCCATGTTAACCCTGTCGAATTTTTTATCAGCGAAAATATTCTCCTTACTCAGATGATGAATATTTCGGAAAGCAAGAAAGGGTTTGATCCTGATTTTTGTTGGAGAATGTGCTTCTGTTAGCGTATATTTGATGATCATTCTGTCTTCATTGGAAGTAAAAACCATTTCTTTGGTTAAAATTACCCCTCCCACACGGTAAGTCAACTTAGGAACCGGTTCTGTAACAAAGTCCCGGATATATTTATGCCCCTTTGGATTGTATATGTTTCCCGGATATTTGTGAATGCCAAGATTGAATTCCGATTCTCTTTGAATGATCGTTTCATCCAATCCGGAGACCAGAACATGGTTTTCATTATCAATCCCAGGTTGGGGAGTTACCAGCATCCCATGATACTTCCTTGTATTACAATTGATAATCGTCGAATTTGCGTAGGAACCTGACCGGTTTGACCGGATTAATTCCCGGGTTAACGAATATTCAAGGTTAACCAACTGATTTTTATCAAAATTAATATAACTCATTTACCTAATTTTACCTGATATTTTTCAAATATAGTTCAAAAAACCGAGATACAAAATTACAATATTCCCGGTTTTTATCGTTTGTCTAATTAAAGTAGGTCTACATGATTCGTCATTACTTGTTCCGAACCCTGATTTTTTTCGCTGGAGTATTTTTATTGTTTTCTTTGTCTTGTCGGAAAAAAGAGAATATTGACTCCAGTCCGGAAGTTCATCTTTCCTTTTCCACCGATACAGTATATTTTGATACTGTATTTACAACCGTGGGATCCGTTACAAAAAGGCTGATTCTATACAATCAACAACCCCATAAAATCAAAATTTCAAATATAACATTAGCGGGTGGCCAGAAATCCAACTTTAGAATCAATATAAATGGGAATTCAGGGATCGGTGCTTCAGATATTGAGATCCCGGCTAACGATAGTTTGTACATTTTCGTCAAGGTAACCGTAGATCCGAATAATCAAAACGCTCCTTTTGTAGTTAGTGACTCGCTTGAATTTCTAACCAATGGAAATTCTCAACACGTAAAATTAGTTGCCTGGGGGCAGAACGCTCTATTTTACAAGAAGGCCAACTTGTCGGGAACTGTTATTTGGGATAGTTTGAAAGCTCATGTTATATATGGTTCGTTAAGGGTCGATACCAATTCAACCCTGATCATTATGCCTGGAACCAAAGTTTATTTTCATCAGAATTCCGGGATGAATATATCAAGCCGGGCATCTTTGAAAATCATGGGAACCCTCAACCATCCGGTTCGGTTTCAAGGCGACAGGTTAGATCCATTTTACAGGGATTTGCCCGGACAATGGAATGGAATTTTTCTGGAAAAGGGAAGCTCTGCTCATGAGATAAATTATGTGATTGTCAAAAACGGTTCTCTTGGAATCGGCATCGATGCCGAAGAAAAAACTTCTCAGCCCATGCTTATTTTAGATAATTCCATTATCGAAAACATGACCCAGGAAGGGCTCTATGCGTATGGTACTTCAATCCGTTCCACAAATTGCGTGATTGGAAATTGCGGAGGAGCTGCTCTAAGAATTGAATTTGGTGGTGAATATGATTTCAGGCAATTGACTGTTGGTAATTACTGGTCTGCTTCGGTGCGAAACGTTCCCTCTCTATATTTAAGTAATTACAGTTATGACACAACGGGTCAAAAAATTTCCAACCCATTGACCAATGCCTATTTTGGAAATTGTATTTTGGTCGGTTCCAATGATGAAGAAATCGAATGGGACTCTTTACCTGGCATTCCTTTTGAATATTCTTTTGATCATGCCTTGCTGAAAACAAAAAGCAAAATCACCAACCCAGTCCGGTTCATCAATTGTATGGTCAATAAAGATCCAGGTTTTTTTGACATCCAGAAAATGGACTACCGCATCGACAGCCTTTCACCAGTAATCAAACAAGGGTATCAAATGGGAGTTCCATTTGACATATTGGGTATTGAACGTGGAACCACGCCAGATCTTGGAGCATATCAATACAATTAGCAACGAGAGATCATGGATTTAGGGCTTTCCACATAGCAGTTCCGATGTCTGCCGGTGAATCAACAACATGAATTCCACACTGACGTAAAATTTCTTTCTTTGCTTCTGCCGTATCTGATTTTCCTCCTATGATGGCACCTGCATGTCCCATGGTTCGGCCTTTGGGAGCTGTTGCACCTGCAATAAAGCTTACGACCGGTTTTGTTCCATATTGTTGAATCCAATAACCGGCATCGGTTTCCATATTTCCTCCAATCTCGCCGATCATTACAATGCCTTCTGTATCGGGATCCTCCATAAAAAGCTGTACCACATCTATAATCTTGGTACCTGGAATCGGGTCCCCTCCTACTCCAATCCCGGTTGACTGCCCCAATCCGATTTTTGATATTTGATCTACCGCTTCATAGGTAAGCGTCCCTGAACGCGAAACAATGCCAACAGTTCCAGGCTTATGGATGAATCCGGGCATAATACCGATTTTTGTGTGTGGAGGAGTAATAATTCCCGGGCAATTGGGACCAATCATACGGACATTGTGACAACGCAGATAGTCCATTACCGAAATCATGTCTTTAACCGGAATTCCTTCTGTAATACAAACAATCAGTCTGATCCCGGCATCTGCAGCTTCCAGAATGGCATCCGCTGCAAGTGGTGGTGGAACAAAGATCACAGAAACATCCGCACCTGTGACTTTAACAGCTTCTGAAACGGTATTGAATACAGGTCGGCCAAGATGTATCAGCCCACCCTTTTCGGGGGTAACTCCACCAACGATGTTGGTGCCATATTCAATCATCTGACTGGTATGAAAAGAACCCTCGTGGCCTGTGATACCTTGAACAACCACTCTCGAATCTTCATTAACAAGGATGCTCATTACGATTTCAGATTTTCGTTTTACATTATTTGACTTACGATTTCAAAGATAGTCTCTTTTAAAAAAAGAAAAGGTTTTATTGATAAATTTGTAAAAAGCTAACAAGGAAAACATGACCATCAATGATACTATCTGTGCTCTTTCAACAGCGCCTGGCATAGGTGCAATAGCGGTAATAAGACTTTCCGGACCGGAAGCATTCAGGATTGTCTCAGAGATTTTCACACCAGCCGAAAAAAGTCTGAACATCCTTACGGCTCCATCACGTACCATCCATTTTGGTCGAATCGGGGATGGAATTTCTATCTTAGATGAAGTATTGGTAAGCATTTTCAGAGCGCCTCATTCATACACTGGTGAAGATGTTATCGAACTTTCATGCCATGGTTCTCTCTATATCCAGCAGAAAATATTAGAACTATTATTTGAGCGGGGAGGAAGACTTGCAAAACCAGGAGAATATACCCTGCGGGCGTTTTTGAATAAAAAATTTGATCTTTCCCAGGCCGAAGCTGTAGCAGATCTCATTGCCTCTCATTCCCAATCATCCCATGATCTGGCAATTGGCCAGATGCGGGGTGGATTTTCAGATAAAATACAAAAATTACGGCAACAACTAATTGAAATAACATCGCTCATTGAGCTGGAACTCGATTTCAGTGAAGAGCATGTTGAATTTGCCGATCGTTCTGTTTTAGTGAAACTAATTGCGGAGTTAAAGACAGAAATTTCATCCTTGATAGGGTCATTTTCATTGGGCAACGTGCTTAAAAATGGAATACCGGTAGCCATAATCGGAAAACCCAACGTTGGAAAGTCAACCTTACTGAATGCTATTCTGAATGAAGAAAAAGCCATTGTTTCAGAAATTCCAGGAACCACCCGCGATGCTATTGAAGATACGATCGTAATCGGTGGTTATAGTTTTCGCTTCATTGATACTGCAGGAATACGCGAAAACGGAGACACTATTGAAACGATGGGAATTGAGCGAACCTGGCAAAAAGTAAAAGAGGCCCGTATTATCCTTTATGTTTTTGATGCCACGAAAGACTCTTTCGAAAAAGTAAAAAATGAACTGAATGAGCTGGCGGATCTCCCTGATAATAAGGATAAACATTTCATCATGATTGGAAATAAGACGGATAAGTTGAATAAACTTCCCAAAGGTTTTAAGGATTTTGTAGATATTGAAACGATTTTTGTTTCAGCAAAACGCAAGGAAAACGTTCAGCTTATTGCAGATAGCTTGCTGAAGACTGTCCGTGACATTAACCTCAATGAGCAAACGATTGTTTCCAACACGAGGCATTATGAAGCATTGCAGCAAACACTATCTTCCATTCATTCCATTGAAGAAGGATTCCGGGCCGGGGTTTCGCCCGATTTATTTACCATCGACATCCGAAATGCCCTTTATCATCTGGGAGAAATAACGGGAGAAATCACTTCCGATGAGATTTTGGGGACAATTTTCAGCAAATTCTGCATCGGAAAGTAAAGTATGTTTTTCAGAAAGTCGATCCTGGTTTTGCCGAACTTATTTTCCTGATTTTAACAGCGATAACCTGTTGTTCTGGCAAAAGAAGGGTTATATTTTGCGACTCAGGAAAGGCTGGTATTGTTTCTGCGGAATTCCGGCATCAGCCGCGTAATAACTCCAGCGGTCAATGACTGAACGCACCCGGTCAATGATCTCCTTGTCTTTTTTGATGTTCATTTGTTTT
>JALNWG010000005.1 GCA_023231005.1 Bacteroidales bacterium | reverse complement strand
GTTATTTCGAATGATGTAATTGCTTCCAATGTTACGGGATCTACCTGGGAATGGCTAATTCCAAGTGACCTGGATTTAAGCGATCATTATAAAATCAGGATTTCCGGCTCCCTCCCTGGTTCACCAGATGGCTACAGCGAGCATGAATTTTCTATCGTAAGTACGATCGGGAGTGTCGAAGTAATACAGCCGAATGGTGGCGAAGAATGGTACCAGGGATCTTCGAACCTCATTTCCTGGGATGATGGCCTTACCGAATCGGTAAATATTCAACTGGTAGATTATTCTTCAGGTTCTGCCGTATATGATCTAATTGCTTCCAATGTTACGGGATCCACCTGGCAGTGGAACATTCCGACTGGTCAGACTCCCGGTGATCATTATAAAATCAGAATTTCCGGTTCACTTCCCGGCTCACCGGATGCTTATAGCGACGCGTACTTTAAAATAAAGCTACTTATTGATTTGGGAATTTATCCGAATCCCTGTGATCCATTTGTTACCTTGCGATTTAATAATGACAACAGTGATAATTATACCCTGAATCTGTTCGATCGGTTCGGAACCAGCGTTATTCAAAAATCAATCAACACATCCGATACCAAAGAGATCACGCTTCCTACGTATGATTTGCCAAATGGAATATATTTTCTTAATATGACAGCAGGTGAAAAGAGAATTTCAAAAAAGATTGTCGTTCAACATTAATAGGAAATAAATCTTCATTGATATTGCAGCGCCCTCGCCCAATCAGCGGGGGCTTTTTGCTCATAATATACTGAAATTTAAGGAGAAGATTGATCATGAAACCGATTATTGTTTAAATATATGGAAACACGGAACTATTTGCGGAGATTTTTTTTCATTTTATTTCCGATGTCTTTTCTCATCATTTTTTCATCATGTAATAAGACAATTGAGACATCTGGAGTTCCTTCGCTTACAACAAAAACACCTGCTTCAATAACTGAATCATCAGCAGACGTTGGAGGTTTTATCACCTTTGATGGTGGTTCTGCTGTTAGTGAACGCGGGGTGTGCTATGGTATCAAGACCAATCCCTCTGTTTCTGATTTTGCAGTTAAAGAAGGTTCAGGTATTGGTAACTTTTTATGCACCTTAACGGGACTTGTTCCAAGTACTAACTATTATATAAGAGCCTATGCTTTAAATAATTCTGGTATTGGGTATGGAAATCAGGTAATGTTTACTACACTTGGTTCAACTGGATCTCCAATAGTTACTACATTACCTGTAATAAACATTACGGAAAACACGGCATCCTGTGGTGGAAATGTGACCTCGGAAGGCACTTCTGTGGTTACTGGACGAGGAATTTGCTGGAGTACTTCACAAAATCCGACATTCATTGATTCTCACACTACCGATGGTGACGGAACTGGCAGCTTTACAAGTAGCATTAACGGGTTGAATGCAAATACTGTTTATTATGTTCGTGCTTATGCCACCAACGCCAAAGGTACTTCGTATGGCAATCAGGAAAGCTTTACATCTGCGGGTTCTGGAAACATTCCAACTGTAATAACAACATCTGTTAGCAATATTACAAATACTTCCGCTACAAGTGGCGGAAATGTGTCATCACAAGGGAGTTCCGTCATTACTTCACGTGGCGTTTGTTGGAGTATGTCACAGAATCCAACCATCTTAGATAACCATACGGCAGATGGCAGCGGAACCGGTAGCTTTACAAGTGATCTTTCCGGATTGACTTCATCAACATCATACTATATCAGAGCTTATGCTATTAATAGCGTAGGTGTTGCATACGGCGAAATTTTGAATTTTAAAACAGGAGAAGGACCAGTATCTTGTCCTTCTTCTATAATATATGAAGGAAAAACATATAGCGCCGTTGAGATAGGGACCCAATGCTGGTTAAAAGATAATCTCAATGTAGGTACTCAAATTAATGGTTCGGAACCCCAAAATTATACCAATACCATTATAGAAAAATATTGCTATGATGATTTGGAAAGTAATTGTGATATTTACGGAGCTTTATATCAGTGGAGTGAAATGATGCAGGGATCAACAACACCAGGCGATCAGGGAATTTGTCCTCAGGGATGGCATGTGCCTACTGATGCAGAGTGGAAAGCATTGGCTGATTATTTGGGAGGCGATAGTATTGCTGGGGGAAAGATAAAAAAATCTGGTATTAACTTATGGAAATCACCCAATACCGGGGCAACCAACGAAAGTGGTTTTACAGCGCTTCCCGGCGGCAACCATGATATTCCCGACAAATTTCTTAACCTTTTGACTACAGCAACCTTATGGTCATCGTCGCAAGGCGAAGCAACTGTTGCCTGGTACCGTTCTCTTTACTATAGCTCTGAGTCATTGGGCAGATACAGTGGGCAAAAAACAACCGGCTCCTCGGTTCGCTGTATCAAGGATTGATGACCTTTTTTTATTAGGAGAAACTCTGTATTAGAAGGGATATCCAATCCCAAAATTCCAGATGATATCCTTAAATTGCATTTTATCGAAATACCACCGGTCATTTTCGGGATACCAGGGAACCCGGATCGGGATAGCTGGATCAAATCGAAAAATAAAAAAATCAAAATCGAGACGGATTCCGAAACCGGCATCAATGGCGATTTGATCGATGAACCCCGGAAATGAAAATTTCCCGCCTGGCAAATCCTGCGATTCTTTCAATAACCAGATGTTTCCGGCATCTACAAACAGAGATCCACGAATCCATTGATATATCGGGAAACGATACTCCACATTGGCTTCAAGTTGCATACTCCCAATCTGGCTGAAGGTGCTACTTTGTTCATCATCATGATAACTTCCAGGCCCGAGATTGTACATTTTCCATCCACGCATTCCATTGGCACCTCCCGCAAAAAAAGACTTTTCAAAAGGAAGCAAAGTGGAATTGCCATACGGAACCCCAATTCCTCCATAAAACCGGTACACCATGGAGAATTTATTACCCAGGTCTTCGTAAAACCTGAAATCAACATCAGGTCTGAAATATTGTGAGTAGGGCAGATTGAACATGGTATACCCGCCACTGTCACTTTTTTGTACCTTAAACAATTCATCGACGGCATAGATCAAATTTCCGCCAGTTTCAAAATTGGCGCGAATGTAAAAGAAATTCTTAGTCTTATTGATTTTCTGATTGCTGAACTGAAAAGTGTATCTCAATCCGGCGACCATGTGATCGGTATATTGATTTTTTAACCGTTGATCCTGCTGGGAATTGATCATAGAATCGAAATAAGCATCTTTAAATACTTTTACAAGGGAGACTTCGACCGGATTCAATATATGTTTGATCATTTCATTTTGAAGCCATGAATAGCCAAAAGTGATATTGGAAATGTGGCGGTCGTAATCTTGTTGATGCTGATAGTTATAACCAATGCTAATTGTAGTTTTTGGTTTGAAGTTCTTGGGTAAAGTCTCTGGCCGGATAGGGATCAGAAATTGAGGGAAAGTAATTCCTGCGTTGGCACCCAATTCGACCGTATTGAAAAAGTTGTTTTCAGAACTCATGGAAGCTTGCATCTGGAGTGATCCGCTTAGGTTGATCCTGAAAAGTTGTGCCCCTTTAAATAAATTTCTGTTCTGGTACCCAAGATTTCCCTGTACTCCGAAAGCTCCGCCGGAGTTAGTTCCGTCGGCAGTGATTGTAAAAGATTGGGCAGGAGACCGGGATAATTCTACATTGCAATCGAGATCGCCTTGACCAACTGGCCGGATTAAAGAAAGATTATTGGGTTCCTTGAATTGGAGATTGATGTATTTAAAAACCTGCAATCCGGACAACTGGGAATAACTTTGATTGACATCATGCAGGTTGAAATTGGACCCTGGGGTAACAAATATCGATTGGGCAATGGTACGGGGTTTTACCTTAAATTTGTCTTTATAAAGAAAATAATAAGTGTTTGGAGGCTGCCCTTTCTGATAACTTTCGTATTTCATTACAAGGGTGTCGTACTTGTTTGTATCAACGATGAGGTGATCAAATTCGGGGTAGATATAAATTTTATTGATAAAATATCGTTTGTGGGGGATCTGTTCAACAGTCGCAAGGTTTTCAAGAGAAGGAACTACCGGATTGGTTATTTCCAGCGTGATATCCATCAAGCATTTCCGAAAATTAGAATCCACCCGGTAAACGATGTAGGTATTGGAGAAATGATAAAAACCGGCATTTTGGAGATTCGTCGTGATACGGCTGCGTTCATCATCTAAAATGTAGGCATCGTAACTCTTGCCACGCCGGATCAGGCTCCTGGCGGTGTCTTTATATACGAATGAGGCTACCTGAGTATCCGGAATAGAATATCGAATTTCTCTGATCTTATATTGTTTTGAGGGGCGAATATAGTATTCAACGATGGCTTTCTTTTTGTTGTAACGGATGGTATCGCTTAACCCGGATTGAAAAAAGCCTTTGTTCCCCAAATATAGACCCATTTGTTTTAAACTAACAGCAACCATGCTGGTATCCAGAATCACAGGAGCGGTTCCGATGGAAGTGCGTATCCATTTTTTGAATTTTGTTTCCTTACCCTGACTTCCCATATTATAAAAGGCAATATTGGTCCGGAATAAACCGAAAAGTTTTTTATTCGGATGCTGCTGAAGATAAGGCTCAAGGTCTTCTATTGGGACCTTATGATCAATAACAATAATCTTATTTTTAATCAGGAGATACTCTTTTGAGGCAAGGTTTTTTGTGACGCTACATCCGCTGAATATAAACAGGAACAGAAGGAACCAACTGGCACGAGATGCAAAAGGGCTTTTCAAACGATAACAGCTTTTGTTAAAAGCAAAAGTATGTAAATTTTCAATGTCTTACGAGCGACCAACTGGTAAAGGTACACCAGTTATAGGCATAACCACCAGGTCCGCTTCCCGGAAGGTTGCTGTTATCAACATTTCCACTGGCGAGGAATGCATCATCCGAAACAAGGCTTGTGCTGGCCAGAACACGACCATTGATATCTACGGTGAAGGATCCGTCAAGAGCATTTGAAGTAAAAATAGTGGAGCCGTTCGGGAAGGTAATGGTTATTGCCATGCCTTGCAGAGAGGCTGATCCAAATGTGGCGGGTAAGAATGCCGTACTCTTGGCAGAAGGAGGTACGATGGGGGATGTGGCGCCGAAAGTCGGATCACTGCAAGTAACACTCGTAACCGTCAACAATTGTGGATACCCGGGTAAAGAAACGGTTGATGCCAGAGTAATACTCAGTGTAAAGCTGGTATTAACAATAGTTGGTGGCCCTGAAGACTGTGGTACTTCTACAGTGTAATAAAATGTTCCACTCCAGATCCCATCATATTTGTTGTTAAATCCCCCATCGCCTGCACAAATACTGAACAGTTCTGCTGCTGTTGGAAGGCGACCATCGTTTTCCTTCTGATATTTCCACAATTTGGCAGTGATTTCAGGAATGGCGACGTTAATATTTACTTGTTTTAACATTTCGAATGCTTGTCCAATCAGGCTTGCAATGTACGGGGTTGAAAATGAATTTCCCGAACGGGTACACACAGAATTCGGGATTTTTATATGGCACGCCGGAGCGCTTAAAACATTTGCTGTCCCATTTTCTACATAACCCAATCCACATCCATTTGGCCCTTCCAGCGACTCTACGAAATAGAGATGGTCCCATATCGGAGAGCCTTTAAAATCATTCTCTTTTAGTTGGACAAAGTCCTCTGTTTCATTTACGTTGGCATTTGCTCCGGACATTAAAATAACTGCATGATCGAGAAGATGTGGGTTCTGCTTTTCAACTGCTTGCAACAAATAACAAAACCGTTTATGATACCAGTAATTATCGAGTTCAATGTTGTCATCTCCGCCCAACGATATATTTATCACAACTGGTAAATTATGTTCATAAGAATAATTTAGAAGCTCAAGAATCTTCTGCATCGATTTGTATGAATCGGCACCGGCTGAAGAAGTTTTTGGTTTTTCTACCGTTACATCATTTACATTAACACCAACACCACCGGCTGCTGCAACAGAACCTACAGCATCCGAATGATATACCTTGTCACTACAACCCATATCCGTCGATACATCAATTGTCTGAATAAGGCTGTTTTTGTTGCCTTTACAAGATACAACCCCACATTGTTCCAGATATCCCTTGCCTTTAATGACGGTGTTGGGAAAAGCATCAGCTACGATTGAATTTTTATACATGGCAGCCAAAAACGTATTAACGTTTGCAGCATCAATGGTTACAAGATATAATCCTGCGTTTGGAACCTGGGCTGTAATTGTCCCATTGTTTTGCGTAATAAATTGGTTGATAGCGGTAGCGGAAGCATCTGACGCAAGTACGACGATCTGCCCAGGGAAAATGGTATCACTCACTAATACGCCATTTTTTCTTGCATAGGTAAGTCGAGCAGGGGTGGGATACGTTGTTGATTTATCAAATGAATTGTCAAACAGGCTCGATGTCGTAGCATCGCTAGTATCTCCTTCCCCTTTTTTACAACCGATGACAAGTGTTAAAAATAACCCTGTTATAACAAGCAGTTCAATCCAGATGCGCTTTTTCATATCATTAAGACTTATTCTTTATGTTCGATAGGGTGTATTCGGTAAAGGTAATATAAAAACAGGAAAAGGGTGTTACCCTGAGTGTGTGTAAAACCGGTAGTGGAGAATAGGGGAGTCGAACCCCTGACTTTTAGACTGCGAGTCTAACGCTCTGGCCAACTGAGCTAATTCCCCAAAGTGACTCTTTCATTTAATTGTCCTGCCTATGTGTTCCGGAAAATCAAGCCGACTTGGCAGGAAATTCTTTGCAATTAGTTGAAAAAGTATGTCCATGAAAAAAGCCACTTGCAATTGATTTTGTAAGTGGCTGATTTTTGAAGTGGGAGCTACAGGATTCGAACCTGTGACCCTCTGCTTGTAAGGCAGATGCTCTGAACCAACTGAGCTAAGCTCCCGAAACGAGGGTGCAAAGGTAGGAAAAAAATTATTTTTTACAAGTTTCTTCAAGAATTCTGTAAAAAAATTAAAGAGAATCATTTAATGGCAATTACCATGGCTATAGTCGGAATGTTTAAAAATGCTCCGATTGATTGTTTCGTTGCTTTTTTCATTCGGTTGCGCTTAATATTCAATTTCCAGATCAAGCTCCTCTCTAAGGGTTTTTAAAGCCGGATTTTTTTTTGCCATTTCTTCAAATTTTGCTTTGTCAGTATACGGTTTTATCTCCCTGGGTTTAGCTGCAATTTTAGTATTTAGTTGAATTTTGAAATTATTAAGTCGGGAACGCAAGTGTTCCAGTAATTCTCCCTTTTTTAGCTGAAGTTCATCAGCCAAAACTTTGTTATCAAGGGTAAATTCGATCTGCCAATCCGGCATCAATTGAGGGCGGTATGCTTTTAAAATGGAATAAACATGGGGGGCATCGGATTTTAGTTTATCCGCAAAATCATCCCAGCATAAACTCAGTTCTGATTCACTGAAGGGAGTGGCGGTTTGATATCGTACTTGTTCTTCTTCAGTAGATAAAGAGGTTGGCTCTGTTTTTACAGGGTTTTTTATCGATAAGGGACTGGAGAACTCATTTTTAATGTCCTTCATCTTAACGGTATTCTCGGGATTTTTAGTTTTATTTACCGGAGCCGGTGGTTTCGTTTCTGAAGAAGGAGGAGGTGAGACCGGACTTGTTAATGATTTCCCAGTAAGAGCACACATCTGGATCAATGACAACTCAAGATGAAGTCGTTTGAGGTTGCTGGATTTGTAATTCTGGTCGCAACGGTTGTTGATTTCCAGTGCCTTGATCAGAAATCCGGTAGGGCAATGGGCAGATTGTTCAAGATAACGGTTTCGAATGGATGGGGCTGTTTCCAGTAATTTGGCAGTTGCCGGATCCTGACAAACTAATAGATTACGCAAGTGTTCGCCCTGACCGATTAAAAAATGTTGTCCATCAAAACCCTGATCAATAATTTCATTGATGGTCAGGAGGGTTCCTGGAATATCCCCTTCTAACAATTGGTCTGTGATTTTGAAAAAATATTCAAAGTCAAGTACATTCAGATTTTCCAGAACAGTTTCATAGGTAAGCCGGTTCCCGGCAAAACTGACCAATTGATCAAAAATTGAAAGGGCATCGCGCATCGCACCATCGGCCTTTTGCGCAATGATGTGCAAGGCATTCTCTTCGGCTTCAATGTTTTCTTTCCCGGCAACATACAGTAAATGTTGGGCGATATCATCAACCGTGATGCGTTTGAAATCAAAAATCTGGCAACGTGATAAAATGGTCGGCAGAATCTTGTGCTTTTCGGTAGTGGCTAAGATGAATTTGGCATAAACCGGAGGTTCTTCCAGGGTTTTCAGAAAGGCATTAAAAGCAGAGGCCGAGAGCATGTGTACTTCATCGATGATATAAACCTTGTATTTGCCCATTTGAGGAGGGATGCGAACCTGATCGACCAGGGTCCGGATATCATCCACCGAATTATTGGATGCTCCATCCAATTCATAAATGTTGAAAGAAGCATTTTCATTAAAAGAGATACAGGAAGGACAATGGTCGCAGGCTTCCATGTTTTCTGAGAGATGTTCACAGTTGATGGTTTTTGCCAGGATCCTTGCACAGGTGGTTTTTCCTACTCCCCTTGGACCGCAAAACAGAAAGGCTTGAGCCAGTTGCTGATTCCGGATTGCATTCTTTAGTGTATTGGTGATGGATTTCTGTCCAACCACTGTATCGAAAGTCTGGGGACGATATTTGCGTGCTGAAACAATAAAATTCTCCATAAAGGTGCCTCCGGATTCCAATTTATCATTCAAAAGTACGAAAGTTTTTGTTTTTTACGTAATTTGGCTGCAAAGACCAAACCTGATATTTATGCTGCTTATTTATACTTCAGCACTGACTCCGCGATTGGAGTATATTTTTTCTCTTCTTTTAGAGGAAATGCTGGGCTTAAAAATAAAGTTGACAAATAATCAACAAGACTTTAAAGAATTTTCCGGGGCTAAATTTTCCTATTCGAAAGAACCAGAGCCAGGGCAATTATTTATAGAAGCGGTGAACTTTCTTTTTGAAACAGGAGTAGCCCGCCAATCCATAAAAGTCCATAGGTGGGAGAATCTCCCAATTGTTTTTCAAACAACAAATCCGGCATCTCTTTTACCCTTTGATCCCTTTGCAGCGGCGTTTTATATGGTCAGTAGGTATGAGGAATATGAAGCAGGTCATCACGATAAATATGGCCGGTTCCCTGCTGTTGAATCCATCGCATCTCATGGAAAATTTTTAGAAATCCCCATTGTTCACTATTGGGCACGTAAGTTGGAGTCTGTTCTTCAAAGTCATTTTCCGGAGCTATCCTTTTCACATCGGTCATATTGCTATGTTCCAACCATCGACATCGATCACGCTTATGCATTTCGGTACCGTTCATTGGTTCGAACTCTGGGTGGTATTGGAAGAACATTTTTTCATGGCCATTTTCAGGACCTCTTGTTGAGAATGAGGGTGCTGGCCGGAAAAACACCGGATCCGTATGATAATTATGAGTACTTGCAGAAATTAAATGAGGCTCATTCGTTAAAACCCTTGTTTTTTATTCTTTTTGCCGATTATGGGGGGAAGGATAACAATATCCCTGTAACTCATCCTGCATTACTTCGACTTGTCAGAAATTTAGATAAATACCAGGGTGTAGGGATTCATCCCTCCTTGTCATCCAATAAACATTACTCAAAACTAGAATCCGAAATAAAAAACCTAACTGCTGTTTTAAACCGGAAAATTACCCGAAGCCGCCAGCATTTTCTTAAACTTTCATTACCCAAAACCTATCAGGGATTAATTAAGGCAGGGATTCAAGAGGACTATTCCATGGGTTATGCCTCCCATCCTGGCTTTCGGGCTGGTATCGCGATGCCTTTCCGATTTTTCGATCTTTCTAAAAATCAAGTTACTGCCTTGATAATTCACCCGGTAATCCTGATGGATGTAACGCTGAAGGATTATCTTCGTCTAACACCCGAAAAAAGTTTACAAAAAATTGAACAGATGATTGCCATCGTGAAATCGGTAAATGGTGAATTTGTTAGTCTTTGGCATAATGAAAGCCTGGGCGAAACAGGGCGATGGAAAGGGTGGCGGATTGTATATGAGAAATTGGTGAAGATGGCAAAAACGAATTAGCGGATGATTCTGTATGTAAAGCATAATGAAATTGATAAAGAGCGCTGGGATACATCCGTTACCCGTGCTCTGAATACCAGAATTTATGCCTATTCCTGGTATCTTGATATTATTTCTCCGGGATGGGATGCGTTGGTGGAAGGTGATTATAAAAGTATATTTCCTCTGACCCACCATCAAAAAGGGGGTGTTCCCTATTTATTCCAGCCGTTTTTTGCCCAGCAACTTGGGCTGTTTTCTGATACAATCATTACCCATGAAAAAATGGAGGAGTTTATTCATGCCATTCCTCCAACATTCCGGTTTGTTGAAATCCAGCTTAATTCTATGAATATAGTTACCGGAGAAGAAGGAAAAATTCCAAGCCGGATCAATCATGAGCTTGACCTAGGATCATCTTATTCTGAACTAATAAGCAAGTATGCACAAAACACCCGAAGAAATCTGAAAAAAGCCCAGAACGCGGGTTTGGAGGTACGACAAACGGTTACTTCCAACGAATTGGTCTCCTTATTCCGGGAAAATTTCGGGAAACAGGAAGGAAAATTAAAGGACTGTCATTATAGCATGATGCAACAGGTCATTGAGGAGGGGATGAAGCAAGGGAAAGGGGTGCTGTGCGGGAGTTTTACTTCCACTGGGGAATTGGATGCTGCTGCTTTTTTTATTCTGGATCAGGCCAGAGCCTATTATTTATTTGCAGCTTCCTCATCCGGGGCCAGAGAAAATGGAGCTATGTTCCTATTGATCGACAATTTCGTGAAAAATCATGCAAATAAATCCTTGATATTGGATTTTGAAGGTGGAAATGATCCCAATCTGGGAAGATTCTATAAAAGTTTTGGAGCAAAAGAAGTTTATTATCCGCGTTTGATTATAAACCGGCTTCCTGGCATCATTCAGCCATTGCAGAGATTATGGCGGGAAATAAGGCGATAGGGAAAATTCGCTACTTTTGTTCGTATTTAAACAATTGCAAAAAAGTCTATCATGGTCCATGTTTTATCAGCCTCTTCTTCCATCCTGAATCAATATATTTCTGAGATCCGCGATACTGACATTCAACGGGATTCGTTGCGGTTCAGGAATAATCTGGAAAGGTTGGGAACAATTTTCGGATATGAGATCAGCAAAGATTTAGCATTCGAATTAAAGGAAGTCATTACTCCTCTTGGGATAGCCAATGTCCCGACGCTGAAGGAATATCCCGTATTGGCAGCGATTCTCCGGGCGGGACTTCCTTTTCATCAGGGGCTTTTAAATGTATTTGACAAATCGGAAAATGCTTTTATTTCCGCTTTTAGGAAGCATCATCCCGATGGAAGTTATACCATTGAAACTGATTATGTTTCTGTGCCTGATATTGAAGATAAAATAGTGATTTTGTCAGATGCTATGCTTGCTTCCGGCACTTCCATGGTGCTTGCATACCGGGAAATGATTAGCCATGGGAAACCGAAACACACTTATTTGGCTACCATTCTGGCGAGTTCAGAAGGGGTTGAATATGTTAAAAAACATCTATCACTGGAAAATATTTCCATTTGGGTTGGAGTGATTGATGAAGAATTGACTGCTCAATCATTTATCGTCCCGGGATTAGGAGATGCCGGTGATCTCGCTTATGGAAAAAAACTTTGAAAAATGAAAAACACCCTGGTTACTGAGAATATCAGGATTTCGCTGGATTCAATCCGAAGCCACATGCTTCGTACAATCCTTACCATTATGATCATTTCATTTGGAATTATGGCTTTGGTTGGAATTTTAACAGCCACCGATTCAATTAAATACTATCTAACTCAGAATTTTACTCAAATGGGGGCCAATACCCTTACCATTCGTAATCGTACAATGAATATTCACATGGGAGGCGAAAGGCAAAAGGAAAAACGTTTTGAGCCTATTAGCTTTAATCAGGCAATGGAGTTTAAACAGCAATATGATTTTCCTGCCTATACTGCTGTTTTTGTCAATGCAACAGGAATCGCAACTCTTAAATATGAAGCCAACAAGACCAATCCCAACATCAGGGTTATGGGTACCGATGAAGATTATCTGATCACTTCAGGGGATGAAATTGAAAAAGGAAGAAATTTTACCAGCAATGAAATTGAATATGGCTCCAGTTCCGTGATTATCGGAGCTGAATTGGTTAAAAATCTTTTTAAAAAGAAAGAAGATCCGATCGGGAAGATCATCTCCATCGGTCCGGGGAAATACCGGATCATCGGCGTATTAAAATCCAAAGGATCAAGTATGGGATTTAGTGGCGATCGGTCGTGCTTTATCCCGTTAACCAATGTACGGGTAAATTTTCCCCGTCCCAACCGTTCTTTCAATATCAATGTGATGGCTAAAAGGCCTGAGCAGGTGGATGCTGCCATGGGTGAAGCCACTGCAATTCTGAGAAATATTCGCAAGGTTCCAGTTGGGATGGATGATACTTTCGAGATAACAAAAAGCGATAATGTAGCAAAAATGCTGATCGAGAATATCAAATTTGTCACCCTTGCTGCCACCTTAATAGGATTTATTACTTTATTGGGAGCAGCCATTGGATTGATGAATATCATGCTGGTTTCCGTAACCGAGCGGACCCGGGAAATAGGGATTCGTAAAGCGATTGGAGCTACGAAAAGAGTCATCCGGAATCAATTTCTCGTTGAGGCCATTGTGATTGGTCAGTTGGGTGGTATATTGGGCGTTTTTCTCGGAATTCTGGTTGGAAATGTCATTTCCCTGCTGATTGGAAGCGCTTTTATTATTCCCTGGATTTGGATTCTTACCGGGGTCATACTTTGCTTATTTGTCGCCTTGATCAGCGGAATCATCCCAGCCTATAAAGCGGCCAACCTTGATCCCATTGAATCTCTTCGTTATGAATAGCGTTTCATCATGGATATGAGTAAAGTCATCGCGATGCTTCGTAAGGGATTCCCTTATGACCCTACAGCAGGGCAAGATAAATTGTTAGATGAACTGGCCGTATTTCTTACAATTTCCTGGAAACAACCCAATGCTCTTTTCATCTTACGGGGATATGCTGGAACCGGTAAAACCACGGTTGTGCAAGCTCTGGTTGACGTTCTTCCCAATATCGGGAAAAAAACGGTCCTGCTTGCACCAACAGGACGGGCCGCCAAAGTGCTTGCCAGTTATACGAAGCGTCAGGCTAATACCATTCATCGCAAGATCTATCTGACCCATACCAATAAAGATGGATTGATTAACCTGAAGATGCAGACCAATTATCACAAACACACCCTTTTTATTGTGGATGAGGCTTCCATGATACAACATGCCATGTCGTCTGAAGGAACTCTTTTTTCTTCCCGGAACTTGTTGGATGATCTTTTTCAGTTTGTTTACAGCGGGGAGAATTGCCGGATGTTGCTCATCGGAGATGCTGCCCAGCTTCCACCTGTCGGTCTCGATCGCAGTCCTGCATTGGATGTGGATTTTTTGAAAAATGCCTACCATCTCGACATTGACACCTTCGAACTTACTCAGGTAGTGCGGCAGGCTAAAGAATCGGGGATCCTTATTAATGCCACCCTCATTCGCCACCAGGTGCAAGATCAGAAACTGAATTTCCCAATGTTCTCCTTACTGAACTATCCCGATATTACGCGCATCAACGGCCCTGATCTGGAAGAGGCGCTTAACCACGCATATTCCGGATTGGAAAAAGATAACAATGCAGTTATTTGCCGATCCAATAAAAGGGCAAATATTTATAACCGGGAAATTCGCAAACGAATTCTGTTTCTTGAGGAAGAAATCTCCAACGGTGATTATTTGATGGTAGTTAAAAATAACTACTTCTGGCTACCAGTAGAATCCACGGCCGGATTTATCGCAAACGGTGACATTATAGAATTGGTGCGCATCCGGAAAATTGAAGAAATGTACGGCTTCCGTTTTGCCGATGTAACCATCCGTTTCGTAGATTATCCGGAAGAAAAAGAATTGGATGTGAAAATTATTCTTGATACCCTGATGTCGGAATCGGCTGCTCTTCCTCAATCTGAAAACAATCGTCTTTTCCAGGCAGTAATGGAGGATTTTATGGAGGTGAAATCCAAACGTGAACGGATGGAAAAAGTTAAGGCCAGCCCTTATTTCAACGCGCTTCAGGTTAAATTTGCCTATGCCTTCACATGCCACAAATCACAGGGTGGGCAGTGGGACACCGTATTTGTCGACCAGGGATATCTGAACGATAAAATGCTCAATGTTGAATTCCTGCGTTGGCTGTATACCGCTATTACTAGAGCAACCAAACGCTTGTTCCTGATCAATTTTGAAGATCGATTTTTCCGTGATTCGTGATATCGTTACAGATGCTACCATCCCAATAGGGTGATACCAACGGTCCATGGATAAAGTTCAGGACCTTGATTTTTCTGGAACATTGGAGTAATTGAATAGGTGGCAAAGAGATTCAGGTGTGACCATCCAATCCGGAATGCAGCATCAACTTTAAAAGGATTCAAGTGGTAGGCTCCACTAGTCCTGACATTTCTCTTGTCAACATAATAGGTTGCCACTTTATTTCCGTTATCATCCACAAGCGTATATGTTTGATCTATGCTGGAATAGTCTTGTTTGGTATAGGTGCAAAGCCGAACTCCAACGATAACCCCAAGGGTTACGTGAAAACTGTTCATCCTACGATATCGGTTGGTTTGATATTCGAAGAAAAGGGGGAGATTGAGATAGGAAATAAATAGTTTGTTTACTTTAAAATTTACTGAATTACCAAGTTGATCCTTCGATTGATAAGCAACCAACATTGCAGAATCCTTCAGCATTACATAATTGTTAGTGAAGTAATAATTGCTTAACTGGAAACCCAGACCTGTGGTAAATCCTATATGGTTTTTAAATAAGTTCACATTGAGTTCGAATGGGTTAAGGTTCACAAATACCGAGCGTCCGGTATTCATGTTCATATATGGATAATCAGGATAAAAATTCATATTGAACTCCGAAGTTTCATACCCGTTGATTCCAATTTCCACCCCGGCCCAATGACCATTATATTTCATTTTTTCCTTGAAAAATGGAAAATCATCCATGTGGAAGTCGTGAAAGCAATAGGTGAAAAAATCCAAATCAGTGCTATCCCAATGATGCACCTCGGTGCTGTCGCAGTGATGGTTTCCGTGTTTGTACATGGGACATTTCATTCCACGATCATGTTGTGCACTGACAATACCTGCAAAAGCAATAACAAACAAGAGTGACAGAAAGGTAATTTTAGAATAGATTTTCATGATGTTTTGGATTGAGGGTTTGTAAATGATTGCCGAATGAGACGAAAATAACTTGGAATTGTTACAACGTTTTATGGTTTTACGAATCCAGTTTAAGTACGGCAAGAAATGCCTTCTGCGGTACTTCAACATTTCCAATCTGACGCATCCGCTTCTTTCCCTTTTTCTGTTTTTCCAGGAGCTTTCGCTTTCGGGTAATATCTCCTCCATAACATTTTGCCGTAACATCTTTTCGAACGGCCTTTACTGTTTCACGGGCAATAACTTTGGCCCCGATTGCAGCCTGGATGGCCACTTCGTACTGTTGACGTGGAATGTATTCTTTCAATTTTTCGCAAAAACGACGACCGAAATCATACGCATTATTCCGGGTGATCAGAGAGGAAAGTGCATCTACAATATCTCCGTTGAGGAGAATGTCGAGTTTAACCAGATCGGCTTTCTGCCAGCCGGAAGGATAGTAGTCAAAGGAAGCATACCCTTTGGAAATACTCTTCAATCGGTCATAAAAATCGAATACAATTTCACCAAGCGGAAGATCCACGGTTAGCTCAATACGATCGGTTGTTAGGTAAACCTGGTTCTTCAAAATCCCTCGTTTCCCAATACAAAGTGTCATGATTGGACCAAGATACTCTGATTTAGTAATGATGTTGGCTGTAATACAAGGTTCTTCGATTTTATCGATATAATTGGGTTCCGGAAGTCCCGAAGGATTATAAACATTCAATACTTCGCCCTTGGTCGTATAAACTTTGTAGGAAACATTGGGAACCGTGGTAATCACATCCATATCAAATTCCCGGTCGAGGCGTTCCTGAATAATCTCCATGTGCAATAATCCAAGAAAACCACAGCGGAATCCAAATCCAAGGGCAGCCGAAGCTTCGGGTTCAAAAGTGAGCGAGGCATCATTAAGGCGAAGTTTTTCCAGGGAGTCCCGCAATTCTTCATATTCATCGGCATCGGTAGGATATATTCCAGCGAAAACCATGGGTTTTACTCCACGAAATCCTTCAATAATATCGGGACAAGGATTTTCTACCTGTGTAATGGTATCTCCAACCTGAACTTCTTTGCTGTTTTTTATTCCGGAAATTATATATCCCACATCGCCGGTAAAAACGCGGTCGCGGGGTTCCTGTTTTAATCGCAAAATACCTACTTCATCCACGTGGTAATCCATCCCGGTAGCAACAAATTTCACGTGATCATCTTTCCCAATGGATCCATTAAGAATTCTAAAATAGGCGACAACCCCGCGGAAGGGATTGTACAGGGAGTCAAAAACAAGAGCCTGGAGCGGAGCATTTGGATCTCCGGAAGGGCAGGGAACTCGGGTGACAATGGCATTCAGAACCTGTTCAATACCCACTCCCAATTTGGCGCTGACACTCAGGATCTCTTCCCGGTCGCAACCCAAAAGTTCCACGATCTGATCCTTAACTTCCTCAACCATGGCGGCATCCATATCAATTTTATTCAGAACCGGGATGATGGCGAGGTTGTGTTCAATGGCGAGATAAAGGTTCGAAATTGTTTGTGCCTGGATGCCCTGTGTGGCATCCACCACGAGCAGTGCCCCTTCACAGGCCGCAATGGCACGCGATACTTCATAAGAAAAATCAACATGTCCCGGGGTGTCGATCAGGTTAAGAATGTATTCCTTCCCATCTTGACGATAATTCATTTGGATCGCATGGCTCTTGATCGTTATGCCACGTTCCCGCTCCAGATCCATATCGTCAAGTACCTGGTCGCGTGAATCACGGGCAGAGACCGTATCGGTCAATTGTAATAACCGGTCAGCCAAAGTCGATTTCCCATGATCAATATGGGCAATAATACAAAAATTTCGCAGGTTTTTCACGTACGCAAAGGTAGAAAAAAAACTCAGTTATCTCAGTATGGTCAGACTTCCCTGCAACGACCGTTTTAATGTTCCCTGGAGGGTGATTTCAAAAACATCACAAACGAAAAAGTAGGTGCCGTCACTACAGGGCTGGTTTGTGTTTTTATCCTTTCCATCCCAATTAATATCAGGCTCATGAGTTTCAAATACCACCCTTCCCCAACGGTCGAAAATTTTAAGATTGATCTCCTCGACAGAAGTATACGGTTTTTTGGGGGTGAAGTAATCATTCTTTGTGTCTCCATTGGGAGTAAAAACATTGGGAAGTGTATATACCGGACAGGCTGTGTTATCAATGCAAACGATATTGCTCATGGCGCTACGGTTTCCTGCCGAATCAACGGCAATTACCCCATAGCAGCCAACGATGGAATGAGCCGGGGAATGTATATAGGTAGTATCGCTGGGATTAAGAAGTGAATCGATAATAAGCATGTCTCCTGACGTGCGTGAATAATAAATATAATATTTTGCGATATCTTTTGAACAGGTATCGGCAGGCAATCCCCAAGTCAGGGTGTTTGTTGATTCAATGCAACGGGTCTCTACTTTAAGCCGGGGTGGGCAGGGAGGAAGATTATCCACAGGAATACCACAATTTTCCTGTGAATAGTTTATGATCGGATCCACAAATCCGGAGGCAGAGTACATCCCGGTACTTTTTATCCGGTAACAATAGGTTTCACCATTAACCAGGCCGGGATCATTGAAAACCGGAGCAGTACTAGTACCAACCGAATCGAAAGCAATGGATCCGGGATCCTTACGATAAATAGTAAACTGCTTGTTATTCCAGGGGACTTCGTTGGTCCAGCTCAATTTTAACATTTTGTCGGTTGGGGAAATCGATAAAAACATTGAGGAGGCAATTTGGGAGGATCCGATCAGGAACCTGTTCCCAGGGGTTACATTGAACAGGTCGATCCGGTATTTAAATCCATATTTCAAGGTATTCAATAGCTGATCTGTACAAATTGTATCGTTCAGTTGATCAAGAGAATCGATCACCGAAAAGGTTCCGGGATTGTCAAACCTCGACCTGGCAATGAGGTATTTATAAGGCCCCGGGGCTTGCAGGGTGTCTATTTCAGTTGGTTTTGACCAGGCAACATACACAGAGCCGGTAGTTTCTTGGGTGGTATTGATGCTGACATTTGTGATAACAGCCACATCTTTATTAAGGATGGCACAGGCCTCGTTGGAGGCATAGCTTTCTGCATCATCTTTATACCAGGCAATAACGAGATAACAATATTTAACTCCTCTCACCAATCCGGCACCCTGATTATCATCAAGAAAGGATGTTTGATTCAGTCCGGTCAGGGTAGCTATCTTTGAATAACCCAGGTAAGGAGGGACTCCAGTTTGACAATACCCTGGGATATAACCTGTGGAATCTGCTTTCCTGAAGATCCGGAATCCTTTTGCATTGATGCATGAATAAGGATCCCACTGGAGTGTTACGGTGTTTCCCATGGGGGTAGCCGTAAGATTTTCAGGAGGAGGGCCAACTACGAGGATATTAATTGATTTAATGGCAACCAGGTTTACCGGTGTTCCGTCGTCTTTGGCTTTAAAAAAGACATAATAGGGTTGTTTCTTGATGTGATCACACACGGTATTCCATTGGAAAAGTGAACGGGTAGTAGTTTTTCCGATAGCAGGATTGGGATTCAGGGTTGCCGGATTAACAGGTAAAACCAACGGTCCTCCGGTGCCAGTGAGTGTGACGTTGTTGCTGTCGGGATCAAACACGCTGACAGGAAATCTGAGGGTTTTGCCAGCTTCAATACAGGTATCGGCTACTGAATCGATGACCGGTGGATGATTGTTACATGCAACGATGATGATTTGCATGTCGCGTAATACACTTCCGATTTTTACGCCATTTCTCCACTCTTCTATCAGGATGGCGATATTATACTCCCCCTGTTGTTCGGGGCTATCCCAGTATAAATCTCCGGTAATCGGGTTCAGGGTTAAGGATTTCGAGGCTGGAGGAGAAAAATATCCTGGAATGATCAGGCCTTGAGCACCACGGCAGGGAACCAGCTTATAGGAAAGACTATCTCCATCCACATCATAAGCTCCTGGGTTATGATAAAACGGTTGATTTACACAACCATTATCAATGGGAGGAAGCAGGAGAACCGGAGAATTATTATATCCACCGATAAATGGGCTTATGGTAAGTTCCGAATAAATGAACAGTGGCGTGTTTATGGAGTTGGGGATATTAAGAATGCCTCCATTTCGGTTGGGGTCTTCGCACGAAATAGTATACGTGGCTGGCCCGGGAAAAGTATGTTGCCCGACATACTTGTTATACGTAATATCATTGGGGAGATCCGTGATTACTGTACGGGGAATATCCGAAGCCGTTCCATCCCCCCAGATGATGGGCAAATAGTCTCGGTAAGCGTTAGCTGGGCTGGGAGTAAAGGTATAGGAGATGAGGGTTATTTCATAAGTAAGACCGGAAATGTGTTTGTACACAATTTCTGCAGCCCGCTGGTGTGTAGCAAAAAGCGACGGTGAAAAGAGGAAAGTAAAAAGGATGATCAAAAAACGAAATGGTGATCTTAGCTGGGTGTACATCAATTAAGATATTCATTAAGCAGGCCAAAATTAATAATTTTATCAGCGCTGGAGGAATTTTCGGTTAAATTTGCAACCTGAATGGAAAAACTACCAGAAGTTATATACCAATCTGATCCGGAACGTGAGAAGCAAGAAATTCTAAAACGTTACCGGAATTTGCTTAGGGTTTGGAAACCACGCCATCCTGAAGATAAAAAAAATGTCCGGAAAGCCTTTAAAATGGCGTTGGAAGCCCATAAGGATATGCGCCGGAAAAGTGGGGAACCATACATTTATCATCCGATCAGTGTGGCTACCATTGCAGCTGGAGAGATCGGGCTTGGAGCTACCTCTATCATTTGCGCCCTTCTTCATGATGTTGTGGAGGATACGGAATATACCATTGAAGATATCCGCGGGTTATTCGGAGAAAAGGTGGCCGAAATTATTGAAGGACTGACTAAAATAAAAGGTCTTTTTGATCAGCATACAGCCACTATTCATGCTGAAAATTTTAAAAAGATTTTACTTACCCTTTCCGATGATGTTAGGGTAATTCTGATTAAACTGGCCGACCGGTTGCACAACATGCGGACCCTGGATGCGCTGACACCCGAAAAACAATTAAAAGTCGCCTCCGAAACCATTTACCTCTATGCTCCATTGGCACACCGTCTTGGTTTGCACGCCATTAAGAGTGAATTGGAAGATCTTTGCCTGAAGTACACGGAACCGGAGGTTTTCGAAACTATTTCCAGAAAACTCAAAGAGACTGCACGTGGTCGTACCCGGTTCGTCAATAAATTCATTTACCCGATAAAGAAAGCACTCACCGAAAAAGGATTCAATTTTACCATCCATGCACGTGAAAAATCCATTGCGGCGATTTGGCAGAAAATGAAGAAAAAGGAGGTCCCCTTCGAGGAGATCTATGACATCTTCGCCATCCGGATTGTAATAGATTCCCCTATTCAGACCGAGAAGTCGGATTGCTGGAAAGCCTATGCTACCATCACCGATCATTACCGACCTAATATGGACCGCCTCCGTGACTGGATCTCTATTCCCAAGGCAAATGGATATGAGGCTTTGCATACTACCGTAATGAGCCATACTGGTCAATGGGTCGAAATTCAGATCCGCTCCCGCAGAATGGACGAAATTGCCGAAAAAGGATATGCTGCCCATTGGAAATATAAGGAATCGATGAACCTCAACAGTCAGCTTGATAACTGGCTCGATCGAATCAAGGAGATGATCGAAAGTCCGGATGCAGATGCATTGTCGTTTATTGATGATGTAAAAGGCTATTTTTTTCTGGACGAAATCTCTGTTTTTACTCCACAAGGAGAGTTGCGTACCTTGCCTGCGAATTCTACCGTTCTTGACTTTGCTTATGCCATTCACAGTGAACTGGGAAATACTTGTATCGGTGCAAAAATTGATAAAAAGCTAGCTCCCATCAATCAGGTTCTGAAGAACGGCCAACAAATTGAACTCATTACCTCGAAAAAACAATTTCCGAAAGAGGAATGGCTTGGTTATGCCGTTACGACCCGAGCCAGAACAAATATTAAATTAGCAGTCAGGATAGAGAAAAAGAAATTTTTTAAACAAGGAAAAGATAAACTTGAAAATTGGTTCCTTCAGTTAGGAATCGAATTCACGCATGAGAATATAAAAAAGTTTCTAACAGCCAACAATTATAGTGGATTGATCGACCTGTACTATGCTTCGGCACAGGATAAAATTGGTATTAAAGATGTTAAAATTTTTGCTGCTTCAAGTTTCAGGAACGGGTGGTTGAATTATGTTACGAAAAACAAAGATAAAGGAAAACCGAAAGCATTAGAACCACTTGGAAAACTTGATTATGAGGTAGCTACATGCTGTAATCCGATACCCGGAGATGAAGTAATCGGACTCGCGGCCGCTGATCATCTCCCCATCCAAATCCATAGGACCAAATGTCAGAAAGCACAGGAACTTATTTCTATTTTCGGCAACCGGATGATCAAAGTAAACTGGATTAGTAAAGAATCTATTTCATTTTTATCAGAAATCAAGGTTACTGGTATCGACAAACAGGGATTAATCAATGAAATTACCCGGATTATTTCAAATGATCTAAGTTTGAACATCAAATCGTTTCATATTGAAGCGCTCAATGGACTTACTGAAGGGCTCATCACCTTATATGTGCAGGACACGTCGGTTTTGAATGATGCGCTTGAAAATCTTAAAAAAGTTGAGGGAATTATTAATGTTACCCGCATTGATTAGCGATATTTCTATTTTTATTTGTTCTAAATAGGAATTAATTTGTACCTTTATGAAAAATTTCCCGGTATGATTAAAAAGATGGATGAAGATTTAGCTGAAACCGTGCGCAATGTTTTTACTGATTATTTAGAGCATAATGGACATAGAAAAACGCCAGAACGGTATACCATTCTTAAAGAAATATTTGCGACGGAGGGACATTTTGACATAGAAAGCCTGTATATCAGGATGAAAAATCATAAATACCGGGTTAGCAGGGCTACCCTTTACAATACTATTGAGCTGCTGCTAAATTGCGGACTCGTAACCAAGCATCAGTTCGGGACAAATTATGCACAATTTGAGAAATCGGCCTTACTCAAACAACACGATCATTTTATTTATGAAGATTCGGGGGAAGTGAGTGAATTTTATGATCCCCGGATTGAGGAAATTAAGGCTTATGTGGAAAATCTTTTAAATGTTGAGGTATCTCATTATGCCCTCACATTTTACGGTCAATCAAAATCTAAGAAGTAAACTCCAGTTATGAAAGTTGATGTAATCCTGGGATTGCAGTGGGGAGACGAGGGAAAAGGCAAAATTGTTGATGTTTTCACTCCACACTATGATATCATTGCCCGCTTCCAGGGCGGTCCGAATGCAGGCCATACTATTGAATTCGGTGGTAAGAAATTTGTATTACATACCATCCCGTCCGGTATTTTTCACCCTGCAACACTTAATGTAATCGGCAATGGTGTAATCATTGATCCCTATATACTTTTTAAGGAGATCGGCGTACTGCACCAGGCAGGTATGAAGCCGGAAGAAAATTTGTTGATTTCGCGCCGTGCACACCTTATCCTGCCCACACACCGCCTGCTTGATGCTGCACTGGAATCACAAAAAGGAGATGGAAAAATTGGTTCCACTTTGAAAGGGATCGGGCCGACATACACCGATAAGTATGGCCGCAACGGACTCCGTGTAGGGAATATCCTGGAACCAAATTTTCAGACCAATTACTCAAAGTTGAAATCTTTGCATCTTGAATTGATTCATCAAATCGGTTTCGATTATTTAAACCATACCCTGGATGGAATTCCTTTTGAAGAGTATGAGAAAAAATGGTTTGATGCGGTACAACAGATGAAAGCCTTACGTTTGATCGACAGTGAAATATTCCTGAATAAAGCTCTGGATGAAGGAAAATCAGTTTTGGCTGAAGGAGCACAGGGAACCATGCTGGATGTTGATTTCGGATCTTATCCCTTCGTTACATCTTCTAACACGATCTCTTCTGGAGTATGTGCAGGCCTTGGAATTGCACCTCAAAGAATTGGTCAGGTTTTTGGGATTTTTAAAGCATATTGTACCCGTGTTGGCAGTGGTCCTTTTCCGACAGAACTTCATGATGAATATGGGGAGAACCTTAGAGTTGGTGGTAATGAATTCGGATCAACAACAGGTCGGCCACGGCGTTGTGGCTGGCTTGATTTGCCTGCTCTTCAATATGCTATCATGCTCAATGGGGTGAACAGCCTGATCATGATGAAATCGGATGTGATGAATACTTTTCCCACCATTCAGGTATGTACTGATTATGAAATTGGAAACAATAGACTTACTTCATTTCCCTTTGAATTGGATCAGGAAAACCTCAAACCGGTTTATCTTCCCATGCCCGGATGGAATACATCCTTATCGGATTATGCTTCCTTTGAACAACTTCCAAAGGAATTAAACGAATATATAAAATTCATTGAAAAAAAGGTAGGAGTGCCTGTGGATATTTTATCTTACGGACCAGATCGGTTACAGACTTTAAAAAAGTAGCGATTACAGTTTCCTCTTTATTTCGATCTGTTCATATCCCTCAATGATATCCCCTACTTTGATTTCATTGAAACTTTCGATATTCAAACCACATTCATAACCCGAAAGAACCTCTTTCACATCGTCTTTAAACCGTTTAAGAGAACCGAGAAGGCCGGTATATACAACAATTCCGTCACGGATTACCCGGATCTTTGAATTCCGTGTTATTTTACCATCAAGAACCATACAGCCTGCAACAGCTCCAACTTTCGTGATGCGGAAAACATCCCGGACTTCAATATTACAGGTGATCTTTTCTTCGATTTCGGGAGATAACATTCCTTCAATGGCCATTTTAATCTCCTCGATGGCTTGGTAAATAATGGAGTACAGGCGAATATCAATCTGTTCTGCTTCCGCCAGTTTTCTTGCGGAAACGGAAGGCCGTACCTGGAACCCAACAATGATTGCATTGGAAGCCGATGCTAATAAAACATCCGACTCCGTGATGGCACCTACCGATTTATGAATCACGTTCAACATCACTTCTTCGGTAGATAATTTCAATAATGAATCAGAAAGGGCTTCAACGGAACCATCCACATCGCCTTTTACAATGATGTTAAGTTCTTTAAAATCGCCAATTGCAATACGGCGACCAATTTCATCAAGTGTGATGTGTTTTTGGGTACGTAAACCTTGTTCACGCTGTAATTGTAACCGTTTGGTAGCAATTGCCTTAGATTCTTTTTCATCAACCATCACATTGAATGCATCACCGGCCTGAGGAGCGCCATTAAGCCCGAGCATTAGAATAGGTTGAGAGGGACCAACAATCTTAACAGATTGGTTCCGTTCATTATACATGGCCTTTACTTTTCCATAAGTAGCTCCAGCCAATACAATATCACCGACATGAAGGGTTCCGTTTTGGACCAGAAGCTTAGATACATAACCACGCCCTTTGTCGAGCGATGATTCGATTACGGTACCTGTGGCTAACCTCGAAGGATTGGCTTTAACATTTAACATTTCTGCTTCGAGAAGAACTTTTTCCAATAGAATATCTACATTGGTCCCGACTTTTGCGGAGATCTCCTGGGTTTGGTATTTACCGCCCCATTCTTCAACAAGGATGTTGATCTTGGATAACTCTTCACGTAATTTATCCGGATTGGCGTTTGGCCTATCCATTTTATTAAAAGCGAAAACAATTGGAACTCCAGCGGCCTGGGCATGATTGATGGCTTCCCGGGTTTGTGGCATGACGGTTTCATCAGCTGCGATCACAATAATAACAACATCGGTTACGCTGGCACCTCTCGCACGCATGGCGGTAAATGCTTCGTGGCCAGGAGTATCCAAGAAAGTGATCTTTTTGCCATTTTCAAGTTGTACTTCATAGGCACCGATATGCTGGGTAATGCCTCCAGCTTCCCCGGCAACTACATTAGAACTGCGGATGAAATCGAGCAGTTTGGTTTTTCCATGGTCCACATGTCCCATCACGGTAACAATCGGTGGGCGGTCCGTCAAATTCTCTGGAACGTCGGGTTCATTTTGTTTGATGGCTTCCTGTACCTCGACACTGACAAACTCAACTTTAAAGCCAAACTCTTCGGCAACCAGTGTGAGTGTTTCAGCATCCAATCGTTGGTTTATGGAAACGAACATCCCCAATGCCATACAGGTAGAAATGACCTCTGTAACCTGGACATTTAACATGGAGGCTAGTTCGTTGGCGGTAACGAATTCAGTAACCTGAATAACCCGCTTCCCTTCTTCAAGGCGCTCTTGCTCTTCATGCATGTGTTGGCTAACCGCTTCACGTTTGGCTTTACGGTATTTTGAGGCTTTGGATTTGCCGGTTGGACTTAACCGAGCCAGAGTTTCTTTGATCTGTTTTTCAATATCTTCCTGTGTGACTTCTGCCTTTGGAATCTCTTTGTGGTATTTTTTGTCTTTAGCCAGAGTTGGCTTTTGGATTGAAGATTTGGGAGCTTCGGTTTGGGTTACATCTTCGCCCTGTCGTTTAATCCGTTTGCGTTTCTTTTTCTTCGATTTTAAGGTTTCATCCGAAGAACTGGCAACTGGCTGAGGTTTCTTTTTCTCAAATTTTTTGGGTTCAGGTAAAACGATGGAACCAAGAATGGTTGGTCCTTCAAGAATAATGCGTTCGGTGGGTAAAAAATTATCTTCTTTAGGAGGTTCAGTAGGCGTTACTGATTCAACTTTGTCAGCTACCACGGCTTCCACCGGTTCTGGTATTGGAATTTCCTTGGCTATCACAGCCTCTGGTTTTGGAGCTTCAATGAGAGGGGCGGGAACAGGTTTTGCAGGAGGAGGAGTTTTTTGTTTTCCTTTCCGGGATGGTTTCTTTTCGAACTGCTGAAGATCCAATTTTCCAACAATTTTAATCTCGGACTTGGGTTTATCTTCAGGTTCAGGTTTGAGTTCAGGTTCGGGCTCGGGCTCGGATTCGGGCTCGGATTCGGGCTCGGATTCGGGCTCGGATTTGGGCTCGGATTCGGGTTTGGATTCGGGTTTGGACTTGAGTTCGGGTTTGAGTTCAGGCTCGAGCTCGGGTTCGATTTTAGGTTTGGTTTGTTGTTCAGGTTCGGGTTCTACTGCGACTTCATTGGAAATTTCGGCAATCGGGGCAGTTGGAGGTACTGGTGTTTCTACAGCCTCACTTGATTTTAGCGTTACTTTTTGTTTTGGTCCTGTTTTTTTCGTTTCCAGAACAACTTCTTCAGGAACAACAATGATCGGAGTAGGTGCAACTTCTGGGGGTGCAATCGGTTCTTTTACAATAACCTCTTTGGGTTTTTTTGCAGGCTCAAAGGATTTATTATCAAACCCTAAAGCAACATTTTTAATAAAAAGATCATCAAGTTCTTTTTCACTATCCTTAGTGGCAGTTTTTTTATCCTCTATGGTGATCGTTTCATGCGACGCAAATTGTAACCCGATCTTCTGGGCTTCTTCTTTGACGTGTTTTTCAGATGCAAACTCTTTCATCAATAGAGCATACATCTCCTGCGTTAATTTGGCATTGGGATCATTTCCGATTGGAAATCCTTTTTTCGAAAGGAAATCCACCACGGTCTTAATCCCGATGTTAAATTCCCGCGCAGCTTTGCTAAGCCTGGTAATTGTTATGCCTTCACTCATTCAACAAAAATATGAATAATTATTCAAATTCGGCTTTCAATATCCGTACAACCTCTTTAATTGTCTCTTCTTCAAGGTCAGTTCGTTTCACCAATTCAGCTACATCCAGATCAATAACACTCTTGGCGGTATCGCATCCGATGGTTTTGAGTTCATCCAGGATCCATTGATCGATTTCGTCGGAAAACTCCTGAATATCAACATCTTCATTGTCAACATCGGTATCGCGATAAACATCAATTTCATATCCTGTAAGTTTACCGGCCAATTTAATATTGAAACCTCCTTTGCCAATAGCAAGTGAAACCTGGTCGGGCCTCATGTACACGTCGGCCCTTTTTTCTTCCTCGGTGATAACAATCGAGGAAACCTTGGCCGGACTAAGGGCGCGTTGAATAAACAACGATGGATTGGTTGTGAAATTGATCACATCAATGTTTTCATTCTTCAATTCACGTACGATCCCATGAATACGGCTGCCCTTCATTCCGACACAGGCACCAACCGGATCAATGCGGTCGTCATAGGATTCAACAGCGATCTTGGCCCGTTCACCCGGGACCCTGACAATTTTTTTGATACTGATCAGACCGTCATAAACTTCGGGAACTTCTGCTTCAAACAATCGTTCCAGAAATGATTCTGAAGTACGGGATAATATAATGACAGGGTTGTTGTTTTTCATTTCAACCTTTGAAACCACAGCCCTGATTGAATCGCCTTTGCGATAAAAATCAGAGGGAATCTGTTCCGATTTCGGCAAGATTAGTTCAATACTTTCATCATCCAATACCAGGATCTCTTTTTTCCATACCTGATACACTTCACCGGCGATGATTTCGCCGATTTTTTCTCGGTACTTGGTATAAATATTATTTTTTTCATATTCCTGAATTTTGGAGATGAGATTCTGTCGGATGGAAAGAATTTCACGACGGCCAAAACTTCCGAGTTTTATTTCCTCCGAAAGTTCTTCCCCAACTTCAAAATCAGGTTCAATTTTGATTGCCTCTGAAAGGGGAACCTGGGTGTTCTCATCTTCCACCGAACCATCTTCCACAATTGTACGGGAACGGAATATTTCAAGATCGCCTTTGTCAATGTTAACAATGATGTCGAAATTATCGGCCGATCCAAAACGCTTTGTCAGCATGTGTTTGAATACATCTTCCAGGATGCGCATCATGGTTTCCCTGTCGATATTTTTGAATTCCTTGAATTCTGAAAATGTTTCGACTAAATTGAGATGTTCCATTGTTGATAATTCTATTTTTTAAATGTTATAACTTCTTTTGCTGATTTTATTTCTTGAAACGGAAACCTCTGGTTGCCTTTTCCTACTTCCAATTCAATGCCATTTTCATCGGCTGTTAATAAAGTCCCGGTAATTTTTTCTCCTCCACACGTAACAATTTCCAACGTTTTTCCAATCACTTTTTTATATTGACGGGTGATCTTTAAAGGCCGGTCAGCGCCAGCAGAAGAGACTGTAAGCTCAAAATCCTCTTTTTCCCGGTCGAGATGTTCTTCAATAAAACGGCTTAATTTCTGACATGCATCAATAGATACCCGGTTTTCACCGTCAATGAAGATGGTTATTTTATTGGAAGGTTTTACCAATACTTCCAAAAGGAATACATCACTCCCTTTCAGGAATTCTTCTGCCAGTATTCGTACCTCTTTTTCTTTAACCATCTGCGACCAATAAAAGAGGGGACTTTTTGTCCCCTCGTGTCAACCTCTGTAAAATCGATTGCAAAGATACTCAATATTTTCTTTGTGCCAAATCTTTTCACTATTTTGTTTAAAGAATCAGCGTTTTATGAGAATTTTCCCTCCGTTACAGATTTATTGGTCTGAAAAATCAGCTTCTTTCGGAGTAGCCGGAGTCAGGGAGTGGAGAATAACAATCATATTATCCTTGTCCTCTTCAAAATCAGCCTCTTTCGGCATGACAGGAGCCAAGTCTGTTATGTGGATGGTTGTCTTGTTTATGCTCTCGAATCCATCAGCAAAATCAGCCACCTTAGGAGTTGCTGGTTTCAGGTTCCCATCAATTACCGGGAGTTCGGCCTTGTTTTTTTCGATCCGTGAATGTTTATAATCATGGATATTGGACATTACGAGGTTAGAGTTTATGGTTAAACAGATAGTAAGAATCATCATCAGGGTTTTCATGTTTTTTTTGTTTTAATCAATTTGGAACATAAGACGGGTTGTCGTATCCCATGTTACATCCGAACAGTCGACCCCCGAGCTCCACTCGATTAACAGCCGAAAAACCCCGACAAATAAAACAGATAACAATAAAAAAGTATTGAAATTGTCCCTGAGCTTGATGATATGCTGCCTTGTTTTGTTTCCATTACGAAATAATGTTAAGCTGACCTCCATTCAGTTATCGCAGAAATAATTCGCAATACCAAAATCCGCTATCAAAGAGATTATCTGCATCGTTTTGATTGGTGGCACTTGCATCAACCAAAGTGGCTTTTTCTGGTTTTGAGGGAGGATATTTTTTATACACAATTTTTCCTTTTTCAAATAGAATCGGTTTTTTATAAATTGGAGCATCAAAGACAAAACTGTGAAACTCCCCATTTTCACCACAGGGGTCAACATTGTCGGGAAGATCATTCAAAAAATCATCGTTAATAATTCGCCCAACAAAACTTTTATCTAAGTATTTTTCGTTTACGCATGTTGTTATTGCCTTAAATCCAGAATCAATAAATTTCCGTATAAGAATTTTGGTCGGAATTTTCCATAAAGGGAATATGCCTCTTAATCCAAATTCCGATAATTTATCTTCTCTGTATCTTCTAAGGTCTTCTAAAAAAATGTCACCGAAAATTGATGCTGTTGTTCCTCTATTCTTCAAATCCAATAAGGCAGCAGCCATCGTGTTGTCGTATACCTGCATGGACGGCATTTCGGGAATTTGAACTTTCAACAATGGTAATCCGATGCGTTCTGCCTGAGCATTAAGTAATTCGACTCTTACCCCATGCATTGAAATTCGTTGATATGGCTCACTTATGGTGGTCAGTAAACAAAGTATATCGTACTGTCCCTCTTGTAAGATTTTGTACAAACAGTAAGCTGAGTCTTTACCTCCACTCCAATTAAATATAACTTTTTCTTTAATACGTGCATTAAAATTCATTGAGTTGTAATACTTTTCAATTAGCGCCGTTCATATCGCTATGTTTGCACAGAACTTGGATATAAAGAATTATTACTTTTTCCCCACCAGATTTAGAATGTCATTCATCATCCCGATCTGAACTTTTTGTATCTCTAAAAGTTCTTGCTGTTGGTGCATGATTAAATGGTCAATTTTTTCGTGTAATAATCTAATCTCTAACTCTGATTTAAGGTTTACCATGTAGTCGTTTTTTGCCCTTTTTCTGTCCTTATCTTCTTGCCTGTTTTGGCTCATCATGATGACTGGCGCTTGTATTGCTGCAAGGCAAGACAAAATTAAATTTAAAAGAATAAACGGATAAGGGTCAAAACTTCTGTTCAAAAACCAAACAACATTTATTGTAATCCAAATCAGAATAAACATACCAAACAAAATAATAAATGTCCAACTTCCGCCAAATGAAGCAACTTTATCAGCAATTTTTTGACCCGTGGTTAAAAGTGTATCCTCCTCACCTTCAATTTTATCGGTGAGTGTAGTTTTATCAGTCACCGAGGCTAACACAGTTTTTTCAAGTTCTGTCAATTCCCCAACTTCTTTAATCAGGTAATCTGATATATACTTTTCCCGGAAAAAGTTAAGCTCACTTATCGATAAATAATTATCTGTGGTGAACTGAGGATTTTCTTTCTGGATATAGTTTAGAATGGGTTGTCTAACTGATTTACCTGAAATCCTATCTGATATAGGAAACTCTTCATTTGAAATATCGCTCTGGAATGTTTGCATTTTCAACATGGTTTATTTTACAAATTTACATGATATTGTTCGCAAACCTGTCCGAAAACAAAAGAAAAACCCCTTAAAATGTTCGATTTAAAGGGGTTTAAGATTTAATTATGTTGACCCACCAGGATTCGAACCTGGACCGAGAGAACCAAAATCTCTTGTGCTGCCATTACACCATGGGTCAAATTATGCTACGCAAACTTAATTATCTTTTGCGGGTGCAAATGTAGTAATTTTTTTTGCATCTATCCAAATTTTGTACCTTCGCATCAAAATTGATTCCTGAAAACTTTAATCGCATGAAGAATTTCCAGAAACTGAATAATATTTTTGGTTGGATTACTTTTGCTATTGCTTCTACAGTATATCTGTTAACAATCGAACCAACAGCCAGTTGGTGGGATTGCGGAGAATATATTGCAACAGCCATCAAACTGCAGGTAGGTCATCCGCCGGGAGCGCCCTTATTCCAAATGATCGGCCGTTTCTTTTCCCTTTTTGCTTTTGGAGATGTTACTCATTATGCCATGATGGTGAATATCATGTCGGCCTTGTGCAGCGGTTTCACGATCTTGTTTCTTTTCTGGAGCATTGTGCTTTTTGCAAAAAAACTATTCAACACATCTGATCAAAATTCTGTTGCTAAGCAATATACTATTTTTGCTGCTGCTTTCATCGGAGCCATGGCTTATACGTTCAGTGATACCTTCTGGTTCTCGGCTGTTGAAGGAGAGGTTTATGCCATGTCATCGTTTTTTACGGCAATTTCTTTCTGGGCAATTTTAAAGTGGGAAGAGGTTGCGGAAGAAAAACATTCCTATCGATGGTTGGTACTGATCGCATTTTTAATTGGATTGGCTATTGGAGTTCACCTTTTGAATTTATTAGTCATTCCGGCTACCTGTATGGTTTATTATTACAAGAAATTCAAAACGACAAAAACCGGGATGTTGTTAACTTTTATCCTTTCCATCCTGATTCTGGCATTTGTCATGTTCATAATCATCCCATACGTAGTTGAGCTTTCAGGAAAATTTGAATTGTTCTTTGTAAATGTACTTGGGATGCCGTTCAATTCAGGCACGGTCATCTATTTTCTCCTTTTAATTGGACTCATCATTTTTGGGATGTATTATACCCGGAAAAAAGGGAAAACTGTTCTTAATACCATTCTCCTTGCATTCACATTTATCCTGATCGGATATTCTTCATTTGTGATGCTCGTGATCCGGGCCAATGCCGATACACCCATTAATGAAAATGCGCCAAAAGATGCCATCAGTTTACTATCGTACTTAAACCGGGAGCAATATGGCGATTTTCCGATTTTCTACGGACAATATTACAATGCTCCGGTTGTCGATTATGGAGATGGGAAACCCTATTATCAAAAGGATCAGAAATCGGGAAAATATATTGTCATTGACGAACGGAAAGGTACTGTTCCCATTTTTGATCCACGTTTTACGACCTTATTTCCTCGCATGTGGAGCAATCAGCGAAAAGGTTCTGCCGATTTTTATAAGCGTTGGGGCGGAGAAGGTGTTCCCATCGAAGTCACCACCCAGGATGGGAAAACCCAAACGCTGAACAAACCGACCTTTGGGGAGAATCTGAAATACTTCTTCACCTATCAAATTGGCCACATGTACATACGTTATTTCATGTGGAATTTTTCGGGAAGGCAAAACGATGTACAGGGTTTTGGTGGGAAGGAAGATGGTAATTGGATCAGCGGTATTCCTTTCCTTGATAAGATGCGGTTGGGACATGATCAGACCAATCTTCCCGACAGTAAGCAAAACAGGGGAACCAATAAGTATTATATGCTTCCTTTATTGTTGGGTCTGATTGGATTTTTCTTTCAGGTGAAGAAGGATTATAAAGGGACGATGATCCTCTCTTTATTGTTCATTATGACCGGACTGGCAATTCTGGTTTATCTGAATCAGCAGCCTTATGAGCCAAGGGAACGTGATTATGCTTATGCTGCCTCATTCTATGCTTTTGCTATCTGGATCGGATTGGGTATCATTCCGCTGATACAATGGCTCGGGAAAAAAATCAATGAAAATCTTTCCCTCATCATTGTTTTTATTTTGACACTTTTTCTGGTACCCGGGATCATGGCCAAAGAAAACTGGGACGACCACGACCGTTCCGGAAAGTATGCGTGCCGTGATTTCGCTGCAGATTATCTGAAATCATGCGGGCCTCAAGGGATCTTATTTACCAACGGCGACAACGATACTTTCCCTTTATGGTATGATCAGGAAGTGGAAGGGATTGGTACCGACGTAAGGGTAGTCAACCTGATGCTTTCTTCCGGTCCATGGTATATTAATCAACTCTATAAAAAAGCTTACGAATCCGAACCGATTCCGTTTACCCTGCCTAAGGAGCAATACCGGCAAGGAACCAACGATTTGGTGTTTTATTATGATATCGGGATCAAGGGATATGTTGAGTTACAGGATCTGATAGATTTCATTAAAAGCGATGATCCTCAGACATACGTAACCATGCAAAATGGAGAGAAATATAAATTTTTCCCTTCCAAAAAGGTCAAACTAACCGTTGATTCTGCTGCGTGTGTAAAATATGGTATTGTTCCGAAACATCTTAGGGGAAAAATGGTCGATTCAATTTGCTGGACCATTCGGTCAAATCAGTTATACAAGAATGATTTAATGTTGCTTGATTTAATTGCCTCGAACAAATGGAAACGGCCTATTTATTTTGCGGCACCATCGAGTGTAAGTCATTGTATGGCAGTGGATTCATTTTGTCTGGTGCAAGGATGGGTATATCAGTTTATGCCCGTAAAAGCCGATTCTTCCGATTATATTCCTGGGATGGGAGGTGTGGATGCCCTAACCTCTTATGATATCCTGAAAAATAAATGTGCCTGGGGAAATCTCAGCAATCCTCATGTCTATGTTGATCCCGAGAGCTTGAATAACACTGTTCGTCCAAAAACAAATATTATGCGCGTCGGCCAGGCTTTGATAGCTTTGGGAAAAAAGAAGGAAGCTATTGAAATGCTGGATACCTATATTAATAATTTCCCCGATTCGAAGGTCCCTTATGATATGTATATGCTTCCCTATGCGGAGATTTATTTTAAAGCCGGAGCTCCGGAAAAAGCGACTAAAATAATTGAAAGAGTTGCTGAGATCTATAGTCAGAACCTCGATTATTATTATAGCTATAAAGGCTCCGACCGGCAATATTTTGAACAGGATATTCAAACAGCCTTAGGGATGATCCGCCGCATGTCGATGATAGCTGCTGCTAATAATCAAAAGCAGTTGGCTACGAAACTGGATTCATTGTTTAATTTGAAACTGAAAGGAATATGATCCTCCTATCGGTGACTTGGGATCCGAACCCCGAGATTTTTCGTCTCGGGGGATTTGCAGTTCGATGGTATGGACTTTTATTTGCCAGCTCCTTCTTCTTTGGTTATCTGATCATGCAGAAATTCTTTAAAAAGGAGGGTGTCCCGATAAAGTTATTGGATGAGCTCACTACCTATATGATCATCGGTACGATTGTAGGCGCGCGTTTAGGCCATGTCTTTTTTTATGAGCCAGCATGGTATCTCGCCCATCCGATCAAAATTTTGGAGGTTTGGGAAGGAGGGTTGGCGAGTCATGGTGCTGCCATTGGGATCATCTTGTCACTTTTGCTTTATTCTCATTTTACCAAGAAGCCTTTTTTATGGGTCATGGATCGCATCGTAGTAGTAGTAGCCCTGTCGGGTTTTTTTATCCGGATGGGCAATCTGATGAATTCAGAAATTTATGGTCTTCCAACAAATCTTCCTTGGGGTTTTCGGTTTCTTCGTTCTACTACGCCATCTGATGGTTTGGTTCCCCGTCATCCTACCCAAATATATGAAGGGTTGACGTATCTGGGTATTTTTTTATTTCTTTGGTGGTATTATTACAAGAAGCAGGGAAAACCGGCTCCCGGCATGTTGTTTGGATTATTCCTGATATCGGTTTTCGGAATGCGTTTTCTGATCGAATTTATAAAGGAGCCTCAAGTTGGCTTTGAACGGGGCATGACCTTGAACATGGGGCAGCTGTTATCCATACCCTTTATCATAGCAGGTATTATCTTTATCTATTTTGCCAAAAAAAAGAAAGAAGATTCGCTCCCGGTTAAGGATTCCTAATTAAAATGTTGTATCCTTTCCTGTAAGTATTGGTAATCATTTTCAATAACCATTCCCGGGAAGTTTTTTGACATTTCAAGAGCGTAGAGCAAATCGAATTTTTTTTGATCCATTGAGAAAAAGATTTTTTTATCCATCAGATAATGGGCGAGGTATTCCTGCTCTGTTTGTCCGGGAGTTGGAATAAAGACGGCTTTTTTACCCAGTGTAACCACATCCATAATACTTGAATATCCTGAACGGCAGATGATCATTTTGGCCCGTTTTATGATTTCATACATTTTTTTTGTTTCAAGATGCGAAAACACCTGGATTCTGCCTTCCATGCTGAAATTGTCAGTTACTTCCGGAAGACCTTGAACAATGGCCACTTGCATATTTATGTTATCCAGTTGTTTGATTATTTTTTCCTGCAGGATCGATCGTTGTGGTTCAGGACCGGAAAGCATGACCAGCAAGTCAAGGGGTGTCGAAATAGTGGGATTGTGAGTGGAGTGTAATTTGTGAAATCGGGAAAGGATTCCGATGTAATAAGTGTTGCGTGGAAGTTTGGCTGGATGTGATAAGTTTCCGGCTAACCCGTGATGAAGTTCGAAATCAGGAACCCAACATTCCATGTAATGATTAATAAACCATATATTTATGAAGTTTAATATTCGTTTTACTAACCGGAAAGGTACCTGAATCTCCAACTGGTGCGTTATAAAAACAGAAGGGATTCTGGAATGCCAACATCCATATCTGTTATCGGAAATGATCAAGTCGGGATTTACTTCATCTGCCAGTTTTTTCAACCTTTGATGTTCTTTCCGGAAACCAATCAGAAAAGATGGGGCCCGGCGAAGCATGTGGAAGGCCATCCAACGGTTTTTCGGGTAGTTGACCTTAATACCCGGAAAGTTAATGATGTCCAAATCCGGGAACTCTTTCTTTAAAAAAATTTGAGGACGGCCATCTGCCGCAGCAACTACTTCCCAGCCCATGGATTGAAATTGACGGATAATCGGCACACATCGGGCTGCATGTCCGATGCCCCAATCAAGTGGACAAATCAATACTTTTTTTTTGGTATCCACGCTTCCTTATTGCTTTTAATACTCAAATATACAGCCAAAAAAATCCGGGAATGAAAAAAGTTATCCACATCGTATTACCTTTTATGAACGAACAGGATTAAGGTGAAAATGGGTTTTGAATGATTGATGATAGATTAATATATCGGATCGCTTTAACCCTGATTCCCGGGGTGGGGGATGTTTTGGGGAAAAAGCTCGTTTCCCTGTGTGGAAGTGCAGAGGCTGTTTTCAAAGAGCCAAGGAGACATTTGAGGAAATTACCACGGATTGGTAATATACTTGCAAATGCTACAGGCAATAGAGAAATTTTAGTGTTGGCAGAAAAGGAGGTTCAGTTCATTGAACGTTTTCGGATCACTCCGCTTTACTTTCAGGATCCTGATTATCCTCAACGCTTGAAACATTGTTTTGACAGTCCCGTGTTACTCTATTACAAAGGTGTTGTTGATCTGAATGCCAAACGGGTTCTGGGTATTGTCGGGACACGAAACGCCACCGCTTATGGTAAATCGGTGACGAACCATATAATTCGCGAGTTGGTGATTCATCAGCCGCTGGTTATTAGTGGATTGGCTTATGGAATTGATGGTCAGGCGCACCGTGGTGCACTCGAAAATGGATTAAATACGGTGGGTGTTCTTGGACATGGATTAGACCGGATTTATCCTTTTCTGCATAAATCGTTAGCGGAGAAAATGCTGACCCAGGGAGGGCTTCTGACTGAGTTTTTGAGTGGTTCAAAACCCGATCGGGAGAACTTCCCCAAACGTAATCGCATCATCGCAGGGTTGTGTGACGTAATTGTTGTTGTGGAAGCGGCAGAAAAGGGAGGAGCTTTAATCACTGCCGATATTGCCAATTCATATCACCGGGATGTTTTTGCAATTCCCGGCAGGGTCAATGATCCCTATTCTGCAGGTACAAATTTTCTTATCAGGACGAACAAAGCTGCTCTCATTCAGAAGCCGGAGGACCTGGAGATTTTGATGGGATGGAAGCAGGAATCCAATTCTACATCAACTGTCCAGCGAAAGATCTTTCAGGAACTTACACCCCATGAGGAAGTAATCGTAAAGTTGCTGGAAGATCGGACCCAGGTCCCCATCGATGAGATCATAAATCTTACAGAACTAACAACAAGTCAGGTTGCTACGGCATTGCTTAACCTTGAATTTGAAGGGCTGATCAAATGTTTTCCGGGGAAAGTTTATGAATTACTATAGTGGGTCTCCTTCCGAATAAGCAGCTTTTAAACCAAGAGTAAGAACAATGACCATAAAACCAAAGGAGAAAAGACTAAGGAGCTTAAAATCGCTTGTCAAAATGCAGAAGTTAAAGATCCCATGAAAAATAGCGGTAACTAATAATCCGGTGAGGGAAAATACGAAACGCGTCTTCATAAATTTTGCCATACCTACAAAAAATCCCATAATGACGGCAAACATCATATTGGCAGGGACTATTACAAAGGAATATAAAGTGAAGGGGAATAATTCCTGAACTTTAAAGGGATTGACCATGAACAGAATCAAAGCAAGTGTTGAGAAGCCCAGTGAGACCATTATTGAAAATGTGATTCCATGGATGGGTTTATTGAGAACATTTTTTGGAACAATATAATACCGAAAAAAAATAAATTTCCCTAACTCAGAACTTCCGCCAATGGTGATAAAAGAGAAAAAAAGGATACGTTTTAAACTCCTCAGATCGTTTAATCCCAGCATCAGGGAGATCCCTTCAGCAAGGATTAAAACCGTAATCCCGGCTGCTCCAGCTAAATAACTTGTCATCAGCAACTGGGAAAAGGCTTTATCATTTCGTTTTGAAAAATAGATATACATGCCCAAGGCAATTGCTGGTGCAAAAACTAAGGTGATAAAGGCAATGGGTCGCATGAGCAGTATGGGATTAATGAATGAATTATCAAATGTAATTAATTTTAATACTTTTACAAAAAAAATCTTACTGTTTTAATTTTTCTTGGTTGGAAGGAACGGTGGTAAAATCGACGGGAAGCTGGACAACAGTGCGTCTTAGGGATGGTACAAGGGTAGATTGCAAACTTAAAGGTCAATTCCGAATGAGGGATATAAAACACACCAATCCGGTTGCCATTGGGGATTATGTGGAGGTTGTGCTGTTGCCTTCCGATAGTCATGGAATGATTACTCAAATCCGGGAACGGGAAAATTATATTATCAGGAAAGCTACCAAATTATCAAAAGTTTCCCATATCATCGCGGCCAACCTTGACCATGCTTATGTTATCGTAACAATTACCCATCCAAGAACATCCAATGGATTCATTGACCGGTTCCTGGTTACAGCGGAAGGATATTACATCCCAGCAAGCATTATCTTTAACAAACTTGATCTTCATAAAGAGGAAGAGAATCAATCAATGGCGCATCTTAAACAGATTTATGAAGCAGCTGGGTATCCTTGTTATGCTGTTTCTGCCTTATATGGAGATGGCCTTGAGCCGCTGAAAAAGCAATTACAAGGTAGGATGAATTTATTTTCGGGTCATTCGGGCGCTGGGAAATCTGCTTTGATCAATGCAATTGATCCAGATTTAAAGACAAAAACCGGAATGCTTTCTGAAATACACCAAAAAGGTATGCATACTACTACTTTTGCCGAGATGTATGAAATTTCGGGAGGGGGATACATTGTTGATACGCCGGGGATCAAAGAGTTCGGGCTTATTGATTTTGAAAAAGAAGAAATTCCACGTTGTTTTCCTGAGATGGACCGATTGCTTCCGTATTGTCAGTATAAAAACTGTACGCATACCCATGAACCGGGATGCGCGGTAAAATCAGGACTTGACTCTGGGGAAATCAGCCACTTACGTTATAATTCATATCTTAGCATTCTGAATGACCGCTAGACAATTAATCACCGAAAATATCATTCCCTTGCGTCCGACCGACACGGGTATTTTTGCCCTAAACCAGATGGAGGAGTTACAGATTTCACACCTCCCAATAGTTGATGAGGCTGTTTTTGTTGGGTTAATCTCAGATCTGGAAATTTTGGCTCTTCCTGATCCGGGAGCCATTATCCTTGCCACAAAACCCACGTTGGCCAGGGCAGGAGTTAGAGAACATCAACATATTTTTGAAGTTTTGAAACTGTTTTCTACCTTGAATTTGACCCTGTTGCCCGTGATCAATGACAAAGAGCAGTATGTTGGTTCGATCACATTATCTTCTCTGATAAACCATCTTGCAGAGATGATGTCAACCGATCAACCTGGGGGGATCATTATTCTTGATTTGAATGACAATGATTACGATTTGGTTGAAATTGCAAGCATTGTTGAATCGAACAATGCAAAAATCCTTAACTTGAGCGTTCATACATTTTCGGATTCGACTAAAATTGAAGTGATTTTAAAACTTAATCGGGTTGATATCGGACCTGTACTTCAGACTTTTTTTCGTTATAATTATCTGGTCAAGGCTTCATGGACAAACGAAGATTCTTATCATGAGGGAATTCAGGATCGATATGACGCACTGATGAACTATCTGAGCATTTAACCCATGTTTCATTTATTTTCACTGCAAAGGTTCCGTCAGTTGACGCTGCTGTTGTTACTCTTCCTTATGGCGAAGTCTATCTCGGCCGGCAATGAGCCAGATACCCTTTTGAGAGAAAAAAGCCCCTATCTGGTTATTGGGAAAATAGAGATCAACGGGAATAAATTAACCCGCCGAAAAATAATCACCCGGGAGTTGAAATTTCATGAAGGAGATACAGTACTAAGTAGTGCATTACCAACTTTTTTAGTAACCGGAAAGGAGAATGTTTTTAATACCCGGTTGTTTAATTTTGTAACCTTTGATACTGTTAGAATTCCAGGTACGGTGGTGTTGGATATCCATATTACTGTGATTGAGAGATGGTATATCTGGCCGATCCCATATTTTGAAATCGGAGACAGGAATATCAATGTTTGGTGGGAAACCAGGGATTTCAGTCGGTTGACTTATGGTGTTGATTTTACTTTTTTCAACGTACGCGGGCGTAATGAAACATTGAAGATTTTAACACATTTTGGGTTCAATAAGAAATTCGGTTTTAATTATACCGTTCCTTATGTTAACGAAAAACAGACAGTCGGGTTGGGATTTGGGGCTGAGGTTGACCTGAATCATGAGGTTCCGGTAACAACCATTGAAAATCAACCCGTTTTTGAAAAAGATGCATCAAGTTATTTGAAACAGCTAAGGTGTGGTTACCTGGAGCTGCGTGTTCGTCCGAATATTTATGCGCTACATACGCTGCGATGTTCCTATTATTCCTATTATTTTGCCGATCGTGTCCTTGCGATTCCCGGTTTTTCCTTGTCCAATTCGAATTTTCAGAATTTTTTTTCTTTTAATTACCTGTATAAGGATGACCATCGTGATATTCACTACTATCCTCTGACAGGTTATTATTTTGATGCCGAGTTAAATTTTTCGGTGCCTTATTCGTTCACTCATAACGGGTATCTGAAAATTAATCTCCGTAAATATTGGCAACTCTCTAAAAGATGGTATTTCGCAAGTGGATTCACCGGAAAAGGAAGCATTGAACAGGAACAGCCCTATTTTTTAGCACAAGGTTTAGGGTATGGACGGGATATGGTTCGGGGTTATGAATATTTTGTAATTGATGGACAACATTTTGCGTTGCTGAAGAACAATTTGAAATTTGCATTATTTCCCTCTCGGGTTTGTAAACTAAAGTTCATCCATTCCTCAAAATTCAATACCCTCCCGTTGGCCTTGTATTTGAATCTGTATATGGATCTGGGATACGTTTATAATTACGGAAGTAGCAATCAAAGAACCCATGCGGATTACGGAAATACCCTTCAGAATCAGCTATTGGCTGGTTTCGGATCGGGTTTGGATTTTACAACGTATTATGACATTGTTATTCGCATGGAGTTCTCGGTAAACGCCATGGGCCGACCTGGGTTTTACCTTCATTTTATAGCGCCGATATAGCCATTCACATCTGAGAATAGAAAAAATCAAGTATCTTTGTTGCCGGATTTCATGAAATAAGCATTGACCATGAGAGTCGCCCTTTTTGGCAAGCATGTAGCCGATACGGTTGTTCCAAAAATACAGGAATTGGTCGGGAGGTTACAACAGGTTGACGGGAACCTTATCATGTTCCGTTCATTATATGAAAGTTTGCTGGACAAGATTAGTTTCAACTATGTTCCACAATTATTTGATATGGAGCGTGGTCTCCCTGAAAAGATTGACTTTTTATTTTCAATCGGTGGAGATGGAACGATTCTGGATGCCGTAAGCTTGGTTGGGGATTCAGAAATTCCTGTTATCGGAATCAACCTGGGGCGTCTGGGGTTCTTATCCAGTATTTCCAAAGATCAAATTCTTCCAGCCCTTGATGCAATTGAAAAAGGTTTGTATACATTAGAAAAGCGGACCTTATTGCAATTGGTTTCTCCACAACATCTTTTTGGTACTAATCTCTGGGCCCTTAACGATGTTACAGTATATAAACCGAATGTGATGTCGATGCTGACTATTAAAACCTGGATAAATGGAGAATTTTTAAATTCATACTGGGCCGATGGTCTTATTGTGGCAACGCCAACCGGGTCAACTGCCTATTCGCTGAGTTGTACGGGACCGATTATCACTCCGGATGCAGAGAATTTCCTGATAACGCCGATTGCCAGTCACAATTTAACAGTACGGCCCATTGTTATCCGTGACGATTGTGAGATCAGGATCCAGGTAGGAGGGAAAGGAAATAATTATTTAGTGAGCCTTGATTCCCGAACTGAGAAGGTGGATAATTCCGTTGAACTGATCATTCGGAAGGCGGAATTTAAAATCCACTTATTGCGGTTAAATGAGAAAAATTTTTTCCAGACGATTCGTGAAAAACTGAATTGGGGATTAGATAACCGGAATTGAATTCAATTATTTCCAGAAAACTATTCAAAATTCAAATAAAATAACGATTGACACGTTATCTATTGTTGTTGAAAAGAATTAAAGAAATATCGGTATTCCTGTTACTCTTTTTCACTATTTCCGGGGAGGCTCAGGATTTGGAGGTGGGGCCGTTTTGTGGAGGATCTTATTACCTGGGTGATTTGAATCCCGGGAAGCATTTCCTCAATACACAGCTTGCCTATGGAATTTTGGTGCGGTATAATATTGATACACGTTGGGCTGTAAAACTAAGCGGTTACCGGGGAACAGTCAAAGGTAATTCTACATCAACCAATTTTTTAACCGGAAGAGATCTTGCATTTTCTAGTCCGGTTACCGATATTTCTGCTGTAGTGGAGTTTAATTTTTTCCCATATTTCACCGGCAGTTACCGGAATAGAATAACGCCGTATATTTACGCTGGATTTTCATGTTTCTTTTTTGATCCGGTTTCCAATGGAATCTCCTTACGGTCGATGGGTACCGAAGGGCAAAATATCGGCTATGAGGGGCGTCAGCCTTATGGGGGATATAGTTTTTCTATCCCCTTTGGTTTGGGCGCTAAGATTAGCATTGCCCGCAGTTTGGGATTACAGGTTTTTTGGGAAATGCACAAAACATTTACCGATTACCTTGATGATGCAAGTACAACTTATTATCTCGATGGGCCAGCAATTCCGGTCGAGGATCTTGAAGGGAACATGTCTGACCCTACCCGGAACCATCAACCCGGGATGCAAAGGGGAAATGCAAAAAATATGGATTGGTTTGCCTTTTTTGGAGTTTCGGTCACTTATAAATTTAACCTGCTTTCTTCAAAGAGATGCAGGGATTTGAATCATTGAATCACCCCTCAATACGATGAAAGATCAGTATCCAATTGATAAAAATAAAATTCCGGTTCATGTTGCTGTAATTATGGATGGGAATGGACGATGGGCGAAAAAGCAAGGTTTTGCAAGAACCTTTGGTCACGAAAAAGGGGTAGATGCTGTTAGGAATACGGTTGAAGCAGCAGCGGAATTGGGGGTTAAATATCTGACCTTGTACGCTTTTTCTACTGAGAACTGGAACCGGCCAAAATATGAGATTGATGCACTTATGCAAATTCTGGTGAAATCGATCCATGGTGAAATGCCCACACTGATGAATAATAACATCCGCCTGACTGCCATTGGAGATCTGAAAAGTTTACCATCCAAAAGTTACCAGGAACTTGCCAGGGGTATGGAGGAGACTTCCGGAAATACCGGGCTGAACCTGATCTTAGCCTTGAGTTATAGTGCCCGTTGGGAATTGGTGGAGGTGGCCCGGACAATTGCCCGAAAAATTGAGTCTGGTGTATTAAAGGCCGATCAAATTGATATTTCAACCTTTGCCGCTTGTTTGTCCACTGCCGGCATACCTGATCCGGAATTGCTGATCAGAACCAGTGGGGAATACCGGGTCAGCAACTTTTTATTATGGCAAATTGCCTATACAGAATTATATTATACCCAAACCCTTTGGCCTGACTTTGGGAAAGATGATTTTTCCCAGGCAATCTATAGTTACCAACAGAGGGAACGAAGGTTTGGTCTCACCAGTGAACAAATCAATGCTTTAGAAGGAAAAATTAGAAAATAATCCCCGGATGAGACTTCATACACTAACATTTATACTCTTTTCTTTGGTTATCATACCATCGTTACAAGCCCAGATAAGCCTTGGTGAAATAAATGTAACCGACTATAATAATCCCAAAGATTACTACGTTGGGGGAATCACCGTAAGTGGGGTCAAATACCTTGATGGAAATGTTTTGATCATGTTGTCGGGGTTAACTGTTGGTGATAAAATAAAAATACCCAATGGGGATAAAATTTCACAGGCTATACGAAAACTTTGGGAACAGGGGCTTTTCGAAGATATCCGAATCAGTGTAACAAAAGTTATTGATAACCAGGTTTTTTTGGATCTTTACCTCCAGGAACGACCCCGTTTATCGAAATTTCAGTTTAATGGTATCAAAAAATCTGATGCCGATGATATCCGTCAAAAAATACGCTTGGTCAAAGGGGATTATATTACCGATAACCTTATCATAAAGACCAAAAACATCATCCGGAAATTTTATAATGACAAAGGATATCTCAATGCCGAGGTTAATGTCGTATTGAAAAAAGATACTACATCTACCAACGAAATGACCATGTACATCAATATTGATAAAAATGAAAAAGTAAAGGTGTATACGATTAATATTCATGGCAATAAAGAGATTGGGGCTGATGTGATCAAAGCGGCATTCAAGAAAACCAAGGAAAAAAGCATCTTTAATCCTATGAATGGCATGGATAAGACTGTTGTTGAGACAGTAAAAACCACGGCCAACATGGATTTGGTTGAAATTGTTAACGTTGTAGGGAAACAAGCTACAGATAACATCCGGTTACGAATATTCAAGTCGTCTAAATTTATCGACGAAGATTATCAGGAAGACAAATTATTAATGATCCGGAAATATAATTCTCTGGGTTACCGTGATGCCCGGATAATACGTGATTCTATCTCGAAAAACAGTGATAATACCATCAATATTGACATCTGGATGGAAGAAGGTCCAAAATATTTTGTCAGAAACATTACCTGGGTTGGTAATACTAAATATACTTCAGGGTTTTTGGATCGGATTCTGAAAATTACCAAAGGAGATGTATATGATCAGGAGGCATTAGAACAGGCCTTGACATACAATCCAAACGGCACCGATATCCGGTCGTTATATATGGATGACGGGTATCTATTCTTTGATGTTGTGCCGGTTGAAACCAGAGTTGAGAATGATTCGATCGATTTGGAAATACGGATGAAAGAAGGGAAACAGGCTATTCTGAACAAGGTGACCATCAAAGGGAATACCAAGACTAATGATCATGTAGCCTTGCGTGAAATACAAACACGACCCGGGCAATTATTCAGCCGCGACCGGTTGATCCGTTCTCAGCGGCAATTGGCCCAACTTAAATATTTTGATGCAGAAAAACTGACACCCAACGTCAATCCTAACCCTGAAGATGGTACTGTTGATGTGGGATATGATGTCACCGAAACTTCAGCCGACCAGATTGAACTCTCCGGGGGATGGGGTTATGGCCGTATTGTTGGTACCGTGGGTCTCTCTTTTAATAATTTTTCACTGCGGAATGTATTAAACCCGAAAGCCTGGAGACCCATTCCATCGGGTGATGGGCAAAAACTAAGTTTACGGTTCCAAACTTATGGTACAGGGTATTTTAGCTATAGTTTTTCTTTTACTGAACCCTGGTTAGGTGGCCGCAAGCCCCTGGCCCTGAGCTTATCCTATTTTCATTCACGGTATACCAATGGTTTAGCTTCTAATGATGTAGGCTTTGCCTCTTTTAAAATTGATGGAATTTCTATCGGATTGGGGCAACAGCTACGTTGGCCAGATGACTATTTTTCTCTTTATCAAAGTTTGAATTATAATCGCTATCATACCAATAATTATTCTTCGATCTTCACATTTGGTGGAGGTAATGGAGTATACAATTCTTTTAGTTATGGAATTATTCTCTCCAGAAATTCGGTAGATGCGCCGATCTTTGCCAGGAACGGTTCGGAAATTTCGATTAACCTGGAACTTACACCACCTTATTCCTTATTTAGAGGCAATGTGGATTATGATGCGATGGATGCCTCGGAACGTTACAAATGGGTTGAATATTACAAGATAAAATTTAAGGGATCATGGTATATTAACATGATTGAAAAATTGGTATTATCACCCCGTATTCAGTTTGGTTACCTGGGAGCCTATAACAGTAGCCTTGGAGTAACGCCATTTGAACGGTTTTACCTGGGAGGGGATGGTTTAACTGGTTATAATAACATGGATGGCCGGGAACTGATCGGTATGCGCGGCTATTCTAATAATTCACTTACTCCGGGTTATCCAAGTTCAGTTGGAGGTTCTGTATATACGAAATATACACTAGAATTACGTTACCCGGTTTCACTGAATCCCAGCGCAACCATTTTTGGCCTTGCTTTTGTTGAGGCCGGTAACGATTGGTTGGTCTGGAAAAATTTCAACCCTTTTAATGTATACCGGTCAGCCGGAGTTGGTGTTCGTGTATATCTTCCTATGTTTGGTTTATTGGGATTGGATTGGGGGTACGGAATTGATGCAGTTCCCGGATCACCCGGAGCCAATGGAGGACAATTCCATTTCAGTATAAATTCCTCCATCGACTAAATAAAATAACGAAATGGTGAAATATTGAAATTTAAAAAATTATGAAAAAGATTTTTCTAACAATGATGGTGGTTATTGGTTCAATAACCCTGTTGCATGCACAGAAATTTGCTTATGTTGATACCCAATATATCCTGGATAATATTCCGGAATTTGCTGAAGCACAAGCTCAGCTTGATGAACTTTCTGTGACATGGCAGAAGGAGATCGAGGGAAAATTTGCAGAAGTGGATAAAATGTACAAGGATTACCAGACACAATCGGTACTTCTCCCGGATGATATGAAAAAGAAAAAGGAACAAGAGATCGTGGACAAGGAAAAGGAAGCAAAAAACTTACAACGGAATCGTTTTGGAAAGGATGGTGATTTGTTCAAAAAACGCCAGGAGTTGGTGAAACCAATCCAGGAAAAGATCTATAATGCCATCCAGGAAATTGCTACCAACAACAATTACGCCGTCATTTTCGATAAAGGTGGAAGTTTGACTATGATGTATGCCAACCCGAAATACGATATCAGTGATGAAGTTCTGGATAACATGGGTGCAAGTCTTAGCGGTAGAAAAGGAAAAGGAAAAGCCGCTCCTGCCGGAAGCGGAACAGGTGGCGGAGGCAATGAATCCAAAGAAATCAGGAAAAACCCATAGTCGTGATTGTTTGAATAAAAAAAATTGTAAATTTGCACTTCTTGTATATAGTATTAACCCTTTAATCGTTGAAAATGAAAAGAATAGCAAAGCTTATCACCCTTGTGGTTTTATTTTTAAGTTGCTCCTTTGCATCCCAAGCCCAGAATCCTGTTAAAATCGGTTATATTGATTTTAATTCACTGTTGGCTGCCATGCCGGGAATTGATTCAGTAAAAATCAAGTTACAAACATACCAAAAGACATTGTCGGATCAAATGGATGCCATGAAGGCAGAATTTGAGAACAAATATCAGGATTATCAATCCCAGGCTTCCGGTATGTCGGATCTGATCAAACAAACAAAAGAAAAGGAACTTTCTGATTTACAGGCACGTATTGATGCTTTCCAACAAAAAGCACAACAAGATTTGCAAGCAAAACAACAAGAACTGGTAGCTCCATTTATTGAAAAGGCAAAAACGGCTATTAAGGACGTTGCCAAAGAAAATAAATTCACTTATGTGTTGAATGCCATTGAGGATGTTGTCATCTTTAAAGATGAATCAGATGATGTAATGTTACTTGTGAAGAAAAAGCTGAGTATCCAGTAATAGGAACTTTTTTTTGTAAAAGAGCCGGTATTTGAATAAAGTACCGGCTCTTTTCGTATTTTTCTTTTAAATTTGATAAAAATTCAAAGAAAGAAAAATCGCTAAAATTTCCCGATCTTTCTGGAGATTCTGGAAAAACCAAAAAAATCTTCAGGGGATGGAATTTTAATTCTAATATTTTACAGATGAAATTATTTAGTTTTCATCGTATTTTTCTTTTGATTTGTTTGTTTTTTTTGATGATTCTGACCCCGCATCATTCTAATGCCCAGTCTGATATCGTAAAACAAATCAATCAAATTATCACCCCGGAATTTATTCGGCAATCGATTGACTTTCTGGCATCAGATTCTTTAAAAGGCCGCGAAACACCCAGTCCCGGTTTAGATATTGCCGCCAACTTCATCGCAGGAAAATTCCAGACTTTTGGATTGAAGTCCATACATGGTTCTTATTTCCAGGATCTTTCATACTGTAATTTTGATCTGGGGAGCGGTAACTTTATTTCAGTAGGTCATGGACTTGATTCGGAGAAATTTTTTTTAAAAACAGATTTTGTTCCTTATGATTTTAGTGGGAGTAAACAGATTGAAGGGGAGATCGTTTTCGCCGGTTATGGGATTACAGCTCCGGAGTGCCATTATGATGATTACGAAAATGTAGATGTAAAGGGGAAAATTGTGCTTGTCTTGCGTCAGGAGCCAGGAAAAGAAGATACTTCACACAAAATATTTTATGGGGATGTTTTTGCACAACATACCGGCATTATGGAAAAAATGCTCCAGGCGATGAAACATGGTGCCATTGGCATGATTGTGGTTTCCGGTCCTTTGCAATATTCCTCTTTAAAACCCAGAGGATCCCCCTGGCCATCTTTATCAAGAACGCTTCCATGGAATATTCTTCCGATGGGGAATTGCAAAAGCCTGACTGAAAATATACCTGTTGTACAGGTCGGAGAATCAGTGATTAATACACTGCTTGGGAGTGTTGATTCCTTGAAAAACATACAGATTGAGATTGAAAAAGAAATGGTTCCCCATTCATTTCTCTTGAAAGGGAAAACCATGACGATGAATATCGTATTGGAAGCTAAGCCCATCGGAGGAAAAAATGTGATCGGATTTCTGGAAGGTTCAGACCCCATTTTAAAAAATCAAGTAGTTGTGATCGGAGCGCATTATGATCATGTAGGTTATTTGAGAGAGCATCTGGCAAATACTGATTCCATCTTTAACGGAGCCGATGATAATGCCTCCGGAACAAGCGGAGTATTAGCGATTGCCAAGGCCTTTGCTCAAATTCCTGAAAAACCGAAACGCAGTCTCCTTTTCATTGCTTTTGCGGGAGAAGAAATAGGATTGCTGGGATCGTCTACCTATGTTCGTGATCCGATCATTCCGCTAGATCAAACGGTGGCAATGTTAAACCTGGATATGATTAGCAGAAACAATCCCGATTCTCTGGAATTGATCGGCGCTCGTCAAAACCCTGACTTGATAAAAATCATCCGGATGCAAAACAAGTCCACAAATTTGATTTTGGTTGAAAGTAAAGATGACCACATGGAGGGCGGTAGTGATCATGTTAATTTTTTCAACAAGGGTATTCCAGCTATATTTTTCTTTACAGGACTTCATGCCGATTATCATCAGGTTAGTGATGAGCCTGCAAAGATTAATGCCCAGAAAGCTGCCCGTGTAGCAAGACTTGCTTTCCTTACTGCCTGGTATATATCCAATGATAATCACAATTACCCAATCATCAATCCAAGAGAGAAAGATGAAAAATAGTAAACCTAGCTCCCTCCCCAATATGAAATTTAAAATTTTCCGGTCAATTCTTGTCTGTAGTTTGATGTTTGTCTTCCTTGGTCTAAATGCTCAGGATAAGATTAACCTTACATTCAGATATACAACAGGAGAGACATACCGATATAAAACACGCACAACATTTGACAGTCAGCAGGAGATTAACGGAAAAGAAATGAATGCATCCGGATCGGCTTCAAGTGTCGTAAAGATAGTCATTGATTCGGTGGCCGCAAATGGAAATATGACTTTTATCTGTAGTTATGAATCAATAAAATCATCGATTAAAAGCGGTATGTTCGATACCATTATAGACCAAAAGGAATTGGTTGGAAAGCGAAACAGAATAACCATTAGTTTTTTAGGAGACCAGATTAAAAACCAAGTGATCGATTCTGTGCAATCGTTGAATAAGATGGGATTTGGGAACACTACTTCCCTTAAAGCCGACTTTTTTTTACATTTTCCCGATCATTCTGTAGGGATGGGTGAAAAATGGACTTCTCCGATCAACGATACCGTTAAAATCGGGCAGGGGAGTATGATTTATCAGGGACAATTCGAATATACTTTGGTTCAGATGGAACAAAAAAATGGGCACGATTGCTGCAAAATATCCTTCACTTCTAAAACTGAAACTACTGGGAAGATGAACCTCATGGGAATGGATTTTTTTATCGAAGGGTCTGGAGAAACCAGTGGTACAGGATGGTATGATCCAAAACTCGGAATGATTATCGCAAAAGAGAGTAAGTTACAACAAGATATGACCTGTGCAATGACTGGTCAGATGAAAATGACGATTCCAATGTCACAAACCATCATAACTTCTGATAATTTGATAGAATGATGTGGAAAAAATTATTAAATATCTGTCTTTTTAACCTTTAATCCTTTTCAAATATGGCACGACGACTAACCTTTGTTTTCCTATTCTTTTTCTTGGTATTGACGGGATATACTCAGGAATTAATTCTGATTAAATATCATACACCCGGAGAATTAAATCTCATAACCCAGTGCAAAGGCTTGGTAGTACACTATCAGGGACCGGATTTTCTTGTCGCTTCTCATTCAGATCCGGTAAGTTTTAATTATCAGGTTATCGATGCAAATCCCTGGATAAACGGAACATCCTATATGATGGCATGGTTGCCATTTAAGGATAAAGAACAATATGTAAGCAATTTGCAACATTCCGGAACGGTTCTTTTTGCCGATGGTGAAAAAGCATTTATCAAATATTCTCAGGAACAGTCTGATGATTTCTACCCCGGGGTTCATGGTGGTTTGGTGAAAATATGTAAGGATTCGCGATGGATCATACATCACGAGCGGTCTCCACAGTATGAAATAGATACTTTTCCGGAAATTTTTACCTATATAAATGAAGTGGATACAGTTTCTGTGGATTCAACCATACAGCATCTGCAGGATTATGGAACACGTAAATGCAAAACTCCGCAGGCAGTACAAGCACAGAACTGGCTCAAGGATAAATATGTTGCTCTTGGATTCCCTGTTGAAATTCAGCCTGTAACTCAGCCTTCCGGTTCCAGCGGAAATGTGATAGCAACTCAGATTGGAAAAGTATATCCTGAAGAGTATGTCGTCCTTGGTGCTCATTATGATTCATATACGTATTATGGTAATGCACCTGGGGCTGATGATAATGCTTCAGGAACTGCCGGCGTACTTGAGGTTGCACGAATTTTAAGCCAATATGAATTTGAACGGACAATTATTTATTGTGCATTTTCTGCTGAGGAGTATGGATTATTTGGAAGTGAGGAATATGCAAAGCGTTGTGAGCAGCAGGGAATGAACATTCTGGGGTATTTTAATATGGATATGATCAGTTATCAAAAACCAGGAACAGAAATCCACAGCGATCTGATTGCACCCAACAGTGCTGAGGTTTTGGTAGATTTTTATACAGGTGTTGCTCCGATTTATATTCCGGAATTTCCGATTTATCATCTTACCGGACTTACCGGTGGCGACAGCGATCATACCTCCTTCAATGAACATGGATATATGGGAATTTTTCCATTTGAGGATGAACCTGATTACAGTCCTTACATTCATACTTCAGGAGATACTATTGGTCCCAGTGTAAACTGCTATGCTTTGGCCCGTAAACTTATTCAGTCGGGATTAGCTTCGGTAGTATCGTTGGCAAGACCATATTACGATCCTTCCGGGGTTTCGGAAAATAATGTGTCGACTGTGGAAATTAAGGTACTATCGGGGTTTCCTGGAATACAGCTTCAAATTTCATCAACTTCACATTACCCGTTACAGTGCCAGGTAATTAATATGTCGGGTAAAACAGTACTTTCCCATTCATTTGAGAAGCAAATGAGGATGGATCTTACTGGTTTTGCACAAGGATTATATGTGGTCAGCATTACCGGAGATGGTGTGATGGCAAATAAAAAGGTTATGGTGCGGTAACCCGGAAGAAATGGAAACTCCATGGTTCGAGACTGACATAGAGTCCTGGATTTAATAATTCTGATCCTTCACGCAAATACGATTGTCCGGAAAATGGATCATCGAGTTGCCAATTGCTACCCCTGAGATCCTGCCAATCAATCCTGACCTTTCCCTGTGAATCCTTTTCACTCATGTTAATGATGATGAGATAGCTTGTTCCCTCACCCTTCCAACCCCAGGATAACAAATATGAAAAAGTGTGGTTATCTACCCATCCACTTGTTTGAAAAAGTGACCAACAACCCTGATGAAAAACAGGTAAACTGATTTCGGAAAGGAGTTTGCAATAAAATGATTGCAAGGCAAAATTGACTGGTTCCGGGGATCTCCTGCAAAGGAATACAGGTAATTTCACCTTTCTTCCTTCAAGTTGGCCTTCATGAAAGAGTCTGGCACCGGGCAAAGTGGAAAAAGCAACCGCTAAGGCTTTTTCTGTAAAAGGCTTAAAAATTGCTGCAGCTCTTGGTTCATCGTGGTTTTCAATGAAACGAAGTAGCTTCGATTGAAAATCCAAGGGGGCGGAGATATGCTGTAAAATGGTTGCGGGGTTTCTGGATTCCAACCGATCGTACAGCCGCTTATCATAGCAATAATCAAAGCCCTGTTGCTGTAGATTCCACTCCATATCCCAATATGCTTCGGCGATGAAAAGGAAACCTTCATGGTGTCGCTTGGTAGCAGGGATAATCTCTTCCCAATAATCCAGCATGGGTTTAGATCCTGCCTTTTGTTGCCAGGTCTTCTCGAAAATATCATTCATTACCAGCATAGCCATATCACAACGGATTCCATCGCATTGATTCGCGATCTGTAAAATGGTTTCAAGGATTGCTTTCCGCAAATCAGGATGAAAAGCATTCATTTGTACAACATCCTGCCATGCCTGATAAAAGGGATCTTTTCCGCAGGCAAAAATAGCATTGCCGATCGCAACAAATGTAGCGGGATCTTTTTGAAGATCGTCGAAATTGCCCTGAATAAAAAAATCAGGCGATTCAGATACCCAAGGATGATCGTGTGCCAGGTGATTGGGAACAAAATCGAGAATTAATTTAATTCCCCGTGAAGCAAGTTTTTCCCGAAATATTGACAACCCTACAGTACCTCCCAGATGTTCATCGACCATATATCTCTTTACACAATATGGCGATCCGATATTATCATCCAATGTAAAATCATGTAATGCCTGTCGAAAATCACGAAGGTTTCCTTCATTTTGGTTAGAGATTTTCTTTCCCCTGGGGCTTCTTTCCCATACCCCCATCAACCATACAGCGTCAATTGAAAGGCCGCTTAGGTCATCCAATATATTTTCCGGAACATTTGATAGTGTTACTTCAATGCCTGTTTTGATAGTTAACTCTCTCAACCAAACCCAGGTGTTGATTTCGTAAATGACCGGATATTGTCTCCAGGAATTCATGGGTTTGTTTTTTTATTTTCTCTGTCAATACCGGCCTCAGTGCCACCATTAAATGGACGAGGAGAAAGGATCACAGCGTATCAGCCTCCCAAACTTCGAGATGAGTTTGAATAAAATCAATGATTTTTTGGTGCTCTTCCTTCCCATTACCGGTAACTTGCATCGGGCTTCCGAATGCAATATATATCGGTTTTTTCCGATCGATGGGGCCAAGATAACTGGCAATCTTTCCATTTCCCCAAAAATCGGTTTTAATGGCTACAGGGATAACCTGAACGCCTGCTTTAATAGCTAATTTGGTTCCCAGCGAATGGAATTCTTTAGGATTAAACTTCATTCTTCTGGTACTCTGAGGAAAAACGACCAGGGAAATTCCCTGGGTGAGCAACTTGCTTCCTTGGTCCATAACAATCTTGAAATCCTCACGGGGATTGGAACGACTTAACACAATTGGATTTCTTGACCGCATTATCGCTCCAAATGCCCAATGTTTTACCAATTCTTCTTTGACCACAAAGGTTACTTCTTTAATTGGCTGGATAATCCCAGGAAATATCATGGTTTCCAAAGTACTCATGTGATTACTAAGGAATATAACTGGTCCAATAGAATTACGAATATTGTCAAGACCTGTTATGTGAAACCGTCCTCCGCAACCTTCAATGTTATCAAAAATGTTATGCGACGATTCAATCCAGGCCTGAGAATCATATTTCCCTTTTATGGCAGAGGATCGTGATTTAAATACTATGCGGATATAATTCCACATAAATACCCATCGTGATTTAACTAAAATTCTGTCTGCCAGGAATCTGTGCGTATCGGGATGGGTGTGATATTCATTACTGGAAAATATTTCTGCTTGCACAATAATTATTAATGAAAAGTTTGTGAAATTTTGGGTTCAAATATAAGAGAAATTCAGCTCTTTTGCCTATTATTGTTCATTCAAAAAAAATGCGAAGCTCCGATGAAGTACCCGAAAATATTGTCAACAGCAGGATTGATTTTTATTTTTTATTTCGGAATTTCCGGAATATTGTTTTCTCAGGAAACATCCAAAGATCGTTTTGGTGTGCCAGATCGACCTATATATGTAGGGAACAATCAGGTTGAGATTTCTCTTGGTGAAGCCCAAAAAAAAATTATTGAAAAAGCAGCCCGGGTAACCCCTTCTTCAAATCAATTGAATTGGCAACAAAGCGAGTTCAATGCATTTATTCATTTTGGACCCAATACCTTTATGGATAAGGAATGGGGTGATGGAAAGGCCGATCCGGCCATTTTTAATCCTTCAAAACTGAATGCGAGACAATGGGTACGGGCGTTTCAATTGGCCGGTATGAAGATGGTTGTTTTAACCGTGAAACATCATGACGGATTTTGTTTATGGCCTACCCGGTTTACAGCTTATAATATATCTGCAACTCCTTGGCGAAAAGGGAAGGGAGATTTGGTAAGAGAAGTATCTGATGCCTGCAAATCTTATGGCATGAAATTCGGGATTTATGTGTCGCCTTGGGATCGTCATGAATCCAGCTATGGAGATTCCCAGAAATACAATGAATTTTTCAGAAATTTGTTAAAAGAACTGCTTTCCGGCTATGGTGATATTTCTGAAGTCTGGTTCGATGGTGCTTGTGGAGAGGGTCCCAATGGGAAGAAACAGGTGTATGATTGGTCTTCCTATTATCAATTGGTTAGGGAACTACAGCCGGGAGCTGTGATTGCCATCATGGGTCCGGATGTACGTTGGGTTGGAAACGAGTCGGGATATGGAAGGGAGGAGGAATGGAGCGTTATTCCTATGGATGAGGAGAGTTTTGTTCCAAGAGATTTGATGGAGGTAGATTTGGGAAGTGACAAGGAGTTGCAACATGCAAAAGTACTTAGGTGGTATCCCGCCGAGACCGATGTTTCTATTCGCCCGGGCTGGTTTTATCATGCAAAGGAGGATAGTCTGGTTAAAACAGCAGACAAACTGGTCGACATCTATTTCAATTCCGTGGGACGAAATTCCGTATTGTTGTTGAATGTCCCTCCCAATCAAAAGGGACTCATCCATAAAAATGATGTTAAAAGTCTTTCAGGAATGCGCAAGAAACTATCGCAGATCTTTTCCGATAATATCCTTACAAAAGCTACAGTAGGCGGAAATTATCCGGTTTTTGAATATAATTTTCCGAAGCCTGTGAAATTTAATGTAGCGTTGATTCAGGAGGACATCAAAGTGGGTCAACGGATTGAAAAATTTCACTTCGAAATCTGGGATGGTCAATATTGGAAACCTTTGGTTGCTGGTACTACAGTCGGGTATAAACGGTTATTCCGGTTCCCGGAAGTGACTGTTCAACGTGTTCGTCTGGTCATTGATCAGGCGCGCGATTTGCCGTCCATTTTGAAAATAGGACTATATTCAGCGCCATAGCTGGTTTATTTATCATACCAGCTTGCATACATATTATAATTTCGTGAGATCCGGTTTACCTGGCCTTCCAGCAGGGAGGGATTGATATCTTTTATTTTTCGGGCTGGGACTCCAGCCCACACCGATCCGGATTCAACATGGGTTCCTTCAGTGATCAATGCTCCGGCTCCAACAATAGAGTTGCTTTCGATTACTGCACCATCCATAACAATGGCCCCCATTCCGATCAGAACATTATCGTGAATTGTACATCCATGAATGATGGCATTGTGTGCAATGGAAACATTGTTTCCAATGGTTACCGGGGCTTTCTGATAGGTACAATGGACAATAGCGCCATCCTGGACATTTACATTATTACCGATTCGTATGGTATGCACATCACCGCGTATTACTGCGTTAAACCACACACTACAGTCATCCCCCATTACCACATCGCCGGTAAGCGTTGCATTATCGGCCAGGAAACAATTTTTTCCGGTCCTTGGAAAGATGCCTTTAACGGCTTTGATCAGTGTCATTGTTCATTATTTTGGTAAGACCTTTGGATAGTCGAGGGAATAATGTAGCCCTCTGCTTTCATGACGGTTCTGAGCAGCTTTGATGATCAGATAGCCGATGTTGATCAGGTTTCGTAATTCACACAACCGGGGAGTGAGAATTGATTTGTTATAAAGATCTTCGGTTTCACGGTAGAGTAGTTCCAGCCGATCGAAAGCGCGTTGTAGTCTTAGGTTGGAACGAACAATTCCAACATAACTGCTCATGATGGACTGGAGTTCTTTCATTGATTGTGTAATCAGGATCATCTCTTCGTTGAGTACCATTCCTTCTGCATCCCAATCCGGGATCTCATTACACCAGGAAATATTTTCCACCTCTTTTATCGCATTAACGCTGGCCCGATGTGAAAAAACCAATGCTTCTAATAAAGAGTTCGATGCAAGCCGGTTGGCACCATGTAATCCGGTGGAAGAACATTCGCCGGATGCATACAGATGCTGGATTGAGCTCCTTCCGTATTCATCTACCTTAATTCCGCCACAGGTATAATGTGCAGCAGGAACAACAGGAATAAGGTCTTTGCTGATGTCGATCCCGACACTCAGACATTTTGCATAGATATTCGGAAAATGGTTGATTAAATCGTTTTTATTTAAGTGTCGACAATCAAGTCCTACATAATCATCCCCACTTAATTTAAGTTCACTATCGATTGCCCGGGTCACAATATCGCGAGGTGCCAAGGATAATCGCGGATCATATTTATGCATGAACTCTTTTCCGTCGCGGGTCTTTAAAATACCGCCAAACCCGCGAAGAGCTTCCGAGATCAGGAAAGCAGGTTTCTCTTCGGGATGATATAAAGAGGTGGGATGAAATTGTACGAATTCCATATTTTCAATGGTTCCTTTGGCACGGTATACCATGGCAATCCCATCACCGGTAGAAATCAGGGGATTGGTTGTATTGTTATAAACATTTCCGGCACCTCCGGTTGCAACCAAAGTAATTTTTGATAAAATAGTATCGACAAGATGGGTACGGGGATTGAATACGTATGCCCCAAAGCAGGTAATGACAGGGGTTCGGCGGTTGACCTCAATGCCAAGGTGATGTTGGGTAATGATGTCGATGGTAAAATGATTTTCCAGGATTTCGATTTTAGGATGTTTCTTCACCTGATCCAGAAGGGTGTTTTCGATTTCTCGTCCGGTACTGTCTTTGTGGTGCATCACCCGGTATTCAGAGTGACCGCCTTCCTTGGCAAGATCAAACTTCCCGGTAGTGGTTTTATCGAATTTTGTTCCCCATTTGATCAGTTCCTTAATTCGTGCGGTAGATTCGGTTATGGTAAGGCGAACAATGTGTTCATCGCAAACACCATCTCCGGCGATGAGGGTATCCTGAATATGTTTTTCGAAAGAATCGGGAGTGTACATTACTGCGGCAATCCCTCCCTGGGCCCAACTGGTAGCCGTATCATCCATCCTTGCCTTGGTAACGATACAAACTTTCCCATACTTTGCCATTTTAAGGGCAAAAGTGAGTCCTGCTATTCCGGACCCAATGACTAAAAAATCAACCTGTTTTCTCATCTTATGTGAATTTTATAGGTCAAGAAGTAAACGAACAGGGTCTATTCCTTTGAGGAGCATTTTTATCGGGTCTTCGATCATTTCTTTTACCCTGATTAGGAAACTGACCGATTCGTGGCCATCAATAACGCGATGGTCGTAAGAAAGTGCGACATACATCATCGGGGCGATTACTACTTGCCCATGAACTGAAATGGGGCGATCCTGGATTTTATGCATTCCGAGGATAGCGCTTTGTGGAGGATTCAGAATGGGAGTGGACATTAGCGATCCAAACACTCCTCCGTTGGTAATGGTAAAGGTACCTCCCTTCATCTCCTCGATGGAAATTTTATTTTCCCTTGCTTTTCCGGCTAACTCTTTGATCTTTATTTCAATCTCTGATAGACTCAGTTGCTCTGTGTTTCGCAGTACCGGTACCACCAATCCTTTGGGTGTGCTAGCTGCAATTCCGATATCAATATAATGGGGGATTACCAGTTCTTCTCCATCGATCATTGAATTGATCTGCGGAAATTCCCCGAGAGCGATGGTGACTGCCTTCGTAAAAAAGGACATTAAGCCTATTCCGACACCAAATTTTTCTTTAAAAAGTTCACTGTATGTTTCTTTAATTTTCAATACAGCCTGCATATTGATCTCATTAAAGGTAGTCAACATGGCTGTTTGATTTTTTACGGCAACCAATCGTTCTGCAAGTTTCAGGCGCAACGTTGTCATTTTTTTTCTTTCTTCCTCCCGCGTTCCTGGCAATACTTCTTTCTTCCGGTTTATAAATGATTCGATGTCTTTCCGGATGATTTTTTTTCCCGGGAAGATGGCCCCAATATCGCCGACTGGGATTTTTTTATCTTCCAGAATTTTCCTGGCAAGCGGAGATGCTTGAGTCTCTTTAATGATGGCAATTACAGCTCCCACTGCAACAGTGTCACCTTCAGGTTTTAATGTGTGGATTATTCCTGTTTCGGGCGCAGAAAGGGGAAAAGAAGCTTTATCGGAATCAATTTCAACAACTTCCTGGTCTTTATCAACAGATTCTCCATCGCTGACCAACCATTTTGCTATTTGAACCTGATTGATGGATTCACCTGGGCTGGGAATTTTAAGTTCGATTTCCATATTATTTTCCTAAATTCTGCTTTGATGCAAAATTACAACTTTCATGAACAAATATTCTCGTTTTCATGATCTGCACAATCTAATCTGCAGGATTTATTTGCCTTTTCGCAGGTACATTTGCCAAGTGCCTTATCAGTAAGGAGTTTCTGCTGGATTTTATGTAACCGGGAAGATCCGGTGGCAGGACTTCCACTTAACGGCCGGGCAACGTGATGAAGGGTAATGGTATTGAAATTAGTCGAAAAATATTTCCAGGCACCCATGTTGACTGGCTCTTCCTGTACCCATTCCCATTGTGTGACATTCGGATATCTGGCAACAGTCTGATTTAATTTTCCAATTGGCAGCGGATAGAGTTGTTCTAACCTGACGACTGCGATATCCGATGTAGGGCCATCCATTTCCTGTACAATATCATAATAAATTTTTCCACTGCAAAATACCACTTTCCGGATATTTTCCGGGTTGGGTGTTTCATCGTCGATTATTTCCCTGAATCCACCTTGTGTGAAGTCACTCAACGGCGAGATACATCGTGGGTGACGTAACAAACTCTTGGGCGTAAAAACGACCAACGGTTTACGAAATGGCTGGTGTACCTGATGTCGCAAGACATGAAAGAAATTGGCCGGAGTAGTACAATTAACGATTTGCATATTGTGATGTCCACATAGGGCAAGAAACCGTTCCAATCTGGCTGAACTATGTTCCGGGCCCTGGCCTTCGTAGCCATGTGGCAACAACAGAACCAGACCGTTCATCACTTTCCATTTGTCCTCGGCACTGCTCAGGTATTGATCGATGATGATTTGGGCTCCATTATTGAAATCCCCGAATTGTGCTTCCCAAATTGTGAGTCCGAAAGGGGATGCAAGGCTATATCCATATTCAAATCCCAAAACTCCATATTCCGAAAGCAGGGAATTGATGATCGTAAAAGTGGCTTGTTCCGGCGAAATATGAGCAAGGGGGATATAGATTTCTTCAGAGTCTTCAACAGTAAGAACAGCATGGCGGTGGCTAAAAGTTCCCCGCTGACAATCTTGTCCGCTCATACGAACAGGAATACCTTCTCCTACGAGGGAACCATACGCCAATAATTCTCCCATTGCCCAGTCAAGCCTTCCATTTTCTATCATAGACCTTCGCTCTTCCTGCATCTTGATAACCTTTTTGAAAAACAACTTACCCTCTGGTAAAGCAGTTAATTGGAATCCAATGGACAGGAGGATTTTTTCCGGAATAAAAGTTGGTTGTGAACTTATGAAATCATCTGCAGTCGCTTTTCTCACTCCTTCCCAAAGATCTCCTAAAAAGGGAGCAATGTCGCCTTTTTCTATAACTTTTGCAGCATCAAAACTATCCTCAAGTTTTTTATTTATCCCGACTCGATCAGCCTGAAAATTGATGGTAGAAATTGATTGTTCCTGCGCAAGTTTCTCAAGATATATTTCCAGAGGATTGGGATGTTGTTCAATGATCTTATAAAGAATGGGCTGGGTAAAACGTGGTTCATCACTTTCGTTGTGTCCGTATTTCCGATAGCCCAGAAGGTCAATAAAAATATCTTTATGAAAAGCAGCACGGAATTCCATAGCCAGTTGAACAGTATATACCACCGCTTCTACGTCGTCGGCATTCACGTGAAAAATAGGAGCTTGAATTGTCTTTGCAACATCGGTACAATAAACGCTGGATCGTCCATCTATATAATTGGTTGTAAACCCGATCTGATTATTTATCACAAAATGAATGGTGCCGCCGGTTTTATATCCATTCAGATCCGACATCTGTAATATTTCGTAGATGATTCCCTGTCCTGAAATAGAGGCATCTCCATGAATAAGAATTGGTACAACAGGAAGATTATTGTCATTAAAATGATGATCGATTCGGGCACGACAAATACCTTCAACAACCGAATCCACAGCTTCAAGATGAGAAGGATTCGGGGCCAGAGTAACCCGGATTTTCTTGCCAGGGGGCATCGGTATTTCACTCGAATAACCCAGATGATATTTCACATCTCCGAGTAGATCCTGATCAATATACTCTTTCCCTTCAAATTCTGAAAAAATTTCCGAGAGCGGTTTATGTATAATATTTGCAAGGACATTCAAACGCCCCCGGTGGGCCATCCCAATTACAAACTCTTCCATTCCCAAGTTAAACCCTTTTATGATTACCATGTCCAAAGCAGGGATCAGTGATTCAACACCTTCTAAAGAAAAACTTTTTTGTCCCGGGAATTTTTTGTGGATGAATTTCTCCAATAGAACAGCTTCAGCAAGTTTGTGCAAAATATGCTCCTTCTCTCCGGAAGTAAAATCGGGAGTATTTCGAATCGGTTCCATTTTTGACTTGAACCAGGCAATGATCTCCGGACGACGGATATAGTAATATTCCACACCGATTGACTGGCAATAGGTTAGTTGTAAATGGGCTATAATCTCCGAAAGTTTCGCATTTCCGAGGCCGATTTCTTTACCTGCCTGAAACGTCTTTTGCAGATCTTCCAAGGTTAATCCGTATGTCTCGATATCAAGGGGAGGAGTGTATTTACGACGTGACCTTACGGGATTGGTCTTTGTAAAAAGGTGGCCCCGTTGACGGTAATCGGTGATCAGGTTCATTACTTTAAACTCGTTTGGATATAAAAACGCTTCCCCTTGTTCCGCTTTGTAATTTTTCTGACAAAATTCAAAACCTTCAAAAAAATTTTGCCAGCTTTCGTCCACACTTTTTGGATTTTGCTTAAACTGAGCGAATAGTTCTTCAATTACAGAATTATCCTGAATATTTAGATATGAAAATTGATCCATAATTATTTAAAGGTACGACTTTTTACTGTTAAATGTATCTTTTTTCATCGATTATAAATTCCTACATTTGCAACGGGAAAGGGTAACTATTCGGTGTTGTTTGATTTGATTTCCCTAAATCAACTAAATTAAAGCTAAATTAATTCAATTTTCAGGTCGAGACCTATGAAATATATCAAGGATTATATTAACGAAAACCGCGATCGATTTATTCATGAATTATTCGGACTTATCCGGATTCCCTCCATCAGTTCATTGGCTGATCATAAAGAAGAGATGATCCATGCAGCAGAATATTGGAGAAAGACATTGCGGGAAGCAGGGTGTGATAGAAGTGAGATTTTTCCGACCGAAGGGAATCCTATCGTTTATGGCGAAAAAATTGTTGATCAAGAACTGCCAACTGTTTTAGTATATGGCCATTATGATGTAATGCCAGTAGATCCTCTTGATTTATGGAAATCACAGCCATTCAAGCCTGAAGTTCGGGATGGAAAGCTATTTGCACGGGGTGCAGATGATGATAAGGGTCAGTCGTTTATGCATGCCAAAGCATTTGAGTTGATGGTACAAACCAATACCCTGCCCTGTAACGTCAAGTTTATGATCGAAGGGGAGGAAGAAGTTGGCTCAATGAATATTGCCCCTTTTTGTCGGAAAAACACAGAATTGTTGAAATCTGATATCATTTTGGTGTCTGATACCAGCATGATCGGCCTGTCTTGCCCATCCATAACCGTTGGGTTAAGAGGGCTTGCTTATATGCAGGTGGAAGTGACTGGTCCGGATCACGACCTTCATTCGGGTATTTTTGGCGGCGCAGTTGCCAACCCGGCCAATGTTTTAACTAAAATGATTGCTTCCCTTACCGATGATCAGGGACATGTTACCATTCCGGGTTTTTATGATGATGTCGTGGAAATAACCCAGGAAGAGCGTGATGAAATGGCAAAAGCTCCGTTTGACGAAGAAGAATATAAAAAAAGCATGTCGGTGAATGCTCTGTTTGGAGAAAACGGTTATTCTACAAAAGAACGTACTGGGATTCGTCCAACACTTGATATAAACGGAATTTGGAGCGGTTATATCGCAGAAGGAACCAAAACGGTTCTTCCTTCAAAAGCGTATGCAAAAATTTCAATGCGCCTGGTTCCAAACCAGGATTGTAGAAAAATTGGTGAACTCTTTGAAAAACATTTTAGGTCCATTGCACCCGACTATGTAAATGTACAAGTTCAGTTTCTGCATGGTGGACAAGCCTATGTTTCCCCAATTGATACCCTTGGCTACCAAGCAGCAAGCCGGGCCATTGAAACTTCACTTGGTAAAAAACCGGTCCCTGTTCGTAGTGGTGGTAGTATCCCTATTATTCCTCAATTTGAGGAAATCCTTGGAATAAAATCTATCTTATTGGGTTTTGGATTGGAATCGGATGCTTGTCATTCGCCCAACGAAAATTATCCGCTTGATAATTTTTTCAAGGGAATAGAAACAATCACCTATTTTTATAAGTATTTCGCTGAACTTTGGGGGAAGAAGTAAAAGCCCTATTCCTTGATAAGTAGACTATCTGAGTTAACATGATCTCCCCGGGTAACACATACCAGGTAAATTCCTTTTGGCCAGGTTGAAGTATTGATTGGCTTTTCTGTCATTCCTTCAAAAACCAATCGCCCTGCTTGATTGTAAATTCGGACAATCCTTTCTGCCGCCCATGCTTCACCATTGGGAATTTGAATGTTAATCATCTCCCTGCATGGATTTGGATGAATGGAAAGCGTTGATGAATTGTGCTCCTTCATTCCCATAGGGTCATAGGAAAATGCAACTGGCGTAGCGAAATTTCCTGGCAGGAGACCATTGTCGATCGCTTGGACACTGAACCAATAATCCCCGGCAGGGATACCGCTAATGGTACATGAAGTGTCGGCAGTGCAATTTCCTACGCTGACAATCCTCCGGAATCCCGTCGTTTCATTGGCCATGGCGGGAACAATATCAGATATTCCGGGCTGGGTGCCAACATAAAGGTTATACGAAAGGCCATTCTTAGGGGTCTGCAAATCCAAGGCACTGTTCCAGTGTATGATGATTTTATCGGGAAAAGGTACTGCCATAAGTCCTTCAGGGATGGTCGGAGGGGTGTTAGTCGTGAAAACGCCTGTTCCTAAATTGTTCTTATAAATGGCGGTTTTTGGTGCTTCATAACCATCAGTACCGGTGAGTAACAAGTCGGTGAATCCGTCGTTGTTGAAGTCTCCCCAGTTAACCCTACCGTTACAAAACCCGGCAATCGGTGTGTTCACTTCAAAAAATTGCATGAAACCGAGGTTCTGGAAGAGCATGGTAACGGCAGTACCTCCGCATCCATTGATTTTTCCAATAAAGATGATGTCGGAATATCCGTCTGCATTATAATCTCCGATGTCAAGCGAGGAGTATCGTACGTTGTTAGTTATGGCATCAAACAGGGTGAAATGATCGTTTCCTTCATTTTTATAAACCACCAGGTGCCCATCCGCATTTATGTCCATCCCAGCTAACACAAGGTCCTGTTTTCCATCATTATCAAGATCAGCCCATTTGCAGCAACCTGCGCCTAAGCCCATGAATGCTGAAGAATCCATCAACACTTCATGGAAAACGCCATGGTTGTTTTTATAGAGTTTAGATACCATTCCGCCACCACTGTCGCCATTGATCATTGCATCCAATTGCCCGTCGTTGTTATAATCGACCCAGCTACAAGAAGCGTTCTGGAGTGGAACCAATGGGGTGGAAATTTCCGAAAACTGGTCGTTCCCGTTATTCATCAAGATCTTTGTTTTGAAACTCCCGGCAAGGAGGATGTCAAGATCTCCATCGTTATCAAAATCACCCCATGTTGCCTGTCCGTTGGAAATGCCTGGCAAGATAATGTTGGCATCGGTGAAATTTCCATCAATGTTTTTAAAAATCTTTGTGACATCATTATGGTTCATATCTAACCCTGTAAAAAGCAGATCAAGGTCACCATCATGATCAAAATCGCCCCATTCAACAGAAGTATTAGAGAATCCCGGGAGACCAGAATTTACTTCTGTGAAGGAACCATTGTCGTTGCGGTAAAGCCAGGTGGAAGGTGCCGTTCCGGTACTTCCACTGAGAATCACATCTAAGTCTCCGTCGTTATCGTAATCACCCCATGCGCCGGAACTAAATTCGAGTGGAGGAAGGGGAGAAGAAACAAGACTGAAAGGCTGTGTTTGTGAAAATCCGCTAAGGGTTAATGTGAAAAAGATAATCAGAAATAACACAATCGAACGCATAACCGGGTCTTATTTAGTTTGCTGCTTCTGAAATTTCTCCAATCCGGTATCTAAGAATTTAATAAAGGCATTGATGTCAAGATCATAAGCACGAGGATTGGTAAGTAGATTCCCGGCAGTGTCGAGTAGAACATAGTAAGGTTGAGAATTTACATTAAAACGGGTAATCTGAAGATCTGCAAACTGCTTTCCGATAGATTTTTTCACCTTTTTATCATAGGTCGAAGTATACCATTCTTTTTCAGGGAGTTCTGTTTTGTCATCCACATATAGTGCGGTAACCAGATACTTCTCCCGGAGCCGTTTCAAAACGGCAGGATCAGACCATACATTGGATTCCATTTCCCGACAATTTACACAACCATGGCCGGTAAAGTCAAGGAATATAGGCTTGTTTTGTTTTCGGGCACAAGCCAGCGCTTGTTTGTAGTCAAAATATCCTTCAAGTCCATGAGGCAATTTTAAAAAGTCATTGTATTTTGGATTGTCACAAAGCGCGGAAGGAGCACTTCCGCCTCCGGGACTAATGGCGGAAACCTCTTTTTTTATGATAGCGTTCAGATCAAAATCAAGGTAGGTCTGGGGAGGAAGATACCCCGATAATGCTTTCAACGGAGCTCCCCACATGCCGGGAATCATATAAACAACAAAGGCGAAAACGATGATGGCCAGAGTGATCCGGGGAACGCTGATATAAGGCAAGTCAGAGTCATGATTGAATTTCAGTTTGCCCAACAGGTACAACCCCATAAGGGAAAAGATGACAATCCAAAACGCTAAGTAGACTTCGCGGTCGAGAATGTGCCAGTGATAGGTTTGGTCGGCAATACTCAAAAATTTCAACCCCAAGGCCAATTCCAAGAATCCAAGAACCACTTTAACTGAGTTTAGCCAGCCTCCTGATTTGGGAAGTCCTGACAACCAAGAAGGAAAAAAGGCGAATAAGGCAAAAGGCAAAGCAAAAGCAAGTGAAAAACCCAGCATCCCGATGATGGGCATGAGAATGGCTCCTCCGGCGGATTTGACCAAGAGTGCACCCACAATCGGACCGGTACAGGAAAAAGAGACCAATACCAGGGTAAATGCCATGAAAAAGGCTCCGCTGAACCCTCCTTTATCAGCCTGTTTGTCGGCTTTATTGACAAGCCAACTGGGTAATGTTATATCAAACATCCCTAAAAAAGAGGCAGCGAAAACCATAAAGATTACGAAGAAAAATAAATTTGGGATCCAGTGGGTACTGATAAAATTATTAAAGTTAGGGCCCATGGTGACTGAAACAAGCACTCCGAGGATCATATAGATGACAATGATTGAGAGACCATAAACCAAGGCTTCCATCTTTGCCTTTTTTTTACTGGTGCTATCGTGCATGAAAAAGGTTACCGTCATTGGGATCATCGGAAATACGCAGGGGGTAATAATTGCCGCCAACCCTGCGAGGAAGGAGATCAGGAAAAACCAGAGCAACGATTTGTTGGCAGCAGTATCTGCGGTTGTAGTAGCAAGATTTACCTGGTCTGTTTTTTTTGTCTGCAAATCGGATGTCGTTTTAGCAATCGCTTTTGCCGTATCCTGAGTGTTTTGTGTTGAAACATTAGTGATTATGGCTTCGGCTTGAGGATTCCCTTTGATCTGAAAAGAAAACTCCACATCATTGGGAGGAAGACACTGCTTGTCATCACAACACATAAAATTCACTATCCCGGTAAGGACGAAATCTTTGGACTGAAGTACTTTGATCCTCTGCTTAAAAATTGCTTTATCTGCAAAAAACTTCAGCAGCATATTGTCAAATTGCACATCTCGTTCTTCGATGGCTTTTGGCTCCATCACCTTACCCATGAGCTGATAGGCGTTGGTTTTATTGAAGGTGAAAGTGGTTGGTATGGGCCCGTTTGGAGGGATACCTTGAGAATATAGATGCCAGTTCTTGTCGATTTTTGCAATAAGCAGAAGGGTGGCTTCACCAGGTGTGGATTGTTCAACTTTGAAGCTCCATTTTACAGGATCAAGAATTTGTGAAAAAACACATGTAGGGATCAGAACTAAGGCCAATAAGCCGATCCAGACTTTTTTCATAGTTAGAAATTATTGTTAACAGGAATTTTTAGGATGCACAAAGATAGCTAAAATATAAAGTATCCGTAACAGGTTCTTAATCTTTGATGATCCTAACTTCTGTGCGACGGTTCTGTTGTTTTCCTTCTTCGGTATTGTTGTCGGCAACAGGTTGTGTTTCTCCGTATCCTTTGGCAACGATTCGATTTCCGTTAATTCCTTTGTTGATGAGATAAATACGAACAGCCTCAGCACGGTCAGCAGATAATTTAATATTCGATTCTGAGGAACCTACATTATCGGTATGCCCGGCAATTTCGATTTCCATTCGGGGTTTCAGTTTTAGTACTTCTGCCAATTCGAGTAAAGCTTTATCAGATTCTTTCCTTAGGGTGGCTTTTCCGGTATCAAAGAAGACATTTTTAAGCGTAAAGGTTCTGGGGGGATCATATTTCATTGTGAAGGTATATGTTACCCGGTGATCACCACCAGGAACATCCAGATCTTTATATTTGACCTGGTCGCTAAAATATTGGTAATAAATGATATACTTCTCCCCTGATGGAATGATAATTGTACATTTTCCATCTTCTCCGGTTGTTCCGGTAAAACGTTTCTTTGATCCCTGGCTTACCAGAGAGATAACTTCACCTTGTCTGGGGTTTCCGCTTTTACTGGTAGTAACTACATTAAATACTGCTTCAGTCTGGGTCGGTTTGATGTTCTGTGCATATCCTGTCCAATGACAGAAGATCAACATGAAAGGGAGAAAATATAAAAATGGATATCTCTTCATGGCTCAACTTTTATCTGTAGGATTTTTCGTGTTTTCTTCGTGATTCTGAAGCGGTGATCGGGTCGGTGACCGACTACCCAGATGATCTCTTTTCCGGAACAGATCAACCAGCAACTTTCCTTATCCGGCAGTGAGAATTTATGGTCAATAAAAAAATCGCTCAGTTTTTTTTTCTGATTCATGCCAAACGGATAAAATATATCACCGGGGTCCCATTTTCTTAGGATCAGAGGAAAGGTAATTTTTTCGTAATCAATGCTGGCGGTATCGTTCGATGTAGGAATATCATAATAGGAAGGATCATTGATTTTTTTTAATGTAAGTGAAATTGGGCATTTCAAGGTTTTTTTTAAAGTGAAATCTTGAATTAAAAAGTGTTTTTCCTCTTCTTTATCCGGCAGAGGTTGTATAATCAGTTGCTGCCGATTTTTTATCAGGCGGTGGGTAGGAGAGAAAAATTGGGTGCCACTTCCTTTTTCTATCAGATGAACAATATTGATGACCTGGTTTTTATTGAAACCAAAGGGGGTTAATAATTCCCATGCCAACGTATCTAAAGGTTCTGAATGAAGGAAGGCAGGAACATTAATAATGAAATTCTGCCCCTCTTCTTTCATTACCTTATTTCGCCAATCAGAGATTGTCTTATTAGCAATCAGTTCCATATCCCTGATTCTGCCGATCGTTGCAGTGAGGTTCGCGCTGAAGTCCGGATTCATGGTGGTAATGGCCGGTAAGAGGTCATGCCTTATTTTATTCCTAAGGTATTTGGTTGAAGCATTGCTGCTGTCGTTATGGTACTGTATATTGTTCGCAAAAGCAAATTCTGCAATCTGTTTTCTGTAGGCAAAAAGGAGTGGTCTGATAATATTTCCATTCCGAACCGGAATCCCATGAAGTCCGGAAATTCCAGTCCCTCTTATCAAATTGATAAAAAATGTTTCTATCTGATCGTCGAGGTGGTGCGCAGTTGCAATGAAATCAAATATTTCTTTTTTACGGATGGTTTCAAACCATTCATATCTCAGCTCCCTTGCAGCCATCTGAATAGAAATGCCTTTTTCATGGGCATACCCGTTGGTGTCAAATTTTTGAATATAACAAGGTACATTGTATTTTGAAGCCAATTCAGTAACAAAATGTTCATCATTATCACTCTCAGTACCCCGGAGCCCGAAATTACAATGAGCGATTCCGAAGGCAAATTTTGCCCGGTAAAACAATTCGGCCATGACCACCGAATCAATGCCTCCACTAACTGCCAGAAGGATTCTGGATTCGATAGAAAAAAGTTGATTGGCGGCAATGAAATTATTGAAGGGTTGAAGTAACACAGACAAAGAATTTATATCGATGGAAAATTAATAAAACTGGTTGAATAGACAATGAAAAATTGATATTGTAAGATAATTATCTTTTCTTTGTTTTGATTTTTGCATTTTTTAATTTCGGCTATATGATCTGGCAAATCACCTATATCACCTGGATTCATTTTTTTACCTCCATAGTGAGTCTCCAAATTGTTTTTATCGTATATAGGATGTCACAGATTCGTGGCAGGATTCCATTTCTCTGGATGATGGCATTGGCTACCTTTTGGTCGTTTCTTCTTGTGTTTGAATCGGCAGCTCCTACCATGGAAGAGAAAATTGTCCTGTCGCGTTTTGAGTATTTTGCGAACATGCTCACCCCTCTGTTTTTTGTAAAATTTATTTTTTCTTATAATCTTGAAAAACCAAACTGGGTCATTCGTAATTTTTGGATTCTCACAATTATCCCAATTTGTACGCTGATACTGGTTTTCACAAATAAGTATCACCAATTAATATGGAGCGGTTTTAGTTGGAGTCCGGCAGGAAATAATATTCTCATTTATCATCATGGCCCTTTTTTTTACATCGCTATGTTCTATTCCCTGCTCATGATTGTTTTCGGGAATTTGCAATTAATATCTTTCATTACCAAACGACCCAGTTACTATAAACCCAAAGCTGTATTCCTTATCTCTGCTTCCCTGTTTCCATTGTTTACAGGATTGATTTATACCGTTGGTTTGAGTCCTGTTGAAGGTCTCGATATTTCTCCCATGGGAATTTCATTGTCAGGATTGATCTTTTACATCGGTATTTCACGGGAACATTTATTCGATATTGTTCCTGCCGGGCATCAATTGATGATAGAAAAAATGAATGATGGGGCCATTGTCCTGGATAAAAAGAATTTTATCATGGATATAAACCCTGCTGCCATGAAGACATTTAATATCAAAGAACAGATCAGGGGACGAAAACTTGAGTATGCCTTACCTCTTATTTCAGAGGTTATCAATAAGGACAATAATGAGGGGGAGTCGGTGATGGAAATTGATATGGAACCACTCATTTCCATCTGGGTAGAGATTATTATTAATCCACTCAAGGATTCACGTAGCAAGCCATTGGGATCACTTCTCATCCTTCACGATATTACAAGGCGGAAGCAGGCTGAGTTACAACTCAAGAAGCTGGCCGATGAACTCACCGAAATGAGTGTCATGAAAGATCAGCTTTATTCAATCATTGGGCACGATTTGCGCAGTCCTTTTAATGCCATTCTGGGTTTTGCCGGATTGTTATCTGAATCGTATGATGATTATTCAAACGAAGAACGGAAACAGTTTGCCAATAATATTCTGGTTGCTTCCAGGAGTGCTTATAATTTGTTGGAAAATTTACTGGAGTGGTCAAAAATTCAGCTTGGCAGGACCCCATTTTCCCCCGAAGAATTAAATCTTAACCTTTTTGTTAATGAAGCGTTTCATCTTCTTCGCCTTTCTGCTCAAGGAAAAAGCATCGAATTGATTAACCGTGTTTCACCTTCTCAAATGATCTTGGCTGATAAAAATATGCTCAGCACGATACTTAGGAATCTTGTTTCAAATGGGATCAAATTTACCCCAAGAGGAGGACGGGTTGAAGTTTTTGCTGAAGTTTATACTGAAGCCATCGAACTAATCGTATCGGATAATGGCATTGGTATGTCAAATGAAATGGTTGATAAACTTTTCAAGATCGACAGCCTGGTAACCACTCCGGGAACTTCCAATGAAAAAGGAACTGGACTGGGACTCATCCTATGTAGAGATTTTATTGAAAAACATAAAGGAACCATCCGGGTTCAGAGTGAGCCCGGTAGAGGTTCCCAGTTCTTTATAAAATTTCCGTTAAATTTCCCAGGTATCTCCTGAGTTTAGCAAGTCATCAACGTTTTTAATTTTCGAAGTTTCCTTTGCATATTTGATCTGTTCTTCAACAAGATCATCATAGGTTGGGTACATTGCAGAGCGGATTACTCCAAATATCATAGGAAAATTAGGTGGGGCTAACTTGGCCAACATCAATTGAATTCCCGGATCTTGGTTGTATTGGTCGTGGACAAGAATATCATCAATGGTAATGCCATCTTTTCCGATCACAGCGACTTCCAGTTGGGTATCGCGAAGAATAAGACCTTTATCATGGTTTTTTCCAAATACCATGGGCTCCCCGTTTCTCACTACCAGCATAGCTTCATCTTTCATTTCTTTACCGGTAATGTCAGCATGAGCTTTATCTGCAAAGATGACACAGTTTTGCATGATTTCAATGATTGAAGTACCATCATGGCGGGCCGCTTCGAACATTGCTTCTGTCATCAAATTGATGTTGTTATCGGGAACACGGGCGAAAAAGGTTCCTTGTGCGCCCATAACAAGTTCACCCACCGTGAACGGGTGTTCAATAGTTCCCTGGGGAGAGCTTTTGGTCACTTTCCCCATTGGGGTAGTTGGGGAGTATTGCCCCTTAGTCAGTCCATAGATCTGGTTGTTGAATAACAAGATATTGACATCAACATTTCGGCGGATGATATGGATAAAATGATTTCCTCCAATTGCAAGGGAGTCCCCGTCTCCGGTCGCCATCCATACACTGAGTTTCGGATTGGATATTTTAACGCCCGTAGATATGGCAGCAGCCCGTCCATGAATTCCATGGATTCCATAAGTGTTTACATAATAAGGAAATCGCGATGAGCATCCGATTCCGGAAACAATACAGAAATTTTCTTTCCGGTAACCAATTTTAGGGAATACCCGCTCTACCGCATTCAGGATTGCATGTGCACCACAACCTGGACACCACTTTACCATCTGGTCACTCTCAAAGTCAGTCTTTGAAAGTTGAACAGTGGAACGCTCAACAGTCGTATTTACAAATTCCATTTTATTTCTCCTCCAAAAGTTGGTTAAACTTATCTGTTAACTCACTGATTACAAAAGGCAGCCCCTGTACTTTATTGTACTGGCAGATATTGGGCATGGGGTATTTCATACGCAGAAAATTCACAAATTGCCCGCTGTTGAGTTCACATACCACAATTTTCTTAAAGCTCTTCAACACCTTTTCTGTATTTTTGGGAAGGGGCATAATGTAATGAAAATGAGCATGACTTACCTGTTTTCCGGCTTTTTGCATCTGTTGAACAGCCGAATGAACGGCTCCATAAGTCCCCCCCCAACTAACAACCAATAATTCACCTTTCTTCGGACCATCAATCTCTTGCTCTGGAATGAAATCAGCTACTTTCTCTACTTTGGCTGCACGTAATTTGGTCATGAGCTGATGATTCATCGGGTCCGTTGAAACCGCACCTGTGATATCCTCTTTCTCCAGTCCGCCTATACGATGGCGTAATCCTTCTGTTCCGGGAATGGCCCATTGTCTGGCCAGGGTTTCGGGGTTACGTTTATAGGGTTTGTAATCTGGATCATTGGCAGTGGCAAGCGGAGGGTTGATTGGTGGCATGTCTGCCATCTTAGGAATCCGGAACAAAGCAGAGCCAAACCCAATATAACCGTCTGTAAGCAGGATTGTAGGAGTCATGTGTTCCAGTGAAAGTTTGGCTGCCATGTAAGCATAATAGAAGCAGTTTTCTGAGGTAGAAGCAGCTAAGACAATCACCGGGCATTCTCCATTCCTTCCAAACAGAGCCTGGTATAGATCACTCTGTTCCGACTTAGTTGGTAAACCGGTAGAAGGGCCCCCACGTTGAACATTCACAATGATAAGTGGCAATTCAGTCATCACAGCCAATCCAATTGCTTCACTCTTGAGTGAGAGTCCGGGGCCGGATGTAGATGTACAAGCCATAGAACCGGTGTAGGAAGCTCCGATGGCGGAACAGATACCGGCAATTTCATCTTCGGCCTGGAATACTTTTGCTCCTAAAGATTTATGTTTTGCTAATTCAATCAATATGTCGGTAGCAGGGGTAATGGGGTAAGATCCAAGAAACAATGGCCGTCCTGATTTTTCAGAAGCAGCCAACAAACCCCAGGCTGTTCCGATATTACCGGTGATATTACGGTAGCGGCCCTTTTCCATTTTAGCTGGAGCCACCTGGATCACACTTTTGATGGCTTCCATCGTTTCGGCATAATTGAACCCTGCCTGAAGAACAATTTTATTGATCTCAATCAGTTCCGGTTTTTTCTTGAATTTTTGCTCAAAATAATGAAAGGAGGGTTTCAAATCACGATTGAAGATGTAATAGAGAATGCCAAGTGCGAACATGTTTTTACTACGTTCAGCAGTCTTATTGTCAATCTTCAGCTCTTTCAAACTTTCTTTTGTAAGAGTAGTAAGGGGAACCTTGATTACATTAAAACCGTCAAGGGAATTGTCCTGTAAAGGATCCTTTTTGTAACCGGCTTTTTCAATTGTTTTTTCATCATAGGAATCGGTATCCGTCAAAATGGTGGCTCCTTTTTTTGCCCATTTGATATTCGCTCTAAGGGAAGCGGGGTTCATTGCAACCAGCACATCAACCAGATCCCCGGTGGTGTAGATTTTACTACTTCCAATGTGTACTTGAAAACCGGAAACTCCAGCTACTGTATTTTGCGGGGCACGGATTTCAGCAGGAAAATCAGGAAAAGTTGCCATATCATTGCCAACCAAGGCAGCATCATCAGAAAACATGGTACCGCTCAATTGCATGCCGTCGCCAGAGTCGCCGACAAATTTGACCACTACGTCTTCCCGCTCAATAACAGGTCTTTTTTTATTAGCCATAGTTTGAAATCTTTTAGTCTTGCAAAGTTACTGAATATTGTCAAAAGTCAAAGTGATAAAAGTCAAAATTGACATAAGCCATTTTCTATTGTCAATTAAAAATATGTATCTTTGACCACAAATTCGAATTATTAACCTTGTCCCAAATCTTTGGGACGCAAAATAACAAAGTCATGGCTTACAAAATTAGTGATGATTGCACTGCTTGCGGAACCTGCATCGATGAGTGTCCCGTTGAAGCTATTTCTGAAGGTGATATTTATAAAATTGATCCCGAAGTTTGCACCGAATGCGGCACTTGCGCCGACGTTTGTCCGGTTGAGGCAATCCATCCGGAATAATCAGAAGTAATTGTTGATGAAAGTGGTCTGGTAAAAGCCTGACCACTTTTTTTTGGCCTTGTGTCAGAAAAATCTCTTCAACTCCAACTTTTGCCCATCAAACACAGCAAATGTGAAATGGGTTAACCAATCGCCCAATACGATTTGTGTGGCTTTATCACTCAAAGGCATCAGAATAGGATAGTGATAATGTCCGTAAACCAGGAAATCCAAATCGGGATGCGTTGTTAGAAGCTCCCTTGAATGAATGGTGATCCGCTCATCAATGAGTCTTCTATTTCGGGCTTCTTCCCGCTGCTCCTTGTCAATGGCTGCAGCACGGCTTTTTCGTGACCAGAAAAGCGCCATCGAAATTCCGCAATCCGGGTGAATAAGACGAAAGAGCCACTGATTACAACGATTGGCAAATATTTTTTTGATGAATTTATACCCATGATCTCCGGGTCCTAACCCATCGCCATGTGCAAGGTAAAATTTTTTTCCATAAAACTCCCGGAACTCTGGTCCTCGGTGTAACTGAATATTCAATTCACGATGCAGATAATCAAAAGCCCACATGTCATGATTTCCGAGAAAGAGATGAACCCGAATACCGGAATCAGTAATGTCGGCAAGTTTCCCCATTAAACGGGCATACCCTCTCGGAATTACTGTTTTATATTCAAACCAAAAATCAAAAAGATCTCCGAGTAAAAAGATCTCCGCAGCATCAACACAGGCTTGATCAAGCCAATCGATCAATTTTTTCTCTCTCTCCAGGCTGCGATCGTGGTCCGGAATACCCAAATGAAAATCAGAGGCAAAATATATCTTCTTCGTCATGCCTTAAATTTAGACTTTTTTATGTTCCATCACCCGCTGATGATGAAATTTCACATGTTTATTCTCAGGGTATAACTTTATTAACGAAGAATCCAGCTTGAGATACAATGGCAGATCTTCCTCCATCCCCAACACCGAATTCATCCCAAAAGCATAATTAATCACGATCAGGGAAGTAAGTGAAGATAAATGAGTATTGATATAGTTGATTTCATAACGTTTCTGACCATCCCAGATCGTCTTGAAAACCGTATCAATCTGTTGGGTCAACTCAGGGTAATCGGGATCACCCTCATGCTCAACTAGTATGTTTTCGAGTGAATCAACGTGACGCTCATTCCTGTGGGTAAACCGGAAAAAATCATTGAGAGATTCGGCTTCACGGTTACTTTTTATCGCAACAAAATCCGGAAAATTTGTAAAATCTCCTTGTAATCTTATGATATCATCCGGTTGAATAAAAAGCACCATTACCTTTCCGGATGCAGCCTGAAGGAGATAAAACCCTGGCTGAGATGGAGCTAATTTGGTTTGAAAAGATCCTTTGACATCCAGTGTTACAGAATCAATTTTATTTATCGTCTTGGTGTCCAATTCACTAAGAATTAATTTTTCGCCGGAACCATTTTTCAATTGCCCGGTAAGAATGACCTTACCCGCAGGCTGGGAGGTACAGGATATAAGGAAAAAAAACGGGAAAATGAATAGAAAGAAAACATTACCTTGGATATTGCCCATGCCAGATATAGAATTAGCTAGTGTTTTAGAAAATTACCAACAGCAAAATTAGTACAAATGTCTACACCCACTTAACTAAAATTTTTTTCTTTAATTTTCGTTAATGCTCTGATGCATTAAATGAAATATTCTAATTCGTTTTGTTGATCTGAAGGAAGAGAATTTTGATAGACTTTGAGTTGTATCTTTGTCGCAATAAAATTTTATCGTATGTCATATTCTGTCATTTATAATGATCTTAAACGGAAGACCAATTATAATGATCCTTCCATTTTCCTTGATGAAAAGACAATTATTCGGAATTTTTTATTTATTTCTGAAAATGCAACCATTTTGCCAGGGGAATCTTCCTATTATTGTCCGATACATTCTTTTCAACCAGCCGACAAAGGAGCTTTCCAGAATCGGATTGTAACCCATCCGGTTCTCGATATTCATGATTCTGAAGTATGTGAAAACAAGCAATTCCGTTATCATATTATTGCTCCGGCCGACATTTCAATAATTCATGATTTCGTTTTAATGTTCCATGGGTTTAATGAAAAAACATGGGATAAGTATTTACCATGGGCCAGGGAAATAGTTGAAAATACCGGAAAAGCAGTCGTCCTCTTTCCCTTTGCTTTTCACATGAACCGTTCACCAATAACCTGGTCCGATTCACGGCAAATGAACAAGGTTAGTGAAGAACGAAAAAAAGCTTTTCCAAATCTCATTGCCGGAACCTTTTCCAATGTTGCCATCAGTACGCGCCTTCATGTGAAACCACAGCGTTTTATCTGGTCAGGACTCCAATCTTATTATGATGTGATACAGCTCCTCGACCAGATTAAAACAGGTCAACATCCGTTCATCGACAAAAATGCCCGGTATGATCTTTTTGCCTATTCCATCGGTGCACTGCTGGCGCAGATCTTAATAATGACAAACCACAAGGATTATTTTTCAACTTCAAAGCTGTGTCTTTTTTGTGGTGGAACCGTGTTTAACCGGCTGTCGCCTGTTTCACGGTACATTCTCGACAGTGAAGCAAATGTAGCGTTATATTCGTACATTGTTGAACACCTCGAAACTCATTTAAAAAATGACCTTAGGCTGAAACATTACCTCTCGGGAGATCATCCTGAAGGGATCAATTTTTGTGCGATGTTAAATTATAATGTCAATCGGCAACAGAGGGAAGAAATACTCCGTAAATTAAGTGACCAGGTTTATGCGATTGCACTCGAGAATGACAAAGTGGTTCCTCCTTATGAGGTCATCAATACGTTACAAGGGTCTAATCGCAATATTCCTATTCCGGTGGATATCATCGATTTTGATTACCCTTATAAACATGAAAACCCGTTTCCATCCAATATGCGATTTGAACCGCAGATAACCGAAGGATTTGAGAAGGTTTTTAATCGGGTTTGCCGGTTTCTTTCAAGGTCTTAAACACTGATCCGATAGATCCAAGTCCAGAATTTTGTTTCTCCTCTGAATTTTGAAATGAATTCGAAAACGACAATACAAACATCTTGAGTGATGCAGGGCTCTTCGTCTAAGGGGAGGATGTTTCTATATTAGATGTTCCCAGTGACGAAAACTTAGGGATATATCTATATTATTTTCGTTGCACAAAGAATATGCCTTTTTCCTGGTGGTCCGGGACGTTTTTCGACTGTAAAACCAGCAGACTTCAATGCTCTGACTACCGACCCTTTTACGGAATATGTCATGAGTGTTGCTCCGGATTTCATTCCTGTAAATATTTTTTTAAAGACAGATTCACTCCATAATTCCGGTTGAACAGCAGGTGAAAACGCATCGAAAAAGACCCCGTGAAAAAAGTTGTCTTTCGGCGTGAAAACTTCAAGGGTCACTGCCATTTTGTGAAGAATGAAATGAGCAGAAATATCTTCCGGTTGGTTCCATGCAGCCTGATGCAGTTGATAAAACTGAGCTGTGCAGTCGATGGGATAAAATTGTCTGGGATAATTTAATTGTTGCCATATTTCTGGGGGTAAAGGGTAAGCCTCCAGTGATGAAAAAGTTACTTTTCTCCCTGTTTTTTCAGCTTCCATCTGGGTAAGAAAAGCATTCAAACCGGTTCCGAAGCCTATTTCGAGTATTTGGAGTGGTTCCTGCTGAAATGTTTGAAACGCTGACCGTAATCCCTGATCAATAAAAATGAATCGTGATTCCTGAATGGCACCGAATGTGGAGTGGTATGATTCATTTAAAGCACTGTTGTATAAGGTATCGGACCCATCTCCGGTCTGTAAAATTTCTAAATCCATCATATCTTATCCTTGATTTTTAATCTCTCAATCACCAAAGTTTCGAAAATCTATTCGGATTGAATTCATGCATCATTTCGTATACTATTTCAAGAACATCTCTCAAAATTTCCGGGATGCCAGGCGGAGTGAAGTAATTGCCGTTGTTTGCAATTTTATTGGGATCGAGATACCATAGCCGTCGTCCCAAATGCAACTTCATTTCCTTTAACGGAGAATTTTTTGTTTTGTCAGATCTTTCCAATCACCCTTTTCCTCCAGGCTTCGTGTAGCAAAATGGCAATTCATCAAACGTTCTCCATTGCAAGTTTGTAATCCGCTAATATTTCTTCTTTTTTAAAATTCCGTTTATCTGTCATCATTAAGAAATTGATGATTTTATTGGTACAATTTCGTATGAATCACGCTTACCCTCTTTCACATTTCCTACGGTTTTTCTCAAAAGTAATCAAAACATTCTTAAAATAGTTGTTTTATTTGAAAACATTCTAAATAAATTATTTGTTAACTATTAATAGAATGTGTATCTTTATAATTTTCAAGAATTAAGAACTAAAATGGAGAGCAGGTAAAATAAAATCGATATGGAACAAAAGATTGATATTGACAGCAAAGCACCAGAATTTTCCTTACCCGATCAAAATGGGAGAAGGGTTAACCTCAACGATTTTTTAGGTAAAGCAAATCTGGTGGTTTATTTTTATCCTAAGGATGAATCATACGGATGTACAAAGGAAGCATGCAGTTTTCGTGACAGTTACGAAGTTTTTAAAGAGGCGGGTGCCGAAGTAATTGGGATCAGTTCCGATAATATATCTTCTCATCAGGCTTTTGCTGCAAACCACAAATTGCCGTTCATCCTTCTTTCTGACAAGAACAACATTGTAGCTGAAAAATATGGGGTCTGTAAATCTTTGGGTGTACTTCCCGGGAGGGTTACTTTTGTAATTAATAAGCAAGGGACCATTCGGATGATTTTTTCATCGCAGATTAATTTTCAAAAACATGTTGACGAAGCAATCATGGCTCTGAAGGAGATGAAATAAGGGGAGCAGAAGGACAATCAAAAACGCCCTGCAATCTCGATCCAATACTGTTAGTGGCGGAATAATGATACAAATGATGGTGCAAAAAAATCCCATGGCAAAATATAATTATTTCAAAAGAAAAGTTTCTACCTTTAAACCATGAAACGAATAAGGAAAATTCTGATCGTTGTATTTTTGACCCTTTTGGTGCTGGTTACACTCCTTTTAACCGTTCCATTTATTTTCAAAGATAAAATTTCACAGGAATTAAAAGCAGTCGCAAACCAAAGACTAAAAACCGAACTTAACTTTTCCGAAATAAATGTTTCTTTCTTTCGCCATTTTCCTCGATTGACTTTTGGATTAAAGGACTTCTCTTTGAAGAGCTCGGCCCCTTTTGAAAAAGATACCCTTATTTCTGCTAATGAAGTAGCGTTTGGCGTTGATGTATTGAGTCTTTTCAGCAAAACGATAATAATCTCACGGATTTATCTCGACAAGGCCAATGTGGAGGTTCGGTATGATGAAAAAGGTGCAGCGAATTTTATGGTATACAATTCCAGTGAATCAATCAAAGTGAAAGATACTATTAATACTGGGATGGCTGATATCAATATTGAACATATTACTTTTTCAAACTCCAGGTTTGTATATGCTGATCCTTCAATTCCCGTAAGTGTGGAGCTAAAGGGCTTAAATTACAGTGGAAAATGTAATTTGACGCGTGATATACTTTCGCTGACCTCCAAAATCAGGATCAATACCGTGGATTTTATACTGAATAAAACTCCATATTTAAGGGAAAAACCTTTGGAGGCACAACTTACTACGATTATCAATACACGGACACTAAATATCAAATTCGAGAAAAACGATATCAGAATCAAGGATATGCCCGTGAATTTTAATGGTCGGTTTACTTTTCAAAAAGGTGGGTATCTCCTGGTTCTTAGGTTACTTTCTATTTATGAAAATGAAATTTTTAGCGCTTCATTACAACTAAAAAGTACGGATCATTTGTACATTAAAGCAAGGGCTAATACCGTTATGAATATAGCCAAATGGAGCCAGGCTATTGGGTTTAAAGATGTAAGTTTACGTGGATTGTTTACCATGAACTTCAATGCCGAAGGTATTTATGAAACGGCAACGGAATCTTATGGTAAAGAATTAAGAACCGTGATCCGTCGCATTCCAATGTTTACTCTTTTTTCATCCATTACCGATGGCTATTTGAAATATAAGAAGCTTCCTCAAGCGATTACCAATATTTCCTTCGACCTGAATGTTTCTGCACCCGATGAAAACTATCGTCATATCCGGGTAAAACTGGAAAAGCTGAATGCCCAATTTTTTAAAAACCACATTGAAGGGTATTTCCATGTGAATGGGCTGGATGATTTTCCCGTTGAGGGAAAATTATCTACTCAAGTCAACTTAGCGGAGCTCAAACGAGTAATTCCGTTGGATAGCTTGGATCTCCAAGGTAAACTAGATTTGGATTTGACTGTAAAAGGAAAGTATTCCCCTGAGAAGAAATATTTTCCGGTTTCCGAAATAAAACTCTCATTAAAGGAAGGACGCATACAAACAAAATATTATCCGCATCCATTGGAAAATATCAATATTGAAAGTGTTGTAACCAATGGAACAGGTCAGTTACGTGACACACGAATTAATATTTCGCCCTTTTCTTTCCTTTTTGAGGGGAAACCATTTGAAATAAATGCAGCCATTGAGAATCCTGAATCGGTTGATTATTCGATTAATGCCAAAGGGATTGTGGATGTGGCACGGGTCTATAAAATTTTTTCTAAGGAGGGAATGAAGTTGGATGGTTGCATTGAGAGTGACCTCTCATTACATGGAACTCAGCGTGATGCCTTGGCTGGCCGATATGAAAAGTTGCAGAATAAAGGCCGTCTGGTGTTGAAGAACATCGGTTTTACTTCCGGATATCTCCCCAAACAGTTGATTTTAAATAATGGGGTGTTCAGGTTCGACAACGATAAGATCTGGTTTGAAAAATTCAGGGCTAAGTATGGAGCTTCCGACATTAATCTGGATGGTCATTTGAGCAATATGATCAATTACCTTCTGTCAAAAAATCAGGTACTCAAAGGAAAGTTCAATCTTAATTCAGATCACCTTTTAGTCGATGAATTTATATTCAAAACCGATGATACTCATAGCGGAACGAATGTTTCTGCAGGTGTGATCATCATTCCGGATAATCTGGATATCGGTTTCTCGGCAAAAATTAAAAAAGTACTGTTTCAGGGTATTACACTCACAGATTTTCTAACGGCTGTATCAGTCCGTAAAGGAATTCTGGTTCTTAACGGGATGCAGTTTGACTTTATCGGGACGAAAGTAGCTATGGAGGCCAATTATGGGAGCATAAATCCTTCCAAGGCATTCTTTGATTTCCATGTTTCAGCCAAGGATTTTGATGTTAAGAGGGCTTACAATGAATTAGAACTTTTCCGTAACCTTGCTTCCGCTGCCGGGAAAGCCGATGGTATCATATCACTGGATTATTCTCTCAAAGGAAGTCTTGGGCCAGGGATGTTTCCAATTTATCCTTCATTGGAGGGAGGTGGTGTTCTGTCATTAAAGAAGGTGAAAGTAAAGGGATTGAAACTATTCACGGTTGTTGGCAAAAGTACGGAACGGGAGAAGTTGAAAAATCCGGATATCTCGAAAGTAGATCTCAAGACAACCATTCATAATAATGTCATAACCCTGGAGCAGACAAAAATGAAAATTTCCAGTTTCCGGTTGAAAATTTCGGGAACCACAAATTTCAACGGGCAACTAAACCTGAAGATGCGAATCGGGCTTCCACCACTAGGTATTTTTGGCATTCCATTGCGGATTCTGGGTACCTCTGATAATCCCAAACTAAAATATGGAAGAGGCAACCTCTCCGAAACGGTCGAAGAAACTGAATACACCGACGAAATGCCCGCAGACCTAAAGGAAAAGATTAGGAATGTAAAGGAAGAGGATTCGAAGGAGGATGTTAAATAACTTGAACCGCTTTGAGCAGTTTCATTCCGATTTCGACTGCTTTTTCGTTTTCAGGAATCAGTTTATGATGGCGTTCAGGAAGAGATTTTTCGAGTCCCTTGTGCAGATATTCAGGACTTACCAAAGGCTTAAGTTTTAAAAAACCACCCAGGACAATCATGTTAAATACTTTGGAGAGTCCTAATCTTCCTGCTTCATCAGCAGCTTCAATCGAATAAATATTAATATCCTTACGATTCGGATGACGGGTGATGCCATTAGGGTCATAGATCAACAATCCACCGGGTTTTACCGATTTTTCAAATTTATCCATTGATTGTTGGTTGAGGATAATAGCAGTATCAAAGGAATTGAGAATGGGAGAACTGATCCGTTCATCACTGATAATTACTGTTACATTAGCGGTGCCTCCTCGCATTTCAGGTCCGTAGGATGGCATCCAGCTCACTTCTTTATTCTGCATTACACCTGAATAGGCGAGGATTTTTCCCATGGAGAGGACACCTTGTCCTCCAAAACCGGCAATAATAATTTCTTCAGTCATTTCGATTTTCGATTTACGATTAATTCACTAAACCAGCTTTCCGTCTATTTTCATATCTCCCAGAGGATAGAAAGGAAACATATTTTCTTCCATCCATTTGTTGGCTTGAACAGGAGTCAATTTCCAACCGGAGTTACAGTTAGAAACCACTTCGATGAAGGAAAGGCCCTTTTTCTCTTTCTGGATCTCAAATGCTTTTCGAATAGCTTTCTTAGTTTTCCGCACATGGTTTGGAGTATGCACTGCCTGCCTTGTAACATAATTGACTCCGGGAAGATGGGCAATCAGTTCTGTGATCTTGAGCGGATATCCCATGGTTGCTATATCACGTCCGTATGGTGATGTTGCAGTACGCATTCCCTCAAGCGTAGTAGGTGCCATTTGTCCGCCGGTCATGCCATATATTCCATTATTGATAAAGATGATGGTGATATTTTCACCGCGGTTACAGGCGTGAATTGTTTCAGCAGTTCCAATGGCAGCAAGATCTCCATCGCCCTGATAGGTAAATACAAATCGGTTTGGCCAGAGTCTTTTTATTGCACTAGCCAGAGCAGGAGCCCGTCCATGTGCAGCTCCCAGCATATCGATATCTAGAAAATCGTAGGCCAACACGGAGCATCCTACCGGGGAGACCCCGATGGTGTTTTCCTGGATGCCCATCTCTTCTATAACTTCCATTAGCATCCGGTGAGTAGTTCCATGACCACATCCGGGGCAATAACTAAGCGGCCGGTCGATCATCAGGTTAGTCTTTTTATAGACAATATTTTCCGGCTTACGTATTTCAGGTTTTGCAAATAATTCTTCCATAATTAGCCTCCGATAATTTTTTGTTCCAGCGCGTTAACTACTTCATCCGGTGAAGGAATGATACCGCCAAAACGTCCGAAATGTTCAATTTTTACCTTTGATCCCATTGAGAGTTTCACGTCTTCGATCATTTGCCCGGCATTCATTTCAACAACAAGAACCCCTTTCATTCGGTTCCCGGTAGCAGCAATTTGCTGAATTGGGAAAGGGAATAAGGTAATAGGCCGGAACAGACCGACTTTTATCCCTTTGGCGCGGGCCAGGTCAGTAGCTTTTTGACAAATACGGGCAGAGAGGCCAAAGGCTACAAAAAGATATTCAGCGTCTTTACACTGGATCTCTTCATAGAGTATCTCGTTTTCCTCGATCGTTTTGTATTTGGCTTGTAATTTCAGGTTAACACGTTCCTGACCAGCAGGGTCAAGGTCTAATGAAGTGATTCTGATATGTTCACGGTTTTTGGGTTTTCCAACGGCAGCCCAAGGACATTCTTTCATCAGTTCTTCGTCGGTACGACGTGGAATCTGGTCGAAAAAGACTACCTTTTCCATCATCTGCCCAATAGCTCCATCGGAGAGGATCATCACCGGTGTACGGTATTTAAAAGCAAGATCAAAACCTAGTTTTACATGGTCGCACATTTCCTGAACAGAGGCTGGAGCCAGTACGATCAGTTTGTAATCGCCATGTCCGCCACCCTTCACTGCCTGGAAATAATCGGCCTGCGAAGGTTGAATGGTACCCAGTCCGGGGCCTCCGCGAACTGCATTGACAATCAGCGCCGGGAGTTCCGCACCGGCCATATAACTGATTCCTTCCTGCATCAGGCTGATACCAGGACTGGAAGAAGAGGTCATTACCTTTTTCCCTGTACCGGCACCGCCGTATACCATGTTAATGGAAGCTACTTCGCTTTCAGCCTGAAGTACTACCATTCCGGTCCGCTCAAATGGCTTTTGAGCCATGAGGTACTCCATTACCTCGGATTGAGGCGTGATCGGGTATCCGAAATAACCATCACAACCTGCACGAATAGCAGCTTCGGCGATGGCTTCGTTGCCCTTCATTAATTTAAGTTCACCCATTTGATTATTGTGTTTTGAGTTTTATTCAGTAGTAACTTTTGCGCGATATACTGTGATGACCCCGTCGGGACATACTGTACCACAATTGGTACATCCGGTACATTCATCATTGACTTTTATGGCAAAATGATAACCTTTACCATTTACATCCTTCGACATTGCAATTACCGAGAATGGACAAGCAGCAACACATACTTCACAACCTTTACAACGTTCAGTATTGATTACAATATCACCTTGAAATTTACCCATAGCATTAAGTTTATTATGATACCACGAAGTTACGGAAATTTCTTTAAATGGAAGGCTGCAAAATGTCAATTAAATACCAGCGAAATTGTAATTTAGAACTGGTATAAGTTTAAAAAAAAGTGTAATTATCCTTATTTAACTATTTCCAGGTCAGTTTATCGGAAAGATGACGGAAATAATTTTCACTGAACCTGGGATCAATTTTTTGATAAAAGGCAATCAAAATATGGGCTTTTTGTCGAATTCTAATGTTTTGGTCCACGATCTCCCAAAAATCATTGGAACCGGAAAACAGTTGCTGGGCAAACACATTCATATCTTCCTCTAAGGAAGCCAGAGAATATCGCGTCAGGAAACCTTTGTTAAAGAGTCCAGGATCCAGCTTCATGGAAGCATCTCCATTAACGATGGCATTTACACCGCCATTTCCATAGATAAAATTAGGAGCATTGACATTCTCCCAAGCGGTTTCATTAAAATAATGAGGAAAAGCACGTTTTAATACACTTGAAAATTCATGATGAAAAACGCGTTCGATATATTCATCAGAAAAATTTGAATTTTGTTCATCATCACAAATGAATACTGTATTCTGGACATTGGTTCCGCCAAAAGGGATCCCATAAAACCGCATTTTTTTTAGGGCATAAATACGATTGAGATTTTCTTTTAAAACAGATTCCGGATATTTGTCAAACGCACGGTTCATTATGATGATAAAATGATTCCGCTCTAACCGATCAAGCGACATTGCTTCAGCTTTTATCTTCCCCCCGTACCAATGCTTAGGGAACATCCCTTCCGATACAGAAAAACAGATCTCTGTGCTGGTTCGCTCGTCAACGTAAACATCCCGTGAATTGGAGCTTCCCAGCAGCAGGAAAGCCAGAAATACAAAAGATAACCACTTCCACATCGGGAATCCCTTTTAATAACCTACAAAGAACCGGCAGGATTGATTCCAAAATGATCCCAATATTCATTTTTTGTCAACGGGGAAATGTTAACGAAATAATGATACAAAAAGCTATAAATGAATAAAGTATGATGAAAAATGATTAAAAAACAGCAATTAAAGAAAAGATGCCCCTTGACCGCTGTTAATAACTTTCAGATTTCTTGGTTTCGCTATTTTATTTAATATGGATGCTGCTCATGGAATATTTTCAATCGAGATTCCAGAACAGGAAACTGGTCGCGTTTGACCAAGGAAACACAGGCCCGGATTCCTTCGATGCGCTCACTTCCCGTGATACTCAAAGCAATGGCACTGATACCATAGTAAAGCATTTCCTCAAGCAATTCTTCACCCGTAAAGCCTGGATATCCGAAAGTGAAATAGAAACCATCAGCAATGGGTTCATCTTCATCTTTGTCATAAACAATTTTAAACCCATTGTCGGTAAACATCTTTTTCATGATCTTCGCCTTCTTGCCATATTCTCTAACGATTTCAACAAAGTTTAATGTTCCATCGTTTGCTGCTTTAAACATTGCTGCAAGAGCATATTGTGTGGAATGGGTAACACCGGCGCTCAAAGCATAAACGGTACCATAAATCAGCGCACGTCCAACATTATCAGTCGTGTAATATTGCAAAAGGTCGGACGATTTGGTGTTGAAGAGTTTATTCGACACGATCATCATCCCAATACGTTGTCCGGCATAGCTGAAAGCTTTGGAGCTGGAGATTAGCATGACGTAGTTGTCGGTATATTTTGCGACGGTAGGTTGAAAAGGTGGCACTCCCGGTTTTGAGTAATCCTTTCGGAAATCCATGGCGAAATAAGCCAGATCTTCGATAATGATCACATTGTATTTTGTCGCAAGTTCGCCAATAATCCGGAGTTCGGTATCGGTAAAGCAAATCCAGGATGGATTGTTCGGGTTCGAATAAAGTACAGAATGAATATTCCCTTTCGAGAAGTAGGATTCCAGTTTGGCTCTCAATTTTTCTCCACGATAATCATAAACGTCAAAGGATTCGAATTTTTGTCCGAGTACCCGGTGTTGCTGATGGTGGACAGGAAAACCAGGGTCGATGAATAACGTGGTATCTTTCTCTTTGTATATTTTTGAGAAGGTGAGAAATGCTGCAAATCCACCTTGCATACTGCCTACCGTTGGAATACAGTTGGCTGCATCAACATCAATGTCAAGAAATAATTTAACAAATCGGGCAGCCTCTTTTTTTAACACCGGGGTCCCCTCAATGTCAGGATAAATCGCTGCAACTCCACGCCGGAGCGCATCAATCTCAGCTTGTATCCCGATTTCAGTGGCCGGAAGTCCCGGCACCCCCATTTCCATACGAACGAATTTTTCTCCAGTCTCATTTTCAATGCCATTGATCAATCGTTTTACTTCACGGATTGAGGCTTGACCTATATTGCGTATTTTACTATCGGCGATATGTCGGCTAACAATATCATGGTTGATGGGAGTATCTTTCATAGTACGGAATATTAGAATTTATAGTGGTAACTGATTTTCAGTCTACAAAATTGAATTTTTTTTTGCAATTATCAAAATGGCGTTTCGCTCCCGGTATAGCAACGGATTCCGGACATCTCCATCTGGGATCTGATTCTCTCTATTTCCAGATGGGGTATTGAATTAAATTCTTTTGTATAATACGTTTGTCCCAGCAAGTTGTATTTTTCTCTCCCAAAATGGTGGACCGGTAATAAATTGATCTCTTGCCGTCCGGTGGAAAGAATGAAGTCACACAGGGAAGCAATGTGGTCGGAATCATCATTAAATCCCGGAATAACGGGCATCCGGAAGATAATTCTTCCAGGAAAGGATATGGCCAGTTTAGCAGCCGATTGAAGGATCAGATGATTTGAAGATCCTGTGCATTGTTTGTGCTTTTTTGAGTCAATATGTTTGAGATCGAAAAATATCCAATCAAGCCAAGGCAGGCAAGGCTCAATGTTTTTCCAAGGGACATTTCCACAGGTTTCAACAGCTGTGTGGATAAAAGTTTCATAGCATCGTTTCAGCAAAGCCTGGACAAATCCCGACTGTGTAAAAGGCTCTCCGCCGGTTAAGGTTATACCACCACCTTCTCCCCAATATTGCCGGTCGCGGGTTATTTTTTTAAACAATGTATCTACGGTGATCTGGAAACCTCCCTTCCTGAGGGCTCCGGAACAGCAAGCTGAAGTACATTCAAAGGTGTTACATGTTGAACAAAGTGACCGGTCAAAAACAAGGTGTTCCAGATTTTGTTTTATTGCATGATGGGGGCATGCTTCAATACACAAACCATCAAAAGTACATTTTGAAATCTGATAGAGTGGTTCAGGATAGGGGGAAATACCCTCTGGATTAGAACACCATGCACAATGCAGCGAACATCCTTTAAGAAATATCAGCGTACGGCACCCCGGACCATCATGAACTGAAAATCCCTGGATATCAAACAAGGTTCCGTGGATCAGTTTCGTTCGATCCATTTAAAAAATTCACATTTGATGGCATTCATGTCAGGATAAGCTAGCGTGGATTCCATGCATTTTCCCAAATATTCACGTTCGCTGGTAAAATTCATGCAGAATTTGCATTTTACTGATTTCTCAGACTTTTCACAACCAGAGTCATCAGGAATGACGCTTTTTTTGCTGATTTTACACAATCCAGTGAAGACATCCACCGGAAGATAAAACCGACAATCTTTACAAAATAATTCTTCCATAACCTTCAATTTTTTCACCTTTTCACGATTTCGTCATCGGGCAACCTAAAGCTCCTCATACTCAGTTCTGGCTATCACCTCATCTTGGATCTGTTTGCCGAGTTCAACCCAATATTGTGTAAATCCTGCTACACGTACGAGCAGGCTCCGGTATTTCTCGGGATCGGATTGGGCTTGTTTTAACATTCGGGAGTCAACAATATTAAACTGAACATGAAATCCGCCTTTACGCAAGTATGCCCGGATCAGTTCAAGGAATTTCCGGGAGCCTTCGCGACCTTTTACTACTGAAGGATGGATTTTCATATTCAATTGAGAATTTTGCGATTTGGAATGGCTCCAGCAGGTTGCTGAGTTGAAGAGTGCATACGGCCCGTTTTTATCGGTTCCCGGATAGGCAGAAACAGAACCATCGGAGAAAGTTGTACCGCTCAAGCGTCCATCGGGACCAGCCAGGGTAACTGCACCCATTGGGCCATGAGTGGAAACGGATATCTGGCAGGCATACATAGGTTGGTCATAGAGCGAACGGTAGTTGTGAGCCATATCGCAAAACCAATCTTCCCAATCTTTCATAATAGTATCTACAAAAGGATCGTCATTCCCGAATTTCGGAGCGTCCAGACTTTGCCGATGGATTTTTTTCCAGGTATGATATTGTTCGGTCGGAACCTGGTCAATTAAGGAGTATGATCCGGTTTCCTGGGCAGTTTTATATCCGAAATTTGCAAGCAGGGCTTTGCGGTATTCGTTTAAAGAATAATTTTTTTCGGTAAATACATTTTTTTTCAAAGCGGCCAGAGAGTTCACTAAGTTAGCGGTACCACAGCTTTCGATATTAAAGGTTGTATTGTAACGGCAACCCATTTGGCCGATATCTTTTCCTTTGGCCAAACAATCGGGTTTGAGCATGGAGTTGATCAGGGATGGGGAAATTTTGCGCCAGGCATCATGTTGAACATTATTGGTGAGCGTAAGAATATGACAAGCCCTGCTGAAATAATACTGAAATGATTTCCAGAGCTCTTCATAGGTGTCAAGCGCATATCCATGGGAAGGGAAGATCCTTTGGCTGGTTCTCATATCCATGCCATCGAATAAAGCTACCTCGAGCAGCTTGGGAAGGTTAAGAAAATGTACTCCAACACTGGTTGCTGGTGCAGATCCACCGGGAATCCAATGAATCTCTCCATCAAGTTCGAGTGGCATCCAGCTACCGGGTGAAGTTTCGAGACATCCTCCGATTGCCCAGGCACGGGCTTCCTCCATATTCAACCCCTCATGTCCATAATTGCTGACAAGGAACTCCATAGCTACTCGGTTGTTAATCCATGCCGGGTACCCTGTTCCGATTTTGGTACATTCCACCCCCTTGAGTAAAAATTCCTCCGGAAGGTTTTCGTCATACAATAATGAAAGCGTGGGTTGGGGTGTGTCGCAAGTGATCCCAGCTTCCAGAATCAACATTTCAAGTTCATTGGCAGCTGAGGTGCCATCTTTCAGTGAACCTCCGATACAAAGATTATTGAAAGTATTACCAGATAATACGCCACCTACTACGCCCATAGAGGCAAAACAATCAATTTCTGTGAATTTGATGCGCATACATTCGAGCATTTCAAGGCTCTGTTCACGGTTTATTATCCCGTTTTTTATATCCCGCTGCCAGAAGGGGTAAAGAACTTGCCCGACCCTGCCTGGTGAAAGTCCTGAAATAGCATCTTCATTCAGCACCGCTACGTGAAAAATCCAGATCATCTGGAGGGCATCATGAAAGGTGCGGGGAGGTTTTGCTGATATCCAATCAAGCCTTTCGGCCATTTCTGAATATTCAGCTTTTTGTTTTTCATCCTTTTCAATGGAAGTAAGGAACCGGGCTTCTTCGGCATAATTCCGAATCCATTTCTGCAAACCTTCTAACATGATGATCACAGCCTGAAAAAAATAGAGGCGATCCATGTCAGGGTAACCGGCAACTGCTGCGGTACTTTCTTTACAATTGGCAATTATACCTTCGATGCCAAATTGAAGAGGATAGTAATAGTTTATCACTTCCCGCCCTTGAGGTAAAGTGTATCCCGAATCGAACATGCATATCACCGAACGCATCAGGGCTTCCTTCTCTGAATAGCCCGGGACGAGCTGTTCATATTTATGTCCCACGTCATCGACCGACTTGTCTTTCCATTTTTTTGCTACTTCAAGCATGATGGGCATTTCTTCGACCCTGATCCCAAATTTTCCGGCGATTGAGATCACTTTCCCCACACTGGTTGTTACGTTTCCTCCGCCTTTCCCCATTGTGGTAAATGTATCGGCTGTGAGCTTACCCGATTCCTGAGCCTCCTTGTAAAGTTTATCTTCGGCGGCCATAAAAAAGGCTTCAGAAAGCCAGGGCATCGGATAAGAACCACGAAGAAATGCTGCTTTCCCCATGGCCAGTATTTCTCCCGGATAGATTACAGGGGTTAGATGGGAAAAACCAGCTTTTAAGGCTTCTGCACGGCGAATGATTGGAATTTCCCCCTCCAATTCTTCCCAACGTCGGGTATACCAATAGGGGAATTCCATGGAAGTAGAAGATTTTGCGCTGAAATACAGTTCTCGAGCTGTATTGGCTCGGGGTGACAAGGAGCGTTTCTGTTCGCGGTTTTCTATCGATTCACCCGGCTGATGGCCATAATAATTGATATGTGGATTTTTTGTGGTAATCATATAGGGCTGAATTAATGTTATCCGATACGAGATTTCATATCGCAAAGATAACAGGTTAAATTCAAAAAAATCTGTGTCAAGCAGAAAAAGCAAGAGATCTATCGTCCATTCTTAATTATACGTTGGATCGGCCGGGAAATTGGCCCAGATAGCATAATCTTTTCCCATGTTTTTCAGGTAGTTGCTCCAGAGTTTTTCTGGGGATGGATTGATTACTTCAGAAGCAGATGTATGTGAAAGCACCCATGATTTTTCACGAATCTCACGATCTAATTGATTGGGTTGCCAGCCTGAATAACCTACGAAAAACCGAATTTCATTTTCCGTGATCAATTCATTCTCAATTAAATGTTTTATGGTGTCCATATCTCCGCCCCAATATAATCCCTGCATTATGAGTAAACTGTTGTCAACATCTTCCCGTGTATGGAGAAAAAAAATACTATCCGTTTTTACAGGTCCACCAAGGTATACCGGATAATCCTGTTGAGGAAAATCTTTGATGACATCACAAATACGGGCTTCGATGGGTTTGTTTATGATGACTCCGAAAGTGCCTTCATCATTATGTTCAGCAAGTAAAACCACCGATTGCCGGAAATAGAAATCCCGAAGTGATGGTTCTGAGATCAGGATGATCCCCTGCTTTGGTTTGATGAGCGGTTTTTCCATTTCGTTACTACAATTTTCTTATTTTTGTAGATGCTCCTTCAGCAAATATAATACCAAATCATGTCAAAGTCAAACCGGTACGATAAATTTCTTGAATTAAGGGAGCAATATCCATATTTTATCTTTGAAGCACAAGAATATTCTTTAACAAATGCTGGCTTAAGTATATGCTTTACCTTTAATTTAGCCGATCAAATAACCTTTCACCCTACGCTTTTCATACCCCGGAAAAAGTGTTTTCTCCCGGACGAAAAAGTTTCCAATAGCCTTGACAATATAATCTTTCATATCGGAATGATCGAATTGATCAGCTATTGGAAAGCCGCTTGTCCCCCCACTTTGATCATCAAACCTTTTGCTTTGTCGCCAAATCAGGTTGAATGGTGGAAAAATCTTTATTTTCACGGGTTGGGTGAATTTTTTTACCTGAACTCAGTTCCTGTAAATATAGACAACTTTATACATTTTAAAGTTGCATCTGATACAATTCTTCCAATACAGCATTTTGAAACCAACCATGAGGTGTTGATCCCCATTGGAGGAGGCAAAGACTCAGCGGTGACCCTTCAGTTATTGGAATCTTTTCCCGGGAGCTTGCCGATGATCATGAATCCCCGGGGAGCAAGCCTTGAAACCATCCGGTTGAAAGGATTTTCCGATGATCAGTACCTGAAAATTATTAGAACCCTCGATCCTGCTTTAATCGGATTAAATGAAAAAGGATTTCTTAACGGTCATACCCCATTTTCAGCCTTACTTGCATTCGTTACTGTTCTTTCTGCCATTATGACAGGTCGCCGTTATATTGCCTTATCAAATGAATCGAGCGCCAATGAATCAACCATTGAAGGGACTACGATCAATCATCAGTACTCCAAATCCGTTACCTTTGAAAATGATTTTCGGAAATATTTGAATTCATATCTTACTCGTGATATCAACTATTTCAGTTTTTTAAGACCACTGAACGAATTGCAGATTGCGCTTCTTTTTTCTAAATTCACGATCTATCACCCGGTTTTTAAAAGTTGTAATGCGGGGAGTAAAACCGATTCATGGTGCGGAGCGTGTGCCAAGTGCCTGTTCACTTATATTATTCTCTCTCCGTTTTTATCTTCTGCTGCTTTGATCGAGATATTTGGGAAAAATCTGCTTGATGATCCCAATCTTAGTCAAATATTTGATCAATTAACTGGTATTGCCGAAGAAAAACCTTTTGATTGTGTCGGAACTATTCGTGAAGTTAACCTTGCTTTGTGTGAAACCATTAGAAGATATGGTCGGGAAGAGATGCCCTGTTTGCTGGAATTGTATCGTAAGTCTTCTTCGTTTAAAATGTATTCGTTATTGTCATTTTCACAATTTTTGAAAACATTTCCAACCGGTTCTAATCTGTCGCCGGAATTTGAAACCATATTAAAAAATGAGCTGCCTGGTTGACCTTATCCTGAAAAATTTTTCCGGTAAATCGGTTGTATTGCTGGGCTTTGGCCGTGAAGGACAGGCAACGTATTCCATTTTACGAAAGATTTTCCCTGAAATGGATATTACCATTGCGGATGTCAACGAGTCGGTTCGAGAAAACCCACTGACGATAGAGGATCAGCATGTGGTTTTCATCTCAGGGGAAAATTGTTTGAATCAACTTTCCTCTTTTGATGTAATCATCCGTTCTCCGGGAATCCCCATCTGGAAGCAAATGACCACATTTAATAAGAAGATCACATCTCAAACCGACTTGTTCTTGCAGTCCTATTCAAATCAAGTAATTGGGATTACCGGGACTAAAGGGAAAAGTACAACTTCAAGTCTGATCCATCATATTTTGAATATAGCCGGAAAGGATACCATTTTGGCTGGAAATATTGGTAACCCTTTGTTTCATTTCATCGACAGGATTAAGCCGGAAACAAAGATCATAGCGGAACTATCTTCTCACCAGCTTGAATTTCTTAATTGTGCACCACACATTGCGGTCTTTCTTAATCTGTTTCAGGAACACCTGGATGCCTATCCATCTTATGATTCCTATCAGCAGGCTAAAGTGAACATCGTACGGTTCCAGAAAAAAGATGACTTCATCATATACAATTCAGAGGATCTTTTGGTTTCAGAGAAAGTGGAACCATATTTAAAAGAGAGACAAGCCTATTCATTTGCGCTCCATCATAAGGTTAGCAGAGGGTGCTTTATCCGTGAGGATTGGATGGTATTTGTGGATGAAAATCGGGAGATTCCTGTGTGGAAGATTCATCAGGACAGGTTTTTACGGGGAGAACACAATCTGAAGAATATTATGGCTGCTGTGAATGTCGCCATGATCCTGGGTGTTGAAATTGAAGCAATTGAAGATGGAATTGCTACTTTCAAAGGGTTAGAACATCGATTGGAATATGTCGGTGAATTTCAAAATATCCATTTCTATAACGATTCCATTGCTACGATTCCTGAAGCCTGTATGGAAGCAATAAAAGCAATACCCAAGGTAGATACCCTTATTGCTGGCGGCTTTGACCGTGGTATTGATTACAGCGGATTGGCAATCTTTCTAAAGGGCTCTGCCGTTCGGAATCTGATTTTGGTAGGTGCTGCGGGGAGGCGAATCGGGGAAAACCTGGAAAATATTGAAAGTTTTGGGAAAAATCTATTTTATATTAATCGGTTTGACGATTTTCAACCCATCGCTTTTCGGGAAACCCGTCCGGGATATGCATGCCTTTTATCACCTGCAGCTTCGAGTTATGATGAGTTCAAAAATTTTGAAGAACGCGGAAAAAGGTATAGAGCGTTGGTAAAAATGAAATAGCAAAATGAGGAAATATAGTTTTTGTGGATTGTTTTTTATTTCCATTTTTTTTTATGGTTCTGTGTCTGGCCAGAAGATTGATTATAAGGAACTTGTAAGAAAATATATTGAGAATTACCAGGAAATTGCCAGAAAGGAAATGATGGTTTACCGTATTCCGGCGAGTATCACCTTGGCTCAGGGAATTATCGAATCCAATGCCGGTCAGAGTAAACTTGCCCTGCTTGCCAATAACCATTTTGGCATCAAATGCCATAAGGATTGGACAGGGAAAACCTATTATCAGGATGATGAAACACCCAATGAATGTTTTCGTAAATATGATTCTCCTTTTGAATCTTTTCGCGATCATTCCTATTTTCTTACACTGCGTGATCGGTACAAACTCCTTTTTGAACTGGAAATAACCGATTATAACGGATGGGCAAAGGGCTTACAAAGTGCTGGTTATGCAACCAATCCCCAATATGCCCAAAAACTTATCACCGTGATTGAAAATTATTCGTTGAACCAATATGACAATACTGATTTTGCCGGTGTTTTTGAGAATGAGTTGGATGATCTTGATAATCCTTCTAAACAAGCGTGGTTAAAACAATTTATGGTATTTGCCATCGGTCCTGGGAATCGAAATGTCTATTCGAACAATGACTTACAAATGGTGATTGCCCGAAAAAAGGACAATCTCAAGATACTTTCCAAGGATTTTAAAATATCTGTTGTACGGTTGATGAAATTTAATGATTTACACAGTGAATTTGCGTTACGTCCTGGTCAAATTGTGTATCTTGAGTCAAAACGCCGCAAAGCTGCAGCTACCGCCCATTTGATGAAACAGGGAGAAACCTTGTACGATATATCCCAACGTTATGGGATTAAATTAAAAATGCTGTATAAGCGGAATCATCTTCATGAAGGGGTGGAACCCCCCAAAGGGACGCTCCTAATGCTTAGGTAACCGATAGTTCCTAAGGTATTTTCCAGCTCCGACAACTAAATTAAGTTGCGTTCGGTTTTCCAAGTAATTGATGTCGAATGGTGTATTCCCACGAATACCCGATTCAAGTTCCCGATTCCCTTGATCATCAAAAAGGAAGAGTTCATTGGTTTCGGGCGATACCAATCCGATCATCGGTCGTTCTCCTGGTATCCGGATCATGAATGGCGGGACACTGATTTCTCTCCGAAAAGCATAGGAATAGATGAGTTTATAATTCCGATTATAGTAAAAAATCCGGTTTTTATCCGTAAAGATGAATTCGGGATGATCATTCCCGGTGATGTCTTCATAAAAGAAATGGTGATCGGGGGAAAAAAGGTTTAATGTTACTTCAGAAGTTTGTCCGTTTTCTTGAATAAACAGAACCTTTCCATCGATATTTGTAGTGAGAAAGATTCCTCTTTTATTTGTTTTATTTTGATAAAACGAGGTATTCGGCGAATGAATAAATGCTGATCCCAACCTTATTTCGGTAGAACCACTTTTTCCGGCGATTAGCGCATGACCCTTGTCTCCGGTGACCAAATAATAGGTTGTCCCGCCTTTGTTGAAAAATTGAATCGGAGTATTGATTTCTTCCTTCAGATCAGGTCGGGTCCACCCCGATACAGAATGGCCATCGAGGGTGAAATTATAAACCCGGTTATCCTGGAAGGCAACCAGGATGTTATATTTGTTTGATTTGCCCGATTCTACTAAGGTCAATCCATTTGTGGCATGCATGGGAAATCGCATGGGGAAATTGGAAGAAAACTGTCCATTGGAATGAATCAAATAAAGGTGGGTATCTGTATTAAAAAGAAGGGAAAGAGAATCATTTCCGGGTGAACGAATAGTATATATTTCTCCCATGAACTTTCCCATAATATGTAACTTCCAACTGATTCTTCCATCTGGGGTAATGAGATAGAGGTTGTGTGCGATATCGGTAACTGCCACAGCAAAATCACCCGTTGTTGTGATGGGAATAATGCGGGGATGCCCTGAAATTGTAGTGTCCAGCTTGGTTTGCCACTGGAGAGGCCCTTCTTTTCCCAAATTAGGATCATATCGCAGAACAATGCTGGAATAAAAAAGACCCTCCATGTTGCTATACTGAAAGGCCACCGATTCAAATTTTCGGATGCTATCCATCACCGGATTCATTTGATCAGAGAGCTCCTGATTCAACATTTTTTGTAATGAATGGATTGCATTCCGGGTATTAAAGAAGCAGTAGACATTTGATTTTTCATTGAAGTCGTCAGCAAAATCAGCATACACCTTATCTTTCGCCAAAGTAGAGCCTCCCTGATATGATTCAATGATCCCTTCCAAGTCGGTCAATTGTTGACTAAAAACAGCAAACTCATTCAGAAAGGTGAAATATTTTGGATCTACTTTGTTGAATAGATCACCGAACAATGCCGGGAAAAACCCGGGCAAAGCCATTTTATATATCCGGTGCCCTTTAAAAAGGATAGAATCCATTCGAATCCCGGTTGCTTTGGATAACAATCGTAAATGTTTGGCAGCAACAAGGGTATCAGTACATTTGAATGCTGCAAAGGATAAATCAGTACTTGCTTTTTGGTCATGTATTACGAAAATTCCTCCTGCAGTACCTATCCAGGGAAGAATATAATCTCCGATATTTACCTGATATTGTTCGTATAACGTGGCTACGGGATTCTGAACTCCGGCAAAACTCTCTTCCCGGGGTGTCCGGTTCTGGAATCGTTCACTGAAATCTGTAGGATCACTCCATCCATAAGCTGTAAAATAGAGTGTTTGTTCAGGCATGATGGAAGCAATCGTTATTTTTTGTGGTTTCTGATTTGAAAATAATGAGAGAAACTGTTGGTTACTATCGGTAGCGACCGTTATTCCATTAAAGATCAGTTCATCCTTTTTTATCAGGAGATCGAGTCCGCTCCAATCGGCAAAGTAGGCAAATTTAAGCAGGTCGGGCAGAACATCATCCCGTGTAATCTGCGAAAGAACGAGAGAAAAGAAACGATAATTGACATATACATTGGCATCTACTTTTTTCCCCGAGGAGGCTTCTACCATTCGAAATCCAGTTGAGGTTGCAAGCGGGGTGTTGAGGGATAACCGATCGATCGCTTTTTTTACCAGATCAGCCCGGAAACTGGCAACGAAAACACCTTTAAGAACAGAAAAATAGAACGCATCACGGCTGCCTTTGATCTGAACACGGTGAAGCTGCGTGGTAAAATATGGAGTTTCCGTAAGAATCGCTTTATTCCCGGCCATTTCCGTAACAAAATCGACAATGGTAGATTCAGCATTGCTTGCGTTGACAGAAGTCAGGTACAGCGCTGCAAATTTGTCGCGTCCGCTAAGCGAAATCGAGATTAATATCGGATATTGCTGAAGAATTTTATTGATCTTTGGATTTTTCCGGCTGGCAGAGTCTACAAAATGCAACTCATTCCGCACTGTCTCTATCCCGGGAAAACGAACCAGGGCTTTCCAAAGAAGATTGGATCTGTTGAGCTCCTCAAGCAGATTTCCGGCCTTGTTTAGCTTTATAATCAGCGCTGTATTTCCCGGAACTGCATTGAAAGGAGATTCATTGGGTTGTCTTGTCCGTTGGTATAAAAGGTAGCCTAACCACGATAATCCCAAAACCAAAACTAATGCAGTAAGAGTGAAGAAGAATATCCTCAGATTTTTCATGAACAGCTTTCAGGTAAAAAGCAAAGCAAAGGTAGGGTAAAATTGACAAATGACAATTGAAAGTCACAATTTCAAAATGGAAATTTCAATTGTTCTGCCAATCGAAAACTTTTCCGGTGATGTTGAGTGATTCCCATACGGGCAATGGCTTCCCGGTGCTTTTTACAAGGATATCCTTTGTTGTGGGACCAATCATAAACTGGGAATTCTGCAGCGAGTTTAATCATGTATTCATCGCGCCAAGTTTTTGCCAATATGGAAGCAGCGGCAATGGAGAGGAATTTTGCATCCCCTTTTACGATACAAAGATGGGGTATTTTGTTATATGGGTTGAAACGGTTCCCGTCGATTAGCAGTATCTGTGGCCTAACTTGAAGTTGATCTATCGCTTTATGCATAGCCAGGAAGGAGGCATTGAGAATATTGATTTCATCGATGGTGGACGGAGAGACAATTCCCACCGCCCAGGCTATTGCATTGGCTTCAATGACCCCCCGCAATCGGGTGCGCTGTTTTTCTGAAAGCATTTTAGAATCGTTGATGGTTTCATCGCGGAAATCACGGGGCAGAATGACAGCAGCTGCAAACACCGGACCAGCCAAACAACCTCTTCCGGCTTCATCACAACCTGCTTCAATAAGATTATCGGTATAATGACTCGGAAGCATCTTATTTGCCAAGTGTCAAAAGAGGATGAAGAACAAGGTTATTTGTTAATACCATCAGAAAAAAAATCAGCAATACAATTTCTACCAATTTCTTTTTACGGAGGCCAAACAACAAAGAAGAGATGATCATTGTGAATGACGGGGCAGCTAACAAGGGATGGTAAATGGCCAGAGAACGAGAATAAACTGCCGTTGCTATTGTAAATATGAGCATCCAAAGAAAAATGCTGCTTTTAACACGAAGTTCTACTGTTTTTTCAATAGGGCCCATCCAGATTCTATAAATCCCCCAAAGAGAAACCAGTATAATAATTCCACCCAATACCCAAAAATCGAGTGAAAAAGGATTTGGAAAAAACAGAATGTGCCTGAAAAAATCAGGATATTCGAAGGCCTTAACAAAAAGTTCATCATTCCAAAAATAGAAAACGCTCAGATATAAAAATGGGGTAACCAGACCGATCAGCGCTGCAACCCATTCCCTCCAATGACCTGAACTGTAAAGGATAAAGCCGATGATAATTAAGCCAAACCAGAGGAGAAAAGGAATATAGAACATGCCCGCCAGAGCAGTGAAAAATCCCAGTCCGAAAGCCCGGTCGAGATGTTCGGGCTTATTATAAAGGATTAGCAAATGGTGAATCATCAGGATCATGAAAAAAATGCAGATATTAATTGGATTAAGGGTCAGCATCTCGGGTAAAATACTCATAAGAACAAGAAAAATTAGTGCCGAAAGGGAAGAATTTTTCTGAATGAGTTCATGCTTATTAAGAATCAGGGTCAATCCGTAAGTCTCTCCACATACCAGAAGAAAAGCCAGCAAGGTAGATACAAAGGGAAGATCATGGAGCCACTTGTAAACCATCTCATAAAGCGGAACCGGTCCATCGGGCATTGGCATTTCCGGGGGATTGATAAAAGCGTTGGTCCATAACAGGATCCCAATCACCGTGATCACGAGATATTGAGTAAAGAAACTGGATTTAAAGAATTTGATGAACATTTTTATAGATCGAAACCGATATCTCTACGAAGGGTTTTACCTTCAAAACTGATCTTTTTTGCATTCCGGTATGAGGTTGTGAGCGCTTCCTTCATGGTAGCTCCATAAGAGGTGACAGCAATTACACGACCACCATTGGTAACTATCGATTTTGGATCTTGCAATGACACTGTCCCTGCATGGAATATCAGACTGCTTTCAACCTGATCTTCGCCGGTAATGATTTTTCCTTTTTCATAAGTACCGGGATAACCATCTGAAACCAGCATGACAGTAGCCGTGGAGCGGGGGTCTACAATAAGGGTTTCCTCTTCCAGGCAACGATGGGCTACTGCTCGGAAAAGTTTTAAAATGTCGTTTTGTATTCGGGGAATGACCGATTCGGTCTCAGGATCACCCATCCGGCAATTATATTCAATGACATACGGATTCCCCTGAACATTCATCAATCCGAAAAAGAGGAATCCTTGGTAATCGATACCCTCAGAAAGCAAGCCTTTCATGGTTGGCTGAATAATCCGTTCTTCCACTTTTTTTATGAATACAGGATCGGCAAAAGAGACAGGAGAGATGGATCCCATTCCACCGGTGTTTGGGCCCTGATCACCTTCTCTTATTTTTTTATAATCCTTAGCCTCAGGGAGAATGATATAGTTTTTCCCATCCGTAAGAATAAACATGGATAATTCAATGCCCGAAAGAAACGCTTCTACCACTACTTTTTGAGATGCAGACCCAAATTTTGATTCCTGCAACAAGGCAGTGAATTCTTTTTTTGCCTCCTCCAGGGTTGAACAAATGATTACTCCTTTTCCGGCAGCAAGACCATCGGCTTTTAAAACATAAGGGGGACGTAATGAGGTTAAAAATTCAATTCCGGCTGGAAGTGAGGTTAACGTAAAGGTTTTATAGGCGGCAGTAGGGATTGCATGCCTCAACATAAACTGTTTGGCAAAATCCTTACTCCCTTCTAACATGGCTCCTTTGCGGGTGGGGCCGATTACCGGAATGTTGTGCAGTTCCTGATCTGCAAGGAAAAAATCATGAATGCCGTTTACCAATGGGTCTTCGGGCCCAACAACAACCATTCCGATGCAATGAGACAGAACGGCTTCTTTAATTCCCTGAAAATCGTTGACGGATAGAGGAAGGTTGGTTCCTTTCTCAAGGGTTCCGGCGTTCCCGGGAGCAATGTACAAATGAGAGAGCAGTGAACTTTGGGCAATCTTCCAGGCCAGTGTATGTTCACGACCGCCCGAACCAAGCAAAAGGACATTCATAAAATCAGGATTTAATGGCTTTTTCTATCGATTCCCATAAGTGATCGGCGGTTTGTTGCCAGGAAAAAAGGTCTTTACGCCGATTCCCCCGGACAATCAATTCCTTTCGTATACTATCGTATTGATAAGCTTTGTAAAGCGCTTCGGCGATGGATTCCGGATCGAAAGGATTGACATATAAAGCTGCATCACCGGCCACCTCCGGCATGGAAGTCACATTGGAGGTAATTACCGGTACTTCACACCGGAATGCTTCAACGATTGGGATTCCAAATCCCTCAAAATAAGAAACGTATGTCAGGGCGAGGGCCGAACCCAAAACGTCTGAAAGTTCATTGATGTCAAGCCGTCCGGTAAAAATAACATCATCAGAAAAGACCATTTTGTTGTAAGCAAAATCGATATCCCGGGTCCACCATTTCCGGGCTCCGACAATCAGCAATTTAACTTCTGACGGATTGGATTTCTTAAACAGGTCGAATGCTCTGAAAAGGTTGGCCAGGTTTTTTCTCGGGTGTAATGAGCCAATGCAGACAAAATAGGGGAGGCCGGCAGAAAATTCTTCCCGTACTTTTTCCTTTTTCTCTGTAGCGAGGGGATGATAAGCATCGTTAGTTCCGTTATATACCACATCAACTTTGTTGGGTGCGACATGATATTGCTTGATGATATCTTCTTTGGAATAATTTGAAACGGTAGCAATCCGCACTGCCTTGGCTGCATATTTTGGAAAATATTGCCGGTAATATCGACGTGTCCAGAAGGGAATATCCTGAGGATAGTGTTCAAAATTGAGATCATGAAAAACTGCCATCGATTTCACGGAGGTACGAAGCGATAAAAACCCGTCGGGTGAAAGAAAAAGATCGGGGTTCAATTTCTTTAACAGTTTGGGCATAGCTCCTTCAAACCAAAGGTAATATAGCGCCGGATGCCGGGCTTGTGGAAATTGGATAATGGGAGTGATGTTATCTGAAAAAATGAAATCGGGGTGATATTCCCGATCAAAAATGAAATAAAAATGGTGTTCTGGATGTTGCTTGGTGATCCTTTTTAGCGATTCATACGTAAACCAACCAATCCCTTCAAGTTTATTCTGAATGAGTAACCGGGTGTTAACAGCGATGTTCATTAATTTTATTAACTTTGAAGCAAATATCTGAATATTTTTTGAGTTATCATGAAGTGTTCCTATCCTGATAACTTTTTATTCTTAGTCCATGCAGCGGAAGTTCCTGACAAACCTGGGCTTGCTTCTTTTTCTGAATCTACTCGTAAAACCGATATGGATTTTTGGGATTGACCTGAATGTACAGAGAATTGTTGGCGTTGGCGATTACGGTTTTTATTCCGTAATTCTAAATTTTTCCTTTCTTTTTAATATTCTACTTGATGTTGGAATTACCAATTTCAATAACCGGAATATTGCTCAGAATAACCATCTGCTGAACAAACACTTTTCTGGATTGCTGGTGATGAAGCTTCTATTGGGGCTCGTTTATGTATCCATCACCTTTTTAGTTGCGCTGATCCTCCGCTATAACGCGGATCAGCTAAAACTTTTAGCCTGGCTTGCACTCAACCAGTTTTTACTCTCGTTCATTTTGTACTTACGGTCAAACATTTCAGGATTTCTGATGTTTAAAACGGAGAGTGTTCTTTCTGTGCTGGATCGTTTGCTGATGATCTTTTTTTGTGGTGCATTGTTGTCGGGACACTTTACAGGAGCCCGTTTCCGCATCGAATGGTTTGTTTATTGCCAAACTGCTGCATACTTAATTACTGCGCTGATTGCTTTTGCTATTGTAGTTAAAAAGGCCCGGTTCAAAAAATTAAGCTGGAACTGGCCTTTTTCGCTGATGATTATGAAACAAAGTTTTCCCTTTGCACTTTTGGTGTTATTAATGACTTTTTACAACCGACTTGATCCGGTGATGCTCGAAAGCCTGTTGCCAAAAAAAATGGGAAATGAGCAGGCCGGAATTTATGCTTCGGGTTTCCGACTTCTTGATGCAGCAAACATGATAGCTTATCTGTTTTCGGTTTTATTGATTCCGATATTCTCGAAAATGATTAAAAAACACCAGGCTGTAGATCAAATGTTGAAATTGTCATTCACCCTGATTTTTACTTTGGCTGTCATCGTTTCCTGTGGCTCATTTTTCTACAGTTTCGATATAATGAATTTGTTGTATAAAACCCATATTCAACAATCAACCAATGTATTTCAACTTCTTATTCTTGGTTTTTTGGCAGTATCCTCTACTTACATTTTTGGAACGCTACTCACAGTGAATGGCAACCTGAAGCAATTAAATATTCTGGCATTTTCGGGATTACTGATCAATCTTACCCTCAATTTCATTTTAATCCCTCGTTTTATGGCAGTCGGTTCTGCTGTATCAAGCCTGGCCACTCAGTTCACTACGGCAATTGTTCAGGTGATCTTGGTTCAACGAGTGTTTAAATTCACCATTAATTATAAGTACTTACTCACTTTGCTCCTGTTTTTCATTGGAGTGATTTGTTTCAATATGCTATCGCGTGTTTATTACATAGATTGGTCCTTCCTTTCAGCAGGAAAAGATTGGTTGGGGAATTTTTCCCTTATGATCCTGAGTTCGATTCTCTTGGCTTTCTTACTTCGTCTTTGGAGCTTTAGTTCCATTATTAATATTTTCCGCCAGGAGCGATAATCATTTCCCTTGCTCCTTGTAACTTCCTTTGGAATCTTACGTATAATTTTTACCTTTGACAACAATTTTGATTTTGTTCCTATGATTGATAATATCAAAAAAGGAGAGGATTTCGATTCTTCGAATATTGTTATCTTTCTCTATAAATGGCGTAAGCCATTGTTCATTGTTCTCCTGATCGCCCTGTTTGGATCCTGGTTTTTTTCCTTGCCCTGGTTTATCACACCCAAATATAAATCGACGGTTATTATGTTTCCAGCCAGCAGCAGTTCAATTTCAAGGTCATTGCTTACGGAACAATCGACCAAAGGGCAGGATATTACTGCTTTTGGGGAGGATAATCAGGCTGAGCAACTACTTCAGATTTTAAATTCCAATAAAATCCGCAATCGGGTGATGACCAAATTCAACCTGATGAAGCATTACGACATCGATAGCACCTCAAAGTTTAAATATTCCGATCTTTTCAAAGAATACGATAACAACATTACTTTTCGCCGTACTGAATTCATGGCAGTTCAAATTTCTGTGTATGATACCGATCCTCAGATGGCTGCCGATATTGCCAATACCATTGCTTCTCTTCTTGATTCCGTAAAAAATGATATGATGAGACAGCGCTCCGTGAAAGGATTTAAAGTTGTGGAAGCAGAATACAATTCATTGAAATCGGAAGTCGAAACGATTGTCGATTCAATTATAACCCTGGGGAGCCTGGGAGTCAATGATGTGGATTATCAATCACAGGTGTTGAATCAGCAATATGCCATCGCCCTTATGAATGGGAATAAAACAGCCCAGGCAGCCTTACAGAAAAAATTAGATGTGTTGGGAAAATATGGCGGTATTTATATGTCTCTTAAGAACTCACTCGAATTTAAAACCGAACAACTTACCTTATTGCAGTCAAAATACAAGGAAGCTAAAGTAGATGCCGAAGAGAGTTTACCTCAAAAATTTGTTGTAAGCGATGCCTTCAAAGCCGAAAAAAAGTCCTATCCCGTTCGCTGGCTGATTGTTTTGGTCTCTACTTTCTCATCTCTTTTCCTTGCTATAATTGTGATTATGGTTATGGATAAAATTACAACATATAATACCCATAAAAAGTTCCTTTTGGGACAGTCTTAATATATCTTAGCCAATAATTAAATTCAAAAGAAAAAACCTATCCTATGGATAATTTCTTTAGCAGTAAGAATATTATAGAAACCATGTTGAAATGGAAGATTCAACTCGGGGTGGTGGTGGTTGCCGCAATCCTTCTATCTATTTTATTCTCTAGTCCCATTTTTATCACTCCCCTTTACAAATCCAACGCTGTACTCTATCCATCGAACATTTCTCCCTATTCCGATGAAAGTGAAACAGAGCAAAGTGTTCAGATCTTTCAGTCGCGCGATATCAGAGATACGCTGGTGAAAAAATTCAATCTTGCAAAGCATTGGGGCATCGATTCGAGTTATAAACACTTTGAAAGTACATTGGTGTGGGAATATAGCCAACGTGTAAATATTAGTAAAACACCATACGGTGCAGTAGAGATTGAAATCCGGGATCAAGACCCCATCATGGCACGCGATCTGATCAATGCTATGATGGATGCCTATAACGTCAAAATCAAAAATCTACACAAGGAAAAATTTCTGGAAGTGGTTAATAATTACAGGTTAATTACAAATTCAAAAAAGATGGAACTAGATTCCATTCAACAACGGGCTATGGAACTCGGAACAAAATATGGATTGCTCGATTTTCCAAATCAAACCAGAGAGTTAATGCGTGCATTTTTGGGCTCCGGAGGTTCATCAGTGAAATCCAGAGAAGTAGCAAAACTGAAGAAAAATCTGGAAGAAAAAGGAGGAGAACGGGAAATGCTTTCAAACCTGATGTTAGCAGAAGCAAAAGATTACAGTACCCTTAAACTGGATTATGATCGTGCTGTTCTCGATTATAACCGGAATTTTACCTATGTTAATGTATTAAGCAAACCTTTTGTAGCTGACAAGAAAGCCTATCCCATTCGTTGGCTGATTGTCGTATTAAGTACTTTTTCTGCCTTCTTTTTAGCTGTTCTGATCATTGGCGTGATCGAAAGAAGTAAATTCAAAAGTTTGTCAAATAAGGAATGAAAGAGAAATTAGCCGAAATTAAAAGCTATTTGGTGGGATCCAATGTTCGGATTACCATCCTTTATGTGATCTGTGCTGTTTTTATTGGCTTTAACTGCTATTATGTTTACCGTGAAATTTATTGGTTATTACTTCTTCCGATCTTTTTGGTCATCCTTTATCTCTATTTTTTTTCCCTTGATAAAATTCTATTTCTTATTACTTTTTTAACTCCGATTGCAATCAATATTACTCAATTTGATTTCAATGTTGGTATTTCTATCCCCTCCGAACCCCTGATGTTCGGTGTATTGTTGATTTTCATTGTTAAAATGGTATACGATAATAATCTGGACGGAAAAATCTGGAGGCACCCACTTACCCTGATTATTGGATTACAACTGGTTTGGATGTTAATCACCTGTTTTACGAGTCAGATTCCTATTGTGTCCTTTAAGCATTTGCTGGCTCGTTTATGGTTTGTTGTTCCTTTTTATTTGTTAGGTGTTCAATTGTTTAAGAAATCCTCAAACATCAAGGTGTTTGTTTGGATGTATACCTTGCCACTTCTCGGGGTGATTGTCTATACTACTTATAACCATTCACTGTGGGGATTTGATGAACAGGCCGGACATTGGGTGATGGAACCTTTTTATAATGACCATACCGCTTACGGTGCGATCCTTGCCCTTTTTATTCCCTTATTCTGCTGCTTTTCCTTCAATCGTAAATATTCCCCTTCCACCCGTTTTTTCTCCTTTATCGTGCTGGTTGTTCTGATCATAGCTTTGGTACTTTCCTATTCAAGAGCTGCATGGCTAAGTTTGACCTTTGCCTTGATAGTGTTCCTTATTGTGCTTTTTAAAATTAAGTTCAAATGGATACTCTTTTCTATTCTGGTTATGGGTTCTGTTTTTTTTATATTTTCTTCTGAAATATTTGATCGGTTGGAGAAAAATCGTCAGGGGCCCTCTGCCAATTATATTGAACATCTCCGTTCCATCTCCAATATATCTACCGATAATTCCAATTTAGAACGGATCAATCGCTGGCAATCTGCCATTCGGATGTTTCAAGACCGGCCTGTTTTCGGTTATGGCCCAGGAACGTATCAGTTTGAATATGCTCCATTCCAACGATCGGAAGAGAAAACATTGATCAGCACCAATGCTGGAGATAAAGGGAATGCCCATAGCGAGTATATTGGCCCTTTAGCAGAACAGGGATTGATCGGGATGTTACTGGTATTTGCGCTGGTTATCACATTTATCATCACTGCCATGAGGGTTTACCGTCGTTCTGAGGATGGTGAGGTTCGGGGAATAAGCCTTTCCCTTATGCTCGCGTTAATGACCTATTTTATTCACGGGATTATGAATAATTTCCTGGATACCGATAAAGCGTCTGTTCCAGTATGGGGATTTATGGCTGCTATTGTTGCGCTTGACTTATATGCGAAGAAAAAAGACAGCGAAAAAGCGAAATGATTAGATTAATGGGTTTTTCCGGTCAAAAAATCAGGTAGTTGTTTTAAGGCAACCAATTCACGCCACTTTTTTCGGGGATCATCAGCTGGGATACCCCAGTAAGTTTTTCCGCCATCGAGTGATTTATCCACTCCCGACATAGCCAGAACAATGGCTTTTTTACCAATTACGAGATCTTTATTTACAGAAACCCGGGCCCATAAAATTACGTCATCCTCAATGATTGTAACTCCGGCGATGGCACAATGTGCGCCGATCAGGCAGTGGCACCCCACCTTGGTGTCGTGACCGATCTGTACATGGTTGTCGATCTTGGTTCCAAAGGAAATCGTTGTATCTCCTGAAACTCCTTTATCGATTGTGGTGACAGCCCCGATTTCTACATCGTTTTCAATCACAACACGACCACAGGATTCGAGTTTTTTCCATCCCTCGGGACGTCGTTGGAAGTAATAAGCATCAGCGCCTAACACGGCTCCGGAATGAATGATGACGCGGTCGCCAATTACCGTATGATCATAAATGGTAGCGTTGGCATGAATAATACACTTTTCTCCAATGGTTACATGGTTTCCAATAAAAGCCCCCGGCTGGATTATTGTTCCTGCGCCGATGACAGCGGATTCGCTGATCATGCCAACAGCAGGTTCAAAAGGCCTAAATCGTAAAGCCAAAGAAACGTATGCATCAAAGGGTTTTTCACAAATCAGCAAGGCTTTCCCATCCGGACATTCCACTTCTTTGTTAATGAGAATCGTGGTGGCCTTTGAATTCATTGCCTTTGCATAATATTTCGGATGATCAACGAAAGTCAGGTCACCGGCTTCTACCATGTGGATTTCATTCATTCCTGTGACAGAAAAATCTGGATTTCCGACTGGTTTTGCTTTCAGCAAATCAGCAAGGTCTGATAATTTTATTGGATTTGGAAATTTCATACTTTTACCCGTTCTGAATAATCTCCGGTCCGTGTATCAACCTTGATGGTCTCTCCTGCTTCGATGAATAACGGAACTTTCACAATGGCACCGGTTTCAACAGTGCAATCTTTTAGCGTGTTGGTTGCGGTATTTCCACGCATACCAGGTTCGGTATAGGTAATTTTCAGAATGACAAAGGGTGGCAACTCGCAGGTGAGGGCTGATTCCGTATCAACATGAAAAAGAATTTCAACTTCCTGTCCCTCTTTTAAAAATTGTGGAGCACTAATGAGTTCAGCCGGAATATAAATTTGTTCAAAATTCTCGATATTCATAAAATGATAATCTGTCCCTTCTTTATAAAGAAACTGGTATTTCCGACGCTCAACCCGTGCGATCTCAATTTTCGCCCCCGAATCGAACGTGTTGGAAATCACGCGTCCATGTTTCAGATTTTTTAACTTCGTACGGATAAAGGCAGGACCTTTGCCGGGTTTTACATGTTGAAATTCAACAATGCTGTATAAATCATTATTAAATTCGATGACCAGACCATTTCTGATATCTGCTGTTGTCGCCATATAAATTTTTTGATGATTGAATTCATTAACGGGCTACAAAAATAATTAAAATTCTTTAATTAAATGTGTAATTTTGCGGCAGCAAAGAAAATGAGGTCTATTCCGGCTGATGAAACAACTCTTGAAACGAATCTTGGCGCTACTGCACATTTCTGTTACACGGAATCAGCGATATGATGCATATACCCGGCAAATAATTAAACAAACACTAAAGCCGGATTCCGACTGTATTGATATTGGATGCCATAAAGGAGAGATCCTTGACTTGATGATTGAAGGTTCTCCTTCTGGCCGAAAATATGGATTTGAACCCATCCCGGAACTCTTTCGTGCACTTACTGAAAAGTATCATAACGATCCCTCGGTAACAATTTTTCCTACTGCACTATATGACAAAACCGGGGTCACCAACTTTCAACATGTCCTCAATGCCCCGGCTTATAGCGGAATAAAAAAACGCGAGTACGACGGGAAACACGTTCATATCGAACAAATTTCAGTCAAGACCGATCTCCTTGACAACATGATTCCTCCAGAAGCAAATGTCCGATTGATCAAAATTGATGTAGAGGGAGCAGAATTTCAAGTGATCAAAGGGGCAAAAAAAACCATTCAACGGTGCCATCCTATCCTTATCTTTGAATTTGGTCTTGGCGCTGCTGATTTTTATGAATCAAAACCCGAACATTTATTCCAATTTATCTCCGCTGAGTGCGGACAGAAAATTTCCACCCTGAAAGGTTATCTTAAGGGTAATCCTCCTCTTACTGATTCCGAATTCAAAATCTGTTTTGAAAAGAGTACCGAATATTATTTCGTGGCACACAATTAATTCAATTAGTCAGGAGTAAGAAATTGAATCAAAACTAATAGTTTTCGATTTGCAGGTTGGTATCGGCAAAGGCCGATTCGGTTTGGTGCATGTTTGAGCAGATTATAATGGTCCTACGCTTTCCCAATTGTTGTATCAGGTCAAGATACCAGTCAATCCCTCCCTTGTCAAGATTCATCGTGGGTTCATCCAAAAGAAGCAATGGGACATCACTCAATAATGCAAGGACAAGTTTAACCCGTTGTTTCATCCCCGACGAGAGTTGATGGATAGATTTGTGTTTAATACTTGAAAAACCAAGAAGATCGATGGCTTTTTCATGAGAATATCCCGATAGGTAAGATTTGAATGAAAAATGAAACGAAAGCATTTCCCTGATTGTGAATTCCTCAATTAGTTCCTGGTAGGGTGCCACCATTGCCAGATATTTGAAAATGTTATCATTGGTAATGTCTTTGCCCCTGTAAGTATAAACAATCCGACCTTCGGTAGGATGAAGATTTCCGGCAACAATCTGAAGTAACGTTGATTTACCGGAACCATTACGTCCAAGTATAGCGGAGATGCGCTGTTCTTCAAAAAGAAAGAAAATATTGCGAAAAATCCACTCGGAATTGAATTTCTTTCCGATATGTTGAAGCTCAATCCGCATCAGGATTTATGTCTTGTCTGATTGCTTCTCTCTGACTTTGGCGTATCCCTTCATGATACCCCGGCTTGAATTGGAAATAAATGATAGGATTTCATCGCGTTCGGGAGTAGCCGGAATATCGGCTTCAATATATTCGACAGCTTGTGAAACATTATATCCCTTGAGATAGATAATCCGGTAAATATCCTGAATCTGAGTGATCCTTTCTGCGCTAAATCCACGACGTCGTAAGCCGATCGAATTAACACCTACATAGGAAATGGGTTCCCGTGCAGCTTTGGTAAATGGGGGGATGTCTTTTCTAACCAGAGAGCCTCCTCCAACCATGGTATGGGCACCAACATGAACAAACTGATGAACAGCGACAACCCCTCCTAGAATAGCCCAGTCATCAATGAAAATATGACCAGCCAAAGCAGAGCTATTGCCCAGAATGACGTTATTTCCGATCACACAATCGTGAGCGATATGAACATAAGCCATTAGCAAACAGTTGTCACCGACTACGGTTTCATAACTGGCTTTTGTTCCCCGGTTGATGGTCACAAATTCACGAATCGTAACATTGTTCCCTATTTTCACAATGGTTTCTTCTCCTGCAAATTTAAGGTCCTGGGGGACTGCGGAAATTACAGCGCCAGGAAAAATTTTACAGTTTTTACCAATGCGGGCGCCTTCCATAATGGTCACATTGGGTCCGATCCAGGTTCCTTCTTCAATGATTACATTTTTATCGATCGATACAAAGGGTTCGATTACTACATTGGCGGCGACTTTTGCCTGTGGATTTACGTATGCTAAAGGTTGGTTCATCTTGAATTTTATTTTCGTTGAATCTGGGCCATCATTTCTGCTTCCATCACGATTTTGTTTCCTACGTATGCGACTCCCTTCATGCAGACTAAACCGCGTCGAATAGGACCATTCAATTGATTAAAGAAAACAATCGTATCGCCAGGGACTACCCGTTGACGGAATTTTACATTCTCGATTTTAACAAAGAGGGTGTTGTAGTTTTGCGGGTCATCGACCGTACTTAACGCTAAAATGCCACCGGTTTGTGCCATGGCTTCAATCTGAATGACCCCTGGCATTACCGGCTCATCCGGAAAATGACCCACAAAAAATGGTTCATTCATGGTTACATTTTTAAGCCCTACTACATAATCGGATCCCATTTCAAGAATACGGTCAATAAAGAGAAAAGGCGGGCGGTGAGGAAGAATGTTCTTGATCTGGTTAATATTATAAAGTGGGGTTTTATTCAAATCGAACTTAGGGATGTCAACACTGCGTTTTTCTTTTTTAAGTTGTTTTTTAATCAATCGCGCAAACTCTACATTCGATTGATGACCCGGACGGGTAGCGATGATATGAGCTTTCAAAGGCATCCCAATCAGGGAAAGATCTCCGATTACATCAAGCAGTTTATGTCGCGCCGGTTCGTTGGGAAATTGCAATTCTAAGTTATTCAGAATCCCCTCTTTGAGAACTTCAACTTTGGGTTTATGAAATAATTGTGCAAGGTGATCTAATTCTTTACGGGAAACTAAACGGTCGACGAACACAATAGCATTGCTCAAATCGCCTCCTTTGATCAGGTTGTTATTGATCAGGTACTCCAGCTCATGAAGAAAGACAAAAGTCCGGCAAGAGGAAAAATCTTTCTGGAACTGGTTTATGTTGTAAAGGGTAGCGTTTTGTGATTGTAATATTTTGGATTCATAATCGATCATTACCGATACCCGGAAATCTTTAGAAGGGATGGCAATCATCTCAACTTTTTTCTCCGGATTTGTATAGGTAACATTGGAAGTGAGTTCGAAATATTTCCGCAGCGCTTTTTGTTCAACTATACCTGCCGATTGCAACGCTTCTACATATAACCGTGAACTTCCATCGAGGATCGGGGTTTCCGACTGATTCATCTCTACCAGAACATTGTCGATTTCAAGACCTGAAAGGGCAGCAAGGACATGTTCTTCCGTGTCAATACGTACTCCATCCTGCTCAAGACTTGTTCCACGGGAGGTGTCAACCACATTGTCTACATCAGCATCTACTAATGTAGATGCCGGGAGATCGATACGACGGAATTTAACACCATAATTTTCAGGAGCTGGTTTGAAAGTAATTTCCACTTCCTTCCCGGTATGTAACCCTACACCTGAAATGCTTATCTGAGATTTGATTGTTTGTTGTTTTTCACTCATGTGATTTATTTATTTGCTTTTCAAGGGCATATACTTTTTTTACAATTTCATCAAGTTTTCGCCAATAGATGAAATTCCTTCTGGCTTTCCCAATTTCAATGGCCGGAGCGCCAAGAACGATTGCTCCCTTCTGTGGTATGCTGGCTTCAACCCCCGATCCGGCTCCAATCTTAACCTCGTCGGCGATCACGATATGTCCGACAATCCCAACCTGCCCTCCGATCATACAGTTTTTTCCGATCCTGGTTGATCCGGAAATTCCACTTTGGGCTGCAATCACCGTGTTTTCACCAATCTCAACATTGTGAGCAACCTGGATAAGGTTATCAAGTTTTACCCCTGTGTGAAGAATGGTCGATCCCATGGTGGCCCTATCAATTGTAGTATTTGATCCCACTTCTACATTGTCTTCGAGGATTACATTTCCCACCTGGGGGATCTTTTGGTAAAGATTGTCGCTGTGAGGAGCAAATCCAAACCCATCGGACCCAATAATGACACCCGAATGTAGTGTACAGTTTTTCCCGATTACACAATCTGCATATATCCTGACCCCAGGATATAAAACTGTGTCATCACCAATGATAACATGATTTCCAACATAAACCTGGGGATGAATATAGACGTTATCTCCCACCACAACCTCTTCTCCTAAATAACTGAAAGCCCCGGCAGAAAAACCGGAACCCATTTTTGCAGATGGAGATATGAAACATAAAGATGAAATTCCGGAAGGAGTGGCTTTCGTCTGATTGAACATCGCTAACAAAGAGGCGAAGGCACTGTAAGAATCGGTTACCCGTATCAGTGTACAAGAAACGGGCTGGGATGGAATAAAATCATGATTTACAACAACAACAGAAGCGTGGGTGGTGTAAATAAAAGGAACATATTTTGGATTGGCTAAAAAAGTCATCGTGCCAGGATGGCCATCTTCAATTTTCGAAAGATTTGAAACTTTAATAGTCGGATCACCTTCTATGGTGCCATTTAAAAAACCAGCAATTTGATTAGCAGTAAATTCCATATTTTTTAAAAACTGCGCAAGTTATTAAAAAAAATCTTAGAAGCAGGAGAATATTTTTTAACTAACAGATGCTTAAACTATTATGTTTTTTGGATAGCATAACAAATACTTGCTTACCGTGGTGGGTAAAACGGCAATATTCAGTTGCTCGGAAGCCAGGGAGATATCCAACATCTCTTCATTTTTTCCTTTGATCATGATCCGGTCATGACAGGGATTGTAAGCCTTGTTTTCAACTTTATCATCTGTAAAAAAATATTCAGTCTCTTCATGATTCAGGTTATATTGCGTACATGTTTTCTGTCTGATTTTGTCAATATACCCTGAATCAAAGGAGTTGGTTTGCATTTCTACCCGGAAAAGCCGTCGATTTATCAAAGCATCACACAAAGTCGACAGGATGCGGTCGGGGTGGTCAACCCATGCTTTCACAGAAGCAAAGACATCAAAATCATCCAACCGGGCAAAACATTCCAGCCATTCTCGTGAAGCCATTACCTCCTCTTTTGATGGATTCCCCTGTAAAAACCTGTTGAAAGCAGGCGTTGCAAATAGCGGAGTTCCCTGTTCCCCTAAATATTTTGCTCTTTTTAATAAATTGATCAACATTTGATCGGCAGCGATCACGGTTTTATGCAAGTAAACTTGCCAATACATCAATCGTCTGGAAATCAGGAATTTTTCAATGGAATAGATCCCTTTGGCTTCAACAACCAGTTCATCATCGACAACCGTCAGCATTTTGATGATCCGGTCATAACTTATCACCCCCTCAGCAACTCCTGTAAAAAAACTGTCACGGGCCAGGTAATCGAGACGATCCATATCAAGTTGACTCGAAACGAGTTGATGTAAGAATTTTTTTGGATATTGATCCATGAAGATCTGGTAGGCAAGGGTCAACCGTCCGTCAAATTCCTGGTTCAGTGCCGCGATAAATAACTTCGAGAGATCTTCGTGGGTTAGATCCTTGACAATGGTCTTTTCCAGCGTATGGGAAAAAGGCCCATGACCAATGTCATGCAAAAGAATGGCAAGATTCACCCCTTCTGCCTCCTCCTCTGTGATTTCAATCCCTTTGGAACGCAGAACTCCTATAGCCAAACCCATGAGGTGCATGGCTCCAAGAGCATGCTGAAACCTGGTATGAAGTGCCGAAGGATAGGTGTAATAGGTCAAGCCAAGCTGTTTGATCCTGCGTAAACGCTGAAAAAATGGATGTTCAATAACGTCATAAACCAGCGCATTGGGAATGGTGACAAACCCATAAACCGGATCATTGATATTCTTGAGTTTATTGGTAGACGATAAATTCATCTAACTTTGTTAAAGATTATTAAATATAGCGTTGTTTACACAATAAAAGCAAACTTACAACATTTATAAAGACAAATATCAACACATGGATAAGTTATCGATTTTATGGGTGGATGATGAAATCGACCTGTTAAAACCACATATCATTTTCTTGAAAGAAAAGGGTTATGATGTAAGCACAGTCAATAATGGTCATGATGCATTGGAAATCCTTAAATCGAAACCTTTTGATATCGTTTTTCTGGATGAACAGATGCCGGGTTTATCAGGTATTGAAACTTTGGCAAAGGTAAAAGGCGATTTTCCGAATTTGCCCGTAGTTATGATTACAAAAAATGAAGAAGAATCGATTATGGAAGATGCCATTGGTTCCAACATTGCCGATTATCTGATCAAACCTGTGAAACCCAACCAGATTCTTTTATGTCTCAAAAAAAACCTTGAGAATAAAAAGTTAGTATCGGAAAAAACAACCCACATGTACCAACAGGAATTCCGGTCAATCGGGATGGAAATCAGCAACCGGTTGAACTATGATGAGTGGGCGGATATCTATAAAAAGATTACCCATTGGGAGCTTAAATTGGGGCAATCTATGGACGATGGAATGAACCAGGTACTTAAGATGCAAAAAGATGAAGCCAATCAGGTTTTTTGCAGATATGTAGAACGAAATTATGCGGATTGGCTGAGCGGGAAAACAGAACAAAGACCAGTCCAATCGCACAACCTGATCAAGGAAAAAGTGTTTCCCTTGCTTCATGATAATAAACCACTCTTCGTTATTCTAATTGACAATCTGCGCTTCGACCAATGGAAAGTACTTCAGCCTATCCTGGAGGATTTTTTTCGTGTTGAACGCGAAGATATATATTACAGTATCCTTCCTACTGTTACCCAATATGCGAGGAATTCTCTTTTCAGTGGATTACTTCCTACTGAAATTCAAAAAAAGTATCCGAAATATTGGGTGGATGAAGATGAAGAAGGATCCAAGAATAACTTTGAAAATGAGCTGCTGGGTGAGCTTCTTCGCCGATATGGTCATGATGTTAAGTATTCTTACTATAAAGTGTTGAACCAGACATATGGGAAAAAGCTGGTGGAACTGATGCCCAATTTAATGATCAACAAATTGAATTTCATTGTTTATAATTTCGTTGATATGCTTTCCCATGCCCGTACCGAAATGGAGATCATCCGGGAGTTGGCGGATGATGAAAAGGCATATCGCTCGCTTACCGTGAGTTGGTTTCAACACTCTCCACTGTTTGATATCTTGAAATTTTTAGGTGAAAAAGATGTAAATCTTGCCATCACAACCGACCATGGTTCAATCCGTGTAGAGAACCCCGTAAAAATATTAGGTGACCGGAATACCAATACCAATTTGCGGTATAAAACCGGACGTGCCTTAAAATATGAGCATCAGGAAGCTTTTGAAGTCAGGAATCCCAGCGATATCTTCCTGCCCCGGGGAAATGTGAGTTCTTCTTATGTGTTTTGCAGGAATGATGATTTCTTTGCTTATCCAAATAACTATAATTATTATGTAAATTATTATAAAGATACTTTTCAGCATGGAGGGATTTCCATGGAAGAGATTTTGGTTCCCTTTATTGTATTAAAACCAAAACTTTAAAACCTTAGCATGTTATTAACCTGTTTTAATGAAGAGGATCTGATACCAGCTGCCGGAAAGTTGCTGGATAGCCATAGTGAATCTAAAGTATTTGCTTTTTATGGATTGATGGGAGTGGGAAAAACTACTTTTATCAAGGCTATTTGTAAAGTCTTGAAAGTTTGCGATACAGTACAAAGTCCAACTTTCTCTATTGTCAATGAATATAAAACTGTCGATGGGAATTCCGTGTATCATATTGATTTTTATCGAATAAAAAAAATGGAAGAAGTTTTTGATATCGGATATGAAGATTATTTATATTCCGACAGTTTTTGTCTTATTGAATGGCCGGAAATGATTGAAAATCTTTTACCTTCTACAACAATAAAGGTCCATATTTCTGAAAATATTTCTGATGGAGCTCGCAATATTGAATTCTAGTATTTCACCATTTCACTATTTCTTTTTATCTTCGTTTAAAATTTAGTTACCATGGAAGATTCCCGTCCGGAATTTCTTCGAATGTCGCCGGCAGAACGTTTGATGCCACAGGAAGAGATGCTTGAAGTTCCGCGACAAAGTAGCAAACTTATTATTGGTGTCCCTAAGGAAATATCCCCACAGGAGAATAGAGTAGGGATTGTCCCCGATGGCATTGCTTTATTATGTCGTAATGGTCACCAGGTGATCATTGAAACAGGGGCAGGGAATACAGCCCATTTTTCCGATCATGAATACAGTGAAGCAGGGGCCCAGATCGTTTTTTCTCCGGAGGAGGTATATAAATCGGACATTGTTCTAAAAGTAGCCCCGGTAACGCTCACTGAAATAGAATGGTTGCATCCCAAACAAACCATTTTTTCGGCCATACAAATGGCGATGCAAGGAGAAGATTATTTTCGCGGATTGTTATCTAAAAGAGTTACTGCCCTGGCTTTTGAAACTCTTCGCGATAAAACAAACCGATTGGCTGTAATCCGGGCCATGAGTGAAATAGCCGGTAGTACTGTCATTTTTATAGCAGCCGAATATCTGGCCAGTCTGGAATATGGCAGAGGAAAGATGTTTGGAGGGGTTACCGGAATTACTCCTTCGGAAGTGATGATCATCGGAGCCGGTACCGTGGGCGAATTTGCTGCCCGTTCTGCGTTGGGACTCGGAGCGCTCGTAAAGATCTTTGACAATTCGGTATATCGACTCCGTCGTATTCAAAATAATCTCGGACAAAGAGTATATACTTCTATTTTACACCCAAATGTGCTTTTAGAATCTCTTAAAACTGCTGATGTCCTTCTTGGTGCCGTACATTCTCTGGAAGGAAGAACCCCCTGCCTGATATCTGAAGAAATGATTAAGCAAATGAAAGAAGGGGCAGTGGCCATTGATGTCAGTATCGACCAGGGAGGCTGTTTTGAAACATCTCACCCAACCACACATCAGTCTCCTGTATTTAAAATGCACGGAGTAACTCATTATGCTGTTCCCAATATTCCTTCAAAAGTGCCTCATACCGCTTCCCAGGCGCTTAATAATATTCTGGTTCCCATTATCCTTGAAATAGGCTCGGTAGGAGGCATTGAAAACTTGCTTAAACGTGATTTTGGCGTTCAGCAGGGTGTCTATGTCTATAATGGCACCTTAACCAATCAATTCATCAGCAAACGATACAACCTTCCTTTTCAGGATATCGGTTTATTAATGGCGGCTTTTCATTAATCAATTTCGTGGTATGAAATTATCTAATCGCATTTCCAGGATCGATCATACCCATATCATTTGCGGGAGAAATGCTCTCGAATCACTTGAAAAATTCATCCGGACCCTCCCGATTGACCCCCTGAAAATTTTTATCTTAGTGGATCAGAATACCCGGATTCATTGCCTTCCCCTTCTTCTTGCCAAAGCCCCAAAATTGTCCTCGGCTCATTTACTGGAGATTCCTGATGGGGAACCGTCTAAAATTTTGGAAACCGCTCGCCGGTTATGGATGGAAATGCATCAAACAGGGGCTGGCCGTGATGCCTTATTGATCAACTTGGGGGGAGGGGTAGTTACTGACCTGGGTGGTTTTATTGCCGCAGGATATAAACGGGGTATCCCCTGCCTGCATATCCCAACAACTTTGCTGGGACAAGTTGATGCAGCAATCGGAGGAAAAACCGCGATCAATTTCGGAGAAATGAAAAACCAGATCGGGTTCTTTTATTTGCCCAAAGCGGTTTTCATTTTTCCGGGATTCCTTTCTACTCTCCCTTTTATCCATCTTCGTTCTGGCTTTTCCGAGATCATCAAATCATCACTTGTTGCCGATCCCTCTTTATGGAGAAAAATCAAACGAAACCCCATTCAGGACTTGATGCGTGTTCCTTTCGATAATCCGCTGTGGTCACACATGATCAACGCCACAGTCGTGATGAAAAACAAGATTATAAAAAAGGACTTTACCGAACATAAATATCGGAAAGTGCTGAATTTTGGACATACCGTGGGTCATGCCATGGAGGCTTTTTCACAGGAAAGTGGTCAAATCCCTTTGCTGCATGGGGAAGCGGTGGCCATTGGAATGATCTGTGCCGCTTATTTGTCATTTCTAAAAACAGGTCTGACTTCTTCGGATCTGGAAAACATCAACGAATATTTGCGTGAGGGTTTTGATCCCTATCTTTTCCCTGTGAAATATCCAGATGGGCTGATACATCGAATGGCCCATGATAAAAAAAACCTGCAAGGTCAAATTTTGTTTACTTTACTTAGCCGCCCCGGATCACCCATCCTTAATGTCCAGTGTAACCTGGAGGAAATTGGATCGGCATTGACTTTTTATTGGAAATAAATAATAATTCCGGAGATGAAAAGTATTGTTATCACAAAATCCGATAAGGTACTCAGGGGTAATTTGGTTCTGCCAGCTTCCAAAAGTATTAGTAACCGACTGTTAATCATCCGGGCATTGGGTGGAAAAGATATTGATATCCGGAATCTTTCTGATGCAGCGGATACCCTCTTATTAACCCGGCTTTTAGAGAATATTGATCAGACAAATGGTCTTAAAAAGGTAGTGGAATTGGATACCAATACGGCCGGTACTGTAATGCGCTTCCTTACGGCATATCTTTCGCTACAACCAGGTCATTGGGTACTCACGGGCTCTGACCGAATGAAACAGCGACCAATTTACATCCTGGTAGAGGCTTTGCAATCACTTGGCGCATCCATTGATTATCTCGCCAAATTAGGATACCCCCCGATACTGATCAAAGGGACACCGTTTTGTGGTAGCGAAGTCGCTATCGATCCTGGGGTGAGCAGCCAGTTCGGAACAGCCTTACTGCTGATTGCACCTTATTTGCCCCATGGTTTGGTCTTGCAGTACAAAGGACCAGTTATCTCCTCTCCCTATATTCAGATGACCATCCGGCTTATGAAGTATTTTGGTGCCCGCATCAAAGCTGGTAAAACCCGAATCCATGTCCAACAAGGCAATTATAAACCTCGTACTTTTTTGGTGGAAGCCGATTGGTCGGCTGCAGCATTTTGGTATGAAGCTGCCGTTTTTGCTGAGGAGGTGGACTTAGATCTTCAGGGTCTTTATATCGACAGTTTGCAGGGCGATTCCATCTTGCCGGAAATCTATCAAAATTTTGGTATCCGTACTGATTTCACATCTACCGGAGTTCACTTGTCCAAGACACATAAAAAAATGGATGGTTTTTCTTATGATTTTACCGATTATCCTGATATCGCGCCATCCGTGATTGCAACCTGTGCCGGATTGGGTATCAGGGGACGGTTTGAAGGACTTAAGACATTGCGGATAAAAGAATCAGACCGGTTGTTGGCGTTGAAACATGAAATCGAAAAATTTGGATCGGAAGTTGAAATATCAGTCTCCATGGACTTAATACAAAGTCTTGAATTCAAATCGATGAATACCCGGTTTTTGCCAGATCTTTCGTTTGAATCGTATGGGGATCACCGGATGGCCATGACATTTGCCCCCTTTGCCCTTAAATCGGGGAGGGTTAGGATCATCAATCCGGAAGTAGTTGCGAAATCATATCCAAGGTTCTGGGAACATTTAGTTGAACTTGGATTCGTGATACATTAAATTTTTTTTTACATTTGGCTTTTCTTTCCACAATGCTTGTAGATATTTTCATTCCTTGTTTTGTTGATCAGATATACCCGGATACAGGATTGAACATGGTTAAAATCCTTGAAAAACTGGGAGTGGATGTTCATTATAACGGCAACCAGACCTGCTGTGGACAGATGGCCTTCAATAGCGGTTTCTGGGATGAGGCTAAAAAAATGGGGGAGAAATTCCTGAAAGATTTTTCAAATGATCGCCCCATTGTTGGCCCCTCAGCTTCCTGCATTGGTTTTATCCGTAATTATTACCCGTGGCTCTTTCACAACACAGCCTATCATCTGGAATACAAGCAACTGAAAAGAAACATTTTTGAGTTTACCGATTTTTTAATCAATGTTCTGAAAGTGGAAGATGTTGGCGCTTCATTTCCTCATGTTGTCACCTATCACGACTCCTGTGCTGCGCTTCGTGAATATAACCTGAAAGATGAGCCTCGCAAATTATTGTCTAATGTCAAAGGCCTCGAATTAAAGGAGATGAAGGAACATGATGTATGCTGTGGATTCGGGGGGACTTTTTCAGCCAAATTTGAGCCCATCTCAACTGCTATGGCTGAACAAAAAGTAACCCATGCTCTTGAAACCGGTGCCGAATATATTGTTTCTACTGATTCGTCTTGCCTAATGAATCAACAATCCTATATTGATAAACACCATCTTCCCATTCAAACAATCCACATCATTGATGTCCTGGCATCTGGTTGGTGATTATTTTGTATTTTTGTCAATCATGGATTTTTTAGATCTTTAAATTATATCGTCATGAAATGGCAATTCCGTTATATTTATCTGTTTGTGGTTGTGGCCCTTCTATTTTCCAGCATCGCTCATGCACAAAAGAAAGACTTTTCCCTGACGGACCCCAGGATAGCTGAAAAATATGTTGCTTTCGATTTTAATGGAAAATTTGTGGTTTCTCCGGAAGAAGATGCGGTTAATCATTACTATATCGTCGATATCTCAGTTTTTTCTACAAAATTTGAACGGGTCTATTTCATGAACCTCACTTTTACAGATGATAAAATTGTTGATATTGATTCGGATATCGTTAAAAAATCAGTATGGTTTCTGGCAAAACGGAAATTCAGTGTTAACGCTCATGGTCATGAAAAAAATCTGGGTTCTATTTCTCCTTTTTTTCTCTCTTTGTAATTGCGGATTTTCTCAGATTGGAGGAGGGGCTAACGACTCGTGCGAAACAGCGCTCCCTTTTTGTACCGGGACTCTGTACGATTTTCCGGCGGGGATAAATATTCCACATGCTCAAATAGGACCTTACTATGATTGTTTGACAACAACACCAAATCCTGCCTGGTATTATATGAAAATAGCAAATCCGGGTTATATAAAAATTAAAATGCATAGCAGCCCTTCGAAGGATATAGATTTTTGTTGCTGGGGGCCATTTTCATCCCAATATAGTTGCGGCAACCTTATCTCCAGTAAAATTGTAGATTGCAGTTATTCCGCTTCTTCCGTGGAATACTGTAATATTAATAATGCACAGACGGGGAATTATTATATTTTGATCATTACCAATTATTCTGACGATCCCTGCAATATTATTTTTGAACAAACCGGTGGGGATGGAACTACCGATTGCTCTATTCTTCCCCCTCCCTGTTCAAGCAACAGCCCTGTTTGTACTAATCAGACCATTCAACTTTCAGCTCAGGCAGTTTCAGGGGCTTCCTATTTCTGGTGGGGGCCAGCAGGTTTCGCATCAACTTTGCAAAACCCCTCCATTACGGATGCCACAGCGGCCAATGCCGGAACCTATTCACTTAGAATTGAAGTCAATGGGCAGCCGAGTACCGATACTTCTACGACCGATGTCAGCGTTTATAGCCTTCAGGCCAGTGCAGGGAACGATACTACCATTATGAATGGTGTTACTACTACCCTTCACGGTGGATGTTCCGGTGGGGGTGGAGTGTACACCTATCATTGGGAACCCGCTGCAAAATTTGTCGATCCCGATGTTGTGAATCCTCAAACCGTGAATCTTTTCTCTACTACCATATTTACCGTGAAAGCATTAGATACTACGGCTAAATGCCAAGCTTCCGACAATGTTACGGTCAATATTGCCGGGGGAGCCTTGGCTGTCAATGCCATTGCCACTCCGGGTTCCATTTGTTATGGGGCTTCAACCCAACTCGAAGCCATCGGTTCTGGAGGTACTGGTACTTACACCTACCTATGGACAGGACCCAACGGGTTTACCTCAAATTTGCCTAACCCGACCGTCGCCCCCAATGTCACTTCTACCTACCAAATATCTGCTTACGATGGTTACAATACTGTTACCGGCTCTGTTGTTGTTGAAGTGATTCCTCTGCCTATAGCCAACGCAGGATCCAATAAATCGATTCCTAATGGATGTTATACTTTCCTCAGTGGTTCTGCCGTAAATGGTAGCGGAAATTATTTCTATAGCTGGTCTCCTGCCGACAAACTGATCAATGCTAACATCAAAAATCCCCAAACTCTGAATCTTACTTCTACAACGATTTATTCATTGATTGTCACGGATCTTCAAACCAACTGTGTCAGTAATAATGCCGCTACTGTTCAGATCGAGGTAACGGGAGGCCCACTGACCGTGAATCCAGTTCCTACACCGGATTGGATTTGTCTTGGTGAAACCAGTCAACTACATGCTTCTGCCGGTGGCGGAAATGAAGGAAATTACCAATATTCATGGAGTTCTGTTCCTGAGGGTTTTACCTCTTCTGATCCCAATCCGGTTGTCTCCCCACTGGTAAAAACAAGATACATTGTCTCGGTCTTCGATGGTTTTAATACCATTGTAGGAGATACTTCTGTGTCTATCTATCCGCAGCCGATCGTCAACCTGCCTCCTGAAATGGATGTATGCATTTATGATTCCGCGATCATCGATGCTCAAAATCCGGGTTCTTCCTTCCGATGGTCCAATGGTGCTACTACTCAAACCGTTCTGGTCTCTACAACAGGTATTGGATATGATGTTCAAACCTACGATGTAGAGGTAACATCTCCTCATGGATGTAAATCTCAAGGCAGTGTTACTATTGTTTTTTCTGTTGATGCCTGTGTGGGAATCGATGAAAATAATCTTTCCAGCCATATTATACTTTTTCCGAACCCTGCTAAAAACGCGGTCACTATTACCTCGGAAGGATTATCTGGAAAAACTGCGGGGATCTTACTAACCCCACATGGAAGTGAAATCAGGACTTTTATTCTGCCCGATACAGGCACCGAAAAATCCTCTGTAACATTAGATATGTCAACACTTCCTCAAGGGGTCTACTTCCTTCGCTTTAACAACGATCATTTCAGTATTACCAAAAAGCTCGTTATACAATAGTGACAACAAAAAACGCTCTTAACCGCCACTATCTGATCACTTCAAAGGGCTTCCTGACAGTTGCTTTATTGTTTATCATAAGTACAACGATGGCTCAGGTTCCGTTCTATCATTCCAATTGTCCACTTTCGATGAAACAGGCTGCTATCTGGTATTTTGGCGACAAAGCAGGAGTTGACTTCCGGTCAGGTACAGCCACCCCGCTTATTGATCAGAATGTTATGACCGCATTGCACACAAGCAGCGTGATTAGCGACAGCCTGGGAAATCTCTTGTTCTTTACAAATGGGAATAAAGTATGGGATCGTTCTTTTAATCTGATGCCAAATGGTACCGGTCTTATTGCAGAAGGATTGGTTACCCAGCCTTGTCTCATTGTCCCCTGGCCCGGAGATTCTTCATTTTATTACATTTTTACGATTGATGCCATTAAATTTAAAGATTCTGTTAATTATTTTTCCGACGGATTGTGCTTTAGCGTGGTAGATATGAAACTTAGGAATGGATTGGGGAATGTAACAACGTCGGTTAATCAACCCTTATTGAATTCGGTCTGTCAGAAAATTACTGCTGTAAAACATAAAGACGGAATTGCTTTTTGGGTGATTGCACACAAATGGGATTCGGATGAATTTTATGCGTATCTGATCAATAAAGCTGGTATGAATTTAACTCCTGTAATAAGCGCTACCGGCTCATTCCATGGTGGTTCAAGAAAGGATCAGTCCAATGGTTATGGCTTTATGAAAATGTCGCCCGATGGAAGAAGGTTGGCATTAGCCATCTCAGGGAGTAATAAGGTGGAGCTTTTCAATTTTGATAATGAAACAGGTAAAGTTTCAAATGCCCAATCATTTACTGCAAACATTCCTGGAATTGTTCCCTATGGTATCGAATTCTCCCCCGATGGGAACAAATTGTATACCACACTGATGCAGATCTTGGGGAATGGAGCGCCTACCCGTCCTTCCTATATTTACCAATTTGATTTGAACAAAGGTCTTACAAGCCCTGTTTCACTTGATTCAGTTTCCGGTCTTAGGTTGGCCGACCTGCAACTGGCAGTTGATGGCAGAATATATGTATCAAGGACTGTTACCCATCTTGTTAAGCGTGACTCCCTTGATGTAATTTACAATCCGAACCGTCCTGGAATTGAATGTAATTACAATTTGTTAGATCATTTACCCGGCTCGGCTTTTCCATTGGCCGGACGATATAGTTTGTACAGTCTCCCGAATATCGTTCAAAGTTTTGTCAATATTCCTCCTTTTACTTGGGACAGTGTTTGTCATGGAAATGCCACCCAATTTAAGATAACCAACCAAGCTAATACCGACAATGTAGAATGGGATTTCGGAGATGGCACTCCGTTTTCTGCCGATTGGGAACCTGTTCATACCTATGAAAAACCGGGCAAATACTGGGTCAAACTTTCGGAACACTTCAATGGCCAACGTTTCACCGACTCGGTACAGATAACTTCTTATGCTCTTCCAACCATAGCCTTTCCGAGCGACACCATTCTGTTGTACACCGGATCATCAATCAACCTTCATGCCGGGGGTGGATATACGCACTATACATGGTCAACAGGCGCAACCGACTCTATAATTTCCGTATCCAATCAAGGGAATTATTGGGCAAAAGTGGAAGATATTCATTGTTGTACCAATACCGATAGTGTTTTTGTAAAAGTATTCAAGTATTATATCCCCAATGCATTTACTCCCAATGGTGATGGACTGAACGATGAATTTAAAGTAGAAGGCCTGTACCGGAATGTAAAATTCACCATAACGATTTTCGATCGTTGGGGACAGCAGATTTTTGTATCGGAGGATATTGATAACGGGTGGGATGGAACCTATCGTGGGCAAAATTGTCCCTCTGGCGCTTATGTTTGGAAGGTGAATGTCAATTTCATAGGACAGGATATCATCACACAGGGAGACATCGTTTTTAAAGGCACCGTAACTTTGGTAAGATGATTAACGAAAAATATGCTGATATTCTTGCTGCCGAATTGAATCTTGCTGTCAGATTTGTTCAGAATACCATTAATTTATTAGAGCGTGGTGCAACCATCCCTTTCTTGGCCCGGTATCGCAAGGAGATGACGGGTTCGATGGATGAAGTAATGATTGCCCGGGTTCGTGACCGGTTATTGCAACTTAAAGAGTTGGATGCCAGAAGAATGGCTATTATAAAGTCGCTTACTGAACAGGAAAAACTGACTCCTGAACTTCAACAGGCTGTAATGGGAGCAATGACCATGGCTGAACTGGAAGATATTTATCTCCCATTTAAACCGAAAAGAAAAACGCGGGCCAGTATGGCACGTGAAAAAGGATTGGATCCCTTAGCCGTTTTGATTTTTTCACAACGTTATAATGATATTGAACATCGGGCCGAATCTTTTATAGATTCAGATAAAGGGGTGAATAACGTGGAAGAAGCGCTTCAGGGTGCTTGTGACATTATAGCGGAAACGATCAATGAGGACAGCTTTGCACGAAAGCGGATCCGTTCTCTCTTTCAAAAACAATCACAAGTTATTACTAATGTTGTAAAAGGGAAATCGGAGGAGGGAGCAAAGTATGAAATGTACTTTGACTATCATGAACCTCTAAACCGTGCCCCATCACACCGGTTATTGGCGATGTTTCGGGGAGAAAATGAAGGATATCTTAAACTTGCCATCAATGTAGAAGCTGAAATTGCCAATGAAATCCTGGAGAAGATTTTTATCCGGGGAAACAATTCATCTTCCAACTTGGTTAAAACTGCCATCGGCGATAGCTGTAAAAGGTTGCTATTCCCTTCAATGGAAACGGAAATGCGACAATGGGCCAAAGAAAAAGCCGATGTTGAAGCCATTCGTGTATTCACTGAAAACCTCCGTCAGCTTTTACTCGCCCCTCCTCTTGGGCAGAAAAATGTGCTGGCTCTGGATCCCGGATTCCGTACAGGTTGCAAACTTGTTTGTCTGGATCGCCAGGGGAAACTGATACATAACGAGACGATCTATCCCCATCCTCCACAAAATGAGGTGAAAGAATCCATCCATAAGATAAAAAGCCTTGTCAATGCTTATAAAATTGAAGCCATTGCCATCGGAAACGGGACGGCTGGACGTGAAACCGAGCGATTGATCCGTTCAATCCAATTCGATCGTGACCTGATTGCTCTGGTCGTAAATGAAAATGGAGCATCTGTCTATTCTGCTTCCGATACGGCTCGCAAAGAGTTTCCTGATTATGATGTGACTGTAAGAGGAGCTGTTTCCATTGGCCGACGATTAATGGATCCCTTAGCTGAGTTGGTGAAAATTGAACCTAAAGCAATCGGAGTCGGGCAGTATCAGCATGATGTGAATCAGAATGCCTTGCAAAAAAGCCTGGAAGATACTGTGGTGAGCTGTGTGAATAATGTTGGAGTGGAGGTGAACACCGCCAGTGAAGAACTACTGACCTGCGTTTCCGGCCTGGGACCGGTTCTTGCCAAAAATATTATTGCCTATCGCAATGAAAAAGGCCCCTTTGCTTCACGTAAGGAATTTATGAAAGTGACCCGGTTTGGAGAAAAAGCGTTTGAACAAGCGGCAGGTTTTCTTAGGATCCGTGATGCAAAAAATCCCCTTGACCGAAGCGCCGTTCACCCCGAATCATATCCTGTAGTTGGACTTATGGCAGAAAAATTGCATTGTAAAGTTGATGACTTGATGACACGTGCAGAACTCAGGAATAAATTGAATCTGGAAGACTTTATCAACGATAAAATTGGCCTTCCTACCTTACAGGATATTTTTTCTGAGCTGGCAAAACCCGGACGGGATCCCCGCCAGCAATTTGAAATATTCGAATTTGATAAAAATATCCACACGATCCATGATCTCAGAAAAGGAATGAAATTGCAGGGCATTATTACCAATATTACGAATTTTGGTGTATTTGTTGATCTTGGCGTACACCAGGATGGGTTGGTTCATGTAAGTCAGATGGCGGATCGTTTTATTAAGGATCCGAATGAGATTGTGAAACTTAATCAAAAAGTGTGTGTCGAAATTCTTGATATTGATATCGAAAGGAAACGTATCCAACTTACGATGAAGGGACAAAATACTAAGTAACGGGATTGAACGTTTGTATTTTATTAAATAAATAATGAAAAGGTGATGGTTTATAAACGATTTCCCCTGCTTCTTCTCTTTTTTACTTTTGGCTTTTTGTGTTCGCAACAAACTCAGGGTCAACGAATTCTTGGGGCTATTTCAGCAGGGGTGAACCTGACCCAGGTAGATGGTGATGATTTCTTTGGGTACCATAAATTCGGATTGAATGTAGGTCCAATGATCATCATTCCTTTTGGTAAAAACAACAACTGGTCAGTCAGCATGGAATTGTTATACAGCCAAAAAGGCAGTTATCATAAGGGATCATCGGATTCAACCATTTCTTATACATACCGGCTTGTTCAGGATTATGCTGAAGTTCCGGTATTAATTCATTTCACTGACAAAAAGCTGATTTCTGGTGGTGTTGGATTCTCCTATGGCCGATTGATCAACTACAAAGAAACCTCGAACAGTTTCTATGATACTTTGTTTCAATATCAAACCCCGCTGTCGAACAACGATTTTTCCGTTATTGCAGATTTACAGATCCGAATATGGAGTAAGCTCTGGGCCAATGTCAGATACCAGTATTCGATGGTAAGCAACCGGACGGTTGTTGTAGATAATCCATTGGTTTATCCGCGGCAACCCGAAACCCGTTACCAGTATAACAATGTAATCAGCGTTCGGCTTACATGGGTTTTTAACCAACCTAAGATCATTAAAAAGGTAAAGCAGGAAAGCGAAAATTGATTTAGATTATTCGTTTAATCAGCCTGAGTTTGTGGGAATATTGTTGTTTTTCTTCATTGAAAATTCCCTCATGATCAAGCGGATCAATACGGACTTTCCCGGAGCAATGGATAATATGGCTTCGATCAATTAATAATCCAACATGGGTGATATTCCCTTCTTCATCATCAAAAAAAGCAAGATCACAAGGCCCTGACTCAGCAAGTAAACTAACTACCTCACCCTGAGTAGCCTGTTGGCTTGCATTGCGTAGCAATTTGATTTTTCGTAGTTTATATGCCATTTGAACAAAACCTGAACAGTCTATTCCAAAAGGGGATCGTCCACCCCATAAATAGGGAGCATTGAGATATATCATAGCATCTTTTACAATCGATTGGCGTATCCTGATAATTTCCTGAGGAGCGTTCGCATGTTCGAGCGACATGGTATCAGAAACGACACCCTCATATAAAAATGTCTCCTGATTTATGGTGAAATGTTGTTCCTTAATATCCGGGAGTGAGCTTCCAATCAAAACGGGGATCATGGTGTGTCGTGTTTCATTTGAAATGAGTTGCACCAGATCGAAAGTTACTGCACTCTCCGAATCATATAATCGAAGAAATTCTGGTGCCGTAAGCAGATTTAACTGTAAAGGATGAATCCATCCTTCACAGTCATCGTAAGCAAGTTGTACACGGCACCATCCATTTTCCTTGCCTATAACCCGATAAAGCTCTCCAAATAAAATTTGAGTGACCATTTCGGATGTGTGGTTCGGCTCAAACCTTACCGGAATAATGCTATGTAAACAAATACCAAATTCCATGTTTTAATGATTTTTGAAGTTCGTAAGCTGTTCATTAATGCGGCATTCACTACACCCCAAGCTACAACCATTAATTTTTTGGGGCGGGTTGGTGAAAAATCGATTCAAATATTCAGGAGTGTCAGGCCCAAGATTGAATAAGGTATCGATAATACTCAGATTATCAATGAATCCATGACTGGAAGTGAAAGGTTGCAGGTATGAGGGATGTGGAAAATTTCTCTTTTTTGAAACAAAGGCCTCTCGCTGCTCAGGGTGATTTCCTCGATTGAATTCCTGGGTTCGGGTGACCATGCATGTTGATTTTAGCAATTGCAAAATGTCCATGAGGATTTGTGTATTGAAATCCAATAGAAATCCCGTTTCTTTTCGGAAAAAGGGTTCAAAAAAATCCTTATAATAAATAAAAAAAGGAGCGTTGTTGTAAGCTGTTTCAATCGATCGCCAATGGTTCAGTTGCCATGGTTGGCGATAGGAGATCCGGATATCTTTAGTGAGGGTATGGTTTCCAGATGTTTTGATTACTGGAATCCTGAGGGTTTGCAACCCATTTGGACCATAAATATCACAATGATTCCGGCAAGTTTGCTTTTTATAGGTTTCGCATGCCTCCACTTCACATCCATCTTCCTGAAAAATTTCTGCCAGGTAAGCAGTAGGAGGTAAGTATGCAGTAGGAAGAATCAATTTAATTTATCTTGAGAACATTTTTAATCATATCTAAATATGCGGTTTTTTGCATAGCACCAACCGACATTTGAGGTTTGCCGGTTTTCGGGACGAAAAGTACAGCAGGAATGGAATTGATGTTGAATAGTTTTGCGAGCTCCCTTTGTTCATCGGTATTGACTTTGTAAATTCTCACTTTCCCTTTGTATTCATTCGATAATTCCACCATAATGGGAGCTACCATTTTACATGGACGGCACCAATCGGCATAGAAATCAATGATACAAGGCTGATTGCCCATGAAAATCCATTCATTGGGGCTTTTTGAATAATCCCAAATTAGCTGCTTAAAAGTGGTCGCTGTAAGTTGTACAACTTGACCTTCCGTGGTTTTATTTGGATCTGAGTTGGGATTGTTGCCACCGCTACAGGCATTGAAGGCTGCTGCTGCCATGAACACAAGGAGAAATGTTGCTCTTTTCATCATCTCTGAATTATTACCCTACAAAGGTAAATTAATAAATAATATGAATCGCATAAGTATCACTAAATATTTCTATTTTTGCATAAGATTACTATTTGATCATGAATGTTTCATTTAAAAATATGAATATTAATGAATTCTCGGAACATTTTAGCACCGAGGAGGATTGCCTGAAATTCCTTGCTCAAGAAAAGTGGGGGAACGACTATCAATGTAAAAATTGTGGTAACACCAATTACTGTAAGGGAAAAACGCCCTATTCACGAAGGTGTACCCGATGCAAACACGATGAATCCGTTACTGCCAACACCCTTTTTCACCGTTGTCATATTCCGATTACTGAAGCATTTCGGCTTCTTTATTTGGTTTGCCACGATCCCCAGGTGTCGACATATAAGTTGTCGCGTCAGATCGAACTCCGTCAAATGACTTGCTGGAAGTTGAAAAGCAGGTTGATGGATTGTATCAACAACAAGGGGGAGGTCGACCTTCTCTATACCAAACAAAATTAATTTTTTTCTTTCCTAAAAATTTGCGTTATGTCAATCCTGATTCAAAACATTAAAGAGCTTATCCAGGTAGAAGAAAAGCCACGGCTGAAGGTAGCTGGGAAAGAGATGGCAAATCTTAAGACCATTAAAAATGCATGGCTTCTCATCGAAGGAGACCGGATCAAGGAATTTGGACGTATGAGTGAACCCTATAAATATGATAAAAAAAACGCTAAAATCAGAATTATTGATGCTACCGGCAAGATGGTTTTTCCCAGTTTTTGTGATAGTCATACGCATCTGGTTTACGCAGGGAGCCGTGAAATTGAATATATTGATAAAATAAGAGGTCTTAGTTATGAAGAGATTGCCCGGAGAGGAGGAGGAATTTTAAATTCGGCCAAACGGGTTCATGAATCTTCAGAAGAAAGTTTGGTGAAGGAGTCAATGACCCGTTTGAATGAAATCATAATGTCGGGTACCGGTGCCGTAGAAATAAAAAGTGGTTATGGATTATCAGTGGAAGATGAATTGAAAATACTCCGGGTCATCAAAAAGTTGCAAACATTATCTCCGCTTACCATTATTCCGACATTTTTAGGTGCTCATGCCATTCCTGAAGAATTTAAAGGGAAGCAACGGGAATTTGTCGACCTGGTGATCAATGAGATGATACCGCAGGTAGTGGCAGAAAATTTGTCGGATTATATTGACGTGTTTTGCGATCGTGGTTTTTTTACCGTTGAGGATACCGATCGGATGCTTAATGCCGGAATGAAATTTGGCTTAAGACCTAAAATCCACGCAAATGAGTTGGATTATTCGGGTGGGATTCAGGTTGGTGTAAAATACCATGCTCTTTCGGTCGATCATCTGGAATATACCGGGGAGGACGAGATTCAATGTTTGAAGGGAACGGAGACCATGCCAACGATACTGCCGGGAGCCGCATTTTTTCTGGGCATGGAATATGCTCCGGCTCGGAAAATGATTGATGCCGGTCTTCCGGTTGCTTTGGCCAGTGATTTTAATCCGGGTTCTGCTCCCTCAGGGAACATGCAGTTTATTTTATCAATGGCTTGCATCAAATACCAAATGCTGCCCCAGGAAGCCATTCATGCTGTAACACTCAATGGCGCTTATGCAATGGGCCTTAGTGAAGAGTATGGAAGCATCTGTTGTGGGAAAAAAGCCAACTTGTTTATCACGGTACCGATACCCTCTTACGAATTTATGCCTTATAGCTTTGGCAATAATAAGGTTGAAACAGTGATCTTGAATGGCAAAGTGATCAAAGAATAAAAAAGCCGGGAGGTAGATCTAACCATCCCGGCTTTTACTGATGATAATTCAAAAAATAATTATTCGATAACGAGTTTACCCGAAACAGAAGATGAATTAGTCTTCACAAGATACAGGTATATTCCCGATGGAAGTTGACCTTTTGTAAATGAGATCGGGCTGGAAGTGATTGGCTGACGATATACCTCTTGCCCGATGATATTATACAGAATGAACTGTGATGGGTCTTTAACATTCAAACCATCGACAAAAATCTCAGCGTTATTTTTGAAAGGGTTCGGTACAATACGTACTTGAAGGGTTTTTGAAGCCGGTTGCTCATCAACTGTGAGGATCGGAGAACATTCGGTCCCTACCGGGTTTCCATAGGTTTCTGTCCCTTTCTTAAAATAGACCAATTTATGGTACTCGGTGTTGTCGGATGAATTGAAGAAGTATTCTGTTTGTCCAAGACCGATGCTGTATCCGTTATTGGTGATCACACTTCCTAAAGGTAGTTCAAAACAATTATTGATGAAACGGTATTTGTCTTCGCCGATTTTTTTTGTTTGGCGATTATTGTACACGTTCATATACCGATCATACTGGGAAGCATACATAAATTCACGTTTAAATTGATCGGGAAATCTCATGATAGCGGAATCGGCTCCTAAGGTTACAAAGTTGTATTTAACATTCACGGTATCATGAGTATAAGTATGGGTGTTGCCGGGCGTTGTGACGATACTCTTGCAACGTTCCATGCGATACATTACGGAATCGTTATTCCCATAAACCGTCTTCTGAAGTACTTTATTGATCTCTTTCCAGGATGTATTGGGCTGACCGATAAATGAATTATTATATCCGGAATAGTGGAATTCATCTCCGATGGAATAATCATAAATGTTTTTCCAGTTAAATTCCTGAATGCCGATCACCGGATGGTCTTTCCCTGCGATGGTATAATAGGTGGTGTCGTATGGTAAATTCACCATGTCGAAAGTGCGTGAAAGTCCATAATGTTTACTCAACTTGAGAAATTTCCCGTTCCAGGGATTCCCGATGGGAGTTCCGTCAATTCTTTTGGCTTGCAGCGTGATTAATTTTACATCATCAAGAACGCCCATCACGGAATCTGGAGCAATGGAAGTTACTGTTGCTTCAAGAAAGGAGCCTGAATTGAGCTTGCAAAATCTCCAGGAATCATTCAAATTGCTTTTGCCGTTAACATAAACCGTATCATTCAGCTTGTTGAAAAAATAGAACATGCCATCTGCGGTCCGATAAATTTTTCGGCCAAAAATGGAGCCTCTTGTTGTGTCAAGACAAACAGTGCCAGTATCGTGAATGGTGGCAAATGAATAAAAAATGGTGTCGTTGTTTCCTGGTAGTGCAAAAGAGGTAACCTTATACGCTTTGACACTGGATTGATTGGTCTTTTTGTAAAAAGTAGAACCCGGTGAACAAATGTTCATGTAATTCTGTGCGTTGAGCAGAATAGGGGTCACTAATAAAAGGATAAGTACTATTTTCTTCATATATAAGTGGATTAAATTTGTACAAATTTAATTAAAATATACCTCTGTAATATATGCAGACACCATTTTTTGTTATAGCGTTGTCTACTTGACAGTTTTTAAAGCCTGATTGGTTGCAGAAAGAAGTGGTTGAATAGAAATTTCAGATCCTACGGCATTTTTCATCCATAATTGAGGAATCAGTCTGCCTGTTGAATAGATCCGCAATGCTTCATCGGCAAAGTTTTTTCCCTTCAGAAATTGGTCAAGTTGAAAATCAATAAGATGGCCAACCGGATAATTGGATAGATAGAGCGGATTATCGATCATGTGTGAGTAAATTGCAAGGATCGGGCAGTCTTTTATCCCGAATACCGGGGCATAATATTGGTTCCATATCTCGACCGCAGATTTTACTACTGTTTCTTTGAGTTGTTCTTTGGTGGCATTTGGATTTTCGTACAACCATTTCCAAACTTTCATATCGACCAACGAAACGCCCATGATTTCATAACAAGCCCAGAAACTATCCAGTGCATTCATAGCCTCTTTATTGGGGTTGTTATCTTTAATTCCCAGCAATTCAAGATCGCGTTTTTGGAATGTGAATGCAAAAGCTTCTGTAAAAGCGGTATTTGGAACTCCCTGGAGCATATAATTGTCCACAAAATAGAGACTGATTGTTTGTTCTACATTGTGACCCAGTTCGTGAACAGCGATGTTATATCCTTTATAATCCATTCCTCCTGCTCCGATCCGGGTGCGAAGGTGAGCTTTGTCACCTTTCAACATGGCTCCCCAGGCATGACCACTTCCACGGGCGGGATCTACCGTAATATGGGAGGCGATTTCTTTGGCTTTATCAGGTTTAAAGCCAAGTTTGAGAAGTATATTGGGGATATCGGCTTCAAAAGCCTGAGTATTCGGATATTTTTTACGGGTCGTCTGGTCGAGGAGATCCATATTCATTGTACTGCGGGCTTTAAATCCATCATACCAGATGTCGAAGGGCTGTAACGGACGTCCCAAACGTTTGCTAATCAAATCGGATACCTGCTTTACCTGAGGAGCGGAACAAAAATCGGTGAATAATTTATTCACTTGATCTTCAGGTATTTCCATTCCTCCATCGAAGGATCTGAGGATGAAGGTCGGATAAATTGGTGTGTAAGGATCCATCGCTTTCAATGCTTTAAAATTCTCAAGTAAATTCTGATAGCGCGTATTGGGTTCCGGGGGTGAGGTTACCTCTTTGCCATTCTTATATAATTTATTGGTCATAGGATTCCATTGAAAGGCAGGGTTGTTGATCACGCTGTCGGGGATATCCTGATTGATGATATGCAACATGGCCTGGTAAATCATTTTTTGTTTGAGAAAACCCTCTTCCCCTTTGTTATAGTTAGCCTTCAACTCATCCCGGAGATTCCAGTGCGAAATCAGTTTCATCTCTTTCGGAAAATGGGTTTTCATCTGGCCATCCACAAGGTTCCCTACATAAATATTATAATTGGAGATATAATTGTCGCTTGCAGTAAGGGCTTCTGAAATATTTACATTGATTTCAGCCGGAACCCGGGAGGTAAACATATCTCCCATCCTGGCATAAGCCCAATCTTTCCGGCTCCAGTTGCTCCCCAGTGCTTCTTTTTCCTTGAGAGAATAAGACGGGAAGTTGAGTGCTATAATAAATGCCAGCTTATTATCGAAAAAATCGTCTGTTAGATGGGAAACAGGTTCGTACGCGGCAAAAATCTGATCCACATCAAGCATCTCACCGATATCTAATTGCATTCCTCTTTTCAATTCGAGACTGACCATGTTAAAGTGGCCAAAAATTGATTCAAAATTGGCTGTCAACCGGTTAAACAGTAAATCCAGTTTTTCGGGGTTACCGACAAAATACTGATTACAGAAAGTTTTAAAATCCTGATCCGTACCATCTTTCGAGGTCCATAAAACCGCAATCTGTTTTACCCCCTTTTCAATGCGTTGTTTATTCGGCTCGCCAAATTGTTTGGTAAGCTTGAAAATGATAGAATCGACCGTTGTTTGTTTGATGAATTGAACGGTTTTTTCCTGATCCTGATTTTCTTTTGGTTTACATTGGCTAAAAATCAGTGCAAAAGGAAGGAGCATCCAGATAATTTTTTTCATGGTGAATGTTTTTGTGAATCAAGTAACAAAAATAGTGAAATGGTGAGATGGTAAGATCATTATTATTCGATAGAAATCGATAATTTTGCGAAATAATCTTTTTTTACCTTCTTACTGTTTTACAAATTCACCATTTGCTATGAAATATCCACAAGAACAACGATGATGCAAACTTTGATTGTTGATTGTGGATATTCCATCTGACTATTAAAATCAAAATGATTAACAGATGAAACAACTAATTGAATGTGTTCCCAATTTCTCTGAGGGGCGCGACATGAGTGTGATCAAGGCCATTACCGACGAAATTGAAAAAGTTGAAGGGGTTAAACTCCTTGATGTTGATCCCGGGAAAGCAACGAACCGGACCGTCGTCACTTTTGTTGGTACTCCCGATGCCGTAATAGAAGCGGCTTTCAGGGCCATTAAGATGGCCGCTACGGTGATTGATATGAGCAAACATCATGGGGAGCATCCCCGTTTTGGCGGTACCGATGTTTGTCCGTTGGTTCCGGTTGCTAATATAACCATGGAGGAAACGACAAAATATGCCCATAAATTAGCTGAACGTGTTGGAAATGAACTTGATATTCCGGTCTATTGTTATGAAAATGCAGCCCTGACACCCGAACGGCGTAACCTGGCAAATTGCCGTTCGGGTGAATATGAGGGGCTTCCTAAAAAGCTGGAGAATCCAAAATGGAAACCCGATTTCGGACCGGCAAAATTCAACCCGCGCACAGGAGCTATTGCCATCGGTGCCCGTGATTTTTTGGTTGCCTATAACATCAATCTCAATACTACTTCAACTCGTCGTGCTAATGCAGTGGCATTCGATATCCGTGAAAAAGGTCGTCCGGCAAGAGAAGGGAATGTGGTTACCGGAAAAATCAAAAAAGATGAAAATGGAAATGACATCTGGGTTCCCGGAGCATTAAAAGCATGTAAAGCCATCGGTTGGTTTATTGAAGAATATGGAATTGCGCAGGTTTCCATTAACCTGACCAACATTAGCATCACTCCGGTGCATATAGCCTTTGAAATGTCCTGTCAGAAAGCACAGGAACGGGGAATGCGGGTAACAGGATCAGAGTTGATCGGCTTAATACCTAAAAAAGCCATGATCGAAGCCGGAAAATATTTTCTCCGTAAGCAACAGCGGTCGGTTGGTATTGCTGAGGATGAAATCATTAAAATTGCAGTGAAATCGTTGGGGCTCGACGATCTCAAACCCTTTAATCCCAAGGAAAAGATCATTGAATATGTGTTAGAAAACGCTCAGGATAAAAAGCTTGTCGACTTAACTGCTGCCGGGTTTGCAAACGAAACAGCTTCCGAATCTCCTGCTCCGGGCGGTGGCTCCGTATCCGCCTATATTGCTGCTCTTGGCGTTTCTCTTGGAACGATGGTAGCCAATCTCTCCTCTCATAAAGCAGGATGGGATGATCAATGGGAAGAGTTCTCAACCTGGGCTGAAAAAGGTCAGCAGTTAAAGGATGAATTGTTGTACCTGGTTGATGAAGATACGCGTGCCTTTAACAAGATCATGGATGCTTTTGGCTTTCCCAAGGGAACAGATGCAGAAAAAATGGTACGGAGCGCAGCCATCCAGGAGGCCACAAAATATGCCATCGAAGTACCTTTCAAAACCATGCAAAAATCCTATGAATCTTTTGAAATTATAAATGCCATGGTGGAAAAAGGAAATCCGAATTCCATAACCGATGCCGGAGTGGGCGCTCTTTGTATCCGCTCGGCAGTGATCGGAGCCTATCTCAATGTTAAAGTCAATGGTGCCGGTTTTAAAGATAAAAAATTTCTCAGTGACATTCTCACTCAGGCAGAGGAAATTGTTTCAAAGACCAAAAAAAAGGAAGAAGAATTACTGAACAAAGTGAATTCGAAGATCTCCGGTTCCTGATCAACCGATTATAAACAAAAAAGCCGGATTATTCCGGCTTTTTTGTTTATCGAGAAGTAAACAATTTGCTTCTTTTTATGCCTATTTAGTTTTTACAGGCGGTTTGGTAGCAGGTGCTGTTCCCGTTGCAGGTGCTGCATTGGTTTTACTACCTGGAGCAGGCTGAATAGAAATCCCCTGTGGTCTGGCTTTGTAAAGATGATCAGCTTTTCCAATAAACTTTCCATCTTTATCAAATTGGTAAGCATGTTTCCTTCCTTTGATCTCTGTAGAAACGAGATACGTCAACACGCCTTTATCCTCTAATGTTCCGGCTCGTACAATTTTAACACCCGGAAGATTCTGACTGATATAGTCTGTTACTCCCTTGGGTAGTTGAGAAGGTTTAATCTCTGTAACTTTCTGGGCAAAAGTAAACGAACCCAGAATCACTGCGATAAGCAGGAGCATGATTTTTTTCATACAGAAGCAGAATTATTTGGTGGGTTTTTCTGCATCTTTCTTTTCAACGGGCTTTGTAGCTTCTTTTGCTGGCTTTTTAGCTTCTTTAGCAGGCTTTACAGCATCTTTAGCAGGTTTTGCAGTTTCCTTAGCAGGTTTAACTTCTTTAGCAGGTTTTGCAGTTTCTTTAGCAGGTTTTACAGCTTCAGTTTTTGGAGCATCCTTTTTCTTATCAGTCGGCGTTACTTTATCCTGTGTTTGAGCAAACATTGTCATACTGAAAAGTCCCATCAGGGCAACTAACATTACTTTTTTCATTGTTTTTAAATTTAAGGTTAATAGATTAAGTTAATAGTATCGTTATTATTGTTTTTTAGATAAATCCTTGCAACAATCACCGGCGCAAGGTTCCTTTCTTAAAAATTGTCCGTCTTTATCAAACATGAATTTTTCGTAGTTTTTATTTTTAACCATGCAAACATCGTATGTTATTACTCCCTTAGAGTCAATTTTAAAAGCTTTTTCAAAGGTAAAACCGGAACAATTTTTATTAAGATACTCGGTAATCGGCTTTTGAAGGTCACTGTTTTTTAATTCGGTTTTGGTTTGTGCAAAAAGTACACTACAAGAGATCGTTAAAAGTAATATCAACAACGTTTTTTTCATACGTACCGAATTGTTTTAATAATTGATTTGCGGTGCAAAAATGGTGAAGGAATCTGTCGGAATTCTGAAGTAAGTTCGGAAAAACTAAAAAATGATTTTCAATGTATGGTTTCCTGCCGTATATTGGTAGGTTACCTCCATCTGATAAAGGTCAGCGATCTTTCGCACGATGGAAAGCCCCAAGCCGATTGAATCTCCTCTTGATCCTGATTTCCGGAACCGCTCAAAGAGACCTTCCGGATCAATATCAAGGGTTAACCCGGTATTGGTAATAACAAAGGATTTTGAATCTAAAAAAATATGTATCGACCCACAGGGAATATTATGGCGAATGGCATTCGATACCAAATTGGTGACCAGAATTTCTGCTAAAACTCTATTTATATGCAAGTTTACAGAAGATGAAATATCTCTGGTAATTGTAATCTGTTTGTGATCAATCATCTCCTCAAATTGCCCTACTGTTTTATCTATAATTTCTGCCAGGTTCACTGACTCTGTTCCCGCGAACTGCTGGTTCTCAATCTTAGAAATCAAAAGGAGTCCCTGGTTTAGCTTCGACATCCGGGTGGTTGCATCATTGATAGAACTGATTAACCGGAGTTGTTCTTCAGTAAGGCGCTCATCCTGAATCAGTAAATCCATCTTTGATTTTATAATGGCCAACGGTGTTTGCAACTCATGGGCTGCATTTTCATTAAATTCTTTGAGGTTCAGGAAATCCTGCCGGATTTTTGTCGACATTTTTTCTAAAGCCTGGTTTAGCAATTCAAATTCATGGGTGTTGGTAGGAATGAGAACCAAAGGTTTTTCCTGGTTAATATCATAAATATTCAGATTGTGCAAGGTTCGATAAAATGGAATCCATGATCGTTGCGCAATAAAGTAATTGACAAAGACCAGTACTAGAATCAAACTGATAAAAATCAGGGAAATGGCAATGACAATCTCGGTTACCAGTTTTTCAGTTTCTCTAAGCGGTTTATAGATGTTGATGGTATAACCTTTTTGCCGGAAAGAAGTGTTTTCTACAAAAAGATGACGGTAGGATAAAAATTTCCCCTCCTCACTATCATACAACAAAGTATCTTTAAAATGTTCCGTCTTCTTTTGTAGATTGTTTAAGATTGTGACATCAATCAGGTGACCGAATACCAGACGAAAGTCAGGCACACTATCGGAATAATTGATCGTTTGTTCAACCAATACTTTTTCATCTTGCAAGGTTTCATCCAACTGCCGGTAAAAAATATGCAGGAGGAGATGATAAAAAATGATCCCGGTGATGATAAATACAACCAATGAAACGAAAAGATAATAACGGGAAGTCCTGGTTAAAAGTTTCATGCCGGGTTTGTATCAGGTTCTGCTGAATTTATAGCCCATTCCATAGATTGTTCGGATGTAATCTTCTCCTCCTTTATCCATGATTTTTTTTCTGAGATTTTTGATGTGGGTATAGATAAAATCAAATGAATCGGCCAAATCCATATCGTCGCCCCACAGGTGTTCGGCAATTGACTCCTTGGTCACCACGCGATCCTTATTGGAGAGAAAAAAGATCAGAAGATCATACTCCTTTTTTGTAAGAATAATTGCCTGATCATTGACAAACACTTCCATTTTATCGGGCTGGATGCGAATTTCATTGAATACGATTTCATTCACACCGCCAAATGAACGACGGCGAATAACGGATTTTATACGGGCATTTAATTCTGAAAGATGAAAGGGTTTGGTGAGATAATCATCAGCACCGATTCCCAGACCATCTACTTTATCATCAAGGGAGTTTTTTGCAGAAATGATGATGATCCCGGTTTCGGATTTTTTTGCTTTTAACTCTCTGATTACATTTAATCCGCTACCATCCGGCAAATTGATATCTACAAGAATGCAGTCGTATTTATAAAGGTCGATTTTTTCTGATGCTTCCCGAAAAGTATAAGCTGCTTCACAAAGATAACTCTCCTTCTGAAGGTAAGCTAAGATTGATAAAGCCAGTTCCTTTTCGTCCTCAATTAATAGAACCTTCATGTTGCACTTCTATGATATTTCAATCTTTTACGCATCTCACCGGGAATGCATCGGTTTTGGAAGCCTGGTAGTAGGAAACGCCAGGGTCCTTGGTGTTGACTCCCCGGGAGAGGGTTTTTTTAGTAGTGGGATCGAATGTAGAGGTCCAGAAGAGAGAGGCATTCATGGTAGTTCCGGAAAAAGCTTCGATGTTGTTGAGGTAGAAGAATCCCGCAGGTTTGATTTTAAGATATATGGCAGTAGAAGTTACATCGGTTAAGAATGAACCCGCAATTCCACTGCCG
>JALNWG010000004.1 GCA_023231005.1 Bacteroidales bacterium | reverse complement strand
TTTCGATTTTAGTTTATAGTTCTTTAGTCCGGCGCTTTGCAAAAACACCCCGCATGAGCTCAGGAATAAACTGGCTAATATCAATAATGTCAATATTTTTTTCATTTTTAAGCTTGCAGGTGATGCCTTGCACGTAGGCACTATAATAAAACCCTGAACTATTTTTCTTCAATCTTTTCTATCTCCTCAATCTCCTTATTGATTTTTGAAAAGCGTTCAAATATTGAGAATTTAAAAGTAATATAAATCGAGCATAAAAACACCAAAAGAATCAAAGAAATCGGCCATAAAGACTCTTTTGATAAAATCGGGTTGTTGCGTTCAGTATCAACTTCCAATCTGTTTTCCGGGATAATTTATTTTATAAAAGCGGATATTTTTTGAATCAGCAGTTCTTCGATGATGGGTTTGGGGATATAATCATCACAACCCGCCTCAATGGCCTTCTGCTCATCGCCGCTCATGGCAAAGGCAGTAACGGCAATTATAGCCAGATCCGGTCTGGCTGATTTGATCAACCTTGTGGCAGAGAACCCGTCCATTTCCGGCAGTTTAATATCCATTAATACCAAACTGATTTCGGGATGCTTCTGACAGAAGCTTACTGCTTCTATCCCATTTGGAGCCCAGAGAATCTCATAACCCCGGCGTTGTAGAAGAGTTTTAAGAAATATGAAATTGGCACCATCGTCTTCCGCAATTAAAACAACATGTTCTTCCACTGGTTTTATCCGGTTTGGCTTAACAGGAGCGCCCAACTTGACAGATATAATTTCTTCACAGGGAACCTGAAAGGAAAAGATACAACCTTTTCCTTTCTCTGAATCCAGGCCAACTTCGCCTCCAATTAACCGGACAAGCCCTTGAACGATACTCAATCCCAATCCGCTTCCGTCGAATCCCCGCGTATTTGAATTCTCTTCCTGAATAAATTGTTCAAAAATTTTTGACTGAATCTCTTTCCGGATTCCGACACCGGTATCTTTGACAAATACTGTTATTTTGGCTCCTTCTCTGGTATATCCAAAAGAAATGGTACCTTTCCGGGTAAACTTCACCGCATTATCAAGTAAATGGGATAAAATCTTCGTATAAACAGATTCATCAGAGTTAATGTTGAGGGGAGCTGATGGATCGGGAATCTGTAAGTCCAATTTAATATTTTTAACAGTACACAAGGGTAAATAATGATCATAGATTGAATGTAGCAATTGGTGCATTTCAAAAGGTTTTTGTTGCACCTGCATATTCCCCGAAACGATCATGGAAATGTCCATGTAACTTGTCATGGTATCCAGCAGTCGTTTGCTACTCGATTTGATCATGGAGACAAAACTCTTTTTTTCTTCATCTGTGATATCCGGTTTGGTCATCAGGTCGGAAAATCCGATAATCCCATTTAAAGGAGTTCGTACTTCATGAGAGATGTTGTTAATGAATGCTGATTTAAGCCGGTCGCCTGATTCAGCCCGTATTTTTGCAGCAATGAGTTCCTGATCGGCTTTTTTTCGGTTTGTAATATCGGAAATGATGCCAACAGCCTGCCATTGATCTTTGATTTTAACAGCAGAAAGGTTAAGGGAAATAAACAATCTGCTTCCGTCTTTCCGCCTGGCTTCGAGTTCCTGAGTTTGACCCACAATGTTTCCCTGGCCTTCAGACTGAAATTTCTGAAAATTATCAACAAACCCCTGATAACATTCAGAAGGTGCCATGAGCTTGTGTAAATCGCTGCCGATGGCCTCTTGTTCCGTAAAACCAAAAATCCGCTCTGCCGCGGGGTTCCAGAAAGAAATCAATCCTTGGTTATCCATCATAATAATGGCATCGCCTGCTGCATTGGTAATGGCCTGAAGTTTGGATTCACTTTCAGTGAGCGCCTGGATGGCTTTGGCACTCTCTTTAACCGCTAACATTTTCGTGATTGCTTCGTTCACCGCAAATGGAAGGCGAATAAGATTTTCCTTCAAAACATAATTGATGGCCCCCGATCTCATACATTCTACAGCGACTTCTTCGCTGATAGATCCGGTCAAAATGATAACCGGAATGGTAGGATCCTTTTCCAATGTTAGCTGAAGTGCTTCCATCCCGTTAAATTCCGGCATTTGATAATCGGTGATCACCAGGTCGGGGTTGAAATTGGCAAGTGCTGCAACGAAATCTTCTTTGGTTGAAACTAACTTGTGGTCGAAAATGATATTTTCATTGCGAAGGATTTCGATACTCATTTTGTAATGAATCAAAACATCCTCTGCAAATAGAATCCGGATTTTTTCTTTTATATGTCTCGTTGGCATGGTCACTCAATTTATAATCATCAATTCAGGGATAAATATAAACAAAGTTCCAATTATAAAACCAAATTAAATCTAATAACCCAAAATATACCTTACAGAAAATTTTGTAGAAGAAAGGAGAAAACGGTTTTCCTAAGGATGATTATTAGTATAACAGGGTAAATGAACCTGAGTAAACCTGGAAATTGTTTACCACGTCGTCGTGAAAAGTGATCTTATAAATGTAGATTGCCGAAGGACATAAGCTCCCTTTAAAATATCCATTCCAACCTTCCAATGAATTGTGTGTTTCGAACAGTATTTGCCCCCAGCGGTTAAAAACCAGGAAAATATAATCATGTACCCCCAACAAATTGGGTTTGAAAACATCATTTAATCCGTCTCCATTTGGAGTAAATGCATTCGGAATTCTGAATTCGAACTCAGACCGGATGATCACGGTTGAATAAGCAGTATCCTGGCATCCTTCTGCATTTTCCACTATTTCGGTAATAACATAGATGCCGGGAGAAGTATAAACATGCCGGGTGATGCTGCAAACGGTAATTATACCATCTCCCCAGTCAATCATACAGTTTATGGCCCCAACACTTTCATCGATAAAAGTAATGGTAGGATGGTATATTGAGGTATCGGTAGGAGTTACTGTGAATGCTGCCGATGGTACCGATCGCAAATCAATGGTTGCAGTCAAAATAGCAGTGTCGGCACAACCTTCTCCGGAGGTAACGATCAGGCTGGTGTTATAGATTCCCGATTGGCTGTAAAGATGGGAAGGGTTTTGTTCACTTGACATGTTTCCGTCGCCGAAATCCCAGTAATAGATAACAGGATTCATGGATTGAGTATTGTTGATGAACTGAACCGGTTGATTTGCACACACTACAGGTGTTGATATGTTGTATGTTGCAACAGGTTGTGGTTTCACCATCAGGGTAAGTTCGCTGGATACCACACGGCATTGCAGCGATGAAAAATTAACACGCTCCCCGACTGCAAGCCGGAACTTGTAGGTGCCGGCTGAGTAGTTCTCCGTGAAAACCAAAACATCTGAAGATGTTGCACCCGGTATATCCTGCCACGTTCCATTGAGATTGACCTGCCATTGATATTGAGGATTTGAATATCCTGCAGATACCGTACTCTTAAAATGTAATGTAAGATTTGAATGCTCGCAGACTGTATCCGTGTCGCCGGTTGATTCCGAAATCCAGGTTAATACATTGGGGCCACAAGGGCGAAAAGTAATATCATCCAGTGCAATATCATTTGCCGGCGCTCCTCCGGCACTGTTATTTCTCATCACAACAACAACTGTAGAAACATTTGAAGGGGTGGTGAAATAGAAACCGAATTGCCGCCACACCGGACCTGACTGCAACGAAATTGACCCCGTTGTATAACTGTTGATAAGGGTGCCATCGGTTTGCTGGATGATAAAGGTAATATTCGGAGGACTCAGGTCTTGTGACCTCAGTAAATTCATGACCCATGCGGCAAACTCATAGAGTGTTCCAGGGCAAAGACCCGTTATGGTTTTTTTATAAAAATAATCGGTAAGGGAAACGCTGGCATTCACGACCATCATATAGCCCCCGCTATTTCCGGTATGATCTGTTGTCGACCACCAGATATCTCCTGAACCCGCCGTAGAGTTTTCAATTGTATAACTACCATCATAAGGGAAATCGTTGGTAGAATACGTATAACTGGTCATTCCGGAGGACAGGGAACTTCCGTGCGTATTAGTTCCAGATCCGAAATCAAGATCCACGATCGGATCCCCCAAACTCCCCTGACATAATTGAGCATAAGGAAAGCAAGGAAGAAGAATGAAAAAAAAGGTGATAATTTTGCGTTTGGTCTCCAATCTGCTGAAATTTAACGATTACTAATTATTTTAAATTTCAGAAAAAAACAAAATTAGCTAATTCGTGTTTGGGATTGAATTAAAATAGATAAATAACCAGATTCTATCGGTAAATAATTGTATCTTTATCAATACAGTGATTAAAGTTAAATGATAATTAATAAATGCGTAAAAGAGGGAGTCCCAGTGAATTGGGGATCGAGAAGATTGGGAAGTTGCTGATTCAGTATTCGGTTCCGGCAATTATTGCGACAGCCGCAGCCTCTCTTTATAATATTATCGACCGGATTTTTATCGGACAGGGAGTAGGCCCACTGGCAATTTCAGGGTTGGCACTGACTTTTCCCCTGATGAATATTACTGCTGCCTTTGGTTCCATGGTTGGGATCGGTGCCAGTACCATGGTATCTATCCGGCTTGGACAGCACGACAGGCAGGGGGCAACACAAATCCTCGGCAATGCCGTGATGCTGAATATCATTTTGGGCCTGATCGTTGGTATTGCTACCCTCGTTTTTCTTGATCCGATACTATTTGCGCTTGGAGCAAGTAATCATACGTTACCGTATGCAAAAGAGTTCATGCAGGTCATTTTATTGGGTAATGTTTTCACGCATCTTTATTATGGTCTCAATAATATAATGCGGGCCTCCGGTTATCCGGGCAAAGCAATGACCACCACACTTATCACGGTAGCAATTAATCTTGTTCTGGCTCCGATTTTCATCTTTGTTTTCAAATGGGGCATTCGTGGAGCGGCTCTTGCTACGGTTTGTGCGCAGATTATCGGCTCAGGATTCACGGTTCTTCATTTTACAAAAATTGACAGTTTTGTCCATTTTCTTCCTGGCTACATGAAAATTAAAAAGAGGATCGTTGAGGATATTATCTCTGTCGGGATGTCGAACTTTCTCATGCTTCTTTGTGCCAGTTTGGTGGCCTCTATCGTGAATCTACGTCTAAGAAAATTCGGCGGTGACTTTGCCATCGGTGCTTTTGGTATCATCAACAGCATCGGGAGTTTGGTGGTGATGATTGTGATCGGTTTCACCCAGGGAATGCAACCGATTGTTGGGTATAATTTTGGAGCACGCCAAATTTTTCGGGTTATCGGAACATATAAGTTGACCCTGATTGCCGGAATCGGTGTGACTTGCTTTGGATTTTTGATGGCTGAAATCTTCCCCGGGCTCATATCATCGGCTTTCACCACAAATAGCGAACTCATTGATCTGGCTTCGACAGGAATGAGAATGAACCTTCTGATGTTTCCTGTTGTCGGCTTTCAGGTTGTAACTTCAAATTTCTTCCAATCTATCGGTAAAGTAAAAATTTCTATCTTTCTTTCTCTTTCGCGACAGGTGTTTTTCCTGATCCCTGCGCTAATGATCCTCCCACAATTTCTTGGACTTAATGGAGTATGGCTTGGTGCACCGGTCGCCGATTTTTCATCTGCATTATTGACTTTTATTGTTCTATGGCGGCAGATGAAAATGTTAAAGTTGAGTTGCCCCGTTTAATCCGCACGATTTTCAATGGATTTTATTACCTTTGCTGACAATCAGTAGATCAGCATGATGGAATTATTCAGGAAATTCAGAGCTTTCTCCGGTATGTTTATGCTTGTAGTGCTTTTGTCATTTACAGGATATACTTTTCCTGCCTTATTCCTGCATCAGAATATTGAACAAAAAGACCGGATTGAATTGACCCAGTTATGTTCAGGTCATCCGGAATTTCTCATTCGCAATACCAATCAGGTAACTCTTCAGATCTTTCCGTATACAAAAGCATTTACCGAAAAACCATCTTTTTGTGATCCTTGTAAATCAACCGGATCGTTATCGGTGGTGGTGAATTCTTCCCGTTTATTCTGTCTTATCAGTTACCCGCAGTTGGAAGAAATCTGTAAACTTCAGATTTGATGATCATTTTTTCCTGATCCGTCATTACCAATTCATTTTAATTAAACATCACAATTCCCGGTAGGGTATTCATTGAGATATCCATTGGGAGATGTCAATCAATAACAACGAAAAAACAATATGGAAACAAATAATAATTCAGAAAATAACACCAACACAAAAAAATCTTTCGGACATTTTCTTTTAATCTTTGTCGGCTTTATTTTAGCGCTGATCGGGATCTCCTATGCAGTGATGGCCATTATTAAATAGGCCTTATTAGCGTCTTCGGCCGCCGCCGCCGCCCATCCGTGTACCGCTGGGCATGGAACGCTGCATGGTGTTGCGGTTGTTCATATTTTGAGCTCCTCTCTGGCGGGCAGAACTTTGATTTTCCATTTCCTGCCGGTTAAATCCACTGGTACGGTCCTGGGCTTTTGGTTGAGTGGTTCTGTCCTGAGTTTTAGACTGGGCATTTTCCCAGTTTTTACCGTTGTTCTTTTGCCAGTTACCATTGTCATTCCGGTATACATCTCCTTTTTTGTCGGTATATACATTGTTTTTCTGGCTGGTAGCCCGGGTGGATGGCTGGGTCCGGCTATTGGTTGAAGTCCGGTTTGAAGTAGCTGGTTGACGCGAAGGCCTTGCACTTCCATCGCTTCTGTTGTTGTAAATATTTACATTGCGGCTGTTGTTGATATTGATCGTATTACCCCCTCCGCGATAAGCAGGTGGTCTTGGCCCATAATAGTGATTATACGGTGGATGATACGGCGGATGGTACATCGGAGGGCCCCACCAACCTCCTGGATAGCCCATCGGACCGCCAAAACTCATGCTGAACCATCCCATCGACATGGTGAATCCCATGCTCCAACCGCACCATGGATTGTAATTCATGCTGAATCCGAAAGTTGCTGGATGCGGGTAAAAGTAAGGACCATAAAAAGGCGGGTAATACCAGCCTGTTCCGTAAACTACCGTGGGTCCGTAAATATAACATCCGGTATATCCCGGTGTATATCCGACATACACAACATCGGGCTGTACATCATAGATATATACATATTTCACATTATAGGATGGATCCTCGGGTGGGATTTTCTGAATTTCATTGGGGATGGAAGTGGCCACTACCCAGGGACCGATCGGGCCATTTCCGGTAAACCAAACCGCATTATCGCATACATAATAGGTGTTTTGGAAGAGCAGAACGGTACTGCTGGTATTCATTCCCCTGGCAAGATCCGTTCCGTTGATTTTTTCGAATTTCGGATCACCGTCATATTTTACCTCACATTTGGCTGTTTTGCGGTCGACCGCCGCAGTTTGTGGAATCTGTGCATCCATTACCGCGTCTTTGGCCGCATTGGTACCGGAAATGCTTGCAAGAACAATATCCTTTTCAGAGCCTTCGGGGATCTTGGCAAAATCGGGAGGCAGTTTATCCGAATCGATAAAATACCACGGACCGGTAAGGGTTGTACTTTGATACCACCGGCCGGAAATCAGGATGAAGTATTGATTTTTATCAAGGGTCATGAAAATATTGTCGTTGGTATTGGTCATGTACAAAAGCTGTGTTCCCTGGATCGGAGCATAAGCAGGTTCTCCTTTCGACTGGATTAGTTCAGCCGGCTTGGTACGGACGATGATGTTTGGAGCGGCAGAAGTTGCAGATGTAGCTTGCTTTTTATCGGTTTTTACGGTCGATTTCCCTGCTTTATCCATTTCTTTCTTCATCGAATCATAAAATTTGACAACATTGGCCGGAGGATTTTGAATGTTTTTCCACGCAGCTTTAACGGGATCTGCCGATTTATACCAATAATCAGCTCCCCAGAGGTAAAAGTTTTTATCTTTTATGTCCTGCAATACCAGAAATGGGGTATTGATCGCACGTTTAAGCCCCGCATTTTCAACTTCTTTAAATACAGGATCCCCATCAAAAAGAAGTAAAACTGAATTTTGCTTGACAAAGATGATATCCGGAGGATCATTTTTAAAGTTGGCTGAAGTACTGGCATTTACCTGGTTTAAGGCAAGGGAAGACTTCAATTCGTCGAGTGAAAATTCTATATGCCAACCAGTTGCTTCTTCTGATAAGATGTTTTTAATATTCCGAACCTTAGCAGGGTCAAGGGTGTCGATTCCCGGAAAACGGACATTCAGTACTTTAACATTATATACGGAACATTTTCCGGTTTCCCGGTCGGTGCTGAATCTTGAATCGGCCCACACTGCGCCGAAAATCGGAGTTGAGATCTTAGAGGTTGTAAAGGAAATCGCTGCTCTTGCATAAAGATGATCTCCTTGCATTGAATCGGGCTGTGGTTGATAGATCACAACGGTTGATTTGGCCGAAGTAAATTCTTTTGGCCAATTACCTTCTGCCATCACAAGGACCGGAAATAAAAGAATACCGGTCAAAACCAGTTTTTTTACCAGGTTAAATGTTGAATGTAATGTATTCATGATAAAGCTGTTTTACGACATGTTTTTAATTGAAGGCAAGATAAGAATTTTTTTGGAGCTGACTTATCTTGAAATTCTTTCTCAGTGGGATATTACTTTTATCTTTGTACGTGTACTATGCCATACTATCTTTGTGATCCTTTTTCAAAGATCAACATCCGGAACCAACGATTTTGAGATGAAATATACACTATCTTTCCTTTCCTTTTTACTGGCTGAATTATTTTTCTTGAATATTCACACTTTTGGTCAAAACCCGGTAACCCTTGGCATTTTTACCGATAACCAGTACTGTAATTGTGAAGTAACCGGAATAAGGGATTATCCGGCCTCATTAGCCAAACTTGACAGTGTGATCCGTTTTTTCAATACCTCTAAAGTAGATGCCATCTTTCACCTTGGCGATATGATTGACCATGATTTTACCAGCTATGATAGCGTTATCCCGCGTTATTGTAAATCATCAATTCCGGTCAACTTCGTATTGGGGAATCATGATTTCTCAGTTCGTAAAAAGCTAAGAAAAAAAATACTACCGATGCTCGGTTTGTCGACTGGATTTTATTCAAAAATCATCGGGAATTGGGAATTCATCATTTTGAATGGGGATGACCTAAGTTTGATGTGTCCACAGAAAAAAAGTCAAAAACAAGAACGGGATGCTCTTCTGGCCGAACTTGTAAGCAGCATGAGAAAGAACTTTATGCCATGGAATGGTGGGATCTCTCAATCTCAAATGAATTGGCTTGACCAACAACTTCAGGAAGCACAATGTAAAGGACGGAATGTGATTGTACTTTGCCATTTCCCGGTTTATCCATACAACGCCTATAACCTCTGGAACGACCGGGAACTGATTGTTTTATTGACCCGATATTCGTGTGTTAAGGCTTATTTCAATGGACATCATCATTCTGGAAATTATGGATTTTATAAAGGAATTCACTTTGTTAATTTTAAGGGAATGGTCAATACGCCTGAAAGTGCTTATGCCATGATTACCTTGACCTCCGACAGTATTATCATTAAAGGTTTCGGGCGGGAACCCGACCGGCGGTTACTTCTTCATTGATTGATGTTTTTTTTCATCGTGTATGAAAAAAGAGGATTTTCTGCCGTATTTCACTTTGTCGTTTTTTACCAACCATTGTGATCCCTGGAGCATTGAAAAAGCATAGTTTCGCATGCTATCGGCCAATGGGCCGTATTTTAAAAGATAATTCCGTTCCGAACCATTCCCGAATTTATACAAGGATTCTTTGCCATTGTGGCGACTGACAAAGAAAAATTCCCGGTTCACACACCCAATGGCATCATCGGAACAGAAAAAAGCAAAAGGTCTGTCCTCTTTCAAAAGATTTATCCCGAAGCTGTTGTTAAGATAGTCCTGATTCAGTAATCCCATCACGGTTGGAAATACATCCATCTGAGCGCCTGTTTTTTCTATCACTGCTGGCTGGATCAAAAGAGGGGAATAAATGATTAAAGGGATCTGAAAATACTGAAGAGAAAGATCATAGGTATTTCTGTTGACTTTTTTACCGTGGTCGGCAATAAAAATGAATATTGTACTGTCGAACCAGGCTTGTTTTGAAGCAATTTTCAAAAAATGACCAATAGACCAGTCGGCATATTCCACGATTTTGTAATCGATATAACTGGAATTTGGATGAAATCCGGGAACATCCTCCGGAATAATAAAGGGATCGTGCAAGCTGGCTGTCAGAAATACCGATAAAAATGGTTTTTTCTGTGTATACAGTTTGTTCAGGTAAGGAATGGCATTTTCAAACATATAATGATCCGGTACCCCTAAGGTACTTTTTACCTGCCAGGTGGGGTAATCTTTCTGGCTTACGATTCGTTCATATCCATTAAACTTCAGAAAACCTCCAATGTTATCAAACATTTCATCATGGGTAGTGAAGTAAATGGTTTGATATCCACGGTCATACAAGGTTTTCCCCAGTCCGGTAAATTCAGGGATGATGACCTGGTTTAATGGATGATGATTCAGCAGGTTGGGAAAAGAAAAAAGGGTGGCATAAATGCCAGCCGATGTATGAAACCCGGAGGAGTACACATGATTAAAAAAAAGGGAATGGTTGGCTAATGAATCCAAATTGGGAGTGAGATGGTGCGGATTTCCAAAATGGCTCATACATTTTCCCGACATACTTTCCATGATCACCACCACCACGTTGGCTTTGAGCGGAAGGCCTTTCGGATGAACCTCCCGTGCAATCGGTGAACCGGGTAGTAGTTTAGAAATACCGAAAGCCTGCATCATGCGTTTTATCGCATCATCATCCCGAACCAGATGCAGTTCCCGGTTTTCTTCATTATGATCATCCATCATACTGACCATAAAGGTATAATCAGGATTCAGCGCAATCTGGTTTACCAGGGAATATTCTGAAAAAAAAGCGGCAGCGGGTTTTATCGGACTTTTTTTCTCGATCCTGCCTCTTGCTCCCAGACATATAAGTCCCATCATCAAAAGGGTTATAATAATCTGGTCGGCAGGAAATCTCCGCTCTTCCCGAATCAGGAGATTTTGTTTGGAGAAAAAATACTTTCTGATCCTTCTGTATGAAAAAATGAAGATGATGGAGAATAAAAGGAACACAAAAAAGTAAATAAAATATTTTGGTTCTTCGATGATCATCTTGAAAACAAATCCGGGACTGTTTTTCCAATTGAAGACAGCAGATGTGATACGGGTGGAGAAATGATTAAACCAGGGGATGTCGACAGCTGCAATAAAAAAAGCGCCAATACTCAAGGAAGCAATAAAAACCGTGATGAAGGAATAAATCCACCTACTCCGGATCCGGAGGAATGAAAACACTGAAAGAAGTAAAGCTGGGAGAATCAGAATGTAGCATGCAATTACCGTATCGAACCGCCACCCAATCCGAAATGCCTTCAAAATAAGGGGAACCTTATTCGGAATGGTCTCTACTGAATCTAACTCAATCAATACTAATAAAACCCGGAAAAGGGTAAACAGGAGAATCAGAAGGAGATAAACCGAAAAGAAGTACGAAAAATTCCGGACAGCACGTTTCTTAAACCACATAGTGCTGCAAAGGTACGGGTTTTATTATTTCAGTAACTCTTTTACAGCCTCTTCAATCTGTTGATCACGACCTGATGACAAGATCCCGGGATCGTTGGGGACTTTAATGTCGGGTTCCAGTTGGTTGTTTTCACAGAACTTTCCGTCTGGAGTGCGCCATCCCCCCATTGGGATCCCGAATACCAGCGTAGGATCAATTTGTGTTTCCCACCATACAAAGGTTCCGGTGCCGGGAACAGGCATCCCCAGGGTTTTTCCGGTGTTTTTCAGTTTATAGGCTACAGGGAATAAATGAGCATCCGAATAGTTGCTTTCACCAATCAGTACGATGGATGGTTTAACATATTTATCATAAGGTTCCGAACCAATATATTGGCCATGAGGGACAATATCCATATATTTTTTCCCACTTAGGAAATCAGAAAGTTGTTCATGAATATTTCCACCGCCGTTGAACCGGGTATCGACGATCAAAGCCTTTTTTTCAAAATTCCGCCCAAGGGCTTCTTCAAATACCGTTCTCATGCTCTCATCATCCATTGATCGTACATGTACATATCCTATTTTTCCGCCCGATAACTGTTCCACCTCGTTTCGGCGGTTTTTCACCCAACGTTTGTAAAGCAGTTCATTTGCCTCCCCAACACTGATGGGGGTCAGGGTCTCTTCCCAGCGATCTCCGGTAGCCGGATTAAGAAGCGAAAGCAGGGTAAGTTTACCGGTCTTACGGTTCAGCAGGGAATAAACATCAAGAGTGTCCGTAATGGCTTCCCCATCGATTTTCTCCAAGATGCTCCCTGATTTTACTTTGGAGGTTGTTTTGTCGAGTGGCCCGTTTTCAACCACTTCGGCAATCTTCAATCCGGGTCCGCTATAGTTATAATCAAAAAAGACCCCCAGGTCGGCAGTTTGATCCATGTTGGGCCTGGAAGCGCGATATCCACAGCCAGTATGCGAAGCATTCATCTCTCCAAGCATCTCACTCAGCATTTCAGCAAAATCATAATTGTTGCTGATATAAGGAAGGAACTTTTTATAGGTAGTTCGATAATAATCCCAGTCGACTCCCTGCAAATCTTCTACATAAAACTTTTCCTTGAACTGACGCCAGGAGTGGTCAAAGATATAGTTCCTTTCTTCAGCCGGTTTCAACAACATCTCCCCGGTGGTTTTTAATGGTTCTGTTTTTCCACTTTCCACTTCGACTTTCATGGGTTTCCCATCAGCAAAAAGAAGGATAAACTTCCCGTCCGACGATAACTCCATCCCTGCACGCTTGAGACCGAGTTTGGCAAGGAGTTTTGTCTCCTTGGTCCGGAGTTCGGTGACCCACAGATCATTGTCTTTTTCAAAGCTGGTAAGATAGAACAATTTTTCACAATCTTTTGATAAAAGCCAGTCCCTGATTTGTGATGTATTTGCCGTAAGCTTGGTTTTGTGTTCGGTGAGGTTATCCCAGTCAATCATAACTTTAAGTGAATCTTTCCTGGAAGGTGTTACGGTATCATTTTTACTCTTTTTATCATTTCCTGATTTACCTTTTTCTTCTTTCTTTCCCTTTTCCGCTTTTTCCTCCTGATCTTTTACTAAGGCAAGCTCCTCCTTCGAAAGTTTGAACCGATCGAACGCGGCTTTTGTAAAAAACATGGCATATACGTCGGCAGAGGCTAAATTGCCACCCTGCTCCCGGTCGCCATCGCGATTGGAACCCCAGATCATCATCTTTCCGTCAACCGACCATTTTGGCCCATAGTCATCATAGCCACTCAAAGTGAGATTCATAATTTCACCTTTACCGTCGGCTGAAACAAGACCTACTTCGGGGCTGAATATCCTGTCGGGAAAAGCATAGCACACCAGAAACCACTTGCTGTCGGGAGACCATTGATAGTATTGGTCGCCATCGGCATACGAATAATTCACATTGGCTGGCATGATGGTTCGCGTTTTTTTTGTGGAGAGATTGATTACTTTCAGCACGACCCGGTTTTCGAGGTAAGCCACCTCTTTGCCATCGGGCGAAAATTCCGGTTGGAATTCCTCTGCTTCCGTAGCAACGATTGGTTCCGTTTTCAGAACAGTAGAGGCATAAAAATAAGGTTCCTCTTTTCTCACAATACTGGTGGTGTATACATTCCAGCTATTGTTCACCTCTGCTGCATAAACCAGGGAGCGCCCATCGGGACTGAAGCTGACACTCCTTTCCTGATATGGTGTATTGGTGATTCGTTTCGTAAAACCACCATCAATACTGCTGACAAAGATCTCCCCACGGAAAACATAAACATATTCCTTCCCATTGGAGGAAAGCCGCATTTCGGTAAATCCATCATTAACAGGGACAATCCGCTCCTGTGGAGTCCGTCCGTCGGCAAGGATTTTTATGGCAATTTTTTTAGGTTCCCCACCCGGCTGAAGCGTGTAGATCTCTCCATCATAAGTAAAGCAGAGGATATTGGTTTTTGAACGACTTAAAAAACGGACAGGGTTTTTCGTAAAATGAGTAATTGCGGTTTGTTTCGAGGGATCTGAAATAGAACTCTTAAAAACATTAAATGATCCGTTTTGCTCACTCAAATAATAGAAATCATGATCATTTGTGTCAAAAACAGGATTCCGGTCTTCTCCTTTGAATTGGGTTAGTTTGGTGTATTTTTTTGTATTGAAATCATAAAGCCAGATGTCGCGTGCTATAGCCGAAGTCTGGTGCTTCCGCCAATCGCTTTCATATCCTTTGATATCCTCATACAGGATTTTATCACCGATGGAAGTAGGATAAACCTGTAATGCAGGTGTAGGAAGTAGCATCGATACCTTTCCTCCGCTAACCGGCACGGAATACAACTCACTCATGAGCGAAATCGGAAACTGGGCATTGGTGGCAATATCCTGACGGTATGCCGAAAATATGACATCCTTGTTGTTTGCACTAAAACTACTGGGTATCTCTTTGTTTGAGCTAAAAGTTAACCGTTTGGTTTCTCCTCCTGATGGGGACATCACGAAAACATCAAAATTACCATTACGGTCTGATGCAAAGGCAACCTGCTTCCCATCATGGCTCCATACCGGCTGAAATTCATACGAATCGGTCAGCGTAAGTGGAATGGCAGTGCCTCCGGTTGCTGGTACCGACCAGATATCGCCTTTATAACAAAAAAGGATGGTTTGCCCATCTGGTGAAATAGTTGAATACCGCATCCAGAGCGGATTATCCTGGCTATAAATCGAGAAAGCCAGAAAAAGAAAAAGGATAGAGGTTAAAAGTTTTTTCATAATTAATGGTAAAGAAATCGTTTAATACTCTTTTTTGGTGTTTTTTCAAATTCGTTAGCAACAATTTCAAAATCTGAAATCTGAATATGTTTTGGAAGGTGATGATGCAGATCGTGGAGGTACCCTTTGTATATTGCGGGAAGCTGTTCTTTGGTGTATCCTGCTCGAGTTACAGCGTCGTAATCCGGATAAATCAGGGCAAAGAGTTTGTTTGCCCGTTCGATAATCAGCGATTCCATCACCATAAAGCGATTATTCAGGATGGCTTCAATTTCTTCGGGATAGATGTTTTTTCCGGAAGGCCCCAGGATCATGCTTTTGCTACGTCCCTTGATATAAATATTGCCTTCATGATCAATTACACCCAGATCTCCGGTATGGAGCCATCCGGCTTCGTCAATCACAGCCCGGGTAGCTTCTTCATTTTTATAATATCCTAACATCACATGATTCCCGTGAAGCAGGATCTCCCCGGCTTTATAATAGGGGTCGGAGGAATCAATTCTAACTTCCAGTTCGTTAACTACCCGACCGGAAGCGCCCAACTGTGTGGTTTTCCAGGAAGCATACGCGATCAGGGGACCACATTCGGTCATCCCATAACCCACGGTGAAGGGGAAATCCATTTTCTTAAAAAAACGTTCTGCCTCGGTGTTAAATGGGGCACCTCCAATTACAAGCTCTCTGAAATTACCGCCAAAAACATCGATCATTTTTTGCCGGATCTTTTTGTAGGGGATCACATTCAGCAGGGGAACCTGAATTAAATAATGAAGTAATGGTTTTCGGAAGATCGGCAAGATCTGGGTTTTATAAATTTTTTCAATAACCAGAGGAACCGACAGAATCAGAGAAGGACGGATCTCCTGAAATGCCTGCATGATGATTTTTGGCGAAGGTGTTTTAGTCAAAAAAACGATATCGCAACCTAAGGTAAAGGGGAAGAGAAACTCAAATGCACAGCCGTAAGTATGCGCCAGGGGCAGGAAAGAAAGAATTTTATCCCTTGGATTCAGAGGCATATTGCGTTGTGCAAAAAGAATATTTCCAAGCAAACTTTTATGCTGCAACACCACCCCTTTTGAAAATCCGGTCGTCCCTGAGGTATAAGAAATCACCGCAATATCTTCTCCATCCGCTGGAGAGAAAGAAATGGAGTTGCGGGTTATTTCCGGTAATGGGGAAAGAGTCACCGATGGAATACGCGTATGAAGAACTGTCAATTCAGGGATGCTCAGAATTATCTGAAGCAGAGGCATTGACGCAGGGTCCAGATCTTTGTAAATGGATTCCTCAACAAACAGAATTACAGCATCAGAATGGGTGATGATCGTATGAACATCAATGGGCTTAAAATCAGGAAGAATCGGTACGATTACCGCGCCATAGGTAACGGTGGCAAGATAAATAATTCCCCAGTTGGACGAATTTTTTCCCAGGAGGGCAATTTTGTCCCCCTTTTTGATCCCATAATCCTTAAAAAGGGAATGGATCGAGAATATCTTTTTTCCGATATCGCTGTAGGAAAAACTATTGCCGCCATAATCAGAAAGAGAGCGGTGATCCCAGTTGTCGCGGAGCGCTTTTTCGAAAATTGCCACCAGATTACCAGAACTGGAATTCATAGCAAAAAGTTTTGAAGGCCACGAAGATACAAAAATATTAAAATTACAATTTTTCTTTTCTCCGATATCCATCTTGAAGCGCGTTTAAAGGCCGCTCCTTCGTCATACCTGGGGTGCGATGCGAATTATCCTGAAGATCAAATACCTGAATAGTGAAAGTTTAAATTGAGAAGAATAAATTAAGAAATTAGTTGACAAACTAAGAAATTAGTTGTATATTTGCTTGCCTTTATTTCGTCCTCAAAAAAGGCTGATCATGAAAAATAGTCAGAACCATCTTCGTCTTTTTCTTTTCTTCCTTTTCTTTCCCGGAATACATACTGTATTGGGTCAATGGAGCGATTCCGTTCGCGATGTTAAATTGCTCCTTGATACCTATCGCTTCAACCAAGCTAATGTACTTGCCAGCCAGTACCTGCAAACCGACAGTTCCAATGTCTCCATGTTATTACTGAAGGGGAAGGCTCTGGCAGGTGATTATAAATACAGCGAAGCGAAAACCGTTTTGTTAAAGGTTGTCCGGATTGATTCCACAAATATTCCGGCATGGTTCGACCTGATGAATGTATCCCGTCAATTGGGAAATAGCGAACTGGCAGTGGTTGCCTGTAAAAAAATCCTCCGCCTTGATTCCTCCAACCGTTATTTTAATCTTCAGCTTTCCAATCTTTATTACAACAATGAGGAATACGAGAAGGCAAAAAACGTACTGATTTTGTTATATCAAAACGATACGCTTGATCTCTATGTACTTAAACAATTAGGCAATTGCTATTCGGAACTTAAAAAAGCCGATTCGGCCATATTTTTTTACATTAGGGTGTTAAATCTGTACCCATCTGATGTGGCGATCACCGGGAAACTGATCAACCTCTATATTAAAATCAAAGCGCTGAAACTGGGTTTGGATATTTCGGAAAAATATCTTTCAATCGACTCCACCAATGCCGGGATCTTCCAGATGAATGGTTTCTGTTGTTATCTGCTAAAAGACTATTACCTGGCGGAGAAAAGATTTTTAAAAGGAATTGAATTGGGTGATGATTCAAAATTTACCCGGAAATACCTCGGACTTTGTTACTATAAACAGGAGTTGTATGATCGGGCTGAACCTTTGTTTGCCGAAGCATACAGAATGGATACCACCGACTCGGAAATGTGTTTCTACTATGGCGTATCTGCCTATCGTTCCATGCTGCTCGACACTGGCCTAATCTATCTTAACAAAACGCTGAAACTGCTGATGCCCTCCATCCATTTTTTATCTTCCATCTATGTTGAACTGGCTGGAGTTTACAACGAACGTGGCCTGAGTGACACTGCTCTGGTGATCCTGATGAAAGCCCGGGAGATCAATCCTGATAATAATCTGTCACTTTTCAGGATTGCTTATCAGTACGATTATTACCTCCGGCAACCGAAAGAAGCCCTGACTTATTATCAGGAGTTTATAAAAAATGAAGAAAAATCACGCGAGGATAAACCTCAATCGGTGCAAGAGGATACTTCTGCCTTAACCCGGGAAGCTAATCGAACATCTTCCATCGGGGATCCATTGCAATCGCTGAAGGCTCCCCGTCAATACTCCAACGTTGATTTTGCTGCCCGAAGAATAGAAGAACTGATCGGAACTTTAAAAAAATAGAGACTCATGAATAAGCAAAAACAATCTATCCGCGAACTAACCCGTGCCGAAGAACAGGTAATGCAGGTATTGTGGAAGATTGAAAAAGGAATGGTACACGACATCCTGGATCATTTTCCCAAACCCAAACCTGCCTATAATACCGTTTCTACCATTATCCGGATCCTTGAACAAAAAGGATTCGTCGGACACAAAGCTTATGGCCATACTTATGAATACTTCCCCATTGTAAGCAAGGATGAATATTCCAGCGCTCATTTCGGGAATTTTTTAAACAACTATTTCGGAAACTCCTTTAAATCGTTGGCTTCTTTCTTTACATCCGAAAAAAAAATGACCCTTAGTGAACTGGAAGAGATCCAGAATATAATTGGTAATGAAATTGAGAAACAAAAAAAGTCAAAGTTATGAATGTACTTCTTTATTACCTGATGCAATCGGCTTTTTGCCTTACCACGCTTTTCTTTATCTACTGGATATTCCTTCGCAGGGACACCTTCTTCCAAATGAACCGGTTGTTTTTGATCTTTGCCGGAATTCTTTCTTTACTGATCCCCTTGTTCCCTTTTCACCGGGTGATGCAGGAACCGGTCTCGGCCCTGGTAACCATCCTGGAACCGGTACTGATAACACCAGACAAAATGGAGGAGCGTGTGATCAGTCATTTTCAATGGTTTGAAATTGCTTGGATCATCTATTTCACCGGAGTCGTCGTCTTACTGATCCGTTTCCTGGTTCAGACCCTTCAACTGTTGCTTCTGGTACACCGCTCGGGAATTAAAAGAATCAATGACAACAAGGTCGTGCTGGTTGATCACGGCTATTCTCCTTTCTCCTTTTTTAATATGATCTTCATCAATGAAACCAACATTGTCCCCGAAAATCTGGAAACGATTCTGGCCCACGAACAGGTACATATCCGTCAGGCTCATACCTTTGACCTGATTCTGGGGAATATGCTGATCATCATTCAATGGTTTAATCCTTTTGCATGGTTGATTCAGCGGGAACTTAAAAATATTCATGAATTCCTCGCCGACGAAGGTGTAATCCGCGAGGGTATTTCTTCTCCCGATTATCAACAGCTTATTTTGAATGAAACCATGGGGATACGGGTGAATAACCTGTCAAACAATTTCAATATTTCACAAATCAAAAAACGAATCACAATGATGACAAAAAGCCGTTCAGGGAACTGGGCTATCGGTAAAATTCTGTTGGCCATTCCCGCAGTGATTGTAACAGGTATGCTTTTCGGAGCAAGTACTTCCCCAAAATTATCCGTTCCGGAAAAAATCTATTTAACAGCCGGAAGCCAACAATCGAAAGAGGTTCCTGCTCAGGATACCAAAAAAAAGAAATACCCCATTCCCGAAATACAGCCTTCATTCCCGGATGGGGAAGAGGCGCGTATTAAATTTTTTCAGGAAAACATTAAATACCCGGATGAAGCGATACGTAATAATATCCAGGGGACGGTCTTTGTTTCCTTCAACGTGGAGACGGATGGCAGCATCACCGGGGTGGAGCTCCTCCGTGGAATCGGAGGCGGTTGCAATGAAGAGGCCATGAGGGTAGTTAAATTAATGCCCAAGTGGGAGCCGGCAGAGTTACAAGGCAAACCCGTCGTGGTCAAATTCGGCCTCCCGATCAAATTCAAACTGGACGCTGGGAAGAAAAAGGAACAAAACAATCAGAAAGGGAAGAAATAGCCGTCAATCGACAGAATTGTTGGTTACAAAATTCTGAAACTTTTCTTTGTATTGTTCTGCAACAGTGATCCGATGGCTGTTGATGATCACCTGCCCCCGCTCAATAGATTGAATCTTATTCAAAGCGATGATGAAAGATCTGTGAACCCTCATAAATTTATGCTCCGGTAACTCCTCCTCAATACTTTTTAAAGTCATCAGGGTGAGTACCGGATAGGGTTTGCCTACGAGCCATATCTTGATATAATCTTTAAGTCCTTCAACATAAAGCACCTCGTCGAGATCGATTTTTACCTGCTTATATTCTGTCTTTACAAATAAGAACTTTTGAGTATCCTGTTCTGTGTCGGATTTTACCCGTAGCAGTGAAAACCACTCTTTGGCTTTATTGGCTGCGGTTAAGAATTCAGTATAGTCGAATGGTTTCAGTAAATAGTCAAGCGCCTCCACCTTATAACCATCCAGTGCATATTGGTTGAAGGCCGTTGTGAAAATGACCCGGGTATTTTTCGATAGGGTTCGCGATAATTCAAGACCATTGAGTTCCGGCATCTGGATGTCGAGAAACAGCAGATCAATGCGTTCTTCGTTCAGCTTTTCCAGCGCTTCAATAGCATTGCTGCACTTCCCTTTAAGCTCAAGAAACGGGGTCTTTACAACATAGCTTTGCAGAAGCACAAGGGCCATCGGTTCATCGTCAACAATAAGGCAATTGATCTTCTTTTCACGCATGGGATGGTTTTTGGTTGGGAACATGAGTGTAGCGGATGGTAAGGGATGTCACAAAATTCTCATTCATTACTTCCGCCGAAAACGTATAATTTTCGGGGTACAACAACGCTAACCGTTTTTTCAGGTTCAGTAATCCGATCCCCGAATCAACGATGTCGGAATGGCTTTTCGGATATTTCCGGTTTTTCGTTTCAAAATAAATCTGATCGTCGTTGTGCTTCAGCGTAAAATAAATGTCGGAAGGAGCAGAAGCTGAAACCCCATATTTGAAAGCATTTTCAATGAGAGATATAAAAAGCAGCGGAGCAATCATAATATTCTCTTTCACCGGTGAAAAATCAACATGAATGACGGTTTTTTCGGAGGTGCGTAGTTTCATCAGTGCAATATATTTTTGCATGAAATCGACCTCTCTCGCCAAACTCACCAACTCTGCGTTGGTATCATATAACAAGTACCGCATCAGCTTACTCAGGCTGTGAATGGTATTTTTTGCCTGTTCCGGTGAGATGTCGACCAACGAATAAATATTGTTGAGTGAATTGAAAAAAAAGTGTGGTTGTAACTGGTATTTGAGATGTTGTAATTCCGACTGCAATTTTACATTCGCTGCCTCTTTTCGTTCCGCCTCCGTTTTGATCCATCGTTCGGAGATTTTTAGGGCGATGGCAAACGCCAGCGGAACCAGGAGTGAAATGAGATCGGTATAGATGAAAAGATTTTTCGGCGGCGGATTGCCTTGAGGTCTGTTTAGCTCATAATGCATGAAAAAGTGCGATTTAAGTTCCAGGTTTAACCAGATCAATACCGCAATGATCGCAACATTCACGATCGCGTAAACCACGAATTTTTTTTGAAAGAACAATCGGTCGATCAGTAAAAAATAGTTCAGGTAAAATATCAGGGCATAATAAAGCAAAGGTATCCACGACCGTTCCAAAAGCATCTGGATGTTGATCGACTGGCTTAACGAAAGCATATATGGCATGCTGAACAGCATGATCCATACCAGCAGGTGAAGAAGAAGAGTGAAATGTTTTTTATTCATAGCGCAAGGCTGTTATCGGATCCAGATCGGCAGCTTTTCGTGCCGGGTACCAGCCGAAAAAGATCCCGGTTATGGTACAGACAGCAAACGAAATTACAATAGAATAAAATGTAATGCAAGTTGGCCAGTTGAAGACTCTGGCAACGATTTCTGTAGCACCCAGCCCAACGGCTATTCCGATTACCCCACCGGTAATACTGATCAATACGGCTTCAGTCAAAAACTGCAACAGGATGTCGATGCCTCTTCCACCCAGCGCCATCCGCAAACCCACTTCCCGGGTCCGTTCCTTGACCGATACGTACATGATATTCATGATGCCGATTCCGCCCACCAGCAATGAAATCCCTGCAATGGCTACCAGCAACACAGTAAGCATTTCGCTGGTTGAACTGATTGTGGTGATCATTTCCTGCTGCGAAAAAATATTAAAATCATCTTCTGTTTTATTTGACAACTTATGCGATTTCCTGAGAATATTAGTGAGTTCTGTTACCGCATTTTCTGCCACCTCCTCACTTCGGGCTGAGGCTACGATCGATTGCAGATAGGTAGTGGCAAGGATTCTTTTTTGCACGGCTGTATAGGGAGCCAGGATAATATCGTCCTGATCCTGCCCGAATGTAGTTTCTCCTTTTGAAGCGAGTAATCCGATCACTTTAAACGGGATCTTGTTGAACCGGATGGTTTTACCAATGGGATCTTCCAGGTTTTTAAAGAGATTTTTATATACTGTTTGCCCGATTACTACCACTTTCCCGGCGATGGCAACATCGGTACTGTTGATCATGGTTCCTTTCTTAACCGTTAGCATACGAACGGCTAAATATTCAGGAGTAACACCATAAATTGAGGTTGGCCAGTTATTGGCTCCATTGATCGCCTGTCCGTTGGCATCTACCTGAGGGGAAATATTTGTAATTAATTTTGCTTTCTCTTTGATGGTTGCAAGATCTTCCAGGGTCAGCGTTTGAGAACTGCTCATATCCATTCGCACTCCTCCTCGCATCCCCGCACCGGGGCGAACCGTGATCATATTGGCTCCCATACCCGATAATTGTTTTTTTATGCTTGCTTTAGAACCTTCTCCGATTGCCAGCATGGTGATTACCGAGGCAACCCCGATGATGATCCCGAGCATGGTAAGGAAGGCTTTCGTCTTGTTCAGACGGAGGGCCTTCAATGCAATAAGTAATAAATCCAAGGTTCTCATGATTATTCTTCTTTTGGGAGTAACTTTAATGCTTGGGCAGCATTTCCCGGATTTTCAACGGGAGTATCCCGGATGATATGTCCATCTTTTAACAAAATGGTTCGTTTGCTGAACCGTGCAATGTCGGGTTCATGAGTTACGAAAGCAATCGTTTTTCCTTTTGAATTCAAATCCTGAAAAAGGGCCATGATCTCATACGAAGTCCGGGTATCGAGGTTACCGGTAGCCTCATCCGACAGAATAAGCACCGGGTCGTTGACCAGTGAACGGGCAATTGCGACCCGTTGTTGCTGACCTCCCGAAAGTTGGTTTGGGGTGTGATGCATCCGTGTTTCCAAACCCACTGACTTCAAGGCTTCAGCGGCGCGGATCTTACGTTCTCTGAAAGGTACCGCTTTATTATACACCAGCGAAAGTTCTACATTTTCCAGTGCAGTGGTTCGGGGTAACAGATTGTACGACTGAAAAATGAATCCGATTTTTTCGTTCCTGATTTTTGCCAACTCATTACGACTCAGGTTTTTCACCGGAACCTGGTCAATTTCATACAGCCCGGAAGAGGCCCGGTCGAGACATCCTAAAATGTTGAGCAGGGTCGATTTGCCCGAACCGCTGGTACCCATTATGGTAACAAACTCTCCTTTTTGGATGGAGAAAGAGATCCCTTTCAACGCGTGAACCGTCTCTTCTCCCATTATAAAATCACGCTTTAGATTTTCTATATGAATGATTGATTTTTCCATGATCCCTGTTATTTTTTCTTTCCCGGAGGCGCTGGCATGAATGGACTATTGGCCGACGAACTGTCGGATGTTCCCGATGCTGTCGTGGCAGCAGCCATTGATATTCCGGTTACAACTTTATCTCCTTCTTTCAATCCCTCCAAAACCTGAACATTCACCCTGTCGCTTTTTCCAACGAGGATCTGTTTCTGATGAATACCAGCCTTGTCGAGCAACCAAACAGTTTTCATCATTCCATTGTCGGGCGTTGCCGGTAAAGCAGCAGCGTTATTCTGTGTGGCAGATAGAGCGACAGGGATTCCGGTTTGTGCGTTGTATTTTGAAACCTGTGCGGGATCTGGTTGATAATCCATAGCTGCCGCTTCTACGACATTCGTGTTGTTTAATTCCACAGTGTAGATGGAGATGGTGGCTGTAAGACCGGGCTTCAATTTTTGCTTGGGATTTTCTGCTGTGATAACTACGGTATAAGTGACCACATTCGATTTCACTGTCCCATTCAGCCTGACTTGAGTCACTTTGCCTGAAAAGTTTTCACCGGGGAAAGCATCCACGGTAAAAGTTACGCGCTGTCCTTCCGTTACATTACCGATGTCGGCTTCATCTACATTGGCTTCCACCTGCATCTCGCTCAGATCCTGGGCAATGGTGAATAATGTTGGCGTACTGAAACTGGCGGCCACCGTTTGTCCTACATCCACCGATTTGGTTAATATTACTCCGTCAATAGGAGAATATATATCTGCGTAACCAAGATTCGTTTCGGCCCGTTGGAGATCCGATTCCCGTTGTTCTACCGCTCCTTTAGCGTTATTCAGTTTGTACAGCGACTCTTCATAATCGGCCTCGCTGATCACCTTGTTCTTGTACAAAGATTCCTGCCGGTTGAATACTTTTTGCAGATAATCCAATTCATTAAGTGCCGTAAAATAACTTGCTTTTGATTCAGATACCAGGGCTTTCAGGTTGGTTTTATCCAATTCTGCGATCAACTGTCCGGCCTTCACCTTGCTGTTGTAATCCGCATAAATTTTCTGTACTACTCCCGAAACCTGGGTTCCCACATTTACTTGTTTAATGGGTTGAATGGTTCCGGTAGCCGTAACGACGGTACAGATATTCCCCTTTTTCACGGTTGCTGTTTCGACCTGGAGTGCAAGTGTTGTGGTTTTTGTTGTAAATAGAATGATCATTATCACAATAACCACTCCGATAACAGATGCAATTCCTATTATGACCATTTTCTTTTTCATGCTTTTCGTTTTTTCTGAACAACCTGTTCATCAAATCTGACACAAAAAAACATCAAAAACGGGCAAAACAATAATGAAATAGAAGTTTCGGCTTTTTATCTTGCCAAACTGACTGAAATCATCGATGGAAACCTTAGTGATTGTTCCGGTTCAGAAATTCAATCAGCATGGAATTGAAGATGGCAGGATGTGTTTCCATGGGCATGTGCCGGGCATCAGGGATTACCTGGAGCTCGATGGCAGGAACGGCTCTTTTCAGCTTTTTCCCGTTTCTCAGCCTGATTGTCCGGTCTTTCTTTCCCCAGATAATCAGTATTGGAATTTGTTTTAGCGCTTCGGCATTCAGAGGTTTGATCTCCTTTGAATTGGCTAACAGATTAACGACTGTTTCGGCCGTACCTTCAATTTGCAGAGGTTTCAGATATCCGTTTGTTGTTACCGTGTCGGGCAAAAAGCCATAAGTGCCCTTGAGTTCGCGCCTGAAGTTGTTGAACGACAGATAGGTTTTTTGGGTGTAGGAAAGAAGAATTTTTTTGTAGATCGGGTAGTTGACTAAGCCGACCACCCGCTTATTGACATTGCCGTTTTCGATAAAGATCATTCCATCGACGATGGTGAGAGATTGGGTGCGTTGCAGGTTGGTGAGCGCCACCGCCTCGGCAGTGCCGCCTCCCATCGAATGGCCGACGATGTTCCACTTCGTGGTATCTTTTCCGTCTATTTTTTTCAGAAGTTCCCAGATCAACCGGGCCCGGTTGCTTTGCGATTGGTTCAGGGTGGCATCGCGTCCGCTGTATCCGAACCCTGGCAGATCAATAGCAATCACTTTATATCCGGCCTTGACCAGGGTGTCGTAGTTATTCCGCCAGCAAAAAGTCGATCCGCAAAATCCATGGATCAGAAGAACTTTCCCTCTTGGATGAAGTATTTGATCATTCCATACACGGTAATGAAAACGCACCGAGTCGATGGTGTCGAACCGGCTGTTTTCATAAGGTTTGTCTGATCCCGAAAAACCAGTTAAAAGAAGGGAACAAAAGAAAAACAAAAGCAATCCGGGTTTCCGCATCGGAATTTTACATTGATCTTACAAATTTCTGTTTTTTTTTTGAATAATGAAAACAGGGTGATTGTAATCGGGTTACTGTAATGAAATTTTACGTTTTTTATAATTCTGTAACAAAATATTACACTTTGTGTTGAATAGCAAAAACTCATCTTAATGACACACAGTTAATTAACTGTGTGGTATGATTATTGTTATGAAATAGTTATAACAAAATAGTTATTCAAAGATAAAACCCCCTTGCCTATAAGCGAGCTAACAACGACACCACATCATAGTCTACCCACAAACAGAAAGGAGGTTATTATGCAAAAATAAAAAAAACAGAAATCAATTGCTTTGATTATATCGAAACTCCATGAAAATAGAATGGAGCGTATTAAATTCAATCATTAATACAAATATTTTTAATATGAAAAAAATCACCATCATCCTTTGTCTATTATTTATTGCCGTTATTGGCCAATCACAGCCTCAATGAATACCATTCACTAACGATAAACCTTCAAAGCTCAAGGTAAGGGTTCTGGCTTCAACAAACCAGAATATTCGATATCTTGTCGAAATCCCAGGAATGAATCAGGAATTAATAACCTTTAATAGTGAGACCTACCAACGCCTTTCAATCCTTGGAGGCCAAAAGTGGGGTATTCCCGGTTATCCTGAACTCCCATCAATAGGCAAACTTCTTGCTATTCCCGAGAACGATAGAATTGATATTTCGGTCGTGATCAGTGACTCCCTGATTTTCAATGGTTATAACGTCTATCCAACTCCAGCCATCACCGAGGATACAACAGGGGGAGATCCCCAACTTGTGGAACTATTTGTTAAGAATGATTCTGTTTATGGGCTCAATCAATCATTCCCTCCGGCATTGTATAAATCGGAATCGGGCGGATATTTACGGTCGCAGAAAGTTTTAAAGATGTCTGCTTTTCCAATCAAATTTAACCCATCTACACATCAACTGGTTGTTTATACAAGGTTTGAAGTTGTCATTCAGTTTCAGAATCCTTTAACCGATGTAAATGTGAATACCGGAATTTTTAACCGGTTGGCGAAATGTACGTTGCTGAATTATACCGATCAGTCTGTTCCTCCCACTCCGATCTACCCCTGTCCATACCCTGGAACAGTGACGTGGAAAACCCTTGTTGATCCTGCCGAGGCAAGCAATATCGTAGCCGATTACGTGATCATAACCGACTCGCAGTTTTTCTATTCTTCTCACAAAAGCCCCGCTCTAATTACATTGGCCAACCACCGTGCCAAGTATAACGGGTTTGATGTAGTGATTGTAAGCGTACAGAATATTTTAACCTTGCCATTTGCTTATGACCCACCACCAATTGGAGGCGAAAATTGGATTTCTGAACGGAAGATCAGGGCATTTATAAAACAAGTATATGATGGTCAGCATGCTGCCCATACCTACGATGGCAAAGTGGCATTTGTCTGCCTGGTTGGTCATGCGAGTCTTGATGATGATGACACCGGTATGCCAGCATCATATGATCCCTACCCAACCGGTCAACCCGGTTACCCTGGAGTATTTTGGTCCGCAAATGATTACTATTTCTCATGCGTGACCAAAGATAATACAACCAATGACTGGGATTTGCTGGGAGATCTGTTTATCGGAAGACTGTCTGCCCGCAATGAATCTGATTTGTATAATATTATCTCAAAAACCAGACATAACGAAAACGAATACTCTTTTGAAAACTGGAAATCGGTAAATACCCTGGCTTACGGAGGCCCCTTTTGGGGCGCTGATCCTAACCTGTCAAATCAGTATTTCAATATTGACCTGCCAAACTGGCTTAATAGTATTTATAATCCAGTATACACTACTACACTGGTTAATTCTCATGTTGATATTCCCTGGAATCAGCATTACGTTGACCATTTAAATACAACAGGAAGCAATATCGTATTTCATCTTGGACATGGTGAAATCGATTCATGGTGTCAGGGAGAAAACTGTTATAATGAAAACCTTGGAGCGCTACCTCTTGGATATAAAATGACACATCTGGCAAACACGGGAAAATATCCGTTTGTAATCTCCCAATCCTGTTTTACAGGAGCCTATACCGGTGTTGGTCCTGATTGTATGGGTACTAAAACGGTGTCGTATTCTTCTACCGCGGGTTATGTGGGATATTTGGGATCATGGAAGGCTGCAGGGATGAATTATACGCAACCTGTTGAATTTCCACGATCTTTACAGGAACACATTTTAGGCGCGATTTATATCGATCTCTCCACCATCATTGGAGAGGCAGTACTTGAAGCAAGAATTGGGGTGAGCGATCCGACATATGTTACAAGTTTCAATCCTCTCCATTTTCAACACAATTTGTTTGCCGATCCGGCTTATAATGTTTTGTCTACTGGCTACGAAATTACACACAATACAACGTTGCCTCCTCCTCCGCCACGCCCTCAGACAACAACTATCAGTACAAAAGTTTACGTCAGGGCTGGAGTTACCTTATCATTGACTTCGAATGCCATCCTGGAGTTTTCGGATAACGGTCAGCTAATCGTCGAAAATGGTGCAATTCTGGAAATTGGGAATGCGGTAACAATCAAAGGTCAGAATGCGTTAAATAAGATCATAATTGAAGGTACTTTATGCGGTCCCGGGGGCAGTATCAGTAACCCTGTTCCAATTACTGATTTGCACCTGATTTCGCTCAATGGAACGATCTGGGGCGGTGTGGAGTTTAATAATCCTCAATTGATTGTCAAGTTGAATGGTTGTTCCTTGTCGAATAGCCCTATATCCGGTGAGCTGATGCGATTTGAAGTATATGGATCCACTGCATTTTCAAATTCTCGGATTAATCTTAATCAATCTGGATTGTTGATTGATGGTTGTACCTTGACGAACTCAAATATCCTGCTTACCAATAACAATGAATCAGGGATATTTGCTCAGATTCTGAATTCATCACTTGCAAACAGCCCGGCCAATGCCATGATCCGCATTGAACATTATCCAGCCTATTCCATTCAAAACTGTACCTTGAATTATGAACATGGAACGGGAATTGATCTCTATTTTTGTGGTTGTAGCAACGGACAGTATTTAATCAAAAACAATACAATTCAGAAGAGTGGCAGTTCGCAGGATTTAAGTTGGGGTATCAAGGTCTATCATTCTTTTGCTGATATTGAAAACAACTTGGTGACCAACAACAGGTATGGTGTTGTTACCCTCAACCAGAGCCAAGTCAGGCTGATTGGAAATGCCAGTGCTTCCTCGAGTGGCCAGACGCAGCGAATTATCAACAACTACCAAAACCAGGTTAGAGCCAGTGACAATAGCTTCCCATTTTATTTTCACTATAATATTATTCAGAATACACCTTCCGGCAGTACATTTTTAGTGTATTATGACAATGGTGCTGTCATCAATCCTCCGGCATCAGATAATTCTACTCTCTTCAATGTAAAGTGTAACTGTTTTGACAATTCTAACCCAACACCACAGCTCTATCCTTCAGGCTGGTACCAGTGGTCGGTATGGTGCCCACCTTCAACCTGTCAGTATAGCGACCAGGGGAAAGAGGACTTCGAAGCAGCTGTAACGAGTATGGATGCTGGAGATTATGAGATATCAGAAACTCAGTTTAAAGCTGTTATTGCAAACAATCAAGGAACAACATATGCCAGAGAATCAGCAAAGAAACTGATCCCGTTAAAGAAATTATCGGATCAGGATTTTACTGGGTTGGCAGTCTATTTTGATACCACGGCAGCACTTCATTCAGATTCCCTGACGGATCAGCTCATTTACCGTTTGAAGAATATGTGTTCAGTTGCAAAGGAGAATTATACCGAAGCTATCGACTGGTTCGAAAATGATATTATGAATCCTGCCTCTGAGAATGATTCTGTATATTCGCTTATCGATCTAAGTGACACCTATATGCTGATGCAAGCCGATTCTGGTCTTAAATCGTCGATGGCAAACTATATGGGTACCTTTGCCCAATATAAACCAAAAAACCGGCAGGAGCATACTATTCGAAGTGATGAATGGATAAAATTAATTTTTAAGGATAAGCCATTCGATGAAGAAAAAAAACCTTCTGAACTAACCGATCAGGGATATGCTATTGATCAGAACAACCCGAATCCGTTTAGGGTCACTACCCAATTATCCTATACCATTCCAATAAGCGGTACAGTTTCGATCCTTGTAACCAATATATCCGGGTTGCAAGTGCTGAAAATTGACCGGTGGAAACAGGATGCAGGGCAATATACTCTTACCCTGGACCTTTCAGGAAAACCGGATGGGATCTATTTTGTTTCCCTGGTTTCTAATGGAGAGAACATGAATACAATTAGAATAATTAAGAAAAATTAACAATATTTTTAATCCGGAGGTACTTTAATAAATACCTCCGGATTTTTCAAATTTTTTATACCATGAAGATGATTTCCTTGAATCACCCAATATTTTTTATTGTAACAATGTTGTTTCTGGGTCAGCATATTTATTCTCAGTCATACTACTCTACAAGACACCTCACAAGAGGAGCTGACACGGCTGAAATTTACTTGAGCTGCCAGTGGTACGCCGATCAGAACTACATCACCTGGAACGGGATTTTTCATTCAACCGATAACGGACAAACCTTATCGGTGCAGCGTAAAACTAATTTTCTTGTGGAATCCGGTACGATTTTCGGAGATTCCACCGCTGGAGCCTTGTTTCAAATACCGTTTATTGGTCAAGATACATTTGGCGTCAGTTTTGACTATGGAGTGTCCTTTGAAAAAAAATATTTTAATGATATTTATTTCGAAACAGCCGGCAGCATGGCAGGCGAATTATATATTTCCGGATGGGGTCTATACCGTGGTACTAATTTTGGAAGCAATTTTACCTGGCAATCCGCCCATGACTCATTACGATTGCAGGAAGTTGGTACTCTTCCTGGAGAATTATTTTGGACAAAAGGGATGGGCGATAATCCGATAAAACTCGCCTACAGTAATGATTACGGGCAATCATTTACCCTGAGTAATGTTACTTTACCCGTGATACCCATTCAGATGAACGTGTTTAACGATTGTGATATTCATAGGGGGACATTACCAGGGGAACTCTATTTTGTAATTTGGAAACGGTATGATTCAATTATGTTATTTCATACATTCAATTATGGCCAAACCGTGACCTTTCAGGGTTACATGTTCCAGACTACCGATGAGGTGCTGTATACAGCCGGACGTACCCCGGGGACGTTTTATTATGTAAGACGTGAGATTTGTGGAACGCCTCCATGCCTTCATTCCTGTCTGTGGATTTACTTCAGTCGCGATTACGGTATGACCTTTACCACTTATTTTCATGATCTCGACAGCCTTTATACTGGCATTGCCCGAAAGGAAGTACTGCCTGAAATAAAGGTTTTTCCAAATCCCGCCAACGAACGGATTACCTTTCGGTGCGGCGGACCGCAACCTGTAGGAAACACTTATATCAGAATATATAATCTCCTTGGCAAATCGGTAACAGAGGGGATTTTACCAAAGGGGCAACCGGAAATTACAATGGATGTCAGGAATCTGGCCCCGGGTATCTATTATTATGATATTTTATACAATCAGCATAGACAAAACGGGAAGATTGTAATTAGTAAATGAGCCTTTTTATGAAACCAGTTGCCCGTCAACAATAAGCGGAGGCGGTTCATCGAGAGATCTTGATAATTTAGTGGAAGCATCAAATCAATCAGATAGTATTGCTGATGCATTAACATCTCTTGTTGACGGAGGATCAACCGAATTGCTTACCTTTGATGTTGCAACAAGTACACCACCGCAAGCCATGCAAGTCAGGGATGAACTCTTAACCGAATCGCCTTATCTATCCGATACGGTCATGAAAACCTCGATAGGTAAGGAAGATGTTCTTGACAATACCATGATCAGGGACGTGCTGGTAGCCAATCCTCATGCAGCAAAATCGGATGAAATTATCAATATGCTTGAAAATCGTGTAAATCCGAATAAAGGCGACTCTCTCTTGCCGGCCAATGCAGACAGCCTTAACTGGTTGTTCAATTACCACGCTACCATATCGACACAATACGATAAGGCAGGGTGGCTTCATGCGATGGGTGAATTCACGCAGGCAAAGGATGTACTTAATACCATCCCGGCATCGTTCAACCTGAATGCAGCACAATCTTCAACAAATGATGCCTACCTTGATTTTTATGAATTATCGGAGGCGATTCATTCCGATACCACTTCCGTGTTCAGGGTTGACAGCACAACTGCTTCTTCCCTACAAGCTATCACGGCCGTCAACAATGATTTACCCGGCGTTTACGCAAGAAACATTTTGTTGGCAAAAGGGAAGATCAGTTACCAGGAACCGGTCATTTTGCCTGATACTGGCTTGAAACAAGCCAAAAAGACAAAGTATAGAGGAGGCAAAGAGTCCGGAAAAACACAAGTGATTTCTGTATTTCCAAACCCGGCTCGCGATTATTTTGTCGTCAGGATTGATCTTCCTGAAAGTTTCGTGAATGGAATCATTAAATTGTATGACGGAAACGGGAAAGTGTTGCAGTCCTTTGACTTTTTTAATCAAAAAGACCAGATCATTATTCCTGCCACAAATCTGAACTCAGGTTTATATCTTCTTGAACTATACATAAACGGTAGCAAAATTAGCAGTGCGAAAATAACGGTTGTAAGATAATGATTGACATAAGGTTGATGGATGGGCAACCATCCATCAACCTTATTTACATTTTTCAAGATGAGAATCTATTGTTTTCCTATTTTATTTTTAATATTATTTGGTACTTCTATTGCAATAGGTCAGAATTGGCCTAAATGCTATTTACCTTCTTTCGGGACATTTCCAAAATCAGTAATTCAGGATTTTGATAAAGGTTATTTAATTGGTGGTCAATTTATAACAGCTGATGGATTTCCAATATGGGGATTATTAATGAAAACGAACATAAACGGTGAATTACTCTGGTATAAATCATTTGGACAGTATGATGATGGCACTGGAATTTTTGATATCAACAAAACAAATGATAATGGAATAATTATTTCCGGTGCGACAAAAATAACTGATTCCTGGGGTGACCCATTCATCATGAAACTGAATGCTTGTGGGGAAAAGGAGTGGTGCCGGATTTATGCAATCGGACAAAACAGGTTTGATGCTACACAATCGATCAGGCAAATTCCGGGAGGATATATTGCTTATGTTTTTTATGGCAACGAATTGTTTTCAAGTGACAAGCTTTATTTGTATCGTCTCGATAACAATGGTGATCTGGTGTGGCAGCAGCAATACGGCAACCCCGACAGCCTGATGGCAGGCGCCGAAGGCTATGACATGAGCGAAACTTCCGATTTTAAATACCTGATCAGCGGGTTTTGTTATTATCCCGATTCGGGAACAGTAAACCCAAAGTACCTTAAACCATTACTCATCAAGGTTGACAGCTCAGGAAATGTAGTGTGGGAAAAGGCCTGGGATTATATCAGTGGGGAAATATTTCATGGAGAATCATTTCGTTCCATTATCGATAACCATCAAAATATATATACCAGTGGTCGTCACATTGAATCCTTAGCCACCCCTCCGGGCGACCGGCCGACCATGCTCATTACCGATTCCGTTGGTAATGAGATTTCCTATCACGATCTGGTGCCCAACTCCTGGCAAGCGGTGTTTTTCAACATTAACTGGTTCCAGGATTCCACGATTGAAATCGATGGGGGTTGGGGTATGAATCCCACTTCAGATGGTCAGATTGCAGTATTTAAAGTTGATAGAAACGGCAATATCCTGGATTCTGCAAACATCATGCAATCGGTTTATTGTTTCTCCGATGCCATTGTAGACCATAACAATAAAGTAGTGTTGACACAACCTCTTCATGACGGCAATCATTGGCGCACTAATCTTTGGAAACTCAACTCCGACCTGGAATACGACACGCTGTACACCCATCCGTTTGTTTATGATAGTCTATGCCCGCATCCCATCACTTCCGATACCATTCCGCTCGATTGCATTGTGGTAGGCATTGACGAACCATTTCAGAATCCCGAAACCGGAAAGCTTAAGATCTATCCCAACCCGGCCAGGGATGTGCTCCATATCGAGATCCCGCAGCAACTCAAAAACGAAACCCATGGCCCGGTATTTAACCTTACCACCGTATATCATCAATGGAAATCAGCCATACTCGAAATCTACGATCTGTTTGGCCGCAAGATGTATTCAAAAGAGGTCCTGCAGGCTGAAAAATCGCTTGAACTCGATGTCTCCGGCTGGGGCAGGGGAATGTATGTAGTGCGATTGGTTTACAACGCCCACACGGTGGCAAGCGCCAAGGTGATGGTGGAGTGAGGCACCTTGAGGAGAAGCCTGCCTGCCGACAGGCAGGGGGCTGGGGGATGAGGTGGATTAAACCTTATTTATATTTTACGAATGAAGACATTGAAAAATTTATTGTGTATCGTATTGTTTATCTCTTGTAATCAGGTTTTCAGCCAGATATGGCCAAAAACATACTTTATAGATTTCCCAAATTTTCCATATAATGTTATTGAAACATACGACAAAGGGTATCTAATCGGCGGTCAACTGTTTCACTGGGATGGTACCATATCGGATGGGTTCATATACAAGACTTCAATCAATGGAGAAATACTATGGCATAAAACACTGTATCAGAATTTTGAAGGAACAAGCGTTTTCGATATTAATCAAACCACTGACGGTGGATACATAGTAGCAGGAAGCACAGATAAATATGATTCCTGGGGTGATCCGTTCATCATGAAATTAAATGCATGTGGTGAAAATGAATGGTGCCGGATATATACATTTACAAAAAATGACTTTGATTATGCCACATCCATATATCCAATTCCGGGAGGGTATATTGCACACATATACAAGACAGGATACCTGGATGACAATGACCATGTTTTTTTATTCAGGTTGAATGAGAATGGGGATCTTTTATGGCGGCAGCAATATGCACTCAGTGATACCTTATTTTCTGGTGCGGCTGGAGAACACATGATGCTAACTGCTGATTTTAAGTATTTGATAAATGGATTTTGTTATTACCCTGATTCAGGATCGGTGGAGCCAAAGTATCTGCGACCCTTGATTATTAAAGTTGACAGTACCGGGGATGCAGCGTGGGAATTACCATGGAGGTATGTAAACGGAGAATCGTTTCATGGAGAGTCTTATCGTTCAATCATTGATAACAATCAAACAATCTATTCGTGTGGCAGACATATTGATTATTCCACAACACCTCCCGGCGACCGGCCGACCATGCTGAAAACCGATGCCATTGGCAATGAGATCTCTTATCATGATCTGGTTCCCGATTCATGGCAGGCGGTGTTTTTCAATATTAACTGGTTTCAGGATTCCACGATTGAAATCGATGGGGGTTGGGGTATGAATCCCACTTCAGATGGTCAGATTGCAGTATTTAAAGTTGATAGAAACGGGAATATCCTCGATTCGGCTAACATCATGCAGTCAGTATATTGTTTCTCCGATGCCATTGTAGATCATGACAACAAGTTATTCCTGGTTCAAGGTCAACATGATGCCAATCAATGGCGTACCTATGCTTGGAAACTCAACTCCAACCTGGAGTATGACACGCTGTACACCCATCCGTTTGTTTATGATAGTCTATGCCCGCATCCCATTACTTCCGATACCATTCCGCTCGATTGCATCGTGGTAGGCATTGACGAACCATTTCAGAATCCCGAAACCGGAAAGCTTAAGATCTATCCCAACCCGGCCAGGGATGTGCTCCATATCGAAATTCCGCAGCAGCTCAAAAACGAAACCCATAGCCCGGTATTTAACCTTACCACCGTATATCATCAATGGAAATCAGCCATACTCGAAATTTACGATCTGTTTGGCCGCAAGATGTATTCAAAAGAGGTCCTGCAGGCTGAAAAATCGCTTGAACTCGATGTCTCCGGCTGGGGCAGGGGAATGTATGTAGTGCGATTGGTCTACAACGCCCACACGGTGGCAAGCGCCAAGGTGATGGTGGAGTGAGGATGATTAACAGCGATCATATTTAAACTTATTGATGCCTTGTTTTTAACGGAACCTTACATTATCTTTGTTAGCAAGAATCCTTTATTCAGTAATAGATGCTCAAGTATATATTTTTTTTCACCTCAATCTTCCTAAGCGCCAGCGTTTCAGCCCAAACCTATTTTAACCATCGTTTTGAATATGGACAGCCTGGTTGGTGGGATGGCGCTTCGAATATTTTTCAACTTCCTGATGGCTATATTTTAAGTGGACTTTATCAATACTATTGCCCATTATGCCTGGGATTTTATAAGATTGATTTTCAGGGAAACAAGATTTTTTCCAAAACATATTGCGATTCTACAATTGAATATCAGCTTGGGAATTCTGGCTCAATTATCAGATTTAGTTCGGATAGTATTCTAGCTGTAGGGTCTTCAAGGACTCCATCTCAACCAGATCCACACGATCAGGCAGTATTATATTTTTTAAATAATGATTTCGATACATTATCAACAAAGAAACTTGGGGAAAAAACCGAACCATTCGATACGGGTTATTATTTTAATCAATTGAAACTGGATCCATTAAAATATATTATCATAACAGGTTCACAATCACCTTATACCGGAAAAGTGAAAATCTTGTTGATGAAAATAGATAATAACGGAAATCAGATATGGATGAAACTATTTAGTTCGGGTCAATTCCTTGAAGGCTATAGTGTGATATGCACCAATGATGGGGGATATGCGATTGGGGGGTATGCGTATGATGTACCAATTCCGCCGGATTATTCCGGCGACCCGATTCTGGTTAAAACCGACAGCGCCGGGAACCAGCAGTGGATGTTAAATTTGGGCGGCCCCTTGCAAGATCAGAAAGCCATGATATGCAATTCAATGGATGGAAATATTATTGTTGGGACCAGTTATTGCGATTCAATGCCGGGAGGAAGTCCATCTGCCTCGGGTAATGCTTACCGCAGGATAAATATAATCAAAGTCGATAACAGCGGTAATATTTTATGGAATAAAAAATATGGGTCAAGCGAAATGTTCAATGAATTAATGAATATTCGTGAAACCGGCGATGGAGGTTTGATTGCCTGTGGTTATACAACCAGGCTATTTCCAACGACGTATGATTATGCTGGTTGGATGCTGAAAACCGATTCGGAGGGCGATAGTGTGTGGTACCGGCAATATGTAATCTGTGGCGGAGAAACATCCTGGAACTGGTTGTCTGATGTAATTCAAACAGATGACAAAGGATTTATCGCAGGTGGAATTGTTTATGTTCACCTCCCTGACACTGGTTCACATGATGGTTGGGTGCTGAAAGTTGACAGTCTGGGTTGTGAAAACCCTTCTTATTGCTGGGTAGGGATGCAACCGGAAACTGAAATGCCTGGAACTCAGGCGGTGAAGATATTTCCGAATCCCGCAGATAAGCTCGCGACAATCAGCTTAATAAACGATAGCCATGAATTACCGGTAAAAATCAGGTTATTTGATATGTTTGGGAGGGAGGTTAAAACCATTGAGGATACGCAGGGTCACAATGATTTTCAGTTGGATGTGATACAAATTCCGGAGGGATTGTACATGGTACTTGTAGAATCACAACACCGGGTTTTTGGCAGAACAAAACTTATGGTAAGAAAAAAACCTTTGTAAAGGTACAAGTTAACCCTAAAATTTTATAATTATGAAACCGTTAATCCGAATTCTTTTGCTAAGTCTGTTCCCCTGTATATTGTACAGTCAGACAGAGATTAAGACTCATAGTCTTCCAATTCAGATTCTTGAGGGGTCACAGACAATTTCATTAAATCCTGTTTCAACTGATTTGACAATTTCACCCGATTCCATTTTTTTCACCCAAGGTAGTGCCATCAAGCAAACGGTTGTAGTCTCAAATAGTACAAATCAACCAATCAATTTATTAAATATACAAAGTCGATGTGCCCCTTGTGTTGGAGGGTGGGGCTGGTGGGTAGATACGATGTCGGTTTCTACACCTCATTACATTTATCCTGGTCAGAATATAAGTTTCGTAATATGTTACTGGACTTTATGTAAGGATAACAACCCGACAAATTTCCTGCAAGACTCCATGTATATTGTTAGTTCCGTGGGTACTCAATATTGCCATATATTTCTGGATCATTCTTTGATTTCTTCAATCTCGGAAGATGTAAAAGAAAATTTTTCTGTGTTTCCTAACCCTGCAACATCAAGGTTAACAATAAAACGAACGAATAAATTTGCCGGAGCTGAAATCCTGACGATTTTTAATTCTACAGGAGTAAAAATAAAGGAATTGAAGTTAACATCACCGGAGACGGAGATTAGCATGAACGGAATGCCGAATGGCATATATCTGTTCAACATAACAAGTGGGAACATTTCAATGATCCAAAAGATTGTGAAGATCGGAAATTAGTTTTGCCAGCATACTATAAACAAGTACCATGTCTCCGGCTGTGGCAGGGGGAATGAGGTGGATTAAACCTGAAGGTCGGAACGTATTAGTCTTAAACTTAGAGAAATTCACGATTGCCTTGCCAGAAACTCCAAAGCTGATTAACCCGGATGGGATTATAAGCAAAAACGCATCAAGGGGCCGGTTTAATGCAAAACAAAGCATACAATGGTACCGACTTTATTTGATTCTCATAACCAAAATTCTTTCCGGAAATCCGGATTGAATATGGACTGTTGTATTTCTTAACAAACATCGTCATGCTGACTGATTTTGTACGAAGGCCTTTTTTTACTTCCAAAGGAATAACTTCACCCGCTATCTGAAGTACAAAATCGAGTTCGGCCGTGTTCTCATTTTTCCAGTAATACAACGGAAAACCATTGCATGTCAAAGCCTGGGCCACATAGTTTTCGCTCATTACGCCAATAAATCCATTGTCTTCTGCCACCGGCGATAATATCGTTTGCTGTGCCATTCCCGATTTCATGGTAAGCATTCCGATATCACTCATGTAAATTTTGAAATCCCCCGGATCGGTATAGACTGCTATGGGCATGTACCCATGATCTGTTTTCTGGCATTTAAGAATGATCCCTGCTGAAGTAAGCCACTCGATCGACTCGCCAAACAAAGCAGCAGTGCCTCCTTTTTGAACAATTTTGTATTGAAATTTTCTGTTTTCTTTAGCCAACTGGGTTGGAATAGAATTATAACAAGCCCTTATTTTTACACTTGTGGCCGGGGTGGCATATTTTGCCATATCGGCGATGTATTCATTTAAAATACGTCCCTGAATTTCAGTTGACATAAGCAAACTTTTTGTTTCAACAAACTCAGCTACCACTGCAGGCATTCCTCCAACAATAAGATATTGTTTATACAACTCCATGGCTTGCAAATGCAATGCTTCGGGCATGCGCTCCAATCCTGCAAAATGCATTGATATCTCCCGGCTTAATAACATTTTATCCAAGGCCCAGAGGAATTCCTCAAAATCCATCGGGAACATAGCAAGCTCATCCACCTTGCCTACCGGGAATGAAAACCGATCTCTGTTTACGGCCACACCCAACAAGCTGCCTGCAGCTATTATATGATATTGAGGCGCTTCTTCACAAAAGGTCTTTAGCGATGTCAATGCCCTCGAACATGCTTGTATTTCATCGAGTATAACCAATGTTTCTCCTGCAATGATGCGGATATTGGTGATTGTTTCCAGAAATTGGATAATACGCAACGGAGTAATATCTGTCTCAAAAAAAGAATTTACCAATCGGTTTGTTTCCAGGTTCACATAGACAACCTGCTTAAAAAACCGAGTTCCAAATTCTTTCAGAATATAGGTTTTTCCAACCTGCCGGGCCCCATTTATGATAAGCGGCATCCGTTTGGTACTGTCTTTCCATGCTGTCAATTGCCTGGATATTTTTCGTTGCATCTGATTTTACGATTTAGATTTTATGCGGGTTTGCCACATTCCATGAAATTCATGCTTTCGATCAAACGAGGTCAAAAATAATTATATTCTATGAAATAATCAAATAAATCTGATTTATTCCCACTATGTAATCGGTTTATGGTTTGGTGTTTTTGCAAATTAGCCGGATTTTCCCAACGCCATCCTTACCGCGCGGTGACAGGCCGGTGACCCAGGTGCACAACTGCCCCTCCTGGACCTTTTGCAGCGAAACAATGTCATCTTTCCGTCCCGAACTGATACCATTTCCTGAAGTAAATTGATGCCACAAAAAACGAAGAATTACGAAGACATAAAAAAGTACGTTTATGCGAATCTTGGTATGTGCTTCTCATTTTACCCGACGCTGGCAATCCGGGGTCCAGAAGAAAACCAAGGCGCTTTATGACAGCTTGCGATTTGAACCGGGTGCCAAAAAAATGATCCTCATTGTGATAAATAAATTAGAATGTGACTTTCCTGATCGTAGTTGATGAGGGTGTGATTTGCTTTGAAACAACGATTTGCTCTTTCAGCGACGGTTGTGTGATCAGACTGTGTATCTGCAATGCCGAATAATACCTGATGTCTCCGGCTGGGGCAGGGGAATGTATGTAGTGCGATTGGCATACAAATTTCATGTAACTTTGCGTTATCGTGATGATTTAATGCTTATCGTATGAAAAATAAAAATTCGGTATATCTCCCCATTGCTTTCTCACTCGTGTTGATTGGCGGTATTCTGCTCGGTATTCTCATCGGGCAGCGGACAAATGGTGGCGGTCCTTATCCTGGTAAAAAAGACAAACTGCGTGAAGTAATCCGGTTTGTACAGAAGAATTACGTAGACACAATCAGCTATAATACTTTAGAGGAAAAAGCCATTACCGGAATGCTCGAAAAACTGGATCCTCACTCGGTATATATAACAGCAGCCGAATTTCATGAGGCAAACGATCCGTTGTTGGGAAGTTTTGAGGGAATTGGGGTACAGTTCCGCATCGAAAGCGATACCGTAATGGTGGTCATTCCGGTTGCTGGTGGCCCTTCTGAAAAGTTGGGGATCAAGGCTGGTGACCGGATCGTAAAGATCGATGGGAAAAATGTGGCTGGGATTAAGATCGCAACCCGCGATGTGATGCGAAAGCTCAAAGGACCAAAAGGAACCCAGGTAAAAGTCGCCATCTTTCGCCGGGGGGCCGGCAATCTTCTTGATTTCACCATCACCCGCGATGTGATCCCTACTTACAGTATGGATATTGCTTACATGGTGAAGCCGGGTATCGGGTACATCCGTCTTAATAATTTCTCTGCCACCACAGCCAACGAAGTTCACAATGCTTTAGAAAACCTGTTGAAGAATGGAATGAAAAAGCTCATTCTTGATCTCCGCGACAATGGCGGAGGATATCTGCAGGCTGCCATTTCTGTTGCCGATGAATTCTTGCCCAAAGGAACCCTGGTGGTGTATACCGAGGGGAGCCATCACGAAAAGGAGGTGTATAAAGCTACATCCGATGGATTGTTTGAAAAAGGAGAATTGTTGATCCTCGTGGATGAAGGAACTGCTTCGGCTTCGGAAATTGTTGCAGGAGCCATTCAGGATAATGACCGGGGGCAGATTCTTGGTCGCCGGTCTTTTGGAAAAGGTCTGGTGCAGGATCAGTTGGACTTTAAGGATGGCAGCGGCTTGCGACTTACTGTGGCGCGTTATTATTCCCCTACCGGAAGATGTATCCAGCGGTCGTATAAAGACGGATTGGAGAGTTATAACAACGATTATATTCGCCGTTTCATGGATGGCGAGATGGAACATCCCGATTCCATCAAATTTCCCGACTCGCTCAAATACAAAACACCAGGTGGAAAAACCGTGTACGGCGGAGGCGGAATCATGCCCGATATTTATATTCCGATGGAACGAGATTCAACCTTGCGCTTTTATAACATGTGCATCAACAAAGGACTGGTGTTTCAGTATGCTTTTGATTATACCGACCGGAACCGGACGAGTTTACAACGGTTTCATGATATCGATCATTTTGACCGGGGATTTGTCATTACTCCGGTTATGTATGCCGATTTTATCAAATATGCTGAAAAGAAAGGCGTGAAACGAAACGGAAAAGACCTGGCTAAGTCGGATCACTATATAAAGACCATGCTGAAAGCCTATATCGGAAGAAATATACTGGACAATGAAGGGTTTTTCCCCATTCTGAATACGATTGATCCCACATTCAATAAAGCTGTTAACACGCTTAAAACAAATTAATAGTTGTATATTTATTCGCCATTTAGTATTCACCTAAAAAACAAAGTAACATGACACATGAACTTCCTGGACTTCCGTATGCACAGGATGCATTGGAGCCATATATTTCAAAGAAAACGATAGAGTTTCATTATGGAAAACATCACCAGGCTTATGTTAACAACCTGAATAAACTGATCGTGGGCACCGAATTTGAAAATTCCCCGCTGGAAGATGTCATCCGCAAAGCCGGTGGCGGGATATTCAACAACGCGGCCCAGGTATGGAATCACACTTTTTACTGGAACTGTATGAAACCACAGGGCGGTGGAGAACCAATCGGCATACTGGCTGAAGCCATCATCAAAAATTTTGGTTCATTCGGAGAATTCAAGGAAAAATATACTGCGGCTGCTGCCACGCTGTTTGGTTCAGGCTGGGCATGGCTGATCAAAAAGAACGATGGGAAATTAGAGATCGTTCAGGAAAGCAATGCCGGCAACCCGTTAAAATATGGAGCCACCCCGCTGCTCACTTGTGATGTTTGGGAACATGCTTACTATCTTGACAAACAGAATCTCCGGCCCAATTACATTGCCGACTTCTGGAAATTAGTCGATTGGAAAGCAGTGGAGGCAAGACTTTAATATTTTTCGGCATCTGCTGGTTTTCTACTGATTGGTAATCTTTTCCGGTCTGGTTTATTATCTTACCTTTGCAGAACACAAATATCATTCATTTAAACCAAATATCACATGTCGGGTTCACAAGAAACCTATAACAAGAAAGATAAAGAGAAAAAAAGATTAAAGAAACGAGTAGACAAACAAAAGAAACTTGCCGAACGTAAGGCAAACTCACCTGGTGGCGGACTTGATAACATGATTGCTTATGTTGATGAAAACGGGCGCATTACCAATACTCCTCCCGACCCGGCAAACCGCACGAAGATTGATGCCAGCAGCATAGAAATCGGTGTTCCCAAAAGGGAAGCCGTGGAAGCAGTAACCATACGAACGGGAAGGGTTGATTATTTCAATTCTTCAAAGGGCTTTGGCTTTATCAAGGAAATTGATTCTCAGGAAAAATATTTTGTCCATGTCAACAACCTTTCAGAAGAAATCACGGAAAACGATAAGGTTACTTTTGAAGTTGAACGCGGGTTTAAAGGGTTGAGCGCCGTCCGCGTAAAAAAATGTAAAACATAAATTAATTCGTTGGGGGTTATTTATTTCCCAATACAAAAAATCTCCGACTCCTCATACCGGGAAGCAACCACTATTTTCGTGCCATTGGCATGTTTACTGAAAATTTCCTTCACCAGATCCGGATGATTGTTTTCGGCCGAAAGATGAGAAAGAATCAGGAGTTGCATCTCCGGTAAGCAATGGGTGGTGAAGAGTTCCAGCGCCTGGTCGTTCGATAAATGTCCTTCCTCCCCCCGAATTCGCCGTTTCAGGTACAAAGGATAGCGCCCCCGTTCTAACATTTTTTCATCATAGTTGGCTTCCAGAAAAGCAGCGTTACATTGGCTGAGATGGTAAACAACCTGTTCGCCAGCTACCCCGATATCTGTGAAAACACCGGCTGTAAGTCCGTTCGAGCTTACCGTGAAACTATGCGGCTCGGAAGCATCATGCCGTTTGATGAAAGGATTTATACGAAGTCCGCCGAGGGTTACAGGAATGTTTGCTGTAAAAGTCCTCAGTAGTGATTTCTCTAAGTTCAACCGGCTGCAGCGATAAGTGGCATCGGTAATGTAAACGGGAATATTGTGTTTCCGGGAAAGTACATCAACGCCCCGGGTGTGATCGGTATGTTCATGGGTGATGAATATTGCCTTGATATTCCGGATCGGGAGCCCCAGCCTCATCATCCGCCGCTCCGTTTCCCGGCACGAAATACCGGCATCGATGAGTACTGCCTCCGGCCCGTTGCCGATGTAATAACAGTTTCCATTGCTTCCTGAATTGAGAGAGGTAAGATAAAGCGGCATGAATGCAAAGGTCGGGAAAATTCGATTTACTTTTTTTCTTAAGTTTACAAAATTATAACGCTTGTTTTTTGAGGTAAAAACTATCTTACAAGGGGCTTAATATTGGAAGAATGTAACCCATTGCTGACTCAAGGATTTTATCTTACCCGGATGATTTTTCTCACAGCGGTACTTTCACCTTGTTGCAAAACTACCTGATAAAGCCCGGGGGTTAGAGAAGCAGTTGTGAATTGGGAAAAATGAGTACCCTTTTCAAGTTTACAGTCAAGCCACGTGGCTACTTTCTGCCCCATTTGTGATATCAAAGAAATCTTTGTACTGCCGGGTTGATCGAGGGTGAAAGATACATTGCAGACATCTTTTAAGGGATTTGGGAATACCTTCAGGGCAAACGGTTCTGCGGAGATCTCATGCGCGATCCCAAGCGGATAATTGAATTTTTCTTTCATTACATAGTAAAGAAAATCATGGGCATCGGCAGTGTCGAGATAATAGAGCGGGAAGCTGAGCAGAATGCTCTTGAAGTCGTTGCCCATGTATTCCAGACCTACCGGCCGGTTTTTCATTTTCCCCAGTACATTGGACGGATCAAAATGGGAATCGAACCGGTAAATCACGGTGCCGCCGGGAGCCGCAGCAAAGACTTCAACATTGTAAATCTGGCCGGGGTAGTTTTTATCCATATATTTCAATGTGTCGATGTGAAGCGTGTCGTATCCGGGTTCCACCGTATTGGCTCTGAAAAGCATACTTTGAACCTTACGGTCGATGCTGTCGGCTTTAAACAATTGATGGAAAATAGATGTTTCTGGTACTTTCAGGGGGGAAATAATGTTACTGTTTAGCCAGAACCGGCCGGGGTTAAAACCAGCAAAGAGCATGTTTCCTCCATTGTCCATATAGTTGGTAACACACTGGAACATGTTGTCGTTCATCGGCTCAAATTCATTGGAATTCGACATCCACAGGATGGAGCGATAACGGGAAACCATCGACATATCTATCTTTTGCCCTGCATTAATATCAAACCACCGGTATGGAATGGTGTCCAGAACAGCCTGGTAAAATGCGAATACGCTATCGGGAGTGGTTTTATTGCCTTTCACATTGGCCAGCACAAGCAAGGTATCTGAGAAATTAAAACGTGCCCCGAACACTTCATTTGAGAACATGCCCTCCTGAAGGGAATCGTTCACTGTTGCTACAACATAGTAATACTGTTTGTTTTGTATGGGACCCAGATCGTGGTAGATGGAATCGGAAACCAATGTGGTTGAAATCTTTTGATAAGGGCCTCCGGAACTATCTGCGCGATATACATAAACTCCCTTTACAAATTTGTTCTGAGTGGGCTTCCAGGAAAGAATAATGGCATCTTTAGTGGATTTGGCGGAGAGATTCTGGGTATAGGGAAGCCGCTGAAGTTCGGCCAGGGTTGCAAGAGCGCCTCCGGTGATCTTGCCAAGATAGGGGACATTGCAATTTCCCAGGGTATCGGAAGGCCGGTGCCAGTTTGGGCTGAAATGGAACTCTTCAAAATAGACCACGGGAAAATTTTGCAACCAAAAAGGATAGGAATCGGATCCGGAGTTCTGTTTGTCATCAGGAAATACCGGGATGAGCGTGGTGTAACGCTCCAAAACATCGGCTGCATAATAACCGGCCCATTCGAAGTTGAGATACTGATATAATTTAACTTCTGAAGTGTTATCCGGATTGTTGGATATCATGTCCAAATTAAGCATATACCGGATATCTTCTCCTGCCATCCGGGCTTTTTCAGAGGAATAGCGCGATCCGAATAATCCAAGTTCCTCAGCAGCAAAAAGAGTAAATTGGATGGTTGCTTCCGGTTGATAGTTGAATTGTTTCATAACCCGGGCGATCTCCAAAGTTGCAGCCACCGCAGTACCATTGTCGTCCACCCCGGGGGCTTCGTTAAAGGGATCTGTCGTGCTGTATGAGTCCCAGTGCCCTCCTACTACATAAATCTCATCGGGAGCAGAAGATCCGGGCAAAGTACATACCACATTGTATTGCCATGAGCTATCAAAAATACCGCCTACGTTAATCATCAGGAGAAATGAGTCAAGTTTTACTTCGGTATATCCATATGACAGGAATTTGTTTGCCAGCGAACAGGCAATCTCCTTTCTGTTATTGTTCATTAAAAACCGTGATCCCCAATTCTGCAACGCTCGCAGCGTAGCTCTGAGTGTATCGACCTTAACAGCGCTAACCATGGCTGCAATTGTTGGGTCGGCAGCCCGGATCAGTTGTTTTCCGGCAAAGGAAGTCTCGGAATAAGGGGTTGCACGAACCGAACGATCGGGTTGCGTTTCAACGATTCTGATTTTTTCTGTCTGGGCCTTTGTTCCTATCGTTATCATTGCAAATAGTGCAACAATCATGGTACGAATAAATATTTTCATAGGATTGGAAATTAGACATTAAATATAGGGAAATTACGCAAGCAAGAATGTTATATTTCGTTGAACGCTATCTTTACTCGGTGAACCATTAAATCGACAGGATTAAGATTCTGTTTAATTTTTCTCAGAAGCAGATCTGCAAAGCCGGAATCCTACCGGACAACTGTCACACTTTTCAAAATACCGGTTGCTGGTATCCCGGACCATGATCTGTTTCCATTCGGCTTGAGTAATTTCATATTTGACAAATGGCTGAGAAAGCTAAAAGATTTGAGAGCTAAAGCCAAAATATTGTTTCGTATTCAAAAGATTGAAAACGATGAGCACTTTGGTGATTGTGAACCTGTTGGCAATGGGATTCAGGAACTAAAAATTGGCTACGCTTAGGGATACAGAGTATATTTTAAAGAATCAGACGGGAAAATCATTATTCTACTTATTGGTGGAGATAAGTCGACCCAGCTGAGAGACATTGAAAAGGCAAAAGAAGTTTTGAAACGACTTAAGAAACAAAGAAATGGAAACGTCAAAATTTGATATAGCAGATTATTTAGATAATAACGAAATGATTGCGGAATATCTTAATGCTGTTTTAGCAGAAGGAAATGATTCCGATGTCATTACAGCAATCGGACATATTGCAAAATCAATTGGTATGACAAAAATTGCTCAAGAAACTGGATTAAGCAGGCCAAGTTTATACAAAGCTTTGTCGGATGGATCTAAACCTCAGTTTGAGACGATTATGAAAGTATTAAGAGCAATTGGCGGTCAGAAACAAATCAATCCTCACTCGATCTTTACAGGATAGTTTCCCCACAAAGGATGGACAGAGGATGGACAAAGGATGGACAAAGCATGGACAGAGGATGGACAAAGGATGGACAAAGCATGGACAGAGGATGGACAAAGCATGGACAGAGGATGGACAAAGGATGATCCTAATAGCTTCCTAATAGCTTCCTAATTGGGAGAAAGGATGGACAGAGGATGGACAAAGGATGGACAAAGGATGGACAGAGGATGGACAAAGCATGGACAGAGGATGGACAAAGGATGGACAAAAAATCGGGAATCGACAATTATTGGTTGACAATGAATTGAAATAGTGTGCGTTGAAAAATGAGCCAGACGGAATAGCCGGGCCTGTCACCATTGGCCGGTTAAACCATGAAAATCCCGGGCAATTTCTGATTAAAGTGTATAATTCCCGCGTGGCCTTTATCCGGAACATCATTCGCAACGACCCGACGCAAAAGCGGTTTGAGAAAGGCTGGATGAACAGGGTAAATGAGTTTATTTAGAAAGGCCCTGGCCATAATACCGTTGTTGATTACATGGTTTGCGAAGCAGTCGTTCGTTTTGGGCGGCTTCTTTTTTTTATCGGATTGTTTTTAAATCTATAAAAGTTTGTAATTTAGTAGGGGAAAGTTAAGGGCGCTTTAATGGAGGTGCCTCTGGATTTGGCTAATCAATTCCGGAAAAGGGTGAGATAATAGATTGAAAAATGCTCGTGTATCATTGATAATGACAATGGACCCGCTAATGATCGTTTAGCGAGTTGTTATCTGTCAGGCAAAACGAATTCATTCCACAGAAAAGTCCAACACAATCATTCCTTAAAAAAATCAAAAAAGTAGATTATAAGTATCAAATGCCAAAAAATTTATTACTTTTGTATTTTCAAAATGCCGGGATATGAATTTAGGAAAATACGAAATTAACAATATTTACAACGTAGATTGTTTGGTTGGGATGAAAGAACTACCGAGCGAATGTGTTAATTTGGTTGTTACTTCTCCTCCCTATGATGACTTGAGGGATTACACAGGTTATCATTTTGATTTTGAAAATATTGCCAAAGAGATATTTCGTGTAATGAAAAAAGGTGGTGTTGTAGTTTGGGTTGTCGGTGATAAAATTAAAAATGGAGATAGAACTTTAACAAGCTTCAAACAATGTCTTTATTTTCAAGAAATAGGTTTCAATGTTCACGATATAATGATTTATCGTAAGAAAAATACACCATTTATGCGGTCTAACGCATATACAAATTGTTATGAGTTTATGTTCGTATTCTCCAAAGAAAAAGTTCTTACTTTTAATCCATTGAAAACCAAAACAGCACGATATGGTTTTGAAAAATTAGTATCAAATAAAAAGGCAGACGGAATTAACAACAAAGTTGTTGCTGAATTAAAAAAAGAAAAAACATTGACAAATATATGGGACTATGCAGTAGGTTTGGGTGGCTCAACGAACGACAAAATTGCTTTTCAACATACAGCAATATTTCCAGAAAAATTAGCACAAGACCACATTTTGAGTTGGACTAATGAAGGAGATTTAGTTTTTGACCCAATGAGTGGATCAGGAACAACTTGCAAAATGGCAAAATTGAGTAAAAGAAATTATCTTGGTATGGAAATTTCAAAAGAATACACCGAACTGTCTATTAGGCGTTTAGAAATGATACAACCACAACTCTTTTGACTTATTGGTAGGAAACTCCTTTGCCATGCCTTTAGGTCTGCCTGTTTTTTTTACGTCAATAAATTTAATATTTGAAAACTCAATATCAATTTCTTTTTGTTTCCCAATGAAAAATACTATCGCTTTGTTTGATTTCACTTTCTTTACAAACCCAACGGAATTTTTCTCTAAATCTTTAATTTTTTCAATCAAAACTACAAAATCATTAACTTTTATCATATTATTGAAAAATATTTGAATCAAAAAACTCAGTTACAGTGAGACCAAGTGCTTTGGCAATTTTTTCTATATTTACAATTGAAACATTACGTTTGCCTTGTTCAATACTTGCAATGTAAGTTCGGTCAAGTTCGCATTCAAACGAAAATTTTTCTTGACTTAAACCCTTTGCATGACGCAATTCTCGTATTCTCTTGCCTACTTTTTCTTTGATACTCATAATCATAAAATCCTAAATCGCAAAATTATTTTTATGTAGCTTATCAAACAACGGACTATGAGTAACAGTATAAAAACGGATACAAATGCCCGAACAGATAACACGGGCTTTGCGTCATGCTACAGACATCACTCTTTGACAGTTTTGCATTTAAAAGAAACTATATTATTTTTGGACAACTTTGTGCTCCGAAACCCGCCCGAGCGCAAAGCCGCCAACCGTTAACTGAATAAGGAAGCAGACGTGAAATTCCCCTGCGTGACCCGACAGGCGATCATTGTAATGTGATACAGCAGGCAGCAGCTACAAGATATAAATGATCATACATTTGGACAGAAAAGTTTAAAGTGACAATATCGGTAACGTTCAAATTATGAGTAATGCGAAAATATCGATACGTTTTTTTGACGACCGCGAAATGTTTATGAAAGGGATTGACTATTCCTATTACTATGAAGAAAATGATTGAACAAATGAAAAGTAAAACTACTCCACAGTAACTGATTTTGCCAGGTTACGGGGTTGGTCAACATTGCATCCGCGCATTACGGCAATGTGATAGGAGAGGAGCTGAAGGGGAATTGTAGCAAGGATGGGTACCAGCATCTCTTCCGTATCGGGGATTTCGATGAAATGGTCGGCTAATTTTTTAACCGATTCATCTCCTTCGGTGACGATCGCAATGATTTTTCCTTTACGGGCTTTCACCTCTTCGATGTTGGAGATCACTTTGTCATAAATTCCCCGGCGTGTAGCAATAAAGAGCACCGGCATGTGTTCATCGATCAATGCAATGGGACCGTGTTTCATCTCGGCGGCGGCATATCCTTCTGCATGAATGTATGAAATTTCTTTCAGCTTCAACGCCCCTTCCAGAGCTACCGGGAAATTATATCCGCGACCCAGGTAGAGTGAATTTTTTACATCCTTGTAAATATTGGCAATCGCTTTGATTTTATCATCCATCGCCAGAATACGTTCAACTTTACCAGGAATGGCATCCAGTTCCAAGAGCGTTTTCTGGAATTGAGATTTTGGAATGGTTCCTTTGTTTTGAGCCAGCAACAAACCAAAAAGGGTAAGAACGGCCACCTGGGCGGTAAATGCTTTGGTGGAAGCAACACCGATTTCGGGTCCGGCATGGGTATATACACCGGCATGGGTCGCACGGGCAATCGAAGAACCCACTACGTTACAGATACCAAGAACTGTGGCTCCTTTGAGTTTGGCTAACTCGATGGCGGCCAGGGTATCGGCTGTTTCGCCGGATTGAGAGATGGCAATCACCACATCTCCCTCCGACAATACCGGATTACGATACCGGAATTCAGACGAATACTCCACCTCAACCGGGATCCGGGAAAGATCTTCAATGAGGTATTCCCCTACCAGACCGGCATGCCAGGATGTTCCACAAGCCGTAATGATAATGCGTTTGGCGTTTAATATTTTCTGCTCATAATTTTGAATACCTCCCAGGGTGACAATCCCCTGATCAACATGTAAACGGCCACGCATGGAGTCGTATATCGACCGGGGCTGCTCGAAAATTTCCTTGAGCATGAAGTGGGGAAAGCCTCCCTTTTCGATCTCATTCAAACTCATTTCGAGTTTCTCGATGTAAGGGGTCTTATTTTTATTTTTTATTGTTATGATCTTTAGGCCTTTGTCCCTTTCAATGATGGCGATCTCTTCATCGTTTAGATAGACCACGTGATCGGTATATTCGATCAGGGGAGTAGCATCGGAGGCCACAAAAAACTCCTCTTTGCCAATTCCGATCACCATGGGACTGCCTTTGCGGGCAGCAATGATTTTATTGGGAGAATCTTTGGCCAGAATGACAATTGCATAGGCACCAATGACTTGATTTAATGCAATGCGCACCGCCTCTTCCAACGATACCTTTTCGTTGGTCTTGATATCCTCGATGAGGTAGATCAGAACTTCGGTATCTGTTTCACTGACAAAATGGTAACCACGGTTTTTCAATTCACTTCGAAGAACAGAATAGTTTTCAATGATCCCGTTGTGAATAATTGCGAGGGTTTTATTTTCGGAAAAATGGGGATGGGCATTAATCTGGTTGGGTTCTCCATGGGTTGCCCACCGTGTGTGCGCCATTCCGATGGTGCCGGAAAGATTTTCATTTTGAATAGCATTTTCAAGGTCAGAGACCTTTCCTTTGCATTTAAATACCCGAATATCTCCATTTAACAAACAAACACCGGCGCTGTCATAACCCCGGTATTCCAAACGGTGAAGCCCTTTCATTAAAATAGGGTATGCTTCCTTTGACCCAATATAAGCAACAATTCCACACATGTTTTATATTATTTAGGAATCAAAAGTAGCAAAAGAAAAACTAATTCAAAATGGTATAGGTCACTTTTAATTGAAAACGGTTGGTGAGGGCACCTGGCAGTAAAGGATTGGTGCCATTCAAGATGACCCTGCCCGGAACCAGTGAATTTGAGAGTGGATTGGTGACCATGAGATACAGATCAAAATGATTGGAGTAATAGTTCATCATCATTTTCTGCATGTGACGGGTTATTCGGAAATAGTACGAACGGGTAGTTTGATCATAGGTTCCTCCAAAATAAGAAGATCCTTCATTTTCATCGATCACATATCCAACTCTTCCAATGCTGTCCTGACGCATCAGGTAAAGCGTGGCCGGGGGGGAATATGAAGTATCGGCTTCCGGATTGTAAAAACGGAGAATGGCATCGTTGATGGCCACAACTTTCCCATTCCCAAATTTAGACATGAATGGGAATTTGACTTTTATTTTCACCCCTCCCAATCCTTGCAGGAATAATTGATTCGCTCCCTGGGCAGAATCGTGATTGAGTATTTGTCGTTTCAGCTCCTGGCTGGCATCCAGATAACCGTTATGATCAATATGGATGAACCGGGCAGCGCTTGAACTGAGTGGCATCTCAAAATCAAGACTGTCGTTCGAAGGATCGGTGCCATCATGAAAATAGACAACCAATTTTGAAAGACTTGTGGAGGTTTCAAAATTCAACATGGCTCCCCTGCTGTTAACAGGAGTGGTGGCAACATACAATCCCTTTAAATATTTAATAAAAGCGGTATTGGAAGCTAAAGCGCTGGATGGGGCAGAAAGAATTTTATTCCCCAGGCAATTGGTCAGTTTATTCAGGTTGATACGCAGGTGGGCTTTCATCTTCTTTCCACTCACGGTAACACTGTCGTTGGGATGCGGCTTAAAATTCTGATTGGCTAACACCGTTGAATAGATACGTACCTGTTGATTTGAATAATAAAGGCTGTCGGCGCAAATGTCATCGCTCATTTCATAAACTTTGACATTTTGTTCCGTTGTGGTATCTCCATGGTATCCGGAATAAAAAAGCATAAGTACCAGCGAATCAAGTACCGGAAGCGTTCCAAAATCGGCACCTTCAGTTGAAAGCAAGGCCTGGGAATAAAAGCTGCAGGTGGTTTTCCCGAATATAGGATCTGCTATTGAGCCCAGCATAAGGGTTCCCGGGTTGTTGGTTCGTACCGAATCCTGACGCACCGAAAAGGCTTTCACGGTGCAGGTATCGGTCGACATTAGATGCAGGGTGTCACTGGGGGGTAAAAGATCAATCCCGATCTCGTAAGGATCTTTTTTACAAGCAAACAAAAGAAGAAGAAGAAGAATACCCGTCAGCAGAGAAGCGGGAAGGCTAAAAAAGAGTGATTTCAAGCGTTTTGTTTTTGCAGGTTACCATTAATCTACAGCCACAGGATCATTCACCAGAACCTCTTCATAGAAATCATTGTAAGCATCTATGTAACGGTCCATTGGCTGAAACTCCAGAAACGGTTTTTCACTATCCCGGAGATATTTAATTAGTTCCGGGTGAACTTTTGGGGATCCCAGGATCACACCATCTGAAAAATCGATCGCAGCTTTAATTATATTAACGTAGCTTGGGCTCTTATAGTGTTTGAGATCTTTCGAAGAGATGCCTTCAAGTTTGATTTTGTTGGCGAAGTCCTTATGCATCAACTCTTCAAAGTCGTCATCATAAATCGAATAAATTACTTTGGTATCGGTAAACAAAGGATTATCACAGTATGCTTTTTTAATATAAAGCGGAATTAAACTGGTCATCCAGCCATGACAATGAACTACATCAGGACCCCATCCTAATTTTTTCACCGTTTCAAGAACACCCCTGGAAAAAAAGATGGTCCGCTCATCATTATCGGAGAAAAATTTATTGTTTTTGTCGAGAAGCGTATATTTCCGCTGAAAATAATCTTCGTTATCGATAAAATAAATCTGCATACGGGCTTGCTGGATTGAAGCCACTTTAATAATCAGGGGGTGATCTGTGTCATCGATGATCAAATTCATCCCCGATAAACGGATCACTTCATGTAATTGGTTACGACGTTCATTAATATTCCCATACCGTGGCATGAAGGTGCGTATTTCCCTTCCCTTTTCCTGGATTCCCTGGGGCAGGTATCGTCCGATAATGCCCAAGGGACTTTCTTTCAGATATGGTGTGATCTCCTGTGCAACAAATAAAACTTTTGCTTTTTCCATAATTCTCCTCACAATTTTATTTCAGTTTGCAACCTTGCTCATGAAAAATGAGCTTCTTTAGAAACGGTTGCAAAGATACTAAAAATTTTTGAGATAAATTCCAAAAGAAAAATGTAAAATAATGATAATTATTGAATTATAATTTTTTTAGAAATTATTTTAAAAAAAAGTTGTGGTTACCCTATTACCTTTTCCCTTTCTTCCCGATTAAGCATTAAAAACATGAAAAAAAGGAGGAATTGATTTATGAACTGAGAAAACAAAATGAATACGTAGATCCTCAGAGGAACTACTTTTCGGGAGATTGAATAGAACTCCACATCCATCTGTTCCCCGCAATCTGTAATCGGGTAATTTAACAGAATATAAAAAAACAGTAAAACATTATTATCATGAAAAAGATTATTTTATTTTCTCTATTGGGTATGCTCCTCTATACAAGAGGGGTATCGGGTGCTGAATTAGCTCCTGTTTGCACAACTCCTGCCGGTTTATGGGTAAAATTTGAAATAACATTCCATCGTCCGAAAATGGATTGTCTGAGAGGATTTGGTATTTGTTTTGACGTTACCGCCGGATTGGAAGAAAGCATGGGTTCCTCCAATACGGCTAAGTGTCCGGTAAGAGGTTACCTGAATGGGAAAAACCAACTGGTGATCGAAGTCACAGAAGGTGCCCTGAATAAATATGAAGGAGGATCTACCCTACCATACCTTAAAAACAAAAACAGTATTACCCTTTCTGATCCATACACCTTTTCGGCCGGAACCAGCAAAGCGCTTGGCTCAGCTACCCCAATCACCATCAAAGAAGGAGACTATCCGGTAACATACAGCAATGGCACATATACCATCGTGTTCCAACTGTAACCGGAAACTGCCCTTAAAGGATAATAATTCCATCGCATACTTGTATTAAAGATTTTATCCTTTAAGGGCAGTTCCTTTCAATTTTTAAAATCATGAAAACAACATTTCATTTCCTGAAAAATGCGCTACTCGTTTTAACGGTTGTTGTTTTTACTTCCGGATGTCAAGTGATCATGAAATTCAAATATGGCATCAAACAACCCCACGAGGAGACGCCTGAGAAACTGATCTCATTCCTTCATCATGAAAAATTTCCCGATACAAATCTCTTCCTGTTCAAGGATTCGGCTGCCTATATCAAGGCATTGAATAACAATATGATCAGGAAAAACCTCTTGAGTCACATGATATTCGATCGCAATGGAGCATTGTTGGAACGCGATACCACCCAATGTCAATGGGCTGGATACTATTTTATTAAACAGTTGTCTCCCGACTCACTTTATCCAACCGACACCGGAATTACCTTGAATGATGTGATTTCCGAGATTAAACCGTTAGTTCCTGCTGTTGATACGGGGATAAAAAATACATTTCCCGATTTTACCATGATCATATTGTGGGGAAAATTTCTTGGAAAGTATAACCAGCGGTTGTTCATTCTGGCCGATGCTGTTCAAACAAATACTGCTGCAAAAATCCATTTGATATATCTTAATATCGATATGCAGAAAAACTGGCATCTGAACCGGAAACAAAAGCTGATGATCCGATAATTGGACCTGCATGAAAGCATGAACACACATAACCAATGCGACGGACAGGGAAGACGGGATGGTTTTTTATATGTTCATGGTGCTGGCTCAACTGTGTAATAGGTCAAAATCTGGTGTGGACAGATTCGGTTATATTGGTAAACCTTATTCCAAATGCGGCATCCGGACAGACCTTAATAAAATCCCGGTTGACTCAGGAGTGGGAATTTACAGTTACATGTTCCAATCTTTCGTACGTTAACTGGCAGCACGATAAAAATGTAAGCCAGTTAACCTTTCTCCAAAACCTGAAATACCGGTCAAAATTTGAAAACAAACACCATCTTTTGATTACTCAGTATTTCGAACATTCCTTAGGATTACAGTTGTTTTTTGACAGTCTCTCGAAATTTCAAATAGACGATAATAGCCTTGATACCAGGATCGAATTTGCAATAAATAAATCACTCACTGTTTCTTTCCTCTCCCATATATCTACGCGGCTGTTTAATGGATTCGACTATGAACCGGATACTTCCGGGAATCTTTTACGAACGCTCAACTCCTCATTTTTAACTCCCTTACTTTGGACTTTTTCCGGTGGTATGGGCTGGACGGTTCCACGTTTTTTTTCCATTCATTTGGGCCTCTCGGGAGCAAAACTTACTTATGTAAGAGATAAAAAAATTTATGAGAATCTTGGTTTACCCTCTTTTTATGGGGTCGACAGAGATAATGATTATTTATTTGAGTATGGGTTGAGTATGCAATTGGTAATCGATAAAGAGTTCTGTTCATGGATGCATTGGGATTGTGATATTTTGATATTCAAGGAACAGGAAAAACCACCTGACCTGATCTTGAAAAACCGGATCGGGGTCAGAATCAATAAATTTTTGAAAACTACTATCCAAACCCGGATTTATTATGAAGAAGCAGTAAGTAAAAAGGTACAGATGGAAAATATTATTGCAATAGGATTCTATTTGCGCCTATGAACTGTGAATAGATTCACAATAAACTATTTTTTGCGTTGGGAAAAACTGTAATTTTGTACCCCGAAAATCTGAATATGATACCTGGTCATTGATATCTGAAAGAAAATTTAAACATCCAGCATCCAGGATCCAGTATCTAAACTCAATGAACTATGTATAAAATAACAAAACATCCAATTCTTGAAATTCCCACTTCCGAACCAACGACTTTTTTATTTGAAGGGAAAGAGATCAAAGGCGATCGTGGGTTTACCATTGCTGCCGCGTTGCATCAGGCTGGCCATCCGGTTCACAGTCACAGCCTTTCCAACAGGGAACGCAGTCTCGAATGTGGTATCGGAAAATGCGGTGCCTGCGAAATGCTGGTTGATGGCCAGATTAAACGAATTTGTATCACTCCGGTCGATGGTGTCAGGGAGGTTAAAGAGATTCCTCACGATTATGCTCCTTCTGCCGTCCCAGTCAATCTTACCACACCAGTTAATATTTATAAGACCACGGTTGCTATTATCGGCGCTGGCCCGGCCGGGCTGGCGGCCAGAGAGATGCTGAATGTCCATAAAGTCCCCAATTTGGTGATCGACAATAATGATAAAATTGGCGGACAATTTATCATGCAAACCCATCAGTTTTTCTTTTTTGAAAAGGAGAAAAAATTTGGTGGTATGCGGGGGTTTGATATTGCAAAAACATTAGCCGGAGAGGACCATTCCGGTATTTTATTGAACTCCACGGTTTGGGACATTCTGGAGGGGGGACGTATTGCCTTGAAGAACATCCGCACAGAGGAGATTTTTTATGTTGATGCGGAATTTCTGATTATTGCTACCGGTGCGGTCCCCTTTATGCCTGCTTTTGAAAATGATGACTTGCCGGGTGTTTTCACGGCAGCCGTTGTTCAAAAGATGATGAACAATGAACTAACGCTGTTAGGGAAAAACATTCTGACTGTAGGGGCGGGAAATATTGGCTATTTAACCTCCTATCAATTGATGCAGGCTGGTGCAAAAGTGAAAGCCATCGTGGAAGCATTGCCCAATGAAGGAGGGTTCCCTGTCCAGGCCAATCGTGTCCGGCGTTTGGGAATTCCCATTCTTACCTCACACATTTTACTAAAAGCCATCCCCAACGAACATCACGATGGAATTATCGGTGCCGTTATTGCCGAATGTGAAAATTTTAAACCCATACCGGGAACTGAAAAAGTGCTGGAAGGAATTGATGCCATTAATATTTGTACTGGATTGGTTTCCGATGACCAACTCCTGAGCAAAGGAAATGAGGTTTTCGGTCGGCATTGTTTTGGTGCCGGAGATGCCATTCGGATTGGTGAAGGGACCAGCGCCGTTCTTCGTGGAAAACAGGCTGCCTTTGATGTACTGCAGGAAATGGGAGAAAAATTTGATTACGATCAATATCTCGAATTGTCAAAAGAATATATTGATTCGCAGCAGCATCCAACCCGGGTGATTCAGGAACCCTACACTCCATCCCCGAAAAGAATGAATGAAAAGGGTTTTGTTCAGATTGATTGTCTCTATGGCTTTGCCTGTAATCCCTGTGCATTTGCATGCCCCCATGGAGCCATTACCAAATCATCAACAAGCACTGTTCCCGAAATTGATTTTGAGAAATGTATCGGGTGTATGGATTGTGTTTTTCAATGTCCAGGATTGGCTATTTTCGGATATAACCTGAAAAAAGAGTGGCTTTTTCTCCCCATCGAATATGAAGTGGAAGAAAAATCTCCCTGTTTTTTAGTGGATAATCAGGGCCGGAAGCTGGGAGAAGGGATTGTGGAAAAAATTCTAAGAAAACCCAATAAAACCAATATTGCCCGGGTAAAATCATTAACCATTCATGGAGAAGAACTGAGTAAGGTGAGAGGATTTATCGTTAAAGAAAATTATCCATTACCGCTCTCTTTCAGTTCCTATTCCCATCCTCCTAAGGAGAAGACCTATATTTGCCATTGTGATGATGTAACGCTGGATGAAATTTTGGAAACGATCGGTGATCGCAAATTCATTTCAGTAGATGAAGTGAAACACATCACCCGTTTGGGGATGGGTGCCTGCCGTGGAAAGCGTTGTATTAAACGATTAAAATCAACGTTGTATGGTTCCGGAATTACCGTGATCGGGGAACCAACACCCCGTGGACCACTATCGAATCAGGTGTTGATGGGAGAACTCTACCCTCACTCCGTTCATGAAAATACAATTTTGGGAGGAAACGGATATAAAGCTAAAAAAATAAAGGTTAAATCAATAGTAGCCGGAGGAGGAATGGGCGGGAGTGCCTTATTCCGTTATTTGAGTGAGACTGGTTTGAACCCTGTTCTTCTCAATTATGGAAGAGGATCTTCCTGGCGTAATATTGCCGGCGGACGACCCAATTTCTCTCTTCCTGAACTTACTGATATTGCGGTTCATAACCATGAGATTTTTAAAGATCTTCAAAAAGGACACAACATTAATTACCATCCTGGTCTTTATGTAACTTTTGCCCACGATGATGTCATGTACAAGGCTTTAAAAGAATCCATGTCATGGTCGGATGCGTATATGGTGGAGCCTAAAGATTTTGCACGGGAAATATCTCCCTACATCAATCCGGATCTTACAGAGTATCAGGCTGCACTGATCACGCGTGATTGCTGGCAGGCCACTCCCGGATTGGTGGTTGACCTGATTCGCCGGATGGGAATCGAAAAAGGGGGCAGGGTTGAAGAGGATTGTCAACTGGTCGATGTGAACAAGGTTGGTGGGAATTTCATAGTATTGGTTCGCAATCATCAAAAAGAGTACGTCGAATATGAAACCCCCGTATTTATTAATGCCCTCGGTCCCGGAGGAGAAAAATTTGCCCGCAAATTAAATATTGAAACGGGTTTATATCCTGTAAAACATCAGGCTTTTATTACACGCCGGTTGCCTATGTTAGGGAAAGACGGAGCTCCGTTGTCGATGTTGATTGACCGTCGGCGGTATAAAGGTTTTATCGCGGTTTATGGTCAGCAGTTAGCAGAAACCGGACAGATCATTGGTTGTGCTTCCCCAGCTGTTGAACCGATGGAAGTTGATAAAAACATCAAGATCAATTCCAAAGAATTTGTTGAAATTTCGGCAGAGATCTTTACCAATTGGATTCCCAAGCTCTCTTCTGTTGGATTCCAGGCTATTTGGGCTGGGTACTATACGGAACCCAGGATGATCCTTGACCCAGAACTTGGGCTCTTTCTCGGATTGCGTGGACAGGGCTTTATGCTCAGCCAATATCTGGCAAAGATGTTTGTTGATAAACTTACGGGAAAACCGGCACCAGCCTATTTTGACCGTTTAAAGCTCAGTGGTGACGGAATGTTGGAAAAAGCCTTCAAATAATTCTTACCAAATCTTTTCTTCACGCGCGAAGGAGCAAGAGAAGGATTTGTTCCCCGATAAAGAATGTTTTAGCTATAAAAATCAGGGCCTTTATGAAGATAGAATGAAATAGGTATTTGGTATTCATCAAATTAATTTTTACTTTTGCAGCCTTTTTCAGGGGAAAATGGATTATTTGGAAAGATATGAGATTCCGCTTAATGGGATGAAGATGGGATCCCATCGGTTTGAATTTAAGGCCGGGAAAAAGTTCTTTGAACAAATTGAAAATACTGAGATCAAAGAAGGGTCAGTAGATGTTGTTGTTGACCTTGTACGGGAGGAGCGGCTTATGGACCTCCATTTTGATCTGGTTGGTAAGGTGGTGGTTCCTTGTGACCGTTGTAATGAACCAATTGAAGTTGAAATTAAAGGGAAGGAGAGATTGATTCTCAAACTGGGAGACCGGTTTGAGGAAGAAGACGATGAAATTCAGATTATTCCTGAAAGTTTGCATACAATTAATCTGACCCCTTTCATTTATGAATATATTGCACTTTTAATACCGGTTCGTAAGGTTCATCCGGAAGATGCCCAGGGAAATAGTCAGTGTAATCCTGAAATATTGAAGAAATTAAGAGAATTGAACGAAAAAAAAGAAGTCGATCCTCGTTGGGAAGCTTTGAACAAATTGAAAAACAATTCTGAAAACTAAAATTGTAAGTTGTTAATTGTAAATATCATTTCTTATGCCACATCCGAAACATAAAATTTCCACCACTCGTAGAGATAAACGTAGAACTCACGATAAAGCCATTGCACGGGCAACCATTATTTGTTCAAATTGCGGGGCTCCCGTTCTTTATCACAGGGTTTGTGGAGAATGCGGTTATTACCGTGGGAAACAAGCCATTGTGAAGGCTGTTGCTGAATAGAGTTTTTTACTTAATCCTTAGCCAATGAAAATCGGTCTGGATGTACTAGGAGGGGATTTTGCCCCGAAGGTGACGTTAGAAGGAGCTATTATGGCTCAGAAAGAACTCCCCGAATCCGATAAAATCGTATTGATTGGTGGTAAAGAGGTTATTGTTCCTTTCCTTAAAAAAGAAAAAGTTAATCCTGCTTTATTTGAAATCATTGATGCTCCTGACCTGATTGAGATGGGGGAACAACCTACCAAGGCTTTAACTGCTAAACCAAATTCAAGTATTTCGGTGGGCTTTAAACTTCTCAAACACAAGGAAATTCAATCTTTTTCAAGCGCCGGAAGCAGCGGAGCAATGCTGGTTGGTTCGATTTATAGTGTCAACACCGTTCAGGGGGTTATTCGTCCGGCAACGACTGCATACATACCTAAGGAAAGCGGCGGGTTTACCGTACTCATTGATGTGGGAACAAATCCTGATGCAAAACCGGATGTAATGTACCAATTCGGAATTCTGGGTTCTCTGTTTGCTGAACATGTCTTTCATGTAAAAAAACCACGGGTAGGATTGTTAAATATCGGCACCGAAGAAAAAAAAGGAAGCCTCACAGCCCAATCGACTTTTGAGTTGATGAAGGATTCCAAAGATTTTCATTTCATCGGGAACATTGAAGGACGTGAACTTTTTCGCGATAATGTAGATGTCATTGTATGCGATGGTTTTGTTGGAAATATTGTTCTTAAACAAGTTGAAGCGATGTATCGTGTTCTGACCAAACGTGGAATCAAGGATTCTTTTCTTGACCGGTTCAACTACGAAAACTATGGAGGGACTCCCATCCTTGGAATTAATTCCACCGTTCTCGTAGGACATGGAATATCCAATGCTAATGCCGTTCGACGGATGATTCTTATGTCAAAAGAAGTGCATGAAGCGAGACTTTCACAAAAAATCAAACAAGCGCTTGAGTGCTGTTCTCTTAATAACCTGTAAAAAATCATGGCAAAAATTAGGGCAAAAATTTCGGGAATCCATGCTTGGGTTCCACCTTATATTTTAACCAATAAGGAGTTAGAGAGCATGGTTGAGACTTCCGATGAATGGATTGTAAGCCGTACCGGAATTCATGAACGCCATATCCTCAAAGGAGAAGGTTTGGGAACTTCCGATATGGGGGCGGAAGCAGTTAGAGGTTTGTTGAAAAAAACCGGAACAAAACCCGAGGAAATTGAATTGATGATTTGTGCAACAGTAACCCCGGATATGCTCTTTCCGGCTACTGCCAATATTATCAGCGATAAAGTCGGAATAAAAAATGCATTTAGCTTTGATATCAATGCCGCCTGTTCTGGCTTGTTATATTCTTTGGTTACTGCATCAAAATTTATTGAAAGTGGCACCTATAAAAAAGTAATTGTAGTTGGTGCCGATAAAATGTCGTCCATAACCGATTATACAAACAGGGAAACCTGTGTTCTGTTCGGAGATGCTGCTGGAGCCATTTTACTTGAACCAACTACTGAAGAAGTTGGAATTATGGATTCAATCCTTCAAACAGATGGTTCCGGCCGGGTACATTTGCACATGAAGGCTGGAGGATCGGTAAAACCTTCATCTCATGAAACCATTGATGCCAAAGAGCATTTTATTTACCAGGAGGGTCAGCCGGTCTTTAAATTTGCTGTCACCAAAATGGCCGATGTAGCTGCAGAAATCATGGAGCGAAACAAACTCTCCAGCCATGATATCGCTTACCTGGTCCCTCACCAGGCCAATCTGCGCATCATTGAAGCTACTGCCCGCCGGATGGGAGTGGAAAAAGAACAAGTCATGATCAACATTGAGCGGTATGGCAATACCACTTCCGGTACAATTCCCCTTTGCTTATGGGAGTGGGAAAACAAACTTAAAAAGGGCGACAATATTATCATTGCTGCTTTTGGCGGAGGTTTCACCTGGGGATCTATCTGGGTGAAATGGGCATATTAGAACCTTTGATCATTCAATGATCAACTTCCCATGATAGGTTCCTGAATTTCCAGTCAGTACTACAAAATAAATATCCCTCGGAAGCGATTCAACTTTTAGTGTGAGCGTAGTTTCCCCGTAATATACCTCAGGAATGATTTTTTCTCCGGTGAGGGTTGTCAGGAAAAGATGATCTTCTCCAATGCGTGTGCCTTTTGGTATAACAATCGTACAAACATCGGCAGCCGGGTTGGGATAAAGGGTTAATCTAAAGTCCCCCATGTTTTCCTCAATCCCGACCGGATTCCCCCAAATCAAGGCCGCATATTCCGGATGATCGATAAATGGATTTCGGTTGTTCTGTATGCCGTACACCGTATTGTTCCGGTCTGTTTCTTTTTGTGAAACAGGGTCTGCGTTGTTCCAATGCAGCATCATTTGCAAAGCCCAGGATTTAAGTTGCGATTTGGAGGTCATGTCAGTCACATCCCAGGAGGCATCTTCGGTATAATAGCGGGTGGACATATAAAAATAACTACGGGCAAAATCCCCTTTGTAATCATCACGTGGTTCAAAAACGGTTCCGGAATATCCTGGCCATGAACAGGGTCCCAACTTGCTGCCATTCTGTGAAGTCCATGAGGCTGATGCCACAGTTCCAAATGGATAATTATCCCGACGGTTGTTCACATAACCATCTGTTGGATAGATGTGGAACAAATCTGAATTCATTGGTGCCTGGTCATTGAACCAACTTTTGGGCCACGAATGTTCACGGTTATAACAATCGCCTTCCGCACCATAATTTCCACATTGATCAGTAACAAAAGTAAATACATAAGGTGGATTTCCATTTGGCGTTCCATCCGGGATATCGGAATACATGTCCCATACCGTACCATTGGGCTTTTCGTCGGTGGTTTTAAATGCAGTCCAAAGGTAATCGTACGATTTAACCGTATGACCTTTGATAATATCATGTAAAGCCGACTGTAAGGGAACTCCTGATTTTCCATTCGCCGGATCATAATACCCAGGAGGAATTTGTCCGGAAACCCGGAAATTTAACAGGATTACCAGGCACAGAACCAACCCGAGATATTTTTTCATATTCAAATATGTATTTTTTGCAAAGTTAGAGAAAATCTCAAAATCAACTCCTTATATAATGGGGCATCTCTTTCGGAATTTCTAATGACAATTCAACAATTCCCTTGAAAACAGTGCCCTCCATCCAGGGAGTCTGATAAACGATTTTCTTTATCCCTTTCTTTTCGATGGTATACACATTTTTCTGATGAGTGGTCATGATGGTTTCAATTTTTTTCCGGGAAGCCTCCCCATGGCAATCCATCAGGTTCCGTCCGATCAAAGCGGAGCCTCCTTCGGCAGCATATTGCCGGATCGCCCTGTCATTCATATAAATAATCGTACCCTGAGCATTGCATACAATGACGTTGCCATCTAAATTATCTATCCATTTCATCTTTAATAATTTATGATTAGCCAATTTCTATTGACTATTTAAGATTTATATAATCATGATTATAAGTCCGTTCACTCTTCACTGTCACTTTAACCTTTAACTTGAAACCTGAAACCTGAAACCTGAAACCTGAAACCTGTTCACTTATTATCCGTTATTGGTTTAGAAAATATTGTAACTTTGATTATCCCATTACGTCCAATCACTAAAATTCAAAAGCCATGTCCAATTCTGAAGTAAAACGTTTATACCGCTCAAAAACCGACCGGATGATCGGGGGTGTTTGTGGCGGTTTTGGAAAATATTTTAACCTCGACCCGGTGTTGATGCGCCTGATATGGGTCATTCTCTTCTTTTGCGGCGGTGTTGGTTTTTTAGCCTATATCATTGCCTGGATCATCATACCGGAAGAACCCACTGTTTAGATTGACGATTGTTCATTGATCACTCTTCATTCTTCATTCTTCACAATCCCTGGAAACCGGTTCCTGGTATAGTTCCGGACACTTTTTCGATTTTGAATCGTTTCAAGAACGGGGAATGTCTTGTCGGTCATTACTCTGAAATTCAAAGTAAAGATAGAACATTTAGCTATTCTTCATTCATAATTCCTTATTCCTAAATTTTCTTAATTTTGCACTCTTTTTTAAGAAGATGAAAACAAAATATCCGGAATACAAGCATCTTGATCTGACCCGGATTGGAAATGAAATCCAATCTTATTGGAATCAGCATGGAACATTCGAAAAGAGTCTGAAACTCACCCAAGGGAAAACCCCTTTCATTTTTTATGAAGGTCCTCCATCAGCCAATGGAATACCGGGCATTCATCATGTAATGGCCCGCACCATCAAGGATATTTTTTGCCGGTATAAAACCATGAAAGGCTTTTATGTAAGCCGAAAAGCCGGATGGGACACGCATGGATTGCCCATTGAAATCGGAGTGGAAAAGAAACTGGGGATTACAAAAGAAGACATCGGGAAAAGTATTTCCATTGAAGATTATAACAAGCAGTGTCGTGCAGAAGTGATGAAATACAAGGATTTATGGGATGACCTCACCATTCGGATGGGTTACTGGTTGAATCTGGATGATCCTTATGTTACCTATGAAAACAAATATATTGAAAGCGTATGGTATTTGCTGAGCAAGCTTTATGAAAAGGGGCTACTTTACAAAGGATATACCATTCAGCCTTATTCTCCTGCTGCCGGAACCGGACTAAGTACCCATGAGTTAAACCAGCCGGGAACCTATAAAATGGTGAAGGACAATACTGTTGTAGCCCAGTTTAAACTGATCCGTGATGCCCGGTCGGAGTTTTTATTCAAAGATGTTATGGGTGATTTATTCATCCTGGCATGGACCACTACCCCATGGACCTTACCTTCCAATACCGGGTTGGCCATGGGGAAAGGGATTCCTTATGTGCTGGTGAAAACATACAACCCCTATACCTTTACAGAACAGACAGTTGTATTGGCGAAACCCTTGCTTCACCAATATTTCCCGGAAAAAAATGCCCAACTTGAATTGGATAGTTATCATGAAGGGGATAAAAACATTCCCTACCAGGTGGTTGGCGAATACCCCGGAGAGGCCTTCGAAAATCTTCGTTTTGAACAGCTTCTTCCGTATGCCCTTCCGGAAGATGGCGATCCTTTCAGAATCGTTTTGGGGGATTTTGTTACAACCGATGATGGTACCGGAATTGTTCACATTGCTCCGAGTTTTGGTGCCGACGACTTCCGGGTAGGCCGGCAATATGGATTGGGGTCACTGACCCTGGTTGACAAACAAGGAAAGTTTACGGAACAAATGGGCGAATTCTCCGGTCGTTATGTTAAACCGGAATATGATAATGGTCATTTACCAGGGGAATGTCCTCCGGTCGATATCGACATAATTGTAAAGCTAAAGCACGAAAACAAAGCTTTCAAATCGGAAAAATACGAACACTCTTATCCGCATTGCTGGCGTACCGATAAACCCATTCTTTATTATCCCCTTGACTCCTGGTTTATCAGGACTACGGCCTATAAAGAGCAAATGATTGCCCTTAATAAAACAATCAACTGGAAACCGGAATCAACCGGTACCGGCCGTTTTGGAAATTGGCTGGAAAATCTGGTGGATTGGAATCTCTCGCGCTCCCGTTTCTGGGGAACGCCATTGCCGATTTGGCGTACGGAGGATGGTACAAGGGAAATTTGTATTGGTTCCTTGGCTCAGTTGAGAGAAGCATGTGAAAAAGCAGTTAAGGCCGGTTTTATGAAATCGGATCCCCTGGAAAAATATTGTCCCGGGGATATGACGGATGAGAATTATCATTCGTTTGATCTTCACCGGCCTTTTGTCGATGATATCATTCTGGTTACCGATGACGGTAGGCCCATGTATCGCGAACCCGACCTGATTGATGTGTGGTTTGACTCGGGATCTATGCCTTATGCCCAGTATCATTACCCTTTTGAACAAACCAGGAAGCTGGAAAGTTATTTTCCTGCCGATTTCATTGCCGAAGGGGTTGATCAAACGCGCGGATGGTTTTTTACTTTACATGCCATCGCTGTTATGATGTTTGGCCAGGTTTCCTATAAAACCTGTGTTTCAAATGGACTGGTCCTCGATAAGAATGGAAATAAAATGTCGAAACGTTTGGGGAATGCAGTAGATCCGTTTGAAACCATCAATAAATTCGGACCGGATGCTACGCGTTGGTACCTGATCACAAACGCTCAACCCTGGGATAACCTGAAATTTGATCTCGATGGAATTGAAGAGATCCGGAGAAAATTTTTCGGCACACTGTATAATACCTATGCTTTTTTTGCTTTATATGCCAACATTGATCAGTTCACTTATAATGAAGCTGAAATTCCCATTAATGAACGACCGGAAATTGATCGTTGGATTTTATCGGAACTCAACTCCCTGATTAAAGTTGTGGATGAATTTTATGCAGATTACGAACCTACTAAAGCCGGTCGGGCCATCTCCGATTTTGTTGATGCCCATTTGAGCAACTGGTATGTCCGTCTTTGCCGTCGCCGCTTCTGGAAGGGAGACTATTCACATGATAAAATTTCCGCTTATCAAACATTGTACCGTTGTCTCGAAATAATTGCCAGACTTGCCTCTCCGATTGCACCGTTTTTTATGGAGCGCCTGTTTGTTGATCTGAACAATGTGACTCACCTGCAGAATTCTGATTCTGTCCACCTTTCTACCTTCCCGGTTTCAGATGATTCCATGATTGATCTTGATTTGGAAGAACGGATGCGACTGGCCCAGAACATATCATCAATGGCGCTTTCGATACGCAAGAAAATGAATATCCGGGTTCGTCAGCCATTGAATAAAATCATCATCCCTCTGGTAACCGATCACCTTAAATACCAAATTGATGCAGTAAAGCATCTGATCATCTCTGAAGTTAATGTAAAAAAAGTAGAATATATTGAAGATACAATCGGTATCCTGGTTAAAACCGTAAAACCTGATTTTAAAAAAATGGGTTCGAAGTTTGGTAAACGGATGAAACCCATTGCCGAAATCATGAAAACTTGGAATCAGGGATTGATCAATGAGTTCGAAAAATCGGGAACATATACAATGGATGTGGCGGGGGAGCAGATTCATCTCACTATCGATGAGGTTGAAATCAGGACAGAAGATCTCCCGGGTTTTCAAACAGCAACCATGGGATCGTTGGTTGTAGCCCTCGATACTACCATTACTCCCGAACTCTGGCAGGAAGGAATTGCACGTGAAGTGATCAATCGCATTCAAAACCTTAGAAAAGAGAATAAGTTTGAAGTAACCGATAAAATAATGGTCAAATTACTGTCACATCCTGAGATCGATGAGGCTGTAAATCATAATATTTCTTATATTTGTTCCGAAATACTGGCACAATCGTTTGAAGTAGTTGATACACTTGAAGAAACTGAAAGGGTATCAATTGAACTTACGGAAACGATAACGACCTATATATCAATTCGGAAAATTGATTGACAAATGGACGACTGATGTTTTCTGTCGTCTATTATTTTAGCGATGAGTTGTAGAATTTAATCTTTTGAGCTATGAAAAAATCGACAGGGAAAGCGTCACAGGAAAAAAATCGTTATTCTGATGAGGAATTGGAAGAGTTCAAGCAGATTATTCTGAAAAAATTAGAAAAGGCCCACCATGATCTTACCTTGTTGACAGAGTCATATACTACTGGCAACGAACACGACACCAACGATACTTCTCCCACGTTCAAAGTGTTAGAAGAAGGATATCAAGTCTTTTCCAAAGAAGAGAACAGCAAATTCGCTGCCCGTCAGGAAAAATTTATTAAGTCCTTGGAGAATGCGCTCATTCGGATTGAAAATAAAACGTATGGAATTTGCCGGGTTACCGGTAAACTGATTCCCAAAGACCGGTTACGCATTGTACCCCATGCAACTCTTAGCATTGAAGCAAAACGGGTGCAGGTAGTTGCTACTCCTTCTACCCGGCCAATAGATCCGGATCTGGAATAAATTTCATAAAAAATTCCGGAATTGAAAAAAGCGGTTTTCATTATCCTGGTTGTTTTAACCCTGGATCAGATTCTTAAAATTTGGATAAAAACGAGTTTTTATCTGGGTGAAAATCATGCGATTTTCGGTCATTGGTTTTTTCTTCATTTTACAGAAAATGAGGGAATGGCTTTTGGGATGAAATTGGGAGGAAACAATGGGAAACTGCTCCTCAGTTTATTCCGGATTGTGGCTGTGATTGTGATTGGCTGGTGGCTTTATAAGGCCATCAAAAAAGGGGCAAGTACCTTGCTGATCGTTTGTGTTTCCCTTATCCTTGCCGGAGCTACCGGAAATATTCTCGATAGCGCATTTTATGGAATGATCTTCAATGAAAGTTCTTATATGCAGATGGCCACTCTTTTTCCACCGCAGGGAGGATATGCCTCTTTTTTACACGGCAAAGTGGTTGATATGCTCTATTTCCCGATCATTGAATCGCATTACCCTGCATGGTTCCCATTTTTTGGAGGAGAAGAACTGACTTTTTTTCGTCCGGTTTTTAACATTGCGGATTCATCCATAACTACCGGTGTATTGATGCTTATCCTTTTTCAGAAAAAGATATTTCCAATCAAACACAAAGTTAGCGAAACCGAACAGGACCAAACTCCAACCATTTCCTGAATAAGACTTCCACTTAGGTATTTCTCTGATCACTTCACACGGATCGATCTTCCAACGCGGAGTGTTGTATTTGGTTTGATTTTGTTCATGGCACAGATTTCTTTTACAGAAGTGTGATATTTACGTGCCAGATGACCGATTGTATCTCCTTTTTTAATCTTTATTACTTTCGAATTTGTAACGTAATCGGTGGGATAAAAAACTTTTTTCGTAATTGGGAATGTGGAGGAAATCAATTTCTTATTATCGAAATCGATAATTTTCAAGGGGTCAAGCGGAATATCTTTATAGCGTATTTCAAAATGTAGATGTGGCCCCCGGCTCCTCCCTGTTGATCCTCCCAGAGCAATAAGATCTCCCGATTTTATTACCTGGTTAACTTTGACATTTAGTTTAGAGAGATGAGCATAATAGGTTTCCAAGCCGTTATAATGCCGGATAATGATTAAATTTCCAAAACCGCCGCGGTTATATTTTGCATAGCGGATTACCCCATCAAATGCAGCTCGTACGGTATCTCCCCGATCAAGTTTGATATCCAGTCCTTTATGAGTATACATAAATCCCCTGAAAATCTTTCCATAAATGGGCAAAGTGAAAATCCGGTCATTTCGGGTCAGAACAATCAAGGTGTCGCGAATTGAATCTGGTTTCATCCGGTAAGCAAAAATCTGATCGTTGATCCATTGAGCAGAAAACAACCCGGTTGAATCATCTTCCTGACTTAACATTACAGGTTCATCCTGGAGATATTCCCAAGTAAAATTTTTATATAAAAGGGCTGGACCGTTTGGTGTTTCAACCGTATCAATAATGGCATCGGTGTTGCGTTGCGCTAGTAGAGAAATGGGAGACACAATAATTAAAAACACCCACAATTTAAATAACTTCATCATTTTTTGTTAGGTTCTCACATTTTATAAACGACAAAACTACGGTAAAATTTTTTCCCTCCCAAGATTTAATCCACCAGATGTTTTATCTTTGCATAAATTATTAATCCTGATCATGGAAGCAAAGACAAACGGAAAAATATCACAGATCATCGGACCCGTACTCGATGTGGAATTTGATGAAGGGGTAAGACTCCCTAACATTTATGATGCCCTGGAGGTAACCAATAAAAAGGGTGATGTTGTTGTTCTCGAATGTCAGTATGATATTGGAGAGCATACCATGCGTACCATTGCCATGGATTCAACGGATGGACTGCGTCGCGGGATGGAAGTAGTAGCCAAAGGGCGGTCGATATCAATGCCTGTTAGCGATATGGTCCGGGGCCGATTGTTTAATGTGATTGGGAAGACCATTGATGGCTTGGGCTCTGTGGATGAAACGAACCTTTATCCCATTCACCGGGATCCTCCCAAATTTGATACCCTGAGTACTTCAAAAGAAGTTTTATTTACAGGGATAAAAGTAATCGATCTCATTGAACCTTATTCTAAGGGAGGAAAAATCGGATTGTTTGGCGGAGCTGGAGTGGGGAAGACCGTTATTATCATGGAATTGATTAACAACATTGCCAAAAAATATGCCGGGTTATCGGTATTTGGAGGTGTTGGTGAACGCACCCGTGAAGGGAATGACTTGCTTCGTGAAATGATTGAGTCGGGTGTTATCCGCTATGGTAAGGAATTCCAGGAAAACATGGAAAAAGGAGGTTGGGATCTGTCATTGGTTGATCGGGATGAATTACTCAAGTCACAGGCTACCCTGGTTTTTGGGCAGATGAATGAACCTCCCGGAGCTCGCGCCCGGGTTGCCCTTTCAGGACTGACCATGGCTGAATATTTCCGCGATGGCGATGAAAAATCCGGCGGACGTGATATTTTATTTTTTATCGATAATATTTTCCGGTTCACTCAGGCTGGCTCAGAGGTCTCTGCTTTGTTGGGACGGATGCCCTCAGCGGTAGGATATCAACCCACCCTGGCCACCGAAATGGGAATCATGCAGGAACGCATCACTTCAACAAAACGTGGCTCCATCACTTCGGTACAGGCGGTATATGTGCCTGCCGATGACCTTACCGATCCGGCACCGGCAACTACTTTTGCACACCTCGATGCAACAACTGTTTTAAGCCGTAAAATCTCCGAATTGGGAATCTATCCTGCTGTGGATCCACTCGATTCAACCTCCCGGATTCTTACTCCCGATGTTGTTGGGGAAGAACATTATAATACAGCTCAACGGGTGAAACGAACCCTCCAGCGTTACAAAGAATTGCAGGACATTATTGCCATCCTTGGTATGGATGAATTGTCGGATGAAGATAAACTGGTCGTCTCCAGGGCCCGTCGTGTCCAACGTTTCCTCTCTCAACCATTCTTCGTAGCTACTCAGTTTACAGGAATTCCAGGTGCATTCGTAAATATTGAAGATACCATTAAGGGATTCAATATGATTCTGGATGGCGCTGTGGATGAATATCCCGAATCGGCATTTAACATGGTAGGAACTATTGAAGAGGCCATCGAAAAAGGGAAAAAGATGCTTTCAGAAAGTAAGTAGCGAATTAGAATGGTATCAAAATAGCGAGAAAATATGAAAGTTGAAATCATAACTCCTGACGCTACCATATATTCAGGCGACCAAGTAGAGGTGGTTCAGTTACCAGGAATTGACGGATCGTTTGAATTGTTGAATAATCATGCCCCGTTGATCGCTGTTTTAGGTCTCGGAAAAATCAAATTGTTGATCAAAGCTGAGAAAGAACCCCGGTTTTTTGAAATCCATGGGGGCGTTGTTGAAGTACAGAAAAACAAGGTATTGGTATTGGCAGAATAGCCTTTCCTTTCATGAACAGACTGAAAATATTTTTATTTCTGGGGTCAGTGATGCTCATCGCAGCTGGATGCAGTAAAAACGAACCAGTTCCTTCGGCAAGTTTTGAATATTCGGGAAACAACCAGTTCAAAGTTCCCTGTACCATCATCTTCAAAAATCAATCCTCGAACGCTTTTTCCTACTTATGGAAATTTGGGGATGATTCCACATCAACCATCTCGAATCCAACCCACCAATATACCCGTCCGGGAAAATATGAAATTTACCTTAGGGCCTATACGGAAAGCGAACACGAATGGGCTTCGGTGATTAAAACCATAACCGTTAAAGATACGATAAAATAAAAAAGGCTGCTTCCAAATTCAGAAAAGCAGCCTCTTTCGATTAAAGCGGCACAGGCGATATTAATTCTAATAGAACTTCAGCCTGTTGTCAGTGATTTTTGCTGTCTTTTCAAGGGCAGGATAAAGGGAACTTATGATCCGCTGATTAAAACTTTGGAGCTCCTGAGCTCTTTCATAAGAAAAGTCTTCTTTTGCCGGGGCATCAACAACATCGTCGATGATCACATAATAACTACCGGAGCGACCTGTCAAGGGACCTTCAGGAATCCCTTTTTTCATGGTAAAGATTTTACCAACAACATCCATTTCACGGGAAATCATGGATTGGTTATATCCTGAAAATGTCAGCAAGGTCGTATCCACTTTCGTGTTCAGTTTGGCAGCTAAGGCATTGAGTTCTTTTACAGTAGCAAACTCCTGTTTCATTTTCTGAGCCATCATATCAGCTTTCTTCATATTTCGAACCGAAGGTTCAATACGATCTTTAATTGATTCCAGAGGTTGTTGTCCTTTTTGGGTAATCTTTTTAAGGACTGCGATCACATATTTTCCGGTGACATCAAAAACAGGGCTAACCTCTCCTGTCTTTGTGTTTTCAGCAAAACACCAGCGAACGACTTCCCGTGCACCCGGCAACCCCATAAGATTGTTGTCCATTTCACGAAGGTTGGGAGAAGAGCGTTTTTGCAATCCTTTTGCAATGGCAGATTTTTCAAATAATTCTGGAGTCTTGTTCTGCCCAGCGAAGGTGCTGGCTTTCAAATAGGTGTCCTGAAAGGTCTGATTACTAGGTTCAATGGCGCGAGTCAATACGGCAGCTTGTACTTTTTTATGGGGTTTGGTTTTTTCAGCAAGCGAAAAGAGCGAATATCCAATTCGTGTTTCCAATACCTTCATTTCTTTGGGCTTCAAATCAAGGCCTGCTTTAAAGAAGATATCGAAATTTGGGTTTCCGTCAATAAACCATTTCAGATCTCCGCCATCATCTTTGGCCCCTGGATAATCAGAAACTACCTTAGCTAATTCGGAAAATTTTTCAGGATTCTTTTTAAGAACATTCAACAAGCTGTCGGCTTTAGCTTTAGCTTGCTCCTTGGTTCTTTTAATACTTTCATTACCCGGGCTGGAAAAGGCAACCAAAATTTGAGAACCTTTCATAGAATCGGGTCTTTCCTGGATGGTCAATAATTTTGCCATGTACCAGGTATTGGCTGATTCGAACGGTGGAAAGAGTGTACCAACCGGGGAAACAAACATGAGTGAGTCAAGTTGTCCGGGGAAAGTGCCTTTTTTTTGGAAAGTGGTATCAATCTTTTTATCGGAATTAGCGTTGGCGAAATTTTTAGCGTCAGAAGCTGCAGCGAATTCTTTATAAAGCTGAGCAACATCCGCTGAAGTTTTCTTACGATCCTGATCAGAAGGTACTACTTCAAAAGCGATATAGTCAACATCACGGGAAGGCTCATCCTGATAAAAATAGACTTTATTTTTATCATAGAATTTTTGATAATCCGCGTCGGTTAATTTAACGGTGTTATCTGCAATTGTGGCAATAGGAGGAGCAACATATCGTATTTTTAAAGTTTTGGTTTGATTGATATGTTCTTTTTTCAAAAAGGCAGTTGGAATATAATATCCTTTGGCGATCAGGTTATTGAATTTTGTCTCCTGGCGATCATCTTTGATGGCTTTTTCGAAGCGCAACCATTGATCTTTGGCCTTAGGCTCCATTTTATCAAGATTTTTCAGGTAATTCAGTACCAGAGAAGGGTCATATTGACCAGTACTTGGATCTTTAAAATATTGAAGGATAAAACGGTGGGGTTGTTTTCCCTGAACCTGATCAAATAATTCTTCCGGAGAAACGGTCAGTCCAAGCTCTTCATATTCCTTATCCATCAAGAGTGTCTTGACCTCAGTGGACCAAGTACTCTGACGTATTTGATAGGCATCCTGATCTGAAATTTTTTCGCTTCCTGAATTCTGTTTTTGTGCATCCAGATTTTGGTCAACCTTGTCATTGAATTCCTTGTAGGGAATGCTTTCTCCATTTACAGCGCCAATATCATTTGATCCCTTGGCACTTTTCTTCCCGAAATCCCCGATCACAAAGGCAGCAATTGCAACACCTATGATAATAATCGCAAGTCCTGAGTGTTTTCTGATTTTTCCGATAATCGCCATGCTGAATAGTATTATAAATTTGAAATAGTGTGCAAAAGTAGGTAAAATTCAACAAATCACCAATAATAAGCCTTAAATTGAATCTTTTTTAACATCCATTTGACCACGTGGATTAAAGATGGTATAATCGGTAAAGGCTTCATTCGACTCCATTCTGTCACCGTAAAGAATTTTATCAGGAGTGGTGATTTTAACCTTTACATCAGTCCATATCCGATGAAGGTTTTCTTCCCAAACAAGATGTTCTGTGTTCAACTGCTCTTGTTTTTTTTCATTCCGTACAATCACGTTGCCCCAGGCTTCCATTGTCCGGGTATATTCTTTGCGGATACCCCGGTTCCCCGAAATCGTTGTTACGATGTGTTGCAGGGAATCGAACATATAAATTTTAAACCCCTTGGGAAAATCCAGATATGGGGTTGCTCCACCGTATCTGTTAAACAACGGACTGGTCAGACGGGCTTCAATTTTTCCGGAATCGCTGAATAAAACATCAATATTGAGAGCAGACATAAGGGGATCCTCTTGCGAATGACGCAAAATGTCCTTGCTTTCAGGTGATTTAGTACACGAAATTCCCAATAGAATCAGTAGGGAAAAGCAAATCGGATAAAAAGGAAAATACTGTGATTTCAAGATTAATTGTACTTTCGTTTTATAAACCAGCGGTCATAAATCGTGAATCCAACAACGATTTTAAAGTAGCTTTCACGGATAAGATCTTTCTGGATCGTTCCTCGAGCCCCGAATTCACCGCCAATATTAAGCATTGTTTTAACGCCACGAAGAGGGAGACCAAAACCGATGGAAATGCCATATTCATTTAAATTGGTTTCACGCAAACGAAGGTAGGTCTTGGAATAAGTAAATCCGAGACGGTAATGAACCCGGGCGAGATAGTTGGTGAAATTGTCGTTTTTAGGTATTATTTCCCCTCCGGCACTCACTTGCCAGCTATTGACCAGGGAGTCACTAAGATCAAAAGCCCTGAATTTCTCCCAGTTTTGCCAGCGATAATCAACTCCAACCATCCATTTGTCCTGTTTTTGCAAGGAAAGTCCTCCCCCCAACATCATTGGGATCACGATGTCTCCTTTTACTGCCTCGGCATTTACAAGAGTATCTTTTGGGATTTCTCCCGTGGAGGTGCTCACCAGAAATGTTTGGGCAAGAATATCTGTTTTTGCCTTCATGTAAGAAGTGGGAGCGAAAACAGCCCCGATGTTCAGGTACAGGTCGTTTTTTAATTTTGCCGTATACTGGGCACCAAAACTAAAATAAATATCATTCATCGTGATGGAGTAGTCTTCCTTGAAATTCATCATGTATAATGAATCGGGGAAGTAAATCGCTGATTCCCGGATCATACTGCCAAAAAGATAAGAGGCATTCACTCCAAGAGATAGGTTTTTCCCAATCTGTACAGCATTTCCCCAGTAAAACCGGCTGATTCCACCAGAACCTGAATAAAGGCGTAAAACAGTACCAGCGCCGGGATATTCTTCGTAATTGGCTACACTATAACCCACATCACTATATGGAACCAATCCCAGAGAGGTCTTCCACCATTTGGTTACAGGCATCCCAAATAAAATATATCCCAGAGAAGCATAACTACGTTTGACAGTCTGAAAATTTGAAGAAAGGGTTACAAATTCCCCGTTAAAACCTCCTTCAAAAACAAATGATAAAGAATCAAAAGCAGTATAAGAAGCCGGATTGGTAAAATTAACATGGTAAGGGCTACGTAAACTGATACCCAGTTGACCTACGGAAAGATTCCAGGCGTTGTTGTTGTCGGTCAGATCACCCAATCCGAAACGGGAATAGGGAGAAGCTATTCGGATCTGGCCAAAGGTGGCAAGACAAGAAAACAGGGCGATTGAAAATATCAGGAAGCGGGGACTATGTAACTTTATCAACATTAAAGAGGAGAATTTTCTGTAATCCGTAGATAACGATATTTGGAAGTGCAAAGATGCTAATTTTTAGCTGTTTATCAAAATATTTAACATCGCCTCCGCTTAAAAGAATTTTTAATGATGGATTATTTTTCCGATACCGAGCCGTAATTCCCTCAATTTCAGCGATAGTTCCAGATAACACTCCGGAAAGAATTGATTCTTCAGTATTTTTTCCAACCAGGATCAAGCTATCTCGGAAATTAATTAACGGTAATTTTCTTGTAAAAGTATGTAAGGCCCGGAACCGCATCTCTAAACCTGGAGAAATAGCGCCTCCAATGTATTCCTGTCGGCGATTGATAAAATCGTATGTAATACAGGTCCCGGCATTGATCACCAGCACCTCCTGGCCGGGGAACCTCATGGCACCTGCAACAGCAGCTGCCAGCCGATCTTTTCCAAGCGTTTCTCCGGAATGGTATCTGTTTTTGATGGGAAGCGGGGTTAGTGCAGTCAGCTCAAGAAAGTGAAAATGAGATGCCAGATAGCGATTGATTGAAACCGGATGATGAATCACGGAGGAGAGGATACAATTTTCAATACCCGGATGGTCATTTACAAAATTCCGTACCTGTGTCAGACTGATGTCAGAATATTGAACCAATTCAACCAGCTTGTCATCGTTGAATATGGCCAGCTTTTTGTTGGTATTACCGAAATCCAGAATCAGATCCATCTGATGATTTTAGATTCACAATTTACCATTGAAAAACAAATTCATCCATAAAACAAAAATTGAAAATGAAGACAAAGATATTGGATTTTTCAAAAATCTTTGTAATTTTGCCGACCCTTTACAAAAGTTCTGGCGTCGTAGCTCAGATGGTAGAGCAGCGGACTGAAAATCCGTGTGTCACTGGTTCAATTCCAGTCGATGCCACCACCAAAAAACCCTGATTTCTAATGATTTCGGGGTTTTTCTTTTCTTACATCTGACTAAAAAACAGGAATCAATCCAGCTCCCGCTTTATCAATAAACGACATAATTGAACCGGTATTTACTTTCTTCCGGAGGCTCCTTTTCCACCTAAAAATCCCCACCCACCACTGCCAATTATGAAGCCGAAAGCATACCATGCTCCGTTGTTGTTTTGCGCAAAGACCGACACATCGTCTCTCCAAAGCATCGCAATCAGGTCGATGGGAGCAATGATTCCATGCCATAAACCACCCCAAAATCCAAAGGTATGTCCTTTAAGACAAGAAGCAACAACCTCTTTATTGGCACAGCCAGTGAAAATAATTACGATCAGAAAGAGACTGAGCATGAAAATAATTCCTTGATACTTTTTCATCAATTTCATGACGGGAAAATTTAATAATCTGATTCATGCAAATGAAAATTCATAAAAGGCTCAAATATAAAGAAAATTGAATTTGAAAAATTCAACGTTCTTTTTGCAGATGAAAAAAGAAAATTATTAACTTTGAGTTCCTAAGGTCATGACGCGCTCCTACTAAAAATGTGATGATGAATGTTCCTTCGAAACTTGGGAATCTAAACAACCAGGATGATCTTCATAGTTTTTTAAAATTAGGACTGATCGGTTTTTCTATCGTATCACCCGCCAGGTATTGGATTGAAGTGAACGATCGGCTTTGTCGGATATTGGGATATACCAGAAAGGAGTTATTAGCATCAACCTGGGACGAGCTTACTTACCCTGATGATCTTGAAAAAGATGTGGAATTGTTTGATGCCCTCATTTCCGGAAAAAAAAATTCCTATGATCTGGATAAACGGTATATCCGGAAAGATGGGACTGTGGTTTATGCTACTATTTCCGTGTCTTGTCAGCGCAACAATGATGGAACAGTGAAACGGATTTTCGCTTCTGTTATGGATATTTCAGAACGAAAGAAGGCAGAAGATAGTTTAAGGGAACGAGAAGAATGTCTGGAATTATTTTTTTCCCAATCTCTTGATGGCTTTTATTTCATGATGCTGGATGAACCGGTCGTGTGGAATGATCAGGCGGATAAGGATAAAGTCGTTGAGTACATGATGTCGCATGAACGGATGATCAAGGTGAATGATGCATTGGTGAAACAATATAAATCTACCAGGGAACAATTTTTGGGATTAACCCCAAATGATTTCTATGCCCATGATCTGGAATATGGAAAGAGGCTTTGGCGGCAGAATTGTGATTGCATCAAAATGCGCATAGTCACTGATGAACGCAGGATGGATGGATCGCAAATGTTCATTGAAGGAGATTATACCTGCATCTTTGATGCGCAAAAGAGAATTGTTGGTCATTTTGGAATTCAACGCGATATCACCAGCCAGAAATTGGCTGGAAATACATTGCGTGAAAGTGAAGAAAGGTATAGAACCGTTTTTAAAACAAATCCCGATGCTATCAGTATTACAACATTAGACGGGGTATACATCGATATTAACGAAGGTTTTATTTGCCTGACCGGATTTACCCAAAAAGATGTTATTGGCTTTAGTGTTTCAACAATCGGAATATGGACCATTGCAACTGACCGGCTTAAAATGATTGAGGGACTTAAAAAATCAGGGGTAGTTAAAAATCTTGAAACGATTTTTCATTGTCATGATGGTTCACTGAAAACTGGGCTTATATCGGCTTCTATCATCAATATCAATAATGAACCTTGCATTCTTTCGATTACCAAAGATATCAGTGAACGTAAGATCATAGAAAATGAATTGATCATTGCCAAAAATAAAGCAGAACAATTGAGCCGCCTGAAATCCTCCCTTCTGATGAACATGAGCCATGAATTACGAACACCACTCAATGGAATTCTTGGTTTTTCAAGTATCCTGGGAGATTCGCTGGAAAAAGCTGAAAATAAATACATGGCGGATATCATCTACCAATCCGGTACAAGATTGATGGGCACTTTGAATTCTATCATAGAGCTGGCTCAGGTTGAAGCCGACCGCACCGTGATGGAAATAGAACTGGCTGACGTTGGGGTTACAACCAAATCAGAACTAAAAAAGCATCAAAATCTATTTGAAAAAAAACGGATCCGGCTAATCACTACCATTGATGATGGGATATATGTAAAAATCGATAAAACAATTTTTGGAGATATCCTTTATCATTTGCTGGATAATGCTGTGAAATTTACTGAAAAAGGAAGCGTTCATGTGTCTGTAAGCAGTAAATTCCATAATAACCGAAAAATGGCAATCCTGAAAGTTAAAGATACCGGAATTGGTATTTCAAAGGATCAAATGGAATATATTTTCGATACTTTTCGCCAGGGAGATGAAGGAATTGGAAGATGTTTTGAAGGGAACGGAATCGGATTAAGCCTCTGCCGTAAGTTTACAAATCTGATGGGAGGTTCTTTGGAAGTAGAGAGCCAATTGGGGCAAGGATCTGTTTTTACCTTGTATTTGCCATTTTCCGATGAAAAACCAGTAATCAACGGAGTGGATATCAACGAACAGAAACAAACCCAATGCGCTTCATTTGAAATCACCCATAAAAAACGAAATAAACTGAAAGTACTTATTGTTGAGGATAATCAGTACAATTGCGATTTGACGGCTATTTATCTCAAAAACAATTGTATAGCAGATAAATCTTACACCGGGAAATCGGCGTTAAATATGGCATTACAAAACGACTATGATATTATTCTGATGGATATCAACCTGGGGCAGGATATGGATGGCATAATGACTGGACATGAAATTCGTAAAATGAAAAATTATTCCCATATTCCCATCATTGCAGTAACGGGTTATACGACCCACGAAGAAAGAGAATATATCATGAACCAGGGATTTAACGGATTTTTATCGAAACCATTTACAAAACAACAACTATTGTTGATGATCGATCAATTTTCTCTTTCTACAGTTGAAGAAAGTGTCCTTTAACTAAAAGTTTCCCGGATAATTTTCATTCGTTGATGAAGCCACCCGCAAGGTGGCTTTTTTAGTATATTTCTTACCTTTGATTACTGGTTACAAATCAATGTCAACCGTTGAACCATTCAAGTTACATTGTGAACACTCTGAAAATCTGTTTTATGAAAACGCAAATCTTGCTTATCCTGTTTTTCTTCCTTGGTTTGTCAACATCCATCGCACAATTCCAGCAACAGCAGCAACTACCGCCACAGGCATCTCCTCAGGAGACCTCGCCATCAGACCATTCGAGGAATTTTATCGATCACATTGCCACTAAAACAAATCTGACGAAAGTTCAAAAAGATTCATTGACTAATATTTTCCTCCAATTTGTCGAGAATGTTAAGAAATATCGGGCTGAAAACAATCCACAGGTCATCAAATACATGCAAAAAATTCGTGATGAAAAAGTAAAAACGCTCATGCACGATGATGCCAAGTTCGAAAAGTATGTATTGATCATGGAAGAGATAAAGAAACAACGTCAACAACAAGCAAGACCTTCCGGTCAATCTCCGGAAGGCGCATCAGGAAATCCATAGAAAAGGAGACCAGTAACCAGACCGATTGCAACAACGATTGATTAAATTCCGATTCTGTGCGAACTATAATGAGGGAGGGTCACAGTGAAAAACAACAGAAGACCCAGTACACAAATCCCGGAACAGAAAAGAAATGCTGTTTGTAATGAGAAGTACTGAGCGATTATCCCGATAAGAACCATCCCCAGCCCCATTCCAATATCTACTGCAATGAAAATTGTGGAATTTGCAGCCCCGCGATGACTTGAGTCCACCATATTATTGACCATGGTTTGAAAGGATGGAAAAACAACGCCATTCCCGATGCCAAGCACGATGGCAGACAGATAATACCCCGTTTGAGTGTGCCATAAGGCTAACATTGGGAATCCGATAATCAGCAACGACAAGCAAATCCCGATGATCCACCGGGGTCCTTTCCGGTCGAGTGATTTACCAGCTACAAAACGAGAACTGATAACTCCAAGGGCATAGATAAAAAAGAACACAGATGGGTTCCTCATGCCGGTTTCACGACCATAAAGGGTCACAAACGACAACAAACCACCATAGGTAAAAATGATGACAATTAGGTTGAGTGACGGGATGATGGCTGTTGGCTCCAGGGCATGCCTCCAGGTAAACCGGGCAGTCCGGGTTTTAATACGATAGTCTGAATAACGAATCCCGGCAGCACATGCCATACTCACAATGCTGATCAGGGATCCGGAGATGAACATGGCATTAAACCCGCCATATTGCAAAATAAATGAACCGATCAGGGGACCAATAGCCATCCCCAAGGTAGTTGAAATGCCAAAATATCCAAATCCTTCTCCTCTTTTCCGGCCGGGGATGATATCGCCTGCAAAAGTCGAATTTGAAGTGGTGGTCATTCCCCAGGTAAGGCCATGTGCGAACCTTACCAGGGTAAGAATAAACACAGAGATTGCTAACAGATAAATGTTAAATATCAGAGCATATAAAATCAGGGAAAGCAACAATATCGTACGCCGCCCCAATCGGTCTAACCCAAAACCCACAGCAGGACGGATCAGAACAGCGGCAATGGTATAGCAGGCCATGACTAACCCTACAACACTGTTGGCGGCATGTAGGTTGGATGAAATGTAAACGGGAAGGGTTGAAATGAGCGAATAGTAAGCACAGCACATCAAAAAATTGGAAACGACAAGCAAGGTAAAATCACGGGTCCAGACTTTTTCAATCATGCTACAAAATTACAAATACTTAATTTTCATTCATGATAATAATCTTCTAACTTTGGATTTCAATTAGTCAACCATCGAATTAATAAATTCCTTATGAAGGATTTTAAAAAATACTATAGCATTCCTGCGGTCCCCGAAGATGTTTACCATGCCCTCACCAATTCATCAACCATCCGTTTATGGACTGGTGAACCCGCAGAAATGACGACCGTTCCCGGCTCCGAATTTTCCCTTTGGGATGGAAGTATTTCTGGGCAAAATATTTCCTTTGAAGAGGGGAAAAAGATAGTTCAGGAATGGTATTTTGGTGATCAACAAGAAAAATCAATTGTTACCATCACACTTCATCCGCAAAAACAAGGCACTTCGGTCGAATTGATTCATACCAATATTCCGGATGAAGATTTTACAGAAATCATACGGGGATGGAATAAAAGCTATTTTGGTTCTCTTGCTGATTTTTACCGTGAATGATTTTTTGTTCCGGTTTGTTTATAGTTTTACCAGATTTTTAAACAAGGATTTGTCTGTATTGATTTTTTCGGGATTTCCATATACACACAACGTATTCTGATCCAGTATAGATTTTACGAGCTTGGTAAATTCCCGGATGTCCTGTGATTTTGTTTCTAGTACCGCATCCCGGTCTTTTTGAATATCTGCTGCAGTGCGTTTTGAGAAGAATAGCGTTACCGCCAGATCCCCCTTTTGAGAAGAGGTGAGCGGAGCATCCATCTCAGCAATGGTTCCGATGATATAACGGGTCATGGCTGTATCATCTTCTTTGAAATTTAATAGATATTCAACCGTAGCCTTATAATTTTCCACGGTTGCTTTCAAGTTGGGATCGCGATAAGAATTAAAGAGAAAATTACCATTCGGAGAGATAAAACTAAATCCACCATAAGCACCACCGATAACACGGATACGGGATTGCAGCCAATCGGTTGAGAGAATCTGGCTCAAGACGCGCATCTTGCCATCCCAGGAATAGCCCAACTTTTTAAAGTTATATCCTTCAATGACATATTGTACTTTTGAGGCAGCCATCAATCCTTCATTCTTTTTTTCAGGATTAAAAACCCAGGATTGATAAACCGGCTTGGATTGAGGAAGCTGCCGGGTAAGTAATTCCAATCCTTTGGCATATTCGGCCTGGTCTTTCTTTGAATAGGTTACAGAAGAAATGAGGTTGTTTTTGGTGAACAACAGGGAAGCAACCTTTTTAAGGTTTTCGCTGACCTGCCCTGAATTTTTATCGAATGATTTAATCAGATTTGTTACAAACCAGTAATATTCTACTCCGGAAGCGAGTTCATTGAACATACCCTGATTGCTCAGGTAAGATTGTAATCGCCGGCTGGCAACCTGATATCCGTTCCCTTTGATCATGGCATCGAGTTGTGATTGATGGCGTATCAAAACGGTTTTCAATCGGGCAGTGTCGGTATAAATGGTTCTGTCAAGTACTTCTCCACTTAGATCAAATAGTTTTTCAAGTTTATCATTCAGTGCTTTCGAGGTAACCACGAATTTTGGGATCAATTTATCATCATCAAATTTTTCCTGAAAAGTTCGGAGGTTGGTATAAAAACCACCGGTATTGATGTTCAATGCCTTGTTGAGGTCGGCAAATGAATAATTTTTAGTGTTTAGGGAGCCAAGCACATTGGACAATAAAGAGGCATAAGGAATCAGTTCCTGTGGAATTACCCGCATGTCAAAGTACAGATTAACATACACAACATCGTTGGTGAATTCTTCATGGGTCAAAACCGGAATTCCGTTCATGGTGGTTTGATCGACATTATAAAAGGAGGCCTTGGGATCGATGTCTTTTATTTCAAGCATGGGGATCGTAGCTAACGCTTGCGGTGTGTCTTCCCGTTTTTGATATTCGATCAGATCGGTGGTCTCCTTGATCAATCCGGCTATCTGAGTTTCATTCAGGGCCGATTTATAGGCTTTTAGTTCTGCTTCGGTTTTTACATTCCTTTCCTTTTCCAATCCTTGTTTTGGTTCAAGACAAACCAATAGAGAATGGGGGTTGTTGAGAAAATATTTGCGGATAATAATTTCGAGATAATCGGTTGTGAATGATTTTTTCACTTCAGCCAATGGCTTTTCGTACTCCAGTCCAAGGAACGGATCGTTTGCAAAGAACCACCCAGGTAAAGTTTGATTGAGCCAGGTCATTCCTTTTTGGGCATCGTCACCTTCACGCAACCGGAATTCCAGCCTGTTGAGCACACCTTCCACCTCTTTTTTATCTAATCCTTTGTCGGCGGCTGTTTTCAATGCATCTTGTACAACTTTGAGAAACTTTTCTTTTTCCTCAGGATTTGCATTCTGGGCTGTGATGGTAATGACATTTTGTTTGAAGCCGGAGTTTGAGGCGGTTACATCTTGTCCAATACCGGCCTGCTGAAGCGCCAACCGGACCGGAGCAGATTCCTGATTAACCAAAACATCGCACAAAACATCAAGCGCCATGGACAACGCCTGATCCGTATTATGTCCTGCCACGAAATTGTAAGAGAGAAACGTCTGGTTCTTCGTATCAGAACCTTCCATCAAAGGATATTGTGCCGTTACCTTTTTCATGGCTCTAAACGGCTTCTGATCTTCAATGGTAGCCCGGTGATTGTTTTTTTGATAATTTGTAAGATAAGCGGAATCGATAAATGCCAGTTCCTTATCAAGGTCCCCGTTGCCATAAAGATAGATATAACTGTTTTCGGGGTGGTAGTATTTTTTATGGAAATTGACAAATGCTTCCTGTGTCAGAGTCGGAATGGCTGTCGGATATCCTCCTGACTCAAATCCATAAGCATTATCAGGGAAGAGGTTTTTGAAAATCTGGTACCATAATTCACGGTCCGGATTCGAAAATGCACCTTTCATCTCATTATAAACCACTCCGGTGTATTGAAGCGGTTCATCTTTCCCGGTTAGTTCATAATGCCAACCTTCCTGTTTCAGAATTCGTGGGTCGTTGTATAGCAAAGGATTGAAGACTGCATCAAGATAAACATGCATAAGGTTGAAATAGTCTTTGTTGTTCATGCTGGCTACGGGATACATTGTGAAATCCTTCGATGTCATCGCATTCAGAAAGGTATTCAATGAACCTTTGGAGAGGATATCAAAGGGACTACGTACCGGAAAATTCTTCGAACCATTCAATACCGAATGTTCAATAATATGAGGTATGCCGTTATCCGATTCGGGAAAAGTCTTGAAGGCGATACAGAAAGTTTTATTGGGATCGTCGTTCGCAATTTTGATGAGTCTGGCTCCGCTTTTCTCGTGTTCAAAATAGAAGACATCGCTATTGACCTCTTTCACAAAGCGTTTTTCGATCAAGCGAAAACCATGATAATTTTTTTTCTGCATACAGGAGGATAAAAGAAAAATGAATAAAAATGTTGTCACGAATAAGGCAACAAAGGTCAGACAATTTTCGAGGTGGCGGATCATTTTTTTCATGGTGTTCAAATTTTTGGATGAATCGAACGTGAAAATTAATGCAAAGAAAGAGGACTTCATCAAAATTTCGCTACCTTAATGAAAGTTCTCGATGAACAGTGCCACTGGAAGGATTTTCGTTTATCTTTGAAACTGGCAATTAAGAAACACAAGATTTATAACATGCACAAACTATGAGAAAATTTTTACTGTTATTTTTATTCATTCCTGTCTTTTTGGCTTCACAAACCATTTTTCCCATCGATGGTCATGATTTCCCCGATGCCATTGTTCCCCCTTCCACACTTTATGATATTGATGCTGCCTGGAGTTATCTGAATACAGGAATGGATCTTTATCTCGAATTTGGATTTAAATCGGTGATGGTTCAGGAAATCATTTGGGAAAATGCAAAAGTTAAGGCCGAAGTTTACTTGATGGGTAGTCCGGAAGAAGCCTTTGGGATATATTCTTTATCGGTGATAAAGTGCCAGCAGCGTGATACCATCAATCCTTACGATTGCAATAATCAATTTCAATACCAGGCTGCTTATGGGAATCTGTATATTTTGATAACCGGTGAATCCGGGATGGAACAGGCAAAAAAATATTTCCTGCCAGTAGCCCAGATCCTGATGAAGAAAAATCAGCAGAATGTTCTGACATTACCGGCTCCTTTTAATTTATCAGCTTTTAAACCAAGCCGGTACAATCTGGCCTATTTACAGGGGCCAATCGGATTGCAAAATTGCATGTTTCCTTTTCAGGATCTGTTTTTGGGAGTTCGGTTTCAGATGTTTGCCACTTTATTGACCCAAATGGATTTAGATATTTACTTTACCCGGATATCTTTTCAAACTCCGGGCGATATGTTGCAGTTTCTCGGATATGCCGGATTGATGGACGGGAATATCCCGGTTTCCAATACCAACAACAATGATGGGCTTTATCGCGAATATCAACAAGTAGACGCGCAGACCATTTATTTTTTACAAAGCCAGGAACCCTATCCAATTAGTAGATTGATTAATCAAGGGAAATAGCGGGATACTGATCTCAGATCAGCTCATACCGGTACGAATCCTGACGGATGAAGATAAATAATAATAAGGTAAAAGCCCAGAGGGAAGATCCTCCGTAGCTGATAAATGGAAGTGGAATCCCTATGACCGGTACCAGCCCGAGGGTCATTCCGATGTTGATTGCGAAGTGGAAGAATAGAATGGAAGCCACACCATAACCGTAAAACCTGCCAAAGCGTGATCGCTGTCGTTCAGCCAAAAGGAGGATACGGACAAAAAGGCCCATATAAAGTAAAATTACAATTGCAGATCCTACAAATCCTCTTTCTTCTCCAATCGTACAGAAAATAAAATCGGTACTTTGCTCCGGAACAAAATTGTATTTTGTTTGAGTCCCCTGTAAAAAGCCTTTTCCAAATAGTTTTCCGGATCCAATGGCAATGAGAGATTGGTTAACGTTGTATCCGGCACCTTTCAGATCGGTATCCTGGCCCAGCAAAACATAGATTCGGTTTCGCTGATGGGGTTCAAGAATATGGTTAACACTATAATTGACTGAAAAAACAAAACCTACGGAGGAAAAAAACAGAACTATGGAAATTAAGATGGTTCGTATCTTCCGATCAGAGAAAAAATAATAACCCAATACTACCAAAGCCAGGATTCCTACCAGAATTAATTTAGGAATCATTAAGGCCAGGATACCCAGCATTGGGAGAACTAGAAATGCCAAGGGGACTATTCCGGTAAGTCCAGCCCGGTAAAGGACAATGACCAACGCCAGAAAAACAATGGCAGATCCGGTGTCGTGCTGTAACAGAACGATCAATGCAGGAAATAAAATAATAGCAGAAGCAACAAACAGATTTTGGATTTTTCTGATGTCCACATCCATGGTACTGAGATATTTAGCAAGTGCCAGGCATGTTCCTAACTTCGCAAATTCAGCCGGTTGAATTCCAAATCCCCCAATGGCAAACCACCCCTTCGACCCGGCAATCTCACGACCGGAAAAAATGACCAGAATTAATAAAAAGAGGAAAAATCCATAGATAAAATAGGCGAATTGAGAAAAGAATTTCGGGTCGATGATCAGCGTCCCAAGTCCAATAATCAAAGCGGCGATGATGAAAATCATCTGCTTCCCGTATTTTTGTGTAAGATCTACGATGTTGTGATGATTCTCATCGTATACTGCTGCATATATATTCACCCAGCCGATCAAAATCAGCCCAAGATAAATTGCAACCAATATCCAGTCAATCCTGTAAAATATTCCCTTGTCCTGTCTCACTTTCCGGTAATTTTCCATTGATCAGATTTCCGTTGATCATCCGTTCTTCCATTTCTTTACGCTTGACTTGTTTCTTGAGATATTTTTCAATCATCAAACTGGCGATGGGGGCTGCCCAGGTAGCTCCAAATCCAGCATTTTCACAAACCACGGATATGGCTATTTGTGGGTTATCCTTGGGGGCAAATGCGATAAAAATGGAATGATTCTTTCCATGAGGATTTTGTGCAGTCCCTGTTTTTCCACACATAGTGATACTGTCGAGTTTCACTGCAGCTCCGGTCCCGGCAGTCATTACATTGGCCATTCCCTCAATCACAACATCAAAATACCGCTGATCCACTGCCAATAGGTGTTTTTGCATAAAGGCTTGGTTCAGACTGTCTTTCTTTCCAATGGCACGAATGATATGGGGGGTATAAAACCATCCTTTGTTGGATATAGCGGCTGCCATGTTTGCCAGCTGAATCGGTGTAATTCCGATTTCCCCTTGCCCGATTGCCAGTGAAATGATCGACATGGATCGCCAGCGGTCTTTTCCATGATATTTATCATAATAGGCCGGGGTGGGAATATTTCCATTTGCTTCACCTGGGATGTCGATGCCTAACTTTTTCCCAAAGCCGAAGCTCATCACAGCTTTTCGCCAACTTTCATAAGCTTTTCGTGTAGATGCATATATTCTATTATCAATGATGGATTTGAAAACCCGGCAAAAATATCCATTACACGAAGTCTGGATGGCACCAATCAGGTCAAGTGGCGAAGGATGTCGATGGCAAGCCACCATTTTCCCATTCCCAATGGGAAACCCACCGTTGCAACTATAACGGGTATCTGGAGTTAGAACTCCCTCCTGCTGCCCGATCAATGCATCTACCAGTTTGAAGGTTGAACCTGGTGGATACATGGCCATTAAAGCCCGGTTGAAAAGTGGTACATATACTGTGTCAAGAAGAAGCTGGGTGTAATTCTTTTTTCGGATATTTCCCACCAACAGGTTGGGATCGTATGCCGGGCTCGAAACAATACATAATATCTCTCCGGTACTTGGTTCGATGGCCACAATGCTTCCTTTTTTATTCGTCATCAGTAGCTCACCATAAGCCTGAAGGTCGGCATCCAGCGAAGAATAAAGATTAGTACCCGCAACAGAGGTGGTGTCATATTTTCCTTCCCTGAAACTTCCCTTATCGCGGTTTAATACATCATAAACCCGGATCTTCAACCCTTTTTTCCCACGAAGAATATCTTCGTATGATTTTTCAATCCCGCTGATCCCAACATAATCACCCGATTTATAATAACTGTTTCTGGCAATCAGGTCGGGATTTGCTTCCCCGATATATCCCAGGGTATGGGCGGCAATCGGGTAGGTGTACTTTCTTAAGGTGCGAGATTGAACGAAGAAACCTTGAAAAAGAAATAGCTTTTCTTCCAGATACCCATAATTTTCACGGGTAATCTGAGCTTCAAAAATAGAAGGACGATAGGGGGAAAAGTTACTTGCTTTTTGTAATCTGTTAATAAACTCCTGTTTGTCAATACCAATCAGGGCACATAAAGCCATGGTATCGGGATTTTTTACCTGCTTGGGAATGACCATCAAATCATAGGCTGCTTCGTTATATACAAGTAGTTTTCCGTTACGGTCAAATACCAACCCACGGGCAGGGTACTGGGTCATATACCGGAGAACATTGTTATTTGAGGAAAGTATGTATTTATCAACCAGAATCTGAATATAAAATAGCCGGATCAGAAAAACCAATCCAATCAGCAGAAAAAAACCTATGATAATATATTTACGGTCTGCGTATATCCTTTCCATTCGTTTTTATGGCCTTCTTAGGATAATGGGAGGGGTGGAGTCAACATTGCTTTTATTCAAAGCCCGGTCGTAGATGTAAAATTTGAACTTAATGGTATCGTACAGGGGTTTCGGATTCAGTTGCAGGGTGTCTACAATGTAGCCTTTAATGGATTTGTTGGGATCGTCGGGTGTAAGATATGGAATTCTGGCATTATACGGAGGATCAAGCGTAATTTTTACATACGTGCCCATTTGTTTTTCATAATAATCAATCACGTAGTTGTAATAATAATTTCCATTTTTGTTAAATGGAGGCAATGTGTCGCCGGGATTAAGTCCAATATCCCCGTTCCCATCTTTAAAAGAGATGGTAAGAATGCCTGTTGTTACCGCCTTCCCTGAATCGGGGAGGGAAGTGAATCCCAAGTAGGCAATTTCAGGGATATCTGGAAAAGTTTCTTTTTTAATACAGGAAGTGAACAGAAAAAAAGATACAGCCATTGTCAGACCCAATGCGATACGAAAACCATGATGAAAGGCAGAAAACATAAACGCAGATTAAAAGGGTAAAACATTACCTTTGCAAAGTCGCAAAATTACGACATTTTCTTGTTATCGGTTTGAAAAACAGTGAATGAATACTAAAGAAAAGTTTTTTGAAATTAGTAACCCTGCAGAATTTCTCACCCTGGCGTTGGAGGTATTCTCTCACCAGTATCTTCAAAATCAGGTTTACAGAAGGTATGTAGATGCCCGTGGTGTAAAGCCCGAAGATGTTACCTGTTTAGAAGAAATTCCTTTTTTACCTATTGAATTTTTTAAATCACAGCAGGTTTTATGTGGAGAGGCTCCTCCTCAGGTTGTTTTTACAAGTAGTGGTACAACGGGCATGGAGCGAAGCCACCACTTGGTTTCAGATATTTCTTTGTATTGCCATTCTCTTCTAAATGGTTTTTCCCATTTCTATGGCTCTCCGGAAGAGGTCCAGTTTCTTTCACTCACTCCAACACCGGAACAAAATCCCGATTCCTCCCTGGTTTTTATGATCCAGCAATTGATGGATCAAAGCCAGAGCGCAGAAAACGGCTATTTCCTCACTTCTTATCCGGGATTAAAGGAAAGATTGTTACAGCGCCGGTCTCCGGGAAAAAAAGTTATATTGATCGGGCTGGCTTATGCTTTACTTGATTTCGCAAAAACAAATCCGGGAGACTATTCCCCGTTAATTGTAATGGAGACCGGAGGGATGAAAAATCAACGCAGAGAACTTATCCGGGATGAACTTCATCCTTTACTTTGCCGTGGGTTTGGAGTAGATACCATACATTCTGAATATGGAATGACGGAGATGTTATCGCAGGCTTATTCTATGGGGCAAGGATTGTTTTCACCTGTTCCATGGTTAAAAATAATGATCCGTGATATCAATGATCCATTGGCCTTTGTGGGAATTGGAAAAACCGGTGGAATCAACATTATTGACCTGGCAAATCAAAATTCCTGTAGTTTTATTGCGACTCAGGATATGGGATGCCTTAGAGAAAAAGATCAGTTTGAAGTTTTGGGGCGTTTCCAAACGGGAGATATCCGCGGATGTTCCCAGATGTTTGAAGGATAGGTCATGCTTCGTTAGCGTAATGCAAAGGTATACTGGTTCAAATATTTTCGGGTTGTCATTTTGAGGAGAATTGATGAGGGAAGAGACCTGATATGCTTCCATCAATAAGAATCATTTTTTACCTGCCACCACAATGACAATTTCTCCTTTTACCATTTTGTTTTCAAAGGAGTCGATAATTTCCCTGAGAGTACCTCGGATGTTTTCTTCAAAAACCTTGGTGAGTTCCCGGGAAACGCAAGCATAGCGGTCTTCTCCAAAATACTCTGCCAATTGATTCAAGGTCTTGATAAGACGGTGGGGAGATTCATAAAATATCATGGTTTTTTCTTCACAAGCCAATGATGTCAACCGGGTATTTCTTCCTTTTTTATGAGGGAGAAATCCTTCAAAGATAAAATGGTCATTAGCAATTCCGGAGTTAACAAGAGCTGGCACAAATGCTGTGGGGCCGGGGAGACACTCCACTCTGATCCCTTCCCGGATACAGGCACGGACCAATAAAAACCCGGGATCGGAAATAGAAGGGGTCCCGGCATCACTCACCAACGCAAATACAGCGCCGGTTTTCATCCGTTCTACAACATTTTCTATGGCCCGGTGTTCATTGAACTGGTGGTGAGGAAATATTTTCTTTTCAATTTCATAATGTTTTAACAAATTTCCGGTGGTACGGGTATCTTCTGCCAGGATGTAATCAACCTCCCGGAATACCCGTAATGCTCTTAGGGTAATATCCTCTAAATTCCCAATGGGAGTAGGGACAATGAACAATTGTGTTTGTTGTGACATGACCGGGGGCACGTTGATTCAGGTTTTACTGATTCATGACCAGTTTAAAACCTACTCCATGTACATTAATTAATTCAACTTTTGGATCTTCTTTCAGATATTTCCTAAGTTTTACAACATAAACATCCATACTGCGGGCATTAAAATAGTTGTCATCATTCCAAATCTCCTTCAAAGCCGTACTTCGATCAAGCACTTCATTGGAATGGGAACAAAGCAACTTCAACAGGCCTGCTTCTTTGGATGTAAGTTTCTGTTCTTTTGTTTGGATAATAAGCGTTTGACGGTTATAATCGAAGGTATAATTGCCTATAGTATATACTGAATCATTCGGTGAACCTTTTCTGGGTTCATCAGTCCTCCTTAATATGGCCTGCATCCGAACAAGAAGCTCCTCCATGCTGAATGGTTTGGTGATATAATCATCAGCTCCAAGCTCAAATCCTTTGAGTTTATCTTCCTGCAATGTTTTCGCGGTAAGAAAGAGGATGGGGATTTTTTTATTGATGCTTCGGATCTCAGAAGCTACAGCAAAACCATCTTTTACAGGCATCATAATATCCAGAATACAGAAGTCAAATTCTTTTTTATGGAAAGAATCAGTTGCTTCCTGACCATTAATGCACAAAGTTGTGGAATACCCTTTGGCATCCAGGTAATTCTTTAGAATATTGCCGAGGTTCCGGTCATCTTCTGCGAGTAATATTCGAATTGGGGCTTTCTCCATTGGTATTTCCTAAATTAACGACCAAGTTACAATTTTATTCTCTGATAATATTGGGGAGAAAGACCTTAAATTTACTCCCGCGATTCACTTCACTATCGACGGAAATCTTCCCATGATGTTCTTCAACAATGGCTTTCACATAGCTCAGCCCTAATCCAAACCCGCGAACTTCTTGAATATTCCCGGTAGGAACACGATAAAGTTTATCAAAAATCTTTTTCTGATCATTTTTTCCAATTCCGATCCCGTTATCTTCAATGGTTATGACCAATCCATTACTCGCATTCTCAGTTGTAATGGTGATCAATGGCTTTTTTGGAGAGTACTTGTTGGCATTGTCGAGCAGATTGTAAATCAAGTTCGTCACATGCACTTTGTCGCCCTCAATCACTGGATGAGTTGCCATCAACCTCCGGCGGATTTCCCCATCCTTGATTTCGACCTGAATCCGGATATTTTTAACCACGTCTCCAATGATTTTATGAACATCGATTTGCTCTTTGTTCATCTTCAACTGCCCTTTATCGATCACAGCGGTCTGAAGAATCTTTTCAGCCATGCCGGCCAATCGCCGGTTCTCTTCCCGAATCATCGACAGGTAACTGTCTAAAAACTCACCGGAACCGCGGAGATCTTTGTCCTCTAATGCTTCACATGCCAGAGAAATGGTGGAGATAGGTGTTTTGAACTCGTGCGTCATGTTGTTAATGAAATCATTTTTCATCTCGGAAAGTCGTTTCTGCCTGAAAATGGTGGTAATGGTATACGAAAAGGAATATACAATGATGATGATCAGAATGATGGAAATCAGCAGCATCCCCCATAACTCAGTGAGAAGAAATTGTCTTTCAAGAGGGAAATAGATACAGAGATACTCAGGACTGGTATAAATGTCGTTGGGAAAAAGCGGGAAAGCATAGCCTTTCTGGATCAGTTCATTTTGGTAATTTGTTGATTTTTCTAATAAAAACTGACTTCCCTCGGGTTTATAGATCCCAAATTCATAACGGGTGTCGATTCCGCGCATGTTGAGAACAAGGGAGATTAGCGAATCCAGGCCTCCCGTGGTAACAAAGGCATCATATTCCAAATGACGGTTGAAATTCAGCATGCTTTCGTATTGATTGGTTTGCATGGCTTTGTTTTTTTCCATACGCTCCAACTTTTGTACAACCTTAACCATGGATTCATTCACGCTTCTGCGGAAATTAGCCTCCTTTACTGCAGAAGCATTCTTGATCCAGTATATCTGGATGCTCACCAATCCGATCAGGGAGAGGGTCATGGCAATTATGGTAAAAATGATAATTCGGCGATTCATTGTGTCAAAGGTATCGAAAAATTACTTCCCCTCGGTTTAACAAAATTTAACGTATATTAATATTCCTTAACACTTTCCGATTGTGATTTAATCTAATTTTGTTTGCATCGTTTGTTATATCAGTGTTGTTCCGAAAAAAACAAGGATACAAAGAAGAAATTAGTTAAAATTTGTCTATTGTAAAAGTGTGTTCTGGCAAGTGAACACACTTTTTTTTATCTTTATTGAGTCCTTCTTGTTATCTTCGTTTTTATAAAATTTCTGAATATGATCGATCTTCAACTAGACATCCGGAATCTCAAGAATTTTATCGGTGATAAATGTTTACCGCGTTTCCAGGAAGAAATTGTTAAATGCCATCAGCAATTGGTTAATCGGACCGGGAAAGGCAATAATTTTTTAGGCTGGATTGATCTTCCTGAAAATATTGATCATGATTTAATTCAGCGAATCCAGAAAGAAGCAGAAAGAATTTCAAAAATAGCCGAGGTCTTTGTCGTCATTGGGATTGGCGGCTCCTATCTGGGATCCCGAGCCATCCTTGAAGCGCTAAACGATCCTTTTAAACAGATGGAGAAGGAGAAGAGGTATCCCCATATTGTATTTGCCGGGGAAAATCTGAGTGAAGATTATCATTCTTCGTTATTAGGGATGTTAAATCAAAAAGATTATGCCGTTGCAGTGATTTCGAAATCAGGGACTACAACTGAGCCCGCTGTTGCTTTCCGGTTGATTAAAAACCATCTGGGAAAAAAGTATGGGAAGGAAAATGCCCGGAGCAGAATTGTTGCTATTACCGATGCATCACGGGGTGCTCTTAAAAAGCTAGCCGATACGGAAGGTTATCCCTGTTATGTTATTCCTGATGATATTGGCGGCCGGTATTCGGTACTTACCCCGGTTGGCTTATTGCCTGTTGCAGTAGGGGGATTCGACATCGTCTCTCTGTTGGATGGAGCCCGAAAAATGCGGGAAGCAGCTCTTCATTCTTCCGATTGTGAACAAAATCCGTGTGCCCTATATGCGGCCGTAAGAAATATTCTTTTCCGTAATGGGAAACTTGTTGAAATTCTGGTGGCGTATGAACCCAATCTGCTATACATGATTGAATGGTGGAAGCAGTTATTTGGTGAAAGTGAAGGCAAGGATAAGAAAGGCATTTTTCCGGCCGGTGTTACTTTTACAAGCGATCTTCATTCCATGGGACAGTATATCCAGGATGGGATGCGTACCTTGTTTGAAACTGTAATCTCAGTTGAATCTCCCAAACGGTTACTACAAATTCCAAATGATCCTGAAAATCTTGATGGACTCAATTTCCTTTCCGGGAAACGTTTATCGGAGGTTAATAAAATGGCTGAACTTGGGACAACCCTCGCCCATGTTGATGGTGGGGTACCCAATATCCGGATACATATTCCGGCAGTGAACGAGAATACGTTAGGTCAGCTCATCTATTTTTTCGAATTTGCATGTGCTTTGAGTGGGTACGCTCTTGGAGTGAATCCTTTCGACCAACCCGGTGTGGAGGCATATAAGAATAACATGTTCGCGCTTCTCGGGAAACCAGGATATGAAAAGGAAACAGAAACGTTGAGAAAAAGACTGTGACGGTTGACTTATCAGGCTTTACTCGTCAACACTTGTTCAATGATCTCAGGAAAATACCGATATTCCAGTTGGTGAATTTTTTCTGCTAATCTATTCGGAGTATCTCCTTTGGAAATTTCACATTTGGCTTGAAAAATAATTGCTCCATTGTCATACTTTTCATTGACAAAATGGATTGTAATACCTGATTCGGGATCGCCGGCAGAAATGGCAGCTTCATGAACCTTCATTCCATACATCCCTTTGCCCCCATATTTTGGCAGGAGTGCCGGATGGATATTAATAATACGATGATCGTATGATCTCAGAATATTCACAGGGACCAGCCACAGAAATCCTGCCAGAACAATATAATTGATATTCCGGGCGGCGAGAAAATCAGGAATGATATCGGATTCATAAAACTCATGGCGGTTAAAGACAAAGGATGGGATGCCTAATTTTTTTGCTCGTTCCAGCACATAAGCAGCCGGGTTATTGGAGAGGATAATCTCAACTTTGATCTGTGGATGATGATCAAAATATTCGATAATCCGCTGGGCATTAGACCCATTCCCGGAAGCGAAAACAGCAATTCGATACATGAGTCATTATTATCAGGAACAAAAATACAATAATTAGGTACAATATTTGTAAGGCCTAACTCGAAAATCAAGAAATCGTTGATTTAAAAGAAATAAACCTCCTGAGGTTTCCACTTGGGTACCCTAACAGATTTCACAAAACTCACAATGCCAACAATATAAATTTTTAGAATTGTTAAAAATTCTTAAATAGTGTTGGTGTAATAAAGAATATTCTTTTCTTTGCAATCCGTTTAACCAAAAAAGAAATTAACATGTCTGACATTGCAGCAAAAGTAAAAGCTATCATAGTTGATAAGCTTGGTGTTGATGAAAGTGAAGTAACCCCTGAGGCAAGCTTTACTAATGATCTCGGCGCTGACTCACTTGACACGGTAGAATTAATTATGGAGTTCGAAAAGGAATTCGATATTGCCATCCCAGACGATCAGGCCGAAAAAATAAGCACAGTTGGAGAAGCCATTGCTTATATCGAGAACAATACAAAATAAGTTATCCATAAATGGAATGCTTATGTATGATGGTACTCCTTACAAGATTTTGATGAGATTTAACCCCGCTCAGAGCGGGGTTCTCCTTTAACCAATGAACCATAAAAGCTGTAAAACGTGGAATTAAGGCGAGTTGTAGTAACTGGTCTTGGAGCGCTTACGCCTATCGGAAATTCAGTTGATGAATACTGGAAAAACCTGATCAAAGGAGTTAGTGGCGCAGGTCCGATCACCCGGTTCGATTGTTCCAAATTCAAGGCCCGGTTTGCCTGTGAAGTGAAAAATTTCAACCCGGATGATTATTTTGACCGTAAAGAGGTCAGAAAATACGACCGGTGTTCACATCTTGGCATTGTTTGTGCTGACGAGGCCTTTCGGGATGCAGGCTTTGACCTGAACACCCTGAATCGTGACCGGGCGGGTGTTATCTGGGCATCCGGGATTGGGGGCCTGGAAACCTTTATTAATGAAGTCACCGCATTTGCTACAGGTGATGGAACCCCCCGGTTCAATCCATTTTTTATTCCGAAAATGATTTCCGACATTACAGCAGGTCATATTTCGATAAAATATGGGTTTCATGGTCCTAATTTCGCTACGGTTTCAGCTTGTGCATCTTCTGCCAATGCCCTCATCGATGCTTTCAATTATATCCGGTTAAATAAAGCCGATGTCTTTATTGCCGGTGGATCGGAAGCAGCAATCACACAAGCTGGTGTTGGCGGATTTACTGCCTTACATGCACTCTCTACGCGCAATGATGATCCCGCCACCGCATCACGTCCCTATGACAAAGACCGCGATGGTTTTGTAATGGGAGAAGGTGCTGGAGCATTGATTTTCGAAGAGCTTGAACATGCCAAAGCCCGGGGCGCTAAAATTTATGGTGAAATTATCGGCGGCGGTTTATCAGCCGACGCTTATCACATGACGGCACCTCATCCCGATGGGCTTGGGGCCATTCTGGCCATGCGCAATGCGTTGTCTGATGCCGGACTTGAAAAGGAATCCATCGACCATATCAACACCCATGGGACTTCTACTCCGGCAGGCGATATCCCTGAAACGAAAGCCATTGTAGCCTTATTTGGTGAGCATGCTTTTAAGATGAATATCAACTCAACAAAATCAATGACCGGTCACCTTCTTGGCGCTGCCGGCGCGATTGAAGCCATCGCCTCTTTATTAGCGGTTATAAATAGTATTGTTCCGCCTACCATTAACCATTTTACCGATGATCCCGAAATTGCTCCCTTGAACTTTACTTTTAACAAAGCTCAAGAACGCATTGTTAACTATGCCATGAGTAATACTTTCGGTTTTGGTGGACATAACGCTTCCGTGATTTTCACGAAATTTAAGCCTTGATTTGTTTTGAGGTTCAGACCTTACAGACCGGACTCTCCGGAAATTTTATCGGATAAGAAATTAAAACAGGCTATAAAAGGTATCCTTGGTTTTAGACCAGGCAATATTAATTTATATCACCTAGCCTTTCTCCATAAATCAGCTACTCAAGAAACCCTCAATGGTTTGAAGGTCAATAATGAACGCCTTGAATTTTTAGGAGATGCCATTCTTGATTCGGTAACAGCTGATTATCTGTTTAGAATATTTCCAACCAAAGATGAAGGTTTCCTCACGGAAATGAGATCAAAAATGGTAAGCCGTTCGATGCTTAACCGTCTTTCACAGAAAATGGGTATAGATCAACTGATCCAACTTGACGGGGCTTCAAACAATATATTCCGTTCCTTTAAAGGAGATGCCCTTGAAGCTCTGATTGGGGCTATTTATTTGGATAAAGGCTATGATTTCTCCAAAAAACTAATCATCCAGCGTATCATCCTTCACTATTTTAGTTTGGAAGAACTGGTAAATCAGGAAGTGAATTTTAAAAGTAAAATGATTGAATGGACACAGCGAGAGAAACGACAAATACAGTTTTCTGTGCTTGATGAAGTGGGGTCAGGATATAAGAAACAATACATCGTTGAACTTTTTGTTGATGGAGTTGTTCAAGGCAGAGGACAGGATTATTCCATCAAAGGGGCAGAACAAAATGCCGCTGAAAAAGCCTGGCAAAAAATAAATTTTGAAAATATTGAACTTTAAATCAGGATTGGTTATCTTTGTTTTATACAAACAAAGTGGTGCATCATGGCCAAAAAAATCTTATCAGATGTTAGATCAGAGCCAGTCCTTTACACCCTTTTTGGTATCTCCTGCCATCTGAAAGATTACCGTCTGTCCTTTTTATTAAATAGAAAATTGGAATTGGAATTCATCAAACTGGATGATTTTCGAGAGTTCTCTTTTTATTCATGCAGCCAAGAAGATTGTTTTAATGAATATTTTCTTCTTGCTAACCGAGGCCCCGAAACAATTTTATTACCCGAATTGAAACAAACCGATTTTTTATTATTGGTTGAAGGCCCCTTTAAAAAACAACAAAAAGATGATCTTCTGGAGAACATTCGGACAATTCCCAATGTTCTGACCTCTTTTGAGATCAGGTTTAGTACGATCAAAAATCATGAGACTTTTTTAACAGATCTTGAAATGCATTGTATGAATATCCGTAAGGAAACGAAAATTAAATATTCACCAATTAAATAAAAAGGAGGACCTAAAATGTTAGAAGAATTAAAAAAATCGATCGATAAAGGCATTGATTATGCTTTTATGACTGGCGACAAAATTGCCCAGTCGGCAAAAGAAATGGCCAAGGAAAATAAATTGACCAAAGAAGATGCTAAAAAGTTATACGATCATTTGATGAAAAAGTCGGTTGAAACAAGGAAGAACTTTGAAACCGAAATGCAAATCATCGTAAAAAACACGTTGAAAAAAATAAATATTCCAACTCAGGACGACATTAAAAAGATGGAGGAACGGATAAAAAAATTAGAATCATTACAAAAAACACCGGCTAAACCCAAATCAACGGTTCAAGGAATCGTTAAAACTAAACCTGTTGTAGTAAAGAAGAAATAGTAACGCTGTGAAAATTTCCAAAATAGGATTGGCTGTCAATGAAATTGGCCGAGCGCGCGAAATCATTGGCATTGTTGTTAAGTATGGCCTGAGCGAATGGGGAACAAAACCTGGAATGGGCAAGTATTTCATCACTAAAAAACGACTTGCCCGGATTGAGCAATATAACAAACAGGAACGGATCCGAATGGCGATTGAAGAGTTGGGACCCACCTTTATTAAATTCGGACAGATTTTGGCTGATCGTCCGGATATTGTTCCGGAAGAAATTCGAGAAGAGCTGAAAAAGTTGCAGGATGATGCTCAACCTTTGGCGGATGAATTGGCTGTTAAGGAAATTGAAAAGGAATTGGGACGTCCGGTGGGAGAGGTGTTCCGTGAATTTGATGCCCACCATTTGGGCTCTGCCTCTATTGCTCAGACTTACCGGGCTGTATTGCTCAATGGAGATGAGGTATGTATTAAAATTCAACGCCCAGGGATCGATAAAAAAATCGAACTTGATCTTCACTTGATGAATTTCTTTGCCGCCCGGATACAAAAGACCAATCCAGAGATGGAGGCCATTAATATTGCCGGAGTGGTTAGGGAATTCGGGAAAACCATTAAGAAAGAACTCGATTTTTTGAATGAGGCTGCAAATGTTGTGAGATTCGGACATTGTTTTGAAGGAGATCCCGACATCAAAGTCCCTAAGGTTTATACCCAGTACACCTCCTCCCACATTTTGGTAGAGGAGTTTATTCAAGGCACAAAGGTAAGCGATCTGGAAGGACTTTTACAAACCGGGAATAACCCTGAAATCCTTGCTAAAAAGGCAGTGAGGTTGGTTTTCGATCAAATTTTTACCCATGGTTTTTTTCATGCAGATCCACATCCGGGGAATCTCTTTATCATGGAAGGGAATATTATCTCCTTTATTGATTTCGGGATGATGGGTTCTCTACGGCCAGAGCATCTTCAATTTTTAGGAAAATATGTGCTTGGATACCTCGATCGAGATCCCCATGCTATGGCAGAATCGTTGGTACAACTTTCCGGAAAAAGAAATTTTCCCAGATTTAAAGACCTTGAATTTCAGATATCAGAAATGTTGGCTCATTACAAATATCTGAGTATCGATGAAATGGATTTTGGTAAGGTAATGAACGAGTCGGTTGATATTCTGGTTCATTACGGATTGCGAATTCCAGCCAGTATTTATTTATTGGTGAAAGCCTTGTTGTCCATCGAACGGGTAGCCGTGGTTCTCAACCCCAGGATTGACTTTGCCAACGAGATGAAACCCTATGCCATTGCTCTTATTGCTCAGCAATACAATCCCAAGCATATCGCCCATGAAGTTTTCGAATCTCTGAAAGAATATTACAAACTGGTCAAAGAATTTCCCTCGGATCTGAATGAAATAATTAACCGGATAAAAGAGGGGAAATTTAAGACGCAGATTGAACTTAAGGGTTTTGAACCTTTGATGGAACGACTCGACACGGCCAGCAGCAGGGTATCTATTGCCATTGTTCTGGCTGCTCTGATAATAGGCGCTTCCATCATCTCTCAATGGGAACAAGTCCGGTGGATCGGTACAATCGTTTTTGGTCTTGCAGTTTTTTTTGGCTTCTGGCTTCTGATCAAACTCTTTCGCAGCAACAAATTTTAGCCCTGAAATTGTTTTAAAAACCGCACATCGTTTTCAAAAAACAAGCGAAGGTCTTTGATCTGGTATTTCAACATGGTGATACGTTCGATTCCCATACCGAAAGCGAATCCGGTATAAATTTCTGGGTCAATGCCACAATTTTCAAGGACATTAGGATCCACCATTCCACAGCCCAGAATTTCGACCCACCCAGTATATTTACAAATATTACAACCTTTCCCGCCGCAGATATTACAGCTTACATCCATTTCACCCGAAGGTTCGGTAAATGGAAAATAAGAAGGACGTAACCGGATTTGTGTTGTTTCACCGAACATCTCTTTAGCAAAATAGAGCAATGTCTGTTTCAGATCAGCAAAGGAAACATTTTTGTCGATGTACAGCCCTTCTACTTGGTGAAAAATACAATGTGCCCGAGCAGAAATCACCTCATTCCGGAAAACCCGTCCAGGAAAGATAGAACGAATCGGCGGTTGTGACTGTTCCATGGTGCGAATCTGAACCGAAGAGGTATGGGTACGAAGTAAAATATCGGGATCCCGGGTAAGGAAAAACGTATCTTGCATATCCCGAGCAGGATGATCAGGTGTAAAATTCAAAGCCGAGAAATTATGCCAGTCATCTTCAATTTCAGGACCAACAGCTACCGTGAACCCAATGTGTGAAAAAATGTCGATGATCTGGTTACGCACGATCGATAAGGGATGCCGGGTTCCTGGTTCAAGAGATACAGGACGGGTAAGATCAGAAGTTTTTTCTGCATTTTCGGCTTTTTCCTCAAAATCAGCTTTCAATGATTCGATTTTATGCTGAGCTTCACCTTTCAATTGATTCAACATCTGACCCATTTCCCGTTTCAATTCCGGAGGTACGCTCTTAAAATCATCAAATAAAACCGTGACCAATCCTTTTTTACTCAGGTATTTCAAGCGTAATTGTTCCACATCGTCAAGGCTTTGTGCCTTGACTTCCCGGATTTCCCTGATAAGGTTTTGAATTTTATCGTGCATTATCAAATTGCCTAATTATTCAACGATTTTGATCGTCATCTTGACATCCTTTACCGGACGATCATTTCTATCTTTCTCAACCGCTGCGATTTTATCAATTACATCCAATCCTTCGGTAATTTCACCGAAGACCGTATATTGTCCATCCAGGAAAGGAGTTCCACCAATAGTTTCATAGGTCTTTTTCTGATCCGGAGTATAATTTCCGCCCAATTGGACAGCGGGAACTTTTTTACCCTGAACAATATAAAACTGTGATCCGGAAGAGGCTTTGGTTGGATTAACCTGGTCGGCTTGCCGGGCAGCAGAAAGCGCTCCTTTTTTATGAATAAATTCCTTGTTGAATTCAGCGGGGACAGTATAGCCGGGACCTCCGGAGCCGAGTTGTTGACCGGGTTTGGCATTTTTAGAATCAGGGTCGCCCCCTTGAATCATGAATCCACTGATTACCCGGTGAAATAACAAACCATCAAAAAATCCAGATTTCGTCAATTTGACAAAGTTATCACGATGTTTTGGGGTTTCGTTGTATAAAACGCCCTTCATGTCACCAAAATCGGTGTGAATTACAAATTTTGTCACTTTTTGTTGGGTTTTAGTTTGAGACATCAATGAAACATTAAATAGAAAAAACGTAGCCACTATAGCCAAAAATATTCTGTTCATATCGTTTTAGTTTTATCGCTACAAAGGTAAAGAAAATTATTTTGTTTTTTCCAGATAGCACCGGCGACATAGAGGTTCATAAGATTCAGCTTCTCCCAACATGACCAGATGGTCATCTTTTATTATACGATGCGTATATTGAGCCAGGTCACCACAATTCATACAAATGGCATGAACCTTGGTCACTTCATCGGCAATGGCCATGAGTGCGGGAATGGGGCCAAAGGGTTGTCCCAGATAATCCATATCAAGGCCAGCAGCAATTACCCTGATCCCATTGGTGGCAAGAGTATTGCATACCGAAGCCAGTGCAGCATCGAAAAATTGTGCCTCATCAATGCCTACCACTTCAACATCATTGGTAAGTAAAAGAATCTCAGAAGCCGACTGGACTGGGGTAGATTGAATGGAATTTTCATCATGGGAAACAACATTTTGCACATCATAACGAACATCAATTTCCGGTTTGAATATTTCTACTTTCTGACGGGCAATTTTTGCCCGTTTTAACCGACGAATCAATTCTTCTGTCTTCCCTGAAAACATGGAACCACAAATAACTTCAATCCATCCCAGCCTGTTAACCGGATTATTTTTTTCAATATACATACTTGTAAAAATTGTATATTTATGCCTTAATCCTGACAAAAATACGAAATTCCTCCCTGCCGGGAAAAAATGATATGATGAATAAAGAAATTATCCAAGGTGAAGTTCGTTGGTTACTTGAGGCAATCAATGAACAATATGAGGTCATTCGAAAGTACGATGGAAAGATTCCCAACATTGAGTTTGATCTTTTGAGGGAAAATGTCCGTAAATTTTATGAAAACCTACTTCTTCTGAAGCGGATAAACAACGAACCCGGACCGTTGGTGGAAAAACCCACAACCATCCATCCGGAAACACCTCCTGCAAAGGTAGCTCCGTTATCAGCATCAGAACCGGAAACAAAAAAATCCCCTCCTATCCCGGAAGTGAAAGTACATATTGAGAAAAAAAAATCATCAAAACCTCCTGAAATTGATCTTTTTGCTGCGGAAGAGCCGGTTTTTAATATTAAATTAAAAGAGGCCAGAGAAATTTCTTTGGGACCTAAAATTCCAACACAACGCATTGATAACCTGAAAAGCGCCATCAATATCAATGATAAATTTATGTTTATCAACGAACTTTTCGATGGGAATCTCCGGGAATACAATGCAACCATTGAAACCATCAATGGTTGCAAGGATATCTCTGAGGCTTCAGAGTTTCTTAATCAGCTACTTAAAAAGAATTTCTGGGATACCGGCACAAAAGCATTTAAAAAACTAATGGAATTAATTGAACGACGGTTCTAATGCGATAATTCTCCGAGAATTTTATCTATTTCTTCAAAATCAGGTGCAGTTACTAACCGCATCCGGGTTTTTTTGAAATCGGAGATATTTCTGAAGTATCCAGAATACATTCTGCGTAATTCTAATAAGGCGGTGTGTTCTCCTTTATACACTATCGCCGATTGGATGTGTTTACGAACAATCTCAACACGTTCTTTCAGAGAAGGTGGTTCAGCAAAGACATGTTGTTCCATCCAGGTTTTTATTTCCCTGAAAATCCAGGGGTTTCCCATGGCAGCTCTGCCGATCATGATGCCATCCACCCCAAATTGATTTTTCATCTCTTCTGCTTTCTGTCCGGAATCCACATCGCCATTTCCCCATACCGGAATCTTCAGTCTGGGATTGTTTTTCACTTCACCTATCAGGGCCCAATTTGCTTTTCCACCATACAATTGCATTCGGGTACGACCATGAATACCGATGGCTTTGATTCCAACATCCTGAAGCCTTTCAGAAATTTCCACAATTTCCTGATGGGCTTCATCCCATCCCAGCCGGGTTTTTACCGTAACCGGTAGTGTAGTCGATCTGACCACAGCATCTGCCATCCTGATCATTTTTGGAATGTCTTGTAACAATGCTGCGCCGCCGCCTTTCATAACAATTTTACGTACCGGGCAACCAAAATTCAAGTCAAGAAAATCGGGCCGGACGGTTTCTGCATTTACCGCGGCTTTTTTCATGGATTCTACATCGCTTCCGAAAATTTGAATACCAATGGGGCGCTCTTCTTCTCCAAATTGCATCTTCATTTTACTCTTCCAGGAATCGCGAATAAGTCCCTCGGCTGCAATGAATTCCGAAATCAGAACATCGGCACCAAAATTTTTACAAATGGAACGAAAGGGAGAATCGGTGATATCCTCCATGGGAGCGAGGAACAAAGGGAAGGTTCCCACCTCGACATTTCCGATCTTAATCAAATTGTGGTATTTTTGCTGCAAAAATAGCCAAATTCTGTGTATTCCCCGAAATCACCTCTTCTTAGCTCGCTTACCCCTTTTTCACGGCTTCTTTTTTCAGTCCTACTGATCATCTCATGTTTTGCATTGACATTCCTGCTGGGGTTAGTCATTGCGATCCCTCTTTTTGGAATGAGCATCCAGGATATTATGAATTCCCTCTCTAATTATAACAATGAAAAAACATTATGGATCCTTCAATATTTTCAGGTGTTGCAATCATTCGGTCTTTTTATCCTGCCTGCATTATTAGCTGGTTTTCTTTTTGAACGAAACACGATTCGATTCCTTGCCCTGAACAAAACCCCGAAATGGTCGGTCTATTTAATCTTACTACTCCTGATGTTTGCGACTTTGCCGCTCATTAACTGGATGGTATCGTTAAATGAAATGATGCGATTTCCTGAATGGTTAAAAGGAGTGGAGACCTGGATGAAATCAACAGAAAATGAAGCGACACAACTTACTGAAGCATTTCTGAAAATGCCCACCTTTAACGCCTTTCTTTTTAATCTCTTGATGATTGCTGTTTTACCTGCGATAGGTGAAGAATTCCTTTTTCGCGGATTATTGCAACGATTGCTGAAAGAGTGGTTAACGAACATCCATCTGGCAATTTTCTTTTCTGCCTTTCTTTTTTCTGCCATGCACCTGCAGTTTTATGGTTTTTTACCCCGGTTTATGCTTGGGATTCTGTTCGGATATCTGTTTTATTGGACTGGATCTTTATGGGTCCCAATAACAGCCCATTTCCTCAATAATGCAACCGCCATCATCGTATCCTATTTGGGACAGCGTTCTATTATCAGTGGGGATTATGAAAATTTCGGAGCTACTGATAGCTATTGGGTTCTAAGTGCAAGTTTTTTGGTTACAGCCTTTCTGATATATTTGGTGATCCGGTATAAAAATGGTTCGGATAAACGAATCTGAGTACAATTTTTTATGCAATATAATTTCGTCAGCGTGATGTTTCGTTCAATCAACCGGATCATTCAACTGCATGGATGGTTATATAAACTGCTTTTATATTTCCTCATCGCCTTATTTGGGTTACTTCTACTTGCTTTTTTCTTTCGTTCTTCTCTGGCTTCGCTTTATGTGCAGCATAAGGTTGAGCAATTCAATCGTGAACATCCTGCAAAACTAAAAATCTCAACAGTCAGGGTCCGTGGCTTGGCCTCTGTTCTGATTACTGGTGTTAGTCTCAAGCCCGATTGTGGCGAAACTTTATTTAAGGCGGATTCCATATATGCTTCCATTGGAATTGTGAAGCTCTTTGCTGGTCGGATTTCATTGCATCAGGTCCAATTGATCAACACATCCATTTTATTAGACAAACACGACAGCATTGCCAATTGGGGATTCCTTTTGAAGAAAGATGCCTTTTCTTCCGATACAGTTTCCGGAACGTTGAATTATGGAGCCACAGCCGAGAGAATTTTGAATTTCGTATTTGATAAAATTCCCCTATCTCTGCAGGTTAGCAACTTCAACCTGGCTTTTTCCAAAGATCATCACAGGATTACTTGCCATATTGATCAGTTGGCTTTAAAGGATCATTATTTCCGGTCGAAAATGACCATAGAAGAAGATGCAGCTAAGGCGATCTGGGTTGTGGCAGGAAAGATGGATAACCATAACCGTTCGGCTGAAGTTCGTATTTATGCGGCGGATGCCGGTAAAATTGTTATCCCGTTTATCAATTACCAATGGAATGCGAAAGTTGATGTTGACACGTTGACATTCAGTTTCGGTGAGACAGAGAATGAAAATGACGAGACCCGGATCAAGGGATTTGCTTCAGTATGGGGATTGCGGGTGAATCATCCTAAGATTGCTTCCGGAGAAGTAGAATTTGAAAGGCTTTCCATCAATTACCTGATCAATTTCGGAACGGATTATATTGATCTTGACAGCACTTCGAGGATCACTTTCAATAAAATCGATTTCCATCCTTATGTTCGTTACCGGATGAAACCTCATAAACAAATCACCCTTCGCATCCACAAACCCGAATTTCAGGCGCAGGACCTTTTTTCCTCGTTTCCAACCGGGCTTTTTACCAACCTTGATGGCATCCGTGTTAAGGGGAACCTTTCCTGGTACCTTGATTTTTACGTAGATCTCTCAATCCCGGATTCTTTACAGTTTGAGACCGCTCTTGTCCGGCATCAGTTTAGCGTTTTGTCGTATGGCAATGCGGATCTGACCATGATCAACCGTCCTTTTATGTACACTGCTTACGAACATGATCTTCCGGTTCGTACGTTCATGGTAGGACCGGAGAATCCGAATTTTCGGCCCCTTCATCGCATTTCCCATTATCTTCAGGTTGCTGTAATGACCTCAGAAGATGGTGGTTTTTATCAGCACCGGGGATTTCTACCGGATGCCTTTAGGGAATCAATGGTTACCAATATCAAAGAACACCGGTTTGCCCGGGGAGGGAGTACGATTAGTATGCAGCTCGTTAAAAATGTTTTTCTCAGCCGCAATAAGACCATTGGACGCAAACTTGAAGAAGCGATGTTGGTCTGGTTGATCGAAAACCAGGGGTTAAGTACCAAAGACCGGATGTTTGAAGTTTATCTGAACATCATTGAGTGGGGTCCGCTTATTTATGGGGCGAATGAAGCCGCCCGCTTTTACTTTAACAAGGATGCCGCCAACCTAACTTTGAATGAATCGATCTTTCTGGCATCAATCATCCCACGGCCTAAATGGTTTAAGTATTCCTTTGATGAAAAAGGACACCTAAGGGAATCGAATGCCGGATTTTACCGGTTATGTTCCGAAAAAATGCTGAATAAAGGTTGGATTACCCAGCGGGATGTGGATAACCTGCTCCCCGATGTGGAGTTGAAAGGTCCTGCCCGGATGTTGCTTCAAAAAACCGATTCGATTCCTCCTGATTCGCTGGAATTGAATGATTTGTGATAATTGTCTGGACGAAGTAGGTTGGGTAAATATTCCCCAGTACCTTGTTACGGAACAAACAATTTCATGGGAATATGCGACAATAGGTACTGGATATTTTTCTCTGTTAAGGGTTGGTAATAATAAAAATATTATCTTTGTACCTGAATGTTTGTGGTTCCCGTCCCTGATGGCCATCAGACCGGGTGAAAAGGGAATCCGGTGCGAAACCGGAGCTGTTCCCGCAGCTGTAAGCTCTTTAAATGTCTTTCGTCATCCGTTGGTCACTGTCTCCGTTTTTTGGGATGGGAAGACTTCGAAAGATTGAGCAAGCCAGAAGACCTGCCATTGATATATAACCTTTACTTTCGGGTTACAAGTAATTGTATAAAAAGTATGAACGCAAAATATCCATCCTGTTATTATCTATAGGAACCCTTTGAGCAAAAGAATAATTAACCCTAACGAAAAACCAATGTTATGAAAAAGAGATTTTTACATCCTTTTATTTTTCTATGTCTGGGAATCATCGCCCCGATTATCCTGAACGGACAAACACCTTATGTGAAACAAATCATCACCGCCAACAGTGGGAAATTTGAATATATACCCCCTTTTCAGGATTTCGTTACCCTTCAATCGTATAATCCCGTAAACGGCGCAGTGAATCTGATTAATACTGTTTTTACCCAATCGTCACAGGATATTTGTCTGCACGGGAGCATCGCCTATTTTGCTGCTCAGGATTCCATCATTAAAATTAATCTTAACACCAATCAACGGATAGCTGCTGTGGCCGATTCAGGGCTCGGTAAATTATTCCTTTTTGGAAATAAACTGGTGGTGTCGAAGCAATACCCGATTACCACTTTCTTTGCCGAAGTGCTCGATACTGCTGATCTTTCGCTGGTTACTTCCATTGCCGGGATTCCAGGTGATTGTGGGAACATGGTTGCCGCCGGTGATTCCATTTATCTTGCTGTAAATGGCGGGTGGAATGGAACCGAAGGAAAGATTGCCGTTATTGAGACCTCAGGTTGGACTTTGGCAAGAGAAATAAACTTAGGTGCTGAAGCAATCGGAACGTTTGGCGTTTACCGCTATAACAACCTGATTTTCACCATCAATAAATCACCATACACAACCCCCGATGTTGGCAGTATTACTATATATAACCTGGATAACCATACCTTTAGAAATACAATTATTAATAAAAATGTTGGACTTGGAGCCGGTATAGACGGACACCTTCTCTATTTCGGTCTGAATTATGGAATTGGATCCTTTAACATGAATACCATGCAGGTGGAAGATACAGTCGTGATTGCTGATCCAGGTTCTGCACTATTCAAATATATCACTTCAGCAACTGTCGATACCTTGAATAAGCGTTTGTATGTTAACATCGGTGACTATGCAACTACTGGAACCTGCCTGATATACACGTTATCCGGAGATTCAGTTACATCCTATGCAACGGGTATCAGCAGCGATGCTATTGCCGTTGATTACCGTTTGGCACCAGTCGGCATCGCAAATCTGGAACAGGAACCCATGTCGATTAAAGTATACCCAAATCCCGTTTCGGATAAGCTGTTTCTTTCTCTCCGTGAAAAAGCAGATATTCAATCAATTCAGATTTCTGACATCAGTGGAAGAATTTTAATCAGGCAGAATTCTGAATTCAATGATAAAATATCTTCTGTTTCTTGCAGGGATCTCCCCCGGGGTATGTATTACCTCATTGTTGAGACTTCTGGTGGGAAGATCGTAAGACCTTTTGTGAAGCAGTAGAGAGTCCTTCCAAAATGTTTTTTGTGAACACCAAGGATTTTCTGTTGAAATAAGTTACTTTTGATACGTTACTAACAGAATATTTCATAACACATGGATAACGTATCTCTTGTACCTAAAGAAAACATAGGCCGGAATTTCATTCCTTCTGAATACCTTCCCAAGGATAAAGACGAATACTTACAGCGAAACAAACAGACTTACCTGCCCAAATCAGGGTGGAGAAATCTGAAATCAGATGAAATTGAAAGACTTGTAAAAAACGACAACACAGCTGATAATTGGGATGAATTATTGGTTTCAGATCAGTTTGATGCCGATCAGATTAAAAACACGAGATTTTACGGTCTTGTAAGAATCGGATGCTTGCGGAATGTCATTCTTCAACATCATGACCTTAGAGTGCCTGCTGGAATTACGAACAGTCTTATCATCTCTTGTGATATCGGTGATGATGTGGCTATCCATAACGTTCATTATTTGGCACATTATATTATTGGCGATCGCTCAATCCTGTTTAATGTTCAGGAAATGCATGTAACAGACCACGCCAAATTTGGGAATGGAATTATCAAAGAAGGGGAACCGGAGAATGTCCGGACCTGGATCGAGCTGATGAACGAAACGGGATGCCGCAAGGTACTCCCTTTTGATGGCATGATTACGGCCGATGCTTATCTATGGGCGAAGTACGTTGATGATAAGCTGCTCCAGGAGAATCTTAAAAAGATCACACAAAATAGTTTTGATAAACGTCGTGGCTATTATGGCATGACCGGTAATCAATGTGTAATAAAGAATTCGCTGATTTTAAAAGATGTAAAAGTCGGTTCCTTTTGTTATATCAAGGGGGCCAATAAATTAAAAAACCTGACCATTAATTCTTCCGAAGAAGAACCTACACAAATTGGAGAAGGAGTGGAATTGGTCAATGGTATCATTGGTTATGGTTGTCATATATTTTACGGTTGCAAGGCGATAAAGTTTATTTTGGGTAATAATTCCAGCCTGAAATATGGAGCCAGATTAATTCATTCATTTTTGGGAGACAATTCAACCATTTCTTGCTGTGAGGTTCTGAATAATTTAATTTTTCCGGCACACGAGCAGCATCATAATAATTCTTTTCTTGTTGCTTCCGTACTGATGGGGCAAAGCAATGTAGCAGCAGGAGCAACTATCGGTTCCAATCATAATAGTCGGGCCAATGACAATGAAATTCAGGCCGGGCGTGGATTTTGGCCGGGATTGTGTGCCAGTGTGAAACATTCAAGTCGTTTTGCATCCTTTGTATTGCTTTCTAAAGCCGATTATCCAGCAGAACTTGATATTCCGTTCCCTTTTTCGTTGGTTAATAATAATGGTTCAAAGGACCAACTGGAAGTGATGCCTGCTTTTTGGTGGATGTTTAACATGTATGCACTGGCGCGTAATTCCTGGAAATTTCAGAGTCGCGACAAACGCGTGAATAAGGTTCAGAAGATTGAATTTGAACCATTTGCCCCTGACACTATCGAAGAGGTGTTTCATGCCCGCAGATTGTTGGAAATATGGACGGCCAAAGCCTCTTTACGGGATAAAGGTGAATCAATCAAAATAATAAATGACCATGATCTGGTTCAACTGGGACGGAAACTTTTGTCAGGAAAGGAAGATGTAGTGAATGGCTTGGAAGTTTTGGGTGAAAATATGGAGCATACCAAAAGAAAAATACTGATTTTGAAACCATATAGAGCCTACCATGCGTATGGTGAAATCCTGCATTTTTATGCCATGAAAAATTTGCTTGCATATATGAAATTACATCCAAAGTCTACATTCACAACAATGTGTAAAAATTTGAAAAGTGAACGGCAACATGAATGGGTTAATCTGGGTGGGCAGATCATGCAGAAAAATGATGTGGATAAACTTAGGTCGGATATTGGTTCAGGTAAATTAAAAACCTGGCAAGATATCCATAACCGATATGATGATCTTTGGGCTCAATATCCAGTTGACAAACAGAAACATGCATTTGCTACCTTTTGTGAATTATCCGGAACTGAAAATCTCACAAAAACCGAATGGAATTCAAGTCTCGATAAAGCAGTGAATATTCAAAAATTCATTTGTGAACAGGTATATATTTCCCGAAAAAAGGATTTTGACAATCCATTCCGGAAAGCGACCTTCAGAAATATGGATGAAATGAAAGCTGCCATCGGGACTATTGATGAGAATAGCTTTATTATTCAGGTAAGACAAGAAACCGAGGATTTTAAAATTCAGGTAGAAGAAATAAAAAAAAGGGACAATAATTAAAACAATAAAGAAGAAAACAATGAATTTAAAAGATTCTCAATATTCTAAGTATGCGTTGGTCCGGGAGATGATGGAAACAGCTCAAGTCGTTAGAAAATTCGATCCGAATCGAACCCTGGAAATTGCTGAAGAGATAAAATCCATTGGCAAACTATTTCTCACAGGGGAGGGATCCAGCCGTATCTTTCCGGCTAAAAATGCCATCCGTAAGGCACTGACCTGGGGATTAAACCTATCTGTATTCACCGATGGTTCACGTCAATCGGCACAATATGATTTATCGAAATTTGCCGTTTTCTGTGCTTCCAACTCCGGACGGACCAAAGAAGTTGTATTGCTTGCAAAAAAATTAGCTGCAATGGGCAATAAAAAACGATTTGCCTTGTCAGCAAACCAGGATACCCTGTTGGAAAAAGAATGTAAACAAACTTTCGTTCTCAACTGTGGATGGGAGCAGGCTGTTGCAGCCACTAAAAGCGTTATTGAGCAAGCCTTGTTTTATGAATCTATTCTCTGGCACATCAGGGGTGTTGATAAAACCGCCGATTGTTCAAAATTAGCAGTTTTGGTTGAAGAAGCCATGACCATGCCGATCAGTAAGGAGGTTATTGTCCTTGCTGCACAAGCGCCAACCATTTATTTTGCTGGTTATAATGATGGTGTCGCCGAAGAATTGACCCTTAAAACCAATGAAATTACCCGCAAAAAATCAGATTTTCTTGAAGGCACTTATGCCGTTCATGGGATAGAAGAAGTGATGAATAAAAACGATGTTGTTTTTGTGATTGATCCCATTGAAGAAGAAATTGAAAAATTACAGGAAGTGCTTGTCAAAGGAGTTGGACTTAATGTGATTGCTATTGCAGATCGGGCTACTCCTTTCACAACCATTCGCGTTCCTTCGGCTGGGGAAATGAATCCCTATGTGTTTTTAAGTGCCGGATGGAATCTCCTGGTGGAAATCGGTCTTGCGATCGGAATCAATCTCGACAAACCAGAACGTGCCCGTAAAGTGGGGAATGAGTTTATTGGATAAATTTCATTTTCCTTTTTTAATTTAGCGAAATCCACCAACTTTTTCTCCTTTCTTTGTACTTTAGTAAATTACTCTTCCTTAAAAAACTTACTACTGATGAAATCAAAGACAAAAATTTTAATTGCCGTTGCTATCCTGATTGTTGCCGGCGCAATTGTAATGTTATCCATATTTAACAAGCCATCAAACAAAGCTTTGGTTAAAGGGACCACGGCCATGAGCGATCAGGCGATGAGCAAAAAATCCATTCAATTAAGAAATGAATTTACCAAAGATACGCTGGAGCTTAAAAGAATGATCCAGATTCTCAGAAGTTTTGAACAATTTACAGAAAGAGTGACCCGTCAGATTGATACAGCATCAGCCATACTGAAGTACCATCCTCTTTATACGGATCAGAAATTAAACCCTACATTTATTGCTTTACAGGAATACAGTAATTTTTTAAATGGCAACATGAATAAGCTGAAATCCACAGAGGCAATGCTTACGGAAATTTTAGCGAACAAAGATGAATCTAATATTCCCTATAACGTTGAAATGAATCTCCATGATTTTGCTAATTTTATCAATCAAATGACTGCTCGTGAAGCTATTATGGAGCAAGCTGCTTTAGAAATCGATATCTATCTTGATAAGTCGGCCAAGAAGAAAATGATGCAAATTGAAATCAGTGAGCTTCAAAATTTCCGGAGCCAACTTCTAATGGATAATCGGGTAACTTTTGCCATGTTGGGAAATAAGACCTCCCTGACTAAACTTTCCAGTTATGCTGGTATTGACGATTCAAATTTTGCTAACGCTGATGATGCCATGAGTAAACCTTAATGTTTTCCGTCGATGCTTTATTTATAAAGTTGGTTCATTTCAGATTTATTCTCTATAGTTTAATGAAAGATTGTGTTTGATCGGGATGATGTTTCAGGTGAATAAAATAAAGCCCCTTAGGCAAATCAGAAATGTTTATTTGAATTGATTGTTTTGCTTCAACTTCTCGAAGTAAAAGTCCCATTGAATTAAAGAGCAGAAATTGTTCCTTTGTTTTGAATGTGGTTGGAAATTCGACGCGTATTGTTTCATCTGCCGGATTGGGAGTTAATTGCATTTTATTTTGTAAATGGTCAGGATTATTTACAGCAACAATCGTAGTGCAAATTATTCTATATAAAAAATCGGCTGATTTTTCTATTACTGAATCGGCTAATGAAGAGGAGAAAAAGTAAGCGCAATGTCCGATTGTGTGATTAAGAAAAATATCATTATATACTCCTTTTAAGTTTGCCTCTTGTTGCATTGCGCAACTGCCATCGCAATAAACGGGACAAGCACTTACATAGGATAAGCCGTGATTACAGGGTACTATTGTATCTCCATCGTCATGAGCGCTGAATAATGCAGGTTCTCCCGTACTAATAAAGTCTTTACGCATAAGTGCCCCGGAATAATTAAGCACTCCTTTTATGGGTGTTGTATGAGAAGTGTTGGCACTGCTATTGCCCGAAAAACCTCCATTCGCATAAATTAGATTTGAGATGTAAGCAGGAATATTATCTGTAGAGTCAAGATAAGCGACATGCGATGCTATTATTCCACCGGCCGAAACGCCCGAAATAAAGATGTAATTCGTGTCTATTTTATAGAGATTGAGTGTAGCAGCATCTTCAACAAAAAAACGGATAGCTGCTTTGGTATCGCTCATTGCATCTACCAATCCTTCGAAAATTGTATTTGAATCGGTCAACGTTACATCTATCAGGCGATAATCAATGGTTGCCGTTACGAAACCCCTAAGGGCAAAAAGGGTGCATAGTTCTCTGGTTTCTTGTTTATCACCTCTAACAAAGCTCCCACCATGAAGGAAAATAATCAATGGTCTTTTTGTTACAGTATCCATTTCCGGATAATAAAGATTCAGTGTAAGATTCTGAAGAACATCATTCATCGTGTAGTTCCTTCCGTACTGAATATCAACTATTGAATCAACGCTTCCGAAAACAGAATTTTTGTAACGATTGCCATCACAAGATGGAATTTGGGTAAAAGCACTCGAAATTACTGAGAGAAAAAGTAAAGTGAAAAAAAGTTTTTTCATTTATATAAGCTAAATATTAATTCTAAATCCAGCGCGGTTAAAAATCAGTTGGTGCTGATTTTCAGTTGGTAAAATTATATATTATTTCGCTTATAAATACATGAAGGAAGATTGCCGGTTGCAAAGAGTGAAATAGCCGTTATGAATCCTTTTTATTCGAGGATATTAAAACAAAAAACCCCTTCTAAAAAGGGGCTAATTTGGTGTTGAATTTCAATACTTTGCGGAGAGACTGGGATTCGAACCCAGGGTACACTTTTGGCGTACACACACTTTCCAGGCGTGCTCCTTCGACCACTCGGACACCTCTCCATGAAAAAATATGAAATTGTGAAATAGCGAAAAGGTGAAAATATAAATCAGATAACGCAATTCAAAATTTCCGGTGCAAAGGTATTAAAAAATTTGATTTTTCAAACGGTCATTTCTCCCCGAAGAGAGGTTTGGAGTAATTGTTTCACACTCTCAGCAGAAAAACCGCAGCCCAACAAGTACATCAGTTTGGTAACAGCCGATTCTGTTGTGATATCATAACCTCCAACAATTCCTATTTTACTAAGGCTGGCGCTGGTTTCATATCTTCCCATATCAACCGACCCTCCCTTACATTGAGTTACATTGAAAAGGATGATTCCACGGCTGTTCGCTTCCTTAAGTTGTTCGAGGAACCATGGGGCTGTAGGGGCATTCCCGGACCCAAATGTTTCAAGAATCATTGCCTTTAATCCCCGGGTCGTTAAAATAGCATCAACAGACGATTGAGAAATGCCGGGAAACAGCTTCAATATAGCAATATTTTCATCGAGCTCTTTGAGCACCCGGAGTTTTTTAAAATTGGGCTTCAGAATCAAGTTGTCATAATATTTAATATGAACACCAATTTCGGCCAATATGGGATAATTTCCGGAAATAAAAGCGCCAAAATTTTCGGCATTGAGTTTACTTGTTCTATTCCCCCGGTATAGTTTGTTTTCGAAACAGATGGCAACTTCGGGGACCACTGGAGTATCTACATCCTTGGCAGCTGCAATTTCAATGGAGTTAATGAAATTTTCCCGGCCATCGGTGCGCACCATTCCAATGGGCAATTGAGAGCCGGTAAAGATCACCGGTTTGTTAAGGTTCTCAAGCATAAAGCTCAATGCCGACGCAGTATAGGCCATTGTGTCGGTTCCATGAAGGACTACAAAGCCATCATAATCCTCATAATTTTCTTCTATCACACTGGCTAAATGTATCCAGAACGAGGGACTCATATTCGACGAATCCAACAGCGGTTCGAAGGTATAAAAATCAATCCGGCAATTGAAATTTTCAAGAACGGGAAGATACTTGTACAAGATGTCGAACGTAAGTGGCTGCAACGACAGTGTTTTCGGATCCTGTACCATCCCGATGGTTCCTCCGGTATAAATAACGAGAATGTTTGTCTGACCTATCATAAAAAAATGAAATGGTGAAATATTATCAATTATTTGTAAAGTTACAATATAAAAACGGGGATGCCTTAATTGAGTTTAAATAATGTCCTGGCATTTTCTGACGTGATGGCGGCTACCTCTTCCAGTGGAATATTTTTAATCTCCGCTATTTTTTTTGCAATAAAGGGAAGGTAACTTGGTTCGTTGCGTTTTCCCCGGTAAGGAGCAGGGGGTAGCCATGGGGCATCGGTTTCAAGCAGGAGATGTTCGAGTCCAGTATTCTCAACTACCTTTTGAAGTCCGGAATTTTTATAGGTAACTACCCCGCCGATTCCCAACCTGAATCCAAGTGCGATTGCTCTTTCTGCCTGGTCCAGATTGCCGCTGAAACAATGAAATACCCCACTTAAATTCGGGCTTTTACGCTCTTCAAGTAAACTCAAGGTCACTTCCATAGAGTTGCGGGTATGGATTTCCAGAGGCAGGCTCAAGCTTAGAGCTACCTCAACCTGATGAACAAACACCAATTTTTGTTCTTTTTCAAATGACTTATCCCAATAGAAGTCAATCCCGATTTCTCCTACCGCATAGAATTTTAAATTAGGGTTTAGTAGAAATTTCTCAACCATTACCAACTCATCTCTGAAATTTTCTTTTACGGAAGTAGGATGAAGTCCCATCATCGGGAAGCATAATTCCGGAAAACCAGATACCAGGCAGAGAAGTTTTTCGTGATAGGCCGAATCGATGGCAGGTAACAACAATGTTGAAACATGATTTTCTAATGCACGGTGGATAACCTCGTTACGATCGGTGTCAAACTCCTCTGCATAGAGATGGGTATGGGTATCTACAAAATTCATCCCGGAAAAATTATTTTGCATTAATGAAATTAACGATTGGGGTGATATCGATATCGTTCATGCAACGAAAATGTTTTTTAGGACAGGATTGAAACCCAAGTTTACTGCATGGGCGACATGATAATCCATGAACCTCAGCGATATAGGAATTGTTTTTTGCATGATGAGGGAGGTAAGGGAACATTCCAAAGTCCGGGATGGTATTGCCCCATACAGAAACAATCCGTTTCTTAAAAGCGGCAGCTATATGCATCAACCCGGTATCGTTGGCTAAGACCACTTGTGATTGCCGGATCAGTGAGGCAGATTGGTTTAGGGTAAACCGGCCACATCCGTTTACTATTCGAGAGCCATCCTGTTGGGCAATCGTTTCACCCCGCTCATGATCTCCCTCTCCTCCTAAAAGCATGATTGGAAGGGATATTTCTCTACTGATTTCAATCACCTTTTCTTCGGGAAAAATTTTGGTGTTGTGTTTCCCTCCGATAACGATTGAAACGAAGCCATGGTGAAGGATTTCAGGTAACGTATGAAGGTCAATTTCATCCTTTTCCGGGATGAAATAGTCGAGTCCATTTCCATCGTTTTTTACGCCTAATTTCTCCACGGCTTTGAAGTATCGGTCAACAATGTGCAAAGGGGGTAAAATGTTAATTTTAAACCTAACAATCAGCCATTTACGAAAGTTTAATTTAGGAAATGAAGCCGATGAAACGGAGAGTTGATTTTTTACAAAAGCAGAGCGGTAGTTTTTATGGAGATCAATCACCTGATCGAAGCCCTGGGACTTCAATTGCGGGATGATCTCCTTAAAATTATGATCATAGCCCCAGGTTTTCTCTATATATGGATTAGCTTCAATAAGAGGAAGATACTGTTTTTTTGTAAGATAGTGAATTTCTGCTTCCGGAATTTGCAATTTAAGACATCGGATAATGGGACTGGTAAGCACCATGTCGCCGATGGAGCTGAACCGGATAATGAGAAATCGTTTGGGCGGGTTTTGGATCATGAAAGGATCACCGTATAAAGGGATTATTATTCATTTCATACCCAATGGATGTTTCGGGTCCGTGACCAGGATAGACAATAGTTTGTTCCGGGAGGGTAAACAAGCGGGTTTTAATACTATTCATCAGTTGGTCGAAATCACCAGTTGGCATATCCGTTCGACCTACCGTATCTTTAAATAAAACATCGCCGGTAATTACAAATCCCTGCTGTTCCTGGTAAAAGCAAACACTGCCTTCTGCGTGTCCTGGAGTAAAAAAGACCTTCAGGGAGGAGTTTCCCCAACGTACGATCTCATTATCTTCAATAAACCTGGCAGGTTTCGGAATTTGTTCTACGGTATACCCAAACGAGGAAGCCAACTCTTTTAATGTATAAAAAAACGGGACCGCGTTTTTATGATACTCCGGGTAGATGTGATAGGTTTGAGCAATAAAATCGTTTCCAAGCACATGGTCGATGTGGCAATGGGTATTCAGATTTCGTACCAGGGTGAGTTTGTTTTTCAGCAGGAAATTTTCCAGGGCCTTCTTTTCATGCTCTTCATAGCAGGCAGGGTCTATTACGATACATTCTGCGGTTTCATCCCATAACAGATAGGTATTCACCTGAAAGGTATTAAAGATCATTTTTTCTATCCGGATCATGGTTTTCTCGTTGATTTTAAGGCTTTGCAAAGATATGAAATTACAGCCAGATGGCTGTCACAAGGAAATTAATCGTACCTTAGCAGTTTCCATTAAATTCCATTGTATCGCCCCGATATGACTAAGGATTCAGGCGTTGGCACAAAGATTAAATGTTGGAAAGCAACGTGGATCATTACCATCCTTTTTCTGGGATTTCCTTTTTGTTCCATGGCGCAGTTTTATAATGGATCACAGTTAACCTTTGGAAAATCCAGGGTTCAGTTCAACGATTTTCTTTGGCTTTATTTCCGTTTTGATAAATTTGATACCTACTATTATCTGAATGGCAAGGAGTTAGCTCTTTTTACTGCCGAATATGCTGATAAGCACATCAAGGAGATCGAATTGGTTTTGCAATCGAACCTGGAAGAAAAGGTCCAATTTATTATTTTTAACAGTCTCTCTGATTTAAAACAGAGCAACATAGGTCAGTTTGGGGATTGGGATTATTATAATACCGGTGGAGTTACCAAGATCATTGGAGGGCGGGTGCTTTTATTTTTTGATGGTAATTATGAACATTTTGAGCAACAGATCAGGGCTGGAATTGCGCAGGTAATTTTGAATGGAATGATCTATGGAACGGGGATCGGTTCCCAGATCAAAAATTCTGCCTTATTCTCTGTACCTGAATGGTATATGAATGGATTAATCTCTTTTATTTCGAGAAGATGGGATCCGGAGATTGAAAATCAGGTTCGGGATGCCATTATGAATGGGCAGTATGAAAAATTTAACAGTCTTACAGGACTTCAGGCAACGTATGCCGGACATTCTTTTTGGAAATATGTAGCCATGAAATATGGGGAATCCTCTTTGCCAAATATTATTTATATGGCCCGGCTGAGCCGGAATATGGAACGTGGTTTTCAATATGTTGTGGGCGTTTCCTATAAAACCGTAATACAGGAATGGTTGGCATTTTACAAAGCAATATACAGCGCACAGGATGGTGACAGATCACTTCCTAAGGGGGATCCAATTAACCCAAGAAATAAACCCGATCGGCGCTATGATCAATTGAAGATCAGCCCGGATGGTACAATGGCGACCTATACTACCCATCAACTTGGAATTTATAAAGTATTCATGGTTGATCTTGAAAAGAAGGCCAAAAAGAGGATTTACCGGGGAGGATATCGTCTTGCTGAGCGTCCGGATTATACTTTCCCTTTGCTTGCATGGCATCCCAGTGGTACAATATTGGCTATTTTGGTTGAACGAAAAGGTCAGATATACCTGTACCTATACAATCGGGAGGATAAAACATTTGAACATCAGATCCTTGTAAATTTCCAAAAGGTTTTGGATATGTCTTATTCCGACGATGGAACAAAGCTGGTTTTTTCGGCAGTTCAAAAAGGGCAATCCGACATCTATGTCTATAATATTGCTTCCGGTTCATACGAGCAGATCACAAAAGATATTTACGATGATTTGAATCCCCATTTTATCCATCAATCCCGGGATATTATCTTCGCATCAAACCGGGTCAATGATACCATCCGTTTTGATGATCCGGTAAAAATTGATTCTTTGGGATTTGATCATGATCTTTTTATCTACCATTATGCAGCACATCGGAATGTTTTACAGCGCATAACCGAAACGCCAGGAGTTAACGAAATACAGCCTCTGCCTTATGGGGATAATTTTTTCTGTTACCTGGGCGACCAAAATGGCATTATGAATCGGTATCTTGCCAGATATGACAGCGCTATTGCAACCATTGATACGGCTACTCATTATCGCTATTTTACAACCACAATGCCGGTCACTAATTATTCCCGGAACATCGAAACTGAAGATATTTCTGTGAAAGGAGCCAAAATTGGTGAAATTATATACCGGAATCAAAATTTCAGGATGTTTATTTCCGACAGGATCCTGCCAAAACACCTGTCAAAAGTTGATCTATCCACTTCTTATTTTAAGGAGATACAGGCTAAGGCTCTGGAGCCAGATGCTGAGATCAAGAAGTCCGATTCCATTATTCAGAAGGAAGGACCTTTTGTAACCCATCGGAAAAAGCATTTTTCTGCTGTAAGGTGGTCGGATATTCCTGTTGCTTCAGGGATCAGGGATGATTCATTGATGTTGAAAGATACGCTGTACAAAGGACAAATACTTCTCCCTCAGGATATTGGCGATAAATCCAATTATTTATCTTCCCGGCAGGGTATGCCAGGCCCCTTTTTTTCGAACAAGGGTATGGCTAAAGACTCCCTCGATAAGTATAAAACAGCCAAACAGTTGAATTATAATGTTGAATACGATATCGATGAAATGGTGACACAGATCGATTTCACCTATCTCAATTTTGCTTATCAGCCTTTTACCGGAAGTTTAACTCCTGTATTTGTCAATCCTGGATTGAACGCCCTCTTGATGGTTGGGATCACTGACCTGATGGAAGATTATCGCATCTCGGGCGGAGTGCGGCTCAATGTCAACCTGATCAACAATGAGTACCTGTTTAGTTATTCGATGTATAAAAAACGGTTGGATCATCAGATCACCTTTCACCGGAAGTCTGTTGAAGAGGTTGGATACTATTCTATTATCCGGCATAAGATCCATGAACTTTATTATGTAGCAACTTATCCCTTTAACCCGGTACTTAATATTAAAGGTACTGCCTCTATCAGATATGACCGGGCTGTTTATTTATCCACCGATATATATAATCTTCAGCAACCGGATGAAAATACGGTTTGGGGAAGTTTGAAAGGGGAACTAACGTATGATAATACCCGAAGCCTTGGTTTGAATCTGTATCAGGGAACACGGTACAAACTTTTCGGAGAATATTATCAACAAGCTAATACTTCGGGTAATAACCTGATTGTTTTGGGATTTGATTTCCGGAATTATCAGAAGTTGCACCGGACCCTGATCTGGGCGAATCGTTTCGCAGCAAGTACCTCTTTTGGTAGTAATAAACTGTTGTATTATATGGGAGGAGTGGATAATTGGCTTTTTCCAAGATTTAACACGGATGTTCCTGTTGCCTTTGATCAAAATTATTCTTTTCAGACCCTGGCGACAAATTTGCGTGGTTTTGAACAGAATATCCGGAATGGAAACAGTTTTTTTGTTTATAACACGGAAATAAGATGGCCGGTTTTCCAATATCTTTTTAACCGGCCGATTCGTTCAGACTTTATCAACAATTTTCAAATTGTGGCCTTTGGCGATATCGGTACAGCCTGGACTGGAGCCAGCCCGTGGTCGTCCGACAATCAGCTTTTTACCCAGTATGTTTATCGTAAACCATTGTTTATAAAGATAGAGTTGCAAAAGGATCCGGTAGTAGAAGGTTTTGGTTTTGGTGCCCGCACCCGGCTTTTTGGTTATTTTCTCCGGGCAGATCTTGCCTGGGGGGTGGAAGATGGCCGGATAAAGAAGCCCATTTTTTATTTTTCACTTAGTCTTGATTTCTAACCATGTCGAAACCAGCCGAACCAATCGTCGATTTTATAGAAGAACATCATGTTTTGACCCTTGCCATCTCCCGGGATAACATTCCCTATTGTGCTACTTGTTTTTATGCTTATCTCAGGGAAGAAAATAGGTTTATCATTACCTCCGATCATGATACCCGGCATATCCGGGATTGTAAGGAAAGTGGTAATTACCGGATTGCTGGATCCATTGCCCTGGAAACGAAGATGGTAGGGAAAATCCAGGGGATTCAGTTTACGGGGATGCTTCACGAACTTTCCGGAGATGACCTGAATAAAGCCAGGAAAACCTATCTCAATAAATTTCCCATCGCCCGCATGACCCCCAGGCTAAATTTATGGGAACTGATTCCGGAATTTATTAAAATGACGGATAACCGCTTTGGCTTTGGGAAAAAGCTGATCTGGAAATGAGAAAAAACGCCAAACTAAAGGCTGGATGTGGCCTGGCTGAATTATCAAAGGCTATGTTTTTTTAAGTCAATAGGTTATCCATTTTCTGACTTTTTATGTTAATAACTAAATCCCAAACGAACCCGGACTTCGTTGTATCTTGCTTCTTCAAAAAACATTTCTGAAATATTTTATAATATTAACAAAAACAGTTTGTTAATAGGTTTTACCAAGCACAATCAATTTTTTTTTTGAATGGAAAATAACTCAGTAATTCATACGGAAACGGATTCGAAAAAGGACTATTACGATGCTGTTTTAGCTAAAAGGATTCGCCCGAAAATGACGCTTGAAAATTTAACAATGAATGAGAATAAAAATGAAGTGGTGAAGCGAAAGATTTATTCCTTTACTGAGGTCGTGGAAAAGTCGACAGAATATTTTAATGGAGATAGTTTGGCTGCCAATGTGTGGGCAAATAAATATGCTTTGAAAAATTCTGAGGGAAACTTATTTGAACTCACTCCTGATGATATGCACCATCGGATTGCCCGCGAAATTGCCCGCATTGAGAAGAAATACCCCAATCCGATGAGCGAGGAGGAGGTTTTTAATTTGATGCGTAATTTCAAATATATTATTCCACAGGGTAGCCCCATGGCAGGGATAGGGAATGATTTTCAAATTGGCTCCCTTTCAAATTGTTTTGTCATTGGTAATGATGGAGCAGCAGATTCATATGGGGCGATCATGAAGACGGATGAAGAACAAGTTCAGTTGATGAAACGCAGGGGAGGAGTGGGGCATGATCTCTCGCATATCCGGCCAAAGCACAGCATGGTAAAAAATAGTGCGTTGACCTCAACCGGAATTGTCCCTTTTATGGAACGTTATTCAAATTCCACTCGGGAGGTCGCACAGGAAGGGCGTAGGGGTGCTCTGATGCTGAGTATTTCAGTAGCCCATCCCGATGCTGAACATTTTATTGATGCAAAACTGGAATCCGGTAAAGTAACCGGTGCCAATATTTCAGTAAAAATTACCGATGATTTTATGCGGGCCGTGGTTGCGGATGGTGAATTTGTGCAACATTTCCCCGTCGACTCCGATCATCCTTCTGTTACACGTCCTATACGGGCCCGTCAACTCTGGGAGAAAATCGTACATAACGCATGGAAATCAGCAGAACCCGGAATCCTGTTTTGGGATACCATCCTCCGCGAATCCATCCCCGATTGCTATGCTGATCTTGGCTTCCGTACCGTTTCAACGAATCCCTGCGGTGAAATTCCTTTGTGTACTTACGACAGTTGCCGTTTGCTGGCCATCAACTTGTTTAATTACGTTGATAAACCATTTACTGCCGAAGCAAGTTTTGATTCGGATCTCTTCACATTTCATGTCCACAAAGCACAGCGGATCATGGACGACATCATTGATCTTGAACTGGAAAAAATTGAACGAATCCTGGAAAAAATCGATTCGGATCCTGAAGGAGAAGAGATCAAGGCCCGGGAGCGGAATTTGTGGCTGAATATCAGGAAAAAAGCAATTCAGGGACGGCGAACTGGTTTTGGAATCACTGCTGAAGGCGATATGCTGGCTGCGTTGGGTACCCGTTACGGATCAGATGAAGCAACCGATTTTTCTGTCGAGGTTCATAAAATTCTGGCTATTGAAGCTTACCGGTCGTCGGTAACCATGGCCAAAGAACGTGGCGCATTTCCAATCTATAGTACGGAACGCGAAAAAAATAATCCATTTATCAACCGTTTGAAGGATGCAGCTCCGGATGTTTACGAAGACATGGCGAAATATGGCCGACGCAATATTGCCATGCTAACCATTGCTCCAACCGGATCGGTGAGTATTCTTTCCCAAACCACCAGCGGACTCGAACCGGTGTTTGCTGTCACGTACAAGCGCCGGCGAAAAGTTAATCCCAACGACAAAAATGTCAAGGTCACTTTTAAAGATGAAACAGGAGATACCTGGGAAGAATATAATGTGTTTCACCACAATTTTGTAACCTGGCTTACCGTCAATGGATACAATGTGGAAGAAGTATCCCAAATGGAGGAGAAGGATTTAAAAAACATTATTAAAAAGTCTCCTTTTTTCAAAGCTACCGCCAATGATGTAGATTGGGTAGCCAAAGTTAAAATGCAGGGTGCTGTACAAAAATGGGTTGACCACTCCATCAGCGTAACGGTGAATGTCCCTACTGAAACCAAAGAACCACTTATCAGTTCAATATACGAAACGGCATGGAAGGTTGGATGTAAAGGAATGACTGTTTACCGCGAGGGTTCCCGGGCCGGAGTACTTGTGAACAACGAATCCAAAGAGAAAAAAGAAAAAAAGAATGACCAGGTTGAATTCCGGGAAACCAAGGCACCTCATCGTCCTGAACGATTGGTAGCCGATATTGTTCGTTTTCAGAATGATCATGAAAAATGGGTGGCTATGGTTGGTATTTTGAATGGCCGCCCGTATGAAATATTTACCGGAGTGGCAGAAGATTTCTGGATTCCAACATGGGTACAGAAAGGATGGATCGTAAAAACCAAACCGGATGGGATCACCTCCAGGTACGATTTTCAATTTGAAGATCGTCAGGGATATAAAATCACCATCGAGGGATTATCACGATCTTTCAACAAAGAATACTGGAACTATGCCAAACTCATCTCTGGCATTTTACGTCATGGAATGCCCCTCCCATTTGTGGTCAATATTATTTCAAAGCTTCATTTTGAAGTTGATACCATCAACACTTGGAAAAATGGGGTCGAACGTGCCTTGAAGAAATTTATTCCTGACGGTACCAAAGCTGCCGAACATGCTTGCCCCAAGTGCAATGATGAGAATGGATTAGTATATCAAGAAGGCTGCCTCGTTTGTAAAAGCTGTGGATATTCGAAATGTGGGTAGTCGTTAGAATTGCTTCTTGTGATAATCGAAGGTAGTATTATCCCGTAAATACTTGATTTTTTTAGCAATTGCAATAAAGGCATCCAGCTTTTGTGCGGTGAGCCATTGAATTGCAGCGGGTTTCCCATGACAAGCATCAGCAAAAACAATAAAGAAAAGATGATTGTTTTTCTGCAACCATTGATAGGCTTGTTGGTTTTCATCAATTGCAGCATCCAGGGCAGCCAGGTGATAAAATTTATTCTTAAACAGCCAGTCAGTAGCTTCTTCACTCCCCTGGATGGCATGAGCCAACGCACTTACTTCCGGGTAATTATTTTGTAATAACCAGGTTGAAATTTCCTGATTCCCATTGATGACTTCCCCAAATGCCAACCAGATTTTTGCCGGATAATAGAGTTTGTCCATGGAAATCTTCTTTAATGATAAACGGAAACATTCAATCCGGCAGCACGAACCCTTTCTGCAATTTCCTGAAGCACCTCATCGGAAATTTTTTCAATACTGTGAACCGGAGTTTCACGGGCAACCGGATAGACCATGACCATTTTTGGTTTGATTTCAGTTAGCAGGTTGAGCCATTGCAACACCTCTTCTTGTGTTGTATTATCGATAATCTGTCCATCGACAGTCCCCTTTAAAAACATACTTTGTATGATCAGGTTCCCATTGAACATTTTAAGTCCGCTGATCAGTTTTTTAAAAACCAATGGCGTTACCGGTTGATTAATCAAAGAAAGCATTTTTTCTGACCCGGCATCCAGTTTCAGAATGTTGTTATCCAGTTTATTTAGCGCTGCAAATACCTTGGGATGATGGATCATGCTGGAATTAGAGAGTACCGTCACTTTTGTGTCGGGAGCATATTTGTTACGAAGTTCGATGGTATCATCTACAATACCGGAAAACTCAGGATGGAGGGTAGGTTCTCCATTTCCGGCATAGGTAAGAGAATCGGGAAGATATTCTTCGGCGACAAGTTGTTTCAGTTTTTGTTCTAAGAACCGAGCTACCTGGGTTCGATCAGGAAATTCGGAAGCGGAGGGGACAAAGGCTGGAGTCCAGCCACATTCGCAATAGATGCAATTAAAAGAGCATAATTTTTTATGTAGCGGAAGCAAATTGATCCCCAATGATAATCCAAGGCGACGGCTACGAACCGGCCCGAAAATAACATCATGAAAAAGAAAACCTGACATACAAAATAATTAAGTGACAAAATTCCAACTTTTCAGTCCCAAAACCTAAAATTGCAGGGATAAATTTGATTACTTTTACAAAACCAAAGAAAAAGAGCTGACCTCACTTAATGAAATAAAAGCCCCGATTTGGGAACACCTTGAAACCTTTGAAGGAAAGTTCAGGGTTTCCATGAAGAGTCCCGTTCCCTTGTTAAATACCATCACGCATTATATCCTTAAGCGTAAAGGCAAGCAAATGCGTCCCATGTTTGTATTTCTTTCTGCCAACCTTTGCGGGGAAGTTAATGAAAGTACTTACCGGGCGGCTTCTCTTATTGAGCTCCTGCATACAGCAACCCTGGTTCATGATGATGTGGTGGATGATTCCAATTTACGCCGGGGTTTTTTTTCGATCAATGCCCTGTGGAAAAATAAAATCTCAGTTCTTGTCGGGGATTTTTTATTGTCCCGGGGGTTGTTGCTGGCTCTTGATCAGCAAGAATATGAACTTTTGAAAATCGTGTCAAATGCAGTACGGGAGATGAGCGAAGGTGAGTTGTTGCAGATCGAAAAAGCACGCAAACTTGATATCGAAGAAAATATCTATTTTGAAATCATCCGCAAAAAAACTGCTTCTTTGATTGCTTCCTGCTGTGCCTGCGGAGCTTCTTCCGTAAAAGTCTCTGAACCCCGGATCCAGCAGATGTGGCAGTTTGGTGAATATGTGGGTACTGCTTTCCAGATTAAAGATGACTTATTCGATTATGAGTTGAATAACAATACCGGTAAACCTAAGGGTACGGATATCCGCGACCAAAAAATGACCCTGCCTCTGATTTATCTTCTTAATCATTCCGATTATTTTGAAAAACGATGGATCATCAATACGGTAAAAAACCATCATCAGGATGTGGAAAAAGTTACCCAATTGGTAAAAAAAGTGGCAGATCGGGGGGGGATAGAATATGCCCATGAAAAAATGATTGAATACCGGCAAAAAGCACTGGAGGTCCTGCTAACCTTTCCTGACAATACATTCCGGAAATCTTTGAAAGATCTGGTAATATTTACCACCGAACGTACTTCCTGATTTATTGTTTTTTTAAGGTAAACCCGAAGGTTGTTCCAACTCCAATGGTACTGCGTATATTGATGGTTTGTTCGTGGGCCTCAATGATGTGTTTCACAATGGCAAGTCCCAGTCCTTTTCCTTTTTTGGTTGCAGCTCTGCCCTGACCGGTACGGTAAAATCGTTCAAACACCCGTGGAATATCCTCTGTTTCAATTCCGATTCCGCTGTCGGTTATTTCAGTCAGGATGTTTTCCCCCATATCAAAAAAGGTAATTTTTGTATTTCCACCCTCTTTTTTTCCGTAACGGATTGAATTATCGATAATGTTTGTCAGAACCTGCCTGATTTTTTCTTTGTCAGCCGAAACGAAAATAGGTTTTCCTGGATCCTTCAGAGTGATCCGGATATTGTGTTTCTGAGCCTTCATCTCCATCGATTCTACCACTTCCCGGGTAAGTGAAACAACATCAAAATAAGCCGGTTTGAGTTTTATTTGTCCTGATTCGAGAAGGGAAATTTCATCAAGATCCTCCACGATTTTTATCAGGCGATCAATACTTTTATCCGTTCGTTTCAGGTATTCACGGTTGATGGTAGGGTCTTCCAATCCGCCATCAAGTAAGGTTTCAACATATCCCTGAATATTGAACAGGGGAGTTTTCAATTCATGGGATACATTTCCGATGAAATCACGGCGATAAAGCTCCAATTGCTTGAGTTGTTCAATTTCTTTTACTTTTTCAGTTTCCCATTGTGCAACTTCTTCCTGTACATGTTCAATCATGTGAGAATCCATCATTTGGGTTGCTTTTTCCTTTTTTCCGGCTTTGACAAGATGGATAGATTTATAAATCAGCCTGATTTTGCTATAAATAAACCGTTCAAGAGTAAACCGGAAAATGAAATAGGAAATAGAAAAAAGCAGGAGTAAGCTGATAAACAGGGCTAAAAAAGTACCCGGATGGGAAAAGGAATGGGGATCAATTAACAAAATGGTGAGGAAAAACAGAAAAGCATAGACTCCCGAAATGATCCCGGCATTCAACAAGGCAAGATTTCGTGGTTCATGAAATTTCATTCTTCATCAAATTTATAACCAACCCCTTTAATGGTCGTTATGCTGTCGGTTCCCAGTTTTTCTCTTATCCTGCGGATATGGACATCGATGGTTCGGTCACCAACCACAACATCATCGCCCCAGACATTTGAAAAAATTTCCTCCCGAGACACAACCTTGTTTGGCCGGTTTGCCAGAAATTGCAGTAGTTCAAATTCTTTTCGGGCCAGGCTGATCTCGGCTTGATTTTTAATCACTACATACCGGTCACGATCGATGGTGAACTCTTTCAGGACGAGGATGTTTTTTTCGTCGGCGGGTTCTTTGTAACGACGCAACAAAGCCTGAATACGACTGATAAATAATTTTGGTTTAATGGGTTTGGTGATATAATCATCTGCTCCGGCCTCAAATCCGGAAATCTGCGAATAATCCTCCCCCCGGGCTGTTAAAAAAGCAATCAGGGTTTCAGATAAGGATTCATCATTCCGAATTTCACGACAGGTTTCCATACCATCCATACCTGGCATCATTACATCCAGAATGATCAACTGAGGTTTGAATTCTTTGGCCAGTTTCAGACCCTTCTTTCCGTTTTTGGCCTTTAGTACTTTGTATCCTTCCCGTTCCAGGTTATAACCTAAAAACTCGAGAATATCCGATTCATCATCGACTAATAAAATGGTAATTTCGGTATTCTCCATAGCTACGGGATTTTACACTGCTAAATTATAAAATTCTGCGCTACCTCGATTTTCGTATTTTTACAGAAAAATCCGGAATGAAACGACTGACATTTATACTCCTTTTTTTTCTCCCCTTTCTCTGTGATGCCCAATTATTCAATGGAGGGATACTTGCCGGGGCCAATGTTAGCCAGGTGGATGGCGATACGTATGATGGATATCACAAATTTGGCTTTTATGGTGGAGCATTTGTGAGTCTGCAGGTTTCACGAAAATCGTCATTTCAAATGGAGATGGAGTACTTCCAAAAAGGAAGCAGAAAAAATGGAGATTCGGTTACCAATCAGGGGACAACCTATTTGCTGAGGCTCCACTACCTTGAAATCCCCATCCTTTATCAATATTCTTTTCATAAAAGATTTTCTGCTGAAATTGGGCCTGCCATGGATATTTTACTCGGTTCCGAAGAACTGGTCAATGGATTTGACCCCCCGACTACTGTCCCACTAAGACCCGTCACCTTATGCGGAATCATAGGAATAAACGGGTACATTACCCAACATTTAAGATTGAATTTCCGGTTTAACTATTCCATTTTATCCATTCGCGACGGGGTGGCCAATGGTTACCGGAAAATTTTATTTGAAACAGGACAATACAATAATGTTTTGTCTTTTGGATTGATTTGGGATTTCAAGCCTAAGGATTTATAATGGATGAAGCATAAGCCAATGGCCCCATTGAAAATAATTGTCGGAATTACGGGTGCGAGTGGTACCCTGTATGGAAAATTACTTTTGACATCCTTACATGGATTGCAGGATCAGATTGAGAAATGTGATCTGGTTTTTTCCGAAAATGCCCGGGCGGTATGGAGATTTGAATTACAGGAAGATCCGGAGCAGATGGTTCACCCCGTGAATTTTACGACCCATGCCCCCGACGATTTTTTTGCACCCATGGCTTCTGGTTCTTCCGGTTATGATGTAATGATTGTTTGTCCTTGTACCATGGGAACTCTGGGAAGAATTGCTGCCGGAACATCGGTAGATTTACTTACCCGGGCAGCAGATGTGATGTTGAAGGAACGAAAAAAACTGATCCTGGTACCCCGTGAGGCTCCATATAACCTGATTCATTTAAACAATATGAAGCTGCTAACGGAGGCGGGTGCCATTATTTGTCCGGCTTCTCCCTCTTTTTACAGTAAGCCATCGAGTATCGAAAGTTTGGCTTTGACGGTGATTGAACGAATCCTGACGTTGGCAGGACTAAAAAATTCAGGTTTTCAGTGGGGGGAGCGTTAAATCGTTTCCAGTCTCCGAATGTTGATCATAAAGCGCTGATATCCGATCCTTTCGATGGAAGACCCTGTAAAGAGCCGTTTAAACTGATTTTCAGTTAGTGAAATCCAATCTTTTTTACGCATCTGTTGTAATTCCTCAGAAAGATGAAAATCTTCAATTCTGGTAGGAGCGGCTGATTTATTATAAGGACAAACATCCTGGCAGATGTCGCAACCATAGATCCGGTTATTCAATCCGTTCTTTAGTTGAGCAGGGATAGACGCTCCATTGGTTTCGATGTTCAGGTATGAGATGCACCGTGCGATATCGAGCTGGTAAGGAGTGTTGAGGGCTCCATTGGGACAAGCCCGGACGCATTTCATACAGTTGCCGCAGTGGTCGGTTTCGGGAGTGTCAGGTTGCAGTTTGCGATCGGTAAAAATGATTCCGATGAAAAAAAAAGAACCGGCTGTTGGGTTAATAAGAATGGTATTCTTCCCTTGCCATCCCAGGCCGCATCGCTGAGCCCAGAGTTTTTCCAGGACTGGTCCGGAGTCGATAAATGATTTTAACCGGATTTCTCCAAATAATTCTTTCATGAAGCCGGTCAACCGGGTTATCCGTTCCCGCATCACGACATGGTAATCGCGTCCATACGTGTGTTTGGAGATAATGAAATTGTTTTCCCTGACCAAGGTTTTTTCAGGAAAATAATTCATAAGAACGGCAACTACCGATTGGGTTCCCTCCATAACCCGGTCGGGGTGAAACCTGTTTTCAAACTGTGTTTTAAGATATGTGAGATCAGCCTGTCCATCTCGTTTGAGAAATTCGGTATAAAATGGAAGACGGAAGTCGAGGGATTCGTTGGCGGCTATTCCGCAAAATGAAAATCCAAGTTTCAGAGCCTGTTCCCGGATGGTTTGTTCATAATGGGGTTGGGAAGGAGCGTTCATTTAAAACAAATTTTCCTGGGTCCCGCTTTTTACTTTTCCCAGATGGTGATATGCCATTTCGGTAACTTCTCTTCCGCGGGGTGTCCGCATCAGATAGCCTTCCTGGATGAGAAAAGGTTCATATACTTCCTCGATGGTTCCGGCATCTTCTGACACTGCGGTAGCGATTGTTGAAAGTCCTACCGGCCCTCCCTTGAACTTGTCGATGATGGTATTCAGGATTTTATTGTCCATCTCATCGAGTCCGTTTTTATCTACATTTAAGGCAGACAAAGCATATTGGCTGATTTTCAGGTCAATTTTTCCGGTGCCACGGATCTGTGCGAAATCACGGACACGGCGGAGTAACAAGTTGGCAATACGGGGGGTTCCCCTGCTACGTCGGGCAATTTCCGCGGTAGCCTGATTATCGATGGGAACCTTAAGGATTGACGCAGAACGCTTGATGATTTTTTCGAGGGTATCGCCCATGTAATAATTCAACCGGGAGTTAATTCCGAAACGGGAACGAAGCGGGGCAGTCAACAATCCCGATCGGGTTGTTGCGCCGATCAGGGTAAAGGGATTTAGTTTTATCTGGATACTTCTGGCATTCGGACCGGTTTCGATCATGATATCGATCCGGTAATCTTCCATTGCTGAATATAGATATTCTTCAACAATAGGGGATAGCCGGTGGATTTCATCAATAAAAAGAACGTCGTTGGGTTCAAGGCCTGTTAGCAATCCGGCTAAATCTCCGGGTTTATCAAGGACAGGTCCAGAGGTCACGCGGATGTTAACCCTTAGTTCATTGGCAATGATATAAGCCAGGGTCGTTTTTCCTAAGCCCGGAGGGCCATGCAACAGAACATGATCCAGTGATTCCTGACGGAGACGGGCTGCCTGGACAAAAACTTTGAGGTTATCAACAATGGCATCTTGTCCGGAAAACTCTCCAAATCCAGATGGGCGTAGTGATGTTTCGATCTCTTTTTCAACCGGGCTTAACTGATCACCGGAAGGATCCAGATTTTCATTCATACTTACAAATGTAAATTAAATTCCTAAATTTCTTTTGTAAATATATTTCCTTACTTTTACGTTATTATTCTAAAACTCCCTTATTATGCAGCCCATTATTGTTGCCATAGATTTCTCCAATACTTCCATCCGTGCGCTGGAATATTCAATCACACTGGCCAATAAGATGAAATCCGACATCATTCTTATTTGGGTTGATAAAATCAGCAGCCAGGAATCGCTTTATCCTGATACCTCCAACCATAACAGGAATGAAGCCAAGAAACGATTTGATGAGTTAATCGGCCAGTGCAATAAGAAAATTTCACGGGGATTAACGATTGACTATAAGTTAAAAAAGGGGAAAATTTATCATGAGGTTGATAATCTTGCCCGACAGAGCAATGCTGAATTAATTATTACAGGGGCTCATGGAATATCAGGTTTTGAAGAATTCTGGATTGGCAGTAATGCTTTTAAAATTGTGATGTCTGCTTCCCGTCCGGTGATTACGGTAAGGCATGATCTTAAGATAAAAAAGGATATTGAGAAGATTCTGGTTCCGATTGACGGGTCGGCAGAGACCATGCAAAAATTACCTTTTGTAGTCAAATTGGCCAAACTCTTTAAATCGGAAGTTCATGTAGTAACTACCCATAATAGCCATCTTAAATCAATTCAACGGATAGCTGAAAAATATGCTCAGGCTTCAACCAATTATCTTCATGAACAAGAAGTGAAGTTAGTCGAAGACAGCATTGTGTCGAATGATTTGACCAAAGCCGTACTGGGTTATGCCACAAATGTTGGGGTTGATCTCATTGCCATCATGACGGAGCAGGAAACGCCCGTCAATATTCTCCTTGGGCCTCAGGTTCAACAATTGATCAATCAATCCCCGATACCAGTTCTTAGTATTCATCCTCAGGAACACTTTCACCTTTAATAGCCATGAAAAGAAAGTTTAAATGTGGATTTTTTTTGTTTTTTTTCCTGCTGCTATGCTGCTATGGGAAAGGGCAGGGCACCGGGAGTATGGAACAAAAAATAGAAATCAACCAGGATTCCCGGATTGATCAGTTGGTAGCCAAACATGTTCTGATAAACCAACAGATAAAAGGGACCGATGGATACCGGATTCAGATATATTCCGATTCGGGAAACAATTCCAAAGCCAGAGCACAGGCTGTATTGGATGAGTTTATTGCTAAATATCCCACGGTCGGAGCCTACTTGACTTTTAAATCGCCCAATTACAAAGTTCGGGTGGGTGATTTCAGGACTTGGTTGGATGCCCAACGAATTCTGATTGAAATTACCTCCGATTACCAGAATGCATTTATTATTGCAGATATCATCAATTTACCTTCAACAAATTAACTGAAAAACCGATGCTTATGAATAAAATTATTGTTGCTATCGATTTTTCCGATTGTTCTATCAATGCTTTTTTACACGCAATCTCCATTGCTCAGCATTGTCAGTCGGATTTAATTCTCGTTTGGGTTGATAAATCAGTTGACGAAAAGGAGAAATATATTGACCGGAAAAAAGATCCTTCACAGGATGTTCAAAAAGCATTTGAAGAACTGATCGCGAAATATCAACCGGAATTGCCGGAGGGAAAAATCTCCTTTGTGATTCGGCATGGGAAAGTTTATAAAGAAGTTACTGCCGAGGCAAAAACCAATAAGGCCATGTTGATTGTTGTGGGGACTCATGGAGCATCTGGTTTTGAAGAATTCTGGATCGGAAGCAATGCCAATAAAATAGTAGCTGCCAGTTCTTGTCCGGTCATTACTATCAGGGCTGGGATCAATATTGCCAAGCCTCTGAGAAAAATTGTAGTTCCGATTGATGGAGCTGAGGAAACCCGCCAGAAGGCATCATTTACTGCATATTTGGCAAAACGGCACGATGCCGAAGTTTTCGTGATAAAGCTTTATACTTCCAAAATCAAAGAAGTCCGCAAAAATGTTGACTTATATGCTTCTCAGGTCATCCGCTATTTTGATGATGAAAAAGTAAAATATCATGTTGATGCCCTGGATGCCGAAAACATCTCTGATGCCATGATTGATTATGCAAAAGTGATTGGTGCGAACCTGATTTCCATCATGACAGAACAGGAAACCACTACGGCCAATATTTTTTTGGGCCCTTATGCTCACCAAACGGTGAACCATTCTTCAATTCCTGTTTTGAGCATTCACCCGAAAGAGACCCTTTCGGGAACCGGGGGATTTTAATCAATCAATACCTGTCGAGGCAATTCAGATCGGTAAATGCAACTTTAAGCCGTTCAACCATTGACTTTTCGCCCTCTCTTAACCATGCCCGGGGGTCATAAAACTTTTTATTGGGTTTATCCGCACCTTCAGGATTTCCAATTTGTCCTTGCAGGTATCCTTCATTTTTCTTGTAAAATTTCAGAATCCCTGCCCAAAAAGCCCATTGAGTATCGGTATCGATACTCATTTTAACCACTCCGTAAGAGATGGCTTCTTTAATTTTTTCAGGTTCGGATCCACTCCCACCATGGAAAACGAAGTTGACCGGATTGGGCCCGGTTTGGTATTTCTTTTGGATATATTCCTGGGAATTGTGAAGAATAATGGGTTGCAGTTTGACATTACCAGGTTTATAGACACCATGAACGTTGCCAAAAGAGGCCGCAATTGTGAAATTGGGACTTACACTACGTAATGTATTAAAAGCCTGGGCAACATGTTCCGGTTGTGTATAAAGCCGGGTACTATCGATTCCGGTATTATCTATTCCATCTTCCTCCCCTCCGGTAACACCCAATTCAATTTCCAGGGTCATTCCAATTTTGCTCATCCGTTCAAGATAACGTTTACAAATTTCAATGTTTTCCTGGAGCGGTTCCTCCGAAAGATCAAGCATGTGCGAGCTGAAAAGCGGTTTACCATGTTGCTGGAAATATTTTTCTCCTGCATCGAGGAGACCGTCGATCCAAGGCAACAGCTTTTTTGCTGCGTGATCGGTATGCACGATCACAGGAATCCCATACAGATCGGCTATTTCGTGGATATGTTGTGCTCCTGCAATACTTCCTTTGATGGCGATGCATTCATTTTCGTTTTTGAGTGATTTTCCAGCATAGAAAATTCCGCCACCATTAGAGAATTGAATAATAACAGGGGAGTTGACTGCTTTCGCGGCTTCCATCACGGCATTCACCGAGTCGGTCCCAACAACATTCACAGCAGGAATCGCAAAATGATTAGCTTTGGCGATTCTGAAAATCTCTTGAACCGCTATTCCTGTTGCAACACCAGGTTTTACAACAGATGAAATTTTTTCTGACATATTATTTTATTTTAAGATTTCCGATTAAGACCAAATTTTTTTATTCAAAAATAGTAAAAAGTGTTTTACCGGGGACAGTTTTAAGTATGTGTCTTGATGTTTTTGTAAATCTTTTCAAGTAATATTTCTTTTTTAATTGGTTTTGTAATATAATCATCAAATCCCATGGCCATATATTTTTCTATTTCCGGTTTGTTTGCATAGGCCGTTTGAGCAATAATTGGAAGGTCTTTTCTAAAGGCTTTAATTTGTCTGGTTGCTTCGTCTCCCGACATGACCGGCATTTTAATATCCATCAGCACCAGGGTAATCTCTTTATGGGTTTTACACATTTCAATGGCTTCTATTCCATTTTGAGCCTGGAGAATTTTTGCATTTAATGCTGATAAAATGGTTTCCAGAAAGATATAATTATAAGGTTCATCTTCCACCACCAGGATGGTTGATCCTGTTAAATCTATAAGACTGGATTTTTCTGGTATTTCAGGAGCAGGGTCGGATTTTATGGTAACGGCATTGGGAAGTTTGAAATAAAACGTCGATCCTTTTCCAAATTCAGATTCAACCCAGAGCGTACCTCCCAACAAGCGTGCAATCTCTTTGCTAATGGAAAGACCAAGCCCAACCCCACCATGTTTTCTGGTGTGGGTGTCGTCGACCTGGCGGAAGCGTTCAAAGATGATGTCTGTCTGATCTTCTGGGATCCCGATTCCGGTATCTCTAACGAAGAAAGTAATATCGCTGTTGAGGATGGTAAATCCATATTCTATCGAACCGGCTTCCGTAAACTTTACTGCGTTGTTGAAAAGATTCATGAGCAATTTACTCATGCGTGATTTATCGGTCTTTAGTTGCAACCCGGAAGTGTTTTCCTGGGGAAGAAAAGAGAGTAAGATATGCTCCTTTCCTTTTGTTATCATTTCATTTTTCAGAAAAGTCTTCATCGAACCTAAGAACTCAAATAGTGAGAATTCCTCAATGTTTAGCTTCAAATCTTGTGTTTCAAGGAAAGAAATTTCAAAAATTGACTCAATGATTTTAAGCAAGTGCTTTCCACTGCTGTTGATCATCTTAGCCATCTCTTCAATATCCTGTAAGGGAAGGTTTTTGTCGATGAGTCCGCTGAACCCGATAACCGCATTTAAGGGGGTTCTCAGTTCATGTGACATGGTGGCCAGAAAAGCAGATTTCAGCCGATCACTTTCTTCCGCTTTTTCTTTGGCGTAGATCAGTTCGGTTTCTACCCGCTTTCGTTCGGTGATATCTCTGATCAATCCAACTGCTCCATACCCATCGGGAAGGTGCATTCCTGCTAATGATAATTCAATTTCAAACAAGCTCCCGTCTTTCCGTACAGCTTTTAATTCGAGGGTGTTTCCTAAGGCAGAACCTTCTCCATGAAATTTGAAGTGTTCAAAGGCAAAGTTTTGTTGTTGATGATAATTGGGTGGTGAAATAAGTTTATGAACATCGCAAAATTGTGCCTCTTCGGAGGTATATCCGAAGATTTTTTCGGCAGCAGGATTCCAGTAAATCACCTGCCCCCTTTGATTGATCATAATAATTCCGTCTTGAGCAGAGGTACTGATCAACCTGAATTTTTCTTCGCTCGCCTTCAGTTCCTCAAGAATTTTTTTCTGTTGTGTTGTATCGAGCAACGAGACTACCGATTTATCAGTCCCCTTAATCAGACCTACGGATAATAAAACATTACTGATTTTCCCTTTCTTATTGATAAAATTACACTCGTACTGTGATGGGGGATGTTTCCCGGGATTCCTTCTTTCTTTATGATAACCCAATATTTTGTCAAGTTCTTCTTTGATTAAAAAGTCCAGCCATGATTTCTTTCCCTCAAGTTCCTCTTTTGTAAATCCGCTAATTTCTACAAATTTACTGTTGACCATCAAAATTATCATGTTGGCATCAAGAATACATGCTGCTGTTCCGGTATATTCGAAAATTGATTTGTACCAGTTTTCACTCTTTTGTAATTGCTCTTCATGTTCTTTAGCCTTCGTGATATCATGTTTAAGAGCCACAAAGTGCATGATTTCTCCAGTATCATTTAAGATGGGGGAGATGGAAACCTGTTCCCAATATAACTCTCCGTTCTTTTTTTTGTTGATCATTTCCCCTTTCCATTCTTTCCCTTTCAAAATGGTATCCCATAAAGTCTGATAAAATATTTTATCGTGTTTACCGGATTTCATGATGCGTGGATTCTGGCCCACTGCTTCTTCGCTTTTATAACCGGTAACTTCTTCAAATTTTGGATTTACAAAAAGAATGATTCCATCTTTATCGGTAATAATGACGGAACTGGGGGCATGGTTGATTGCATCATAAAGCAACTTGATCTGAATATGAGAATTTTCTTTGATCAATTTTAATTCGAATTCTGCTTTTCGGGCTTTGAGTATTTCAGATTTCAGTTTTAATACATTTTTGACGGCCTGTGGCAACCGGTAAAGCCGTTCTTTTACAATATAATCCCAGGAGCCGGCTTTGATGGAGTCGGCTGCCGACTCTTCCGTTAAGGTACCGGTAACGATAAGAAAAGGAAGAACCGGGTTTGCATTTATTGTTATTTTCAGGGCATCCAATCCATTAAACTGCGGTAAATTATAATCACTTAATACAATATCGGGAGAAAATGTTTTGATGGCTGCGATAAAATCTTTTCGCGTTACCACACAAAGAAAATGAAAATCATAATCAAGATGGGAAGTCAATTCGCTCTTAATCAGCTCCACATCGTTTTGATTATCCTCAAGTATCAATATTTTTAAGGTTTTCATGATTTTTGAATAAGGAACTACTTCTTTTCCTTGTAAATATAAGAAAACAAGTATCGAATTCAGGAATCCTTTGGAAATTTTTTATCTTTGCAGCCATAAAGGCTCCGTAGTTCAATTGGATAGAACGGCAGATTCCGGTTCTGTTGGTTGGGGGTTCGAGTCCCTTCGGAGTCACGGATAGAATCTAAAAAACCCACTGTATTTATTTTATATACAGTGGGTTTTTTGTTGATGCACTTAGGAAGAGCATTTCAAATTACTCCCTCCTTGTCTAAACCCAGTTCAACTCCACTATTGTTATGTCCATTCCGTGGAGGTTTATACATTTGATTATCGCGGGATTCTCATCCCAATCAGATCTTTCCCGGTAAAACTGTAAATCTGCACCCAACCAGGCATTGTTTTAAAGACCATCGCTGACTGGCGGTACCCTGAAAATATTCCCTTGATCGGAAATTCTTCTTTTGTAAGTAAATCGGAGGAAAAACGGAATATGCTGTTTCCACAGTAAGCATATATCCTGTTTTTACCGTCTCTTTGTAACTGCGCTTCCCCGGCAGGCATCGCAATACTGCGAATAAAAGCTCCATTGTACATTTCGAGTGATTTACTTTGCCCGCAAAAAACGTATTCAAGAGCTCCTGGTTGTCCCACTATTGAACTTCCGTGAACTCCCGGTGACACTGAATATGTTGAGAATTTCTTATTCATGTTATAAACGCAATCATACATCGATAAAATATCAATGTTATTTTGTTGCCCTGTATTTGTAAGATCTACATCGTAAGCGTCTAAAACCGTAAATCCACCGGAAGAATCCGGAATGCTGTCAATTCTCTGAAAGGTGGTCGAATAATCGGAATTGACCTTTATTTCTATAATAAAATGATTGGTAGCTCCTCCCGGGACGATCAGTTTATTGCCGTCAAAGGTGTTTGGAAAGTAGCGCAGTCTCATGCATTCGCTTCCATTTGAATGTTCCCAGGTGGTAAGTCCGCTTTGTGAAAAATGCTTATAGATTGTCGCTACCGTTCCTGTGGCAACATCAAGCAAATCGATCCTGAACCCATCTGTAGCATCACTATAATAAAAGAAGATTTTGTTGCCTATTGTATCCATGGCTATGCTGTTCCATCCATCATAATTGGGAAAAGCATTGGATTGAATGAGCGTAAAGGCAGTATCTGCCTTAAAGGGCTGAGTAACTGATGTGGCATCGTTACTGCTTTTTTTACATCCTGTAATGGCAAATGCAATCATTACAGAAATTGCGACTGTGGTGAGGATTTTGTTCATTTTAATCAGATTGTGTTTTATTAACGAAAGTGTTTTTTTACTCGGACTTAAACTATGAAAATATGTAAATATTGTTTTCTTATTCCGGTTATTCGAAAATCGATTGTTAAAAATTGTTTACTTTTATCCATTGTAATGTATTTACATAAAAACAAATTCATGAAAAAAATCGACTTCACCTTCATCAAAAACAGATTTTTCCTGGGTGGATTGCTTTCGGGGGTATTCATCTCTGCGCTGGCTTTCGTGCTGATTATTTCATCATATAATCCGTCACTGGAGAAAAATAAGCTAAAAGGTGCTATGATGGGATCATCCTGGTCGCCTTCTGTTGGGCAAACAGGTATCATACAAAGCTCAGGTAATTTATGCGGGTATACATACTGTTATGTTAAATTTGATAACGACCCGAATAATGAAAGTAAACTTTGCCACACCGAAATTGTGTCTATTCCAACAGTGGAAATTCAGGCAATAGCCAATGGAGAATTTTGTCAAGGTGGAGGTATTTTTGTCGTAGCGGTTCCTGTCCAGAATTGAGCGCTTATATTTATTTCATCATTTCTATTGGCGCAAACAAAGGAATAGTATAGGGTCGATGCTGACGTTTTTGTAGCGCACAAATATTTTCACCGCCACAGTGCTGCCTGTTTTAATACGATATTGTAAATGAAACGGATAGATTCATTTAAGGGTTGCCCATATTCATCCATTTAGAGATGGCAATGGTCGTGCAGCTCGATTACTTGAAAAATGGTTTTTAACAGAAAAGATAACCAAGGATTTTTGAAAATTATCCTCAGAAGAGTATTATAAAGAGCATCAAATGGATCATTACAATAATATCAACTTAGGAGTAAACTACGATGAGTTAAATTATGACAAGTGTATTCCTTTTTTGTTGATGTTGCCTAAATCTATGGAAAACAAATAAAAATGCACGTTGCACAATATAGGGTGAAAAAAGGGAATTTTCCCTGGTAATGCATAAGCTGGTATGCAAGCGTAAAGATTACTTCCATCTGGTTCTCTTTTGCAAGAAAACTGTAGTAAGGTTTTATTCAGGAAAGCAAATGAAGTCCGGTCAAAAGGATTGTGTATCGGACACTAACTGACACACTGGAAATCCATCAACTGGAAACAGGAGAAGCAGGAGGTAAGGTCATATTCCGACACTAATCTAAACTGGTTCAACAATGAAGTGAAATAGCCCCTACCATTGTCCACGTTATCAGCGGTCCATTAAACTGTGTGGAAATTTCCATGTAAAGATTGAGAATGGATTGATACTCCTGAGAAAAGATTTGTATTTTTGATCTTTATCTACAGCTTACAACAACGTTGTGGCCAATTTTTGGGAAAAAACACGATACAGTAGAATAAGAAACAAAACAAAATTCAATGAAACAGACATTAAGAACATTGTTGATTACTTTAATTGCTTTTGGACTATATTTTACAATAAGCAAATTATATTTTTATCAACTTGATGATTTCTTGACCAAAAAGATTGGCATAAGCATAATAGGGTTTCTCTTGACTTACATTATTGTTGGATTACCCATGCTTGTTGGTTTATTTTTGATTCATAAGCCCAAAGAGATAATTGATAGCATCGGATTAAAAAATGGATTTATTAAGGGAATGTTTTTTTCATTTATAGTCACTTTGCCTATGTTGATAGGGTATTCTGTATTTTTAAATTTCAATAAGGATATATCAATAAACTCAATCCTGGTAGGAGTTATATTTGCCGCATTTTTTGAGGAATTAATTTTTAGAGGCATATTATTTGGACAGATTTTTCGATACACAAGAATTGGTTTTATTCCTTCAATTTTGATTTGCGCCTTGTTTTTTGCATCA